>NZ_CAXIQG010000003.1:0-88202 GCF_964030945.1 Rickettsia endosymbiont of Orchestes rusci | reverse complement strand
TGGGGTTAAGGTATATTTGTATTTAAGTTTTACAGAATGATATTTTTAAAAATGGTGATTTGAATCGATTCGCATATTATTAAAATTAATTTGTAGTTCCTGCTCTAAAATTTCATATAATTTAATATCGGTTTTTGTTTGCCAAATACCTAATTCATAAAAAAAATGGTAAGGACCGCTAATAGGCGAAGATAACCAAATTTCCTTAGCCGCACTATGCTTGTTAATTACAAAAATACCTTTATCGGTAATTAGATTTAAAATATCACCCTGAAAATCTACATCTATGAGGCAATTTTTATCTTCCGTTTCAATTATATCGGCTATCAAACTAATTGTTTTTTCCGCTATTTTTGCAAATTCGGTATTTTCCATTATTTCATTATTATTAAAATTAATCATTTATATTTATTATATCTGTCGGCAGTATTTCTATTTGCGGTGTTTTAATAATCAAACTTTTTCTGTAGCTGTCTACATGCCTATTATGATCAGCAATATTATTAGAAAAATTATGTCCCCCTTTACCGTCGACCACAAAATATAGTGAGGTAATTTTAGCCGGATTTACTACCGCTTCTAGCGATCCCTTGGAAGGACAACAAATCGGACCGGGCGGCAACCCTTTGATATAATAAGTATTATACGGTAATTCTTGTAGCAAATCTTTTCGAGTTAAAGACCTACCTAACTTAACTTTTCCTTCGGTTAGTGCATATATCGTAGTCGGGTCGGCTTGTAATTTCATATTTTTCCGAAGACGATTTAAGAATACTGCAGCAATCATAGGTTTCTCTAAATTTGAACCGGCTTCTTTTTCAATTATAGAGGCAAGTGTCAACACTTCAAGCCTAGTTTTTAACGGCGAATCCGGTGAAAGCTTTGCCATAGTCTCATCTAAATTAAAAGACATTAGCTTTCTCATCCTATCAATTATTTGTTCTTTCTGATCACCGTAAGAATAAAAATAAGTTGAAGGCATCAAAAAACCTTCAGGAATAATACCTTTTATCTCACCTATTAAACGCTCTTCTTCATTAATCTTTTTTACGATTTCACTGACCCACACCCCTTCGGGAATAACTAACTTATGTATGATAGATTTGCCGCTTGCTAAAATTTTTAAAGTTTGCAGCGGAGAGATATTACTCGTAAAAATATATTCACCGCTTTTAAGCGGATTTTTTAAAGAATAAAGCTTGGCAATGATTGTAAATAGTTCCGGATATTTGATTATATTGTTATTATAGAGCTTTGTAACAATTTGATTTACGGAAAGTTTAGGCTCAATAATTAATGTTTTATTTTCAGGCAACGATCCCGGCACAAAAAGATAAAATATACTAAAATTTAAAAAAGTAATAAATAAGATTAGCAATAAAATTATAAAAGTAAACTTAACTTTCAACGTTTTTTTTAACATGGTAACTGTATATATATTAACAATATTAACACAAAAAACCCGCCATTACGAGGAGGCATTGTTGCGTGGATGGTTAAAAGCACCTTTGATGTCATTCCCGCGCAGCATTGTTGCGTGGTTCCAAATCCCCCGTCATTGCGAGGAGGGACGTAGTCCCGACGTGGCAATCCAGGCTATCCCGAATGTAATGAGGGATTTAATTAGAATGCCACACCGCTTACAGCGGCGACCTTGTTGCATGGCTCGAATTTTCGGTGTCATTCCCGCGCAGGCGGGAATCCGACTTTTCTTTGTCATGCTAAACTTGTTTCAGCATCTATATCATTTGATCCTGAAATAAATTCAGGATGACTATGTTTTTCTGGATTCCCGCCTGCGCGGGAATGACATCGAAAAGCGGGAATGACATCGAAAATTCGAGCCATACAACAACACCTTTGGTCACTCGCAATGACGTTTAGGGTATCCACGCAACAATTTAAGCGATTTTAACTATAGCTGATTTATTTCTTCTAAGCTTAATTTAGTTACTTTTGCTACAACCATAGGGGGCATTCTTAATTTTATTAATTCTATAGCAACATCTTTCAATATTTCTTTATTATTAGCGGTAATAAATGCATTCGTTATATTAGCTTTATTTAATTCTTCGTCCGGTAAATCCATTTTTTTAGGTCTAATTTCATTCAAGCGCGCCGGAATCGTAATAATGTAATTTGCTTCGGCAAAACGATTTAAGGTAAGAACAATTTTACCGTAATGAGCGCTAATTATTTTTTGTATCCCTTCAGAGCGAATTTCATTTATCGTATTATATGCAGGACGTATCATTTTTCTAATATCTTCTTGAGTTAAAGTAGAGTTTTTCGCGATAATTAAAATTTTTATTGCATCACGTTTAAGTTGTTGAGAATTATTCAATGATTCAAGGTCATATTGTAATTCACTATCTTCAATTATTACCGAAATATTCGGCGTAGAAGAATTCATGACGGCATGATTAAAGCAATCAAAAAGTGTTTCTTTAATCAGCTTCGGATCAAGCTGTATTTCTGTTAATTTACTTTCAAAATCAATCGGTATTTCAAGATTAGAATAACCGTGAAGTTTTTTATATTCACTAATTACATTTTGTAGAAAAGGTTGAAATTTTATTTTTTCAGGAAAAATTTTAATTTTATTTTTTATTTGAAAAATTACGGTATCTAAATACTCTGCTCCGGATTTTAGTTTTTCTACAATATTTACCAATTCATGTTTTATATTTTTTAAATTGTTGGGATTTTGATTATGTAACTCCTGCTCTAAGTTATTAATTTGTCGATGAATTGATTTAAATACCGCTATACATTGATCATCAAGGCGGGAGATAAAATCTTCACGATAATTTGCGAGTTTTATCAACTCTAACTGTTGTTGTTTATTATTATCGTTAAGGTAATTTCTTATTGTTTCAGCTATTTCCTCATTCTGTTGTTTCGGTTTAAGGAAAATAATTATTACGGTACCTATCAAGAGAAGAGCATATAAAATAAATTGATTATATTCTATAACCATTTTAACATTACCGCCCATATAACGGGAGTATACTTCAATAGCCAAATATACTCCCGATATAATCATTATAAAAGCAATATTCCACCGTATTATAATTGCCGCTACTACAATATTTAATATAAATATTGTAATTTGTAAGTGTGAAAAGTTGCTTAATAAAACAAAAAAAGTACTACAAACTATCAATAAGTAAAAAACCGATATATACCATGCCGGTCTTATAATAATATTATTTTTAAGGCTAATCGGCCAAATCGGATAAGTCAAAAAGCTAATAGAAAGAATTAACATACTTTCAAAGAAAAACAATAATGTTTTATTACCTATTATATTTGTTACGGAATACATACTGCTGATAGTCGAAACTATACAGAATACTCCGAAGCCTGTATAAATTAACTCATTTTTAGGCGCATTTTGGTTAAAAAACGTTACAATATTAAATTTCTTAACAGAATTAATTACCGTATTAAACTTATTTGTCGATCTAATAACAGGCTTCTTTTTTTTCCATCCTCCGGGTTGCTTTAGTAAATAATGACTTCCCATTAAAAATATGAAATTAACTACCATACCGGGCAGAATACTATCGACATTTGTAATATCCATAAAATATATTCGCCATATTATAACAGCGATAAGACCCGCTCCCATTCCTATAAATACGGATTTAGTTGAGGTACGAAACCCAAGTATTGCAAGGATAAGAGGAACATCGATAATAGGGATATAAAAGCTTTGCGTCATAAAAACAAGCGGCAATAAATCATATTCTAGCAAGGCCAAATATATGGAAATAATGCCGAGTGTAATAGAAATAATTTTAGATAAAACTAGTTCATTTTTAAATTTAATATTTAACGGACCGCAAAAATCGTGAGTTAAAAGTACCGAGGAAGCATTTATATTTGAATCGGCCGTAGACATACACATCGCGACAATTCCTATTAATATAAAGCTTTTTAATCCCGTGTGAGAATATTGACCTATTATATATTGAACCAAAGAAGTCGGCTCAAGGTTAGGGTCTATACTATATAGTAAAAAGGCAATCCACGCCATGCCGAGTAAAATTACCATCAATATAAATGCAGAAACGGTAAAAGCTTTTTTTACCTGCGGTATATTTCGCCCCATCGCTACCCTTTGAAACATCACAGGGTTAATATCCGGCAAAGAAAATAATATAAATAATAATAATAATGACCAAAAATTTGGATTTGAAAAACCCCAAAATTGTTTGTAGTCAAATATTGGGCTGGTTAATGCATTGGCAAAAGTAAAATTAGGTTGGCTATTAAAATCACTCCATAATATAAATCCTAGAACCGGTATTAATACCCCAAAAGTAAAAAATTGTATTATATCGGTGAAAGTAACGGACTTAATACCGCCGAAAGCAGAATAAATTATTACTATGCTAGCTGCTAAAAAAATCGGCGTATTACCAGATAATCCAACGAAATTTTTAAGAACTTCGCCGAAAACTTTAAATTGAACGGCTATAAAACCTGCAGACGCTATAGTACCGGAAATAGCCGAAATAATACGAACATTTTTACCGTATAATTTTCCCATTGATTCCGCAACTGAAATGCTACCTAAAAACTCCCCCATTTTAGGAATAAATAAATATGCATTTAAAAGCAGACAGACTACCATACCAAGGCAACCAATGGTGTAATGTAGCCCTGTATTATAAACTTCCGCTAAAGTAATAAAGAGATAATCCCCGCCGATCCACGTAGCGATTATAGTAGAAACTAAGGCACCCGTGCTAAAATTTCTTCCGCCAAGTGCATAATCTTCTATAGTTTTAACTTTTCTACCGTGATAAAGACCAAACGATAAGTTAACTAATAAAAAACTAAGAAAAATAATCGTATCTAAATTCCAATTAATATTCATGCATAATTCTCCTGATAAAAATTTGCCGTCATTATACTAGTGTGTCATTCTCGCATAGCGTTGGCGTTGTTGCATGGCTCGAATTTTCGATGTTATTCCCGTAAAAACGGGAATCCAAGCCTTACTTATGTCATGCTGAACTTGTTTCAGCATCTAATTACCCAAATATCCTGAAATAAATTCAGGATGACTTAAAAGTATTTTTTCTAGATTCCCGTTTTCAAGCGTTGTTGCATGGCTCGAATTTTTGCAAAGTGTTTCGGTGTCATGCCGTGGCTTGACCACGGCATCCAGTCTTTTTATTAAGGTTTTTCTGGATACCGTGGTCAAGCCCACTACTGTACGAACGTTTAAATAAAGAGGTAAAAATTCTGTCATTCCGTGGCTACGACCACGGAATCCAGCTTATAATATCATAAAAAGATTCTAAAATAAGTCTAATATGGCTTTATTTTCCTGGATGCCGTGATCAAGTCACGGCATGACACAGCCTTTTTTCAACGTTCGTACAGTAGTGGGTCAAGCCACGGTATGACACCGTACTTATAATAACCATAATACGGTAAATTATTAGCCATGCGACAGCGCCCCGCCTGCACGGGAATGACATAGAACGTGCTTTAACCTATCCACTTACAGTAATATTAATTTAATTTTTAAGCATAAATATTAATAATTTATATAAAAAAAACAATCATTAATTGTAAGTATTACATAAAACTTATTTATCCTGAAACATAATTATTATTAAAATCCATTTTTCTGTAGTTTAATGCTTCGGCAATATGTAACTTATTCACTTTATCTGAATTCTCAAGATCGGCAATAGTTCTTGCTACTCGGAGGATTTTGTTATAACCGCGCATAGATAATCGGAATTTTACTGCCGCCTCATTTAACAATTCTTTCCCGTCATCTATCGGCATTGCATAATCTATTAGTAACTGCCCGTCTAACCGATTATTTGTTTTGATATTATATCCTTCATATCTTTTTTGCTGTATAAGACGGACTTTTTCCACTCGGACGGCAATATCGCCGGAGTTTTCCTCCTCCGAATGATTATTATAATTTAAAAAATTCATATTATTAGAAACTTCTATATTTAAATCAAACCTATCCATAATAGGACCTGATATTTTCATTTGATAATCACTTCCGCATTTAGGAGCTTTTACGCATGTTTTATAAGGGTCGCTTAAATAACCGCATTTACACGGATTCATGGCAGCTATTAACTGAAAATCTGCCGGATATTTTATATGAGAATTTGACCGTGAAATTAATATTTCGCCGCTCTCTATCGGTTGCCTTAAAGATTCAATAACATGCTGCGGAAATTCAGGCAATTCGTCTAAAAATAATATCCCGTTATGAGCTAACGAAATTTCCCCCGGTTTAACTTTTTTCCCTACTCCTCCCCCTACCATCGCAGCTATCGAACAAGAATGATGCGGCGCTCTAAACGGTCTAACCCTAGTAAGTTTACCCCCTGAAAGTTTACCGGCAATGCTTGCAACAATACTACATTCTAAAATTTCTTCCGAAGACATTTTAGGCAATATTCCCGGCATACACTGAGCTAGCCTTGATTTACCGGTACCCGGAGGACCGAACATTAAAAGATTATGTCCTCCTGCCGCTGCAATTTCCAAAGCTCTTTTTACGGTTTTTTGACCTTTTATATCCCTAAAATCGGGATAATTTATTAAGCTATTGTCAGCTTGCGGCTCAGGAGCCGTTAAAATTTGTGAACCTTTAAAATGATTGACTAATTCAATTAAATTACCGGCTACTAAAAGATTATTATTACCGGACCAAGCAACTTCCGAACCGTTTTGACTTGAGCAGATAAGCCCTTTACCTCGTGCTAAAGCTCCAATTGCCGCCGGCAAAGCTCCATTGACCGGTAAAATAGAACCGTCTAACGATAATTCACCCATTATAAGATATTCTTGTATTTCAATATTAGGCAAAATATTCATTGCCGTAAGTATAGAACAAGCAATAGCAAGATCAAAATGACTTCCTTCTTTAACTAAATCGGCGGGTGCTAAATTTATTAGAATTTTCTTTGTAGGCAGCGCAAGCCCGATCGAAGAAAGGGCCGCTTTTACTCGTTCTTTTGATTCCGCAATAGTTTTATCGGCAAGCCCTACTATAGTAAAAGACGGAATACCCGGCGATATCTGTACTTGCACATCAACATCAGTAATTTCGATTCCGTTAAATGTTAAACTAGCAATGTGGACTATCATGAAATTTTTTGGTATATTCTAGGTGTGATTGTTATTTGGATATATCGGCATTCCTGCATGTATAGATTTTTATGTCATTCCCACGGAAGCGTATGGGTGTCAACTTAAGGAGCAAAAACGTAAGTCCGTCATTGCGAGGAGGCATTGCCAGCGTGGATACCCAAACGTCATTGCGAGCGACTAAAGGCTTTGTTGCATGGCGAATAATTTACCGTATTATGGTTATTATAAGTACAGTGTCATACCGAGGCCCCTCCCACGGTATCCAAAAAAACCTTAATAAAAAGACTGGATGCCGTGGGGTCAAGCCGGTGTTGTTGCATGGATGGTTAAAAACGGTCTCGGTGTCATTCCCGTGAAAGCGGAAATCTAGGCTTTTCTTTGTCATGCTGAACTTGTTTCAGCATCTTTAGTAGATCCTGAAATAAATTCAGGATGACAAGGACTAGATTGCCACGTCAGGACTACGTCCCTCCTCGCAATGACGATTCCGGTAGCCATGCAACAAAGCCACGCGTAGGCGGGAATGATATAGAATACGCTTTAACCTATCCACGGAACAAAAAATACTGCTCTACCCTTAATTGAAAAATTATACTATAATATAAATTTTGCTAAGTCAAGGTTAGTTATTATTTTTGATAATTGTTTTTCCACAAATTCTTTATCTAGAGTGACTTTTTGCCCTTTCATTTCGCTAGCATTAAAACTTATATCTTCTAATAAATTTTCAAGGATCGTGTGTAGTCTTCTGGCACCAATATCTTCTACTTCTAAGTTAACAGTCGTAGCGTAACTAGCAATTTTTTCAATAGCTTCTTCAGTAAATTCTATCGCTACTCCTTCCGTTGCAAGTAAAGCCGAATATTGTTTGATTAAACTCGCTTCCGGTTCCAGTAATATTTTCACCATATCATTTTTAGTTAACGGATTTAATTCCACTCTAATCGGTAATCTACCTTGCAGTTCCGGCAATAAATCGGCAGGTTTTGTTAAATGAAAAGCTCCTGAGGCAATAAATAATATATGATCGGTTTTAACCGGTCCGTATTTAGTATTAACGCTGGTTCCTTCGATTAAAGGCAGTAAATCTCTTTGAACTCCTTCGCGGCTTATTTCTGAACTCTTTGCACCTGACGCAGAATTAGAAGCTATTTTATCGATTTCATCAATAAACACTATCCCGTCATTTTCAACTAAATTTATAGCTTGCCCTATAATTTTTTCTTGATCTATTAATTTTTCCGACTCTTCCGAAAGGATGATATTCATTGCCTCCTTAACAAGCATTTTTTTCAGTTTAGTTTTATTACCTCCCAAAGCTCTACCGAGCATATCCCCTAAATTAAGAACACCCATAGAGCTACCAGGCATGCCGGGAATTTCAAAATTACCGCTACCTAAAGGCAAAGCAGTATCGGCAATATTTATCTCAATTTCGGTCTCATCAAGTGCGCCGCTTAAAATTTTATCACGAAATTTTTCTCTGGTCTCGGTACTAGAAGACTTACCGACTAAGCTATCTAATATCCTTTCTATTACTTTTTCTCTAGCATTGATATTTACTTCAATTTTAGCTTGAGATTTCTGAGTATTAACCGCTATTTCTACAAGATCGCGTATTATTGATTCAACATCACGCCCGACATATCCTACTTCCGTGAATTTAGTCGCTTCTATTTTAAAAAACGGTGAACCGCTAAGACCCGCAAGCCTTCTGGCGATTTCAGTTTTACCGACACCCGTGGGTCCAATCATTAAAATATTTTTAGGAACAATTTCATTACGGAGTATACCTTTAATATTTTTACGACGGCAACGATTTCTAAGAGCAATAGCCACCGCTTTTTTAGCCTTGTCTTGCCCGACGATAAATCTATTAAGTTCACTAACTATTTGAGAAGGGGTAAGTCCCATAGAATTTATAGAATCTTTTTTTTGAGTAGCAGTCATACAACTTTTTCCAGAATAATATTATGGTTAGAAAAAACACAGAGATCAGCAGCTATATTCATTGATTTTAATGCAATATCCTCTGCCGTTAAATTATTATCGCAAGACATTAAGCCTCTGGCGGCTGCTAACGCAAATAACCCGCCGGAGCCTATTGCCGCTACATTATTTTCAGGTTCAATTACGTCACCGTTACCGGTTAGAATTAAGATATGATCACTATCGGCAACTATCATCATTGCCTCCAAACGTCGTAAATATTTATCGCTACGCCAGTCTTTGGCAAGTTCCACGGAACTCCTAAGCAAATTATGAGAATATTTCTCTAATTTCGCTTCTAACTTTTCAAACAAAGCAAGCCCGTCGGCAGTAGAGCCGGCAAAACCGGCGATGATTTTATTATTGGCGATAGTTCTAAGTTTTCTGGCTCCGGCTTTTAATATTGTGTTGCCGTGCGACACTTGTCCGTCGGCAGCTATAATTACTTCTGCATTTCTTTTTAAACAAAGTATCGTCGTACCGTGCAGAGCTAGATTATTTGACATAATAAAAATTTTAAATGTTGATATTAAAAGGTTAATTAGGTAGTATATACCTGTTTTAGTTAATCATTTTTTCCTAAATTTCAAGGCTTGTTAATGAATATATACGCAATATATATTAACCATGAACAAAAAAGTAATAATTTTATTATTGTCAGAGAAGGATTTTCATGGATAGCCTTGCTTTTAAATGTTTTTTGGGCAGTTTATCATAAAATGTGGCTAGCTTTATTTTTAGTTATAATAATTAATATAATTATAACGACAATTAATATTCAAGGACTAGCATTTATTAGTAAATTAACTATAATGCTGATATTCGGTTTTTTTGCTTCCGATATAAGGGAATATGATTTACAACGAAAAAATTATCGATTGAGAGATGTGGTATTTGCCCAATCTGAAATAGATGCTGAATTAAAATTTCTAGAGCGCTCGGCTAATTGAGTATTTTTAGAAACGTCATTACGAAAATGCATTGTTACGTGGGATAACAACGGTCTCGATGTCATTCCCGCGTAGGCGGGAATCCAGAAAAATTATAGTCATCCTGAATTTATTTCAGGATATCTTTGTAATAGATGCGGCAAACTTGTTCAGCATGACAAAGAAAAGTCTGGATTCCCGTTTTCACGGGAATGACATCAAAAATTCTAGCCACGCAACAATGCCTCCTCGCAATGACGGTATTTTTTGTAACAATTAAGTAAAAAAATATAATATGTACGATGAAAAAAATATTTTTGCTAAAATTATCAATAAGGATATTCCGGCAAAAATAATTTATGAAGACGAAAAACTGTTAGCATTTAAAGATATAAATCCGGTAGCACCGGTGCATTTAATCGTTATTCCTAAACAAGAATATATTGATTACGATGATTTTATTGCTAAGGCTTCTTCTGAAGAAATAAAATATTTTTTTGCTAAAATTTCTGATATTGCAAAAGAAGCCGGCTTGAACGAATCGGGTTACCGGCTAGTAACTAATAAAGGGGAAAATGTGGGTCAGAGCATTTTTCACTTTCATTTTCACATTATAGGCGGAAAAAAAATTTCCGGTCTAATCGGTTAGAAGAATATGAACACAAAATATAACGTTGCCATAATAGGGGCTACCGGCAATGTTGGAAGAGAAACCCTTAGTATCTTAGCCGAGCGTTCTTTTCCTATTAATAAACTTTACGTTGTAGCGTCAAATAATTCTATGAACACCGAAATTAGTTTCGGCGACGATATAGTAAAAACAATTAGTTTAAATAATTTAGATTTCGGTGATGTTGATATTGCTTTTTTCTGTGCCGGCTCGGATATTTCAAAAGAATATATTCCTAAAGCTGTTGCTCAAAATTGTATAGTGATCGATAAATCTTCCTTTTTTAGACTTGACGCAGAAGTGCCTTTAATTGTTCCTGAAGCTAATTTATCAAAGTTAAAGGATTATTCGGTTAAAAATATTGTTGCTAACCCGAATTGTTGTACTATACCGCTGGCAGTAGTGCTAAAACCTTTAGATAACGAAGCAAAAATTAAAAGGATTATTATCTCTACCTATCAATCAGTGTCCGGTGCAGGTAAAGCCGGTATGGACGAGCTTTATAATCAAACTAAATCCAAATATACTTTCGGGGGAGTTGATGCAAAAACATTCCCCAAGCAAATAGCCTTTAACTTATTTCCTTATATAGGTCATTTTAATGAAGACGGCTATACAAGTGAAGAATCTAAAATTGCTCTTGAATTAAAAAAGATTATAGGAAATCATATAAGTACTAGCGTTACTTGTGTTCGAGTACCGGTATTTGTTGCTCATTCTATGGCAGTTAATATTGAATTTAATAGTAAAATGGATGCATTTGAAGCAGAAGAAATATTAAAAGAAGCCGACGGAATCATTACAATCTCTACGCTTAATGAAACACCGTATATTTCTCCTATTGAAGTAGTAGGCGAGGATTTAGTATATGTCAGCAGAATTAGAAACGACAATACGCAAGCAAACACTATAAATTTATGGGTCACATGCGATAATTTACGTAAAGGGGCTGCACTAAACGGCGTACAAATTGCTGAAGAATTAATTAAGAATTATTTACAATAAACAATTTTTTTGCTTTATCTTGTTAACTTTGTCTTTATAATGCTATGCTTACTATAATAACCTCCAACCATGTATAAGTTTTAGCTTAAAAACTTATACATAGTTCGCATTATAATATAGTTAATTGTTATTATAAATTTATTAATTCTAACTTAATTTTAAAAGATTTATAAAAAAGCTACCTAAACTTGAGATAAATACATGCATAAAAATAATGTTATAACTAACAAAAACCCTTTAATACAGGCACTAGACCAATGTAAAACGGCTTTTTGGATAGTTTTTTGGTTTGCTTTCGTAATTAATGTTTTAATGTTAATTACGCCGCTTTATTCTTTACAAGTTTTAGATAGAGTTCTTGGCAGCGGCAATTTATCAACTTTATTATTTTTATCGATAATAATAGCTTATATTTACTTTGTTTACGGGCTGTTACAAGTTGCAAGATCCTTTACCCTAATTAAAGTAGGAGAATGGCTTGATAGAACGGTAGCACCGGTAGTTTTTTCTATTTCTATTTCCGCAGCGGCAACCAGGTCTAATATGGGTTCTAGCCAGTTGCTTAGGGACTTCCAAACGGTTAAAACCTTTTTAACAAGTACCGGCATTAATACCTTATTCGATGCTCCTTGGAGTATTATCTATATTATAGTTATTTTTTTAATTCATCCGTATCTTGGAGCTATTACGGTTTTAGGAGCAGTTATTATAGTCTCGACTGCTTTTTTTAATGCGGCGGCTACTAATAAAACTCTCGGTGAAGCTACCGAATTTTCAATAAAAGGTATGACACAGGCAGATATCGCCAATAGAAATGCCGAAGTAGTTGAAGCTATGGGGATGATGAAAAACGTTACCGGCAATTGGCATAAATTCAATTTAGCAGCCTTAGACAAGCAATCGGTGGCTAGCTACCGTAACGGCGTAATCTCTAACTTTTCAAGATTTATTCGTAACGTTATGCAAATGGCGGTGACGGGCGTCGGGGCTTACGTTGTCGTCACCAGCGGCGGTAGAGACATGACGCCGGGAAATATGATTATGAGTTCGATAATAGTCGGCAGAGCATTGGCACCTTTCGATAACGCTATTGAATTATGGAAGAGTATGAGCGGCGCTCTTAAATCCTATAAAAATATTAACCAACTATTTTCGACATATACGTCAAGAGATGAAGCTATGCCGATCCCTAACGTCGAGGGACATCTCACGGTGGATAATATTTATTATGCTACCCCTATTCCAAGCCATTTACCGCAACCGCCCGTACCGAAATATATTTTAAAAGGAGTAAGCTTTGCCGTCCAGCCCGGAGAAATACTTGCAGTTATTGGACCTTCGGCGGCGGGAAAATCTACTTTAGCTAAGATTATAGTCGGAGTATGGAAGGCATTATCCGGTTCAGTGCGACTTGACGAGGCAGAAATTTACCGGTGGAATAGAGAAGATTTCGGTAATCATGTAGGATATTTACCGCAAGGGATAGAGCTTTTTAGCGGTAGTATTAAACAAAATATAGCCAGAATGCTTGAGAATCCCGATCCACAAAAAGTTATTGAAGCGGCAAAAATAGCCGGCGCTCATGAGATGATTTTAAGATTTTCCGACGGTTATGATTCCGATATCGGTGCCGGCGGCTCAAATCTTTCCGGCGGGCAAAGGCAGCGTCTAGGGCTAGCTAGAGCCTTTTACGGTAATCCAAAACTTATTATTTTAGATGAACCGAACGCTAACTTAGACGAAGCCGGCGAAGTAGCTTTAGCAAACGCCTTGAAACAAGCAAAAGCTAAAGGAATTGCCTGTGTGGTAATTTCTCATAGACCCTCGGTATTATCCGTGGTAGATAAAATTTTAATATTACAAGACGGCGCGGTAGCTGTTTACGGTGATCAGGAAGAAATCCAAAACCATTTTAAAACTCTAAAAGGCGGTACCATTCATATTAATGACTAGATTTTAAATATTATGCAAGAATCAAAAAACAATAAGCCTCAAATTACGCCGGAACAATTAAAGCAATTATTGTCTTTAAAAAGTGATGCAATGTTTGCTAAGGGTTCTAAACGTAAAATATTATCTAATAAAATACTTACCAGAATTTCTAAAATAATAGAATTTTTACTGATCAAACTTGATAGATTCGTTAATTTTATTACTAGAAAAACGGATAAGGATCGTAATAATGTGGTGCAAACTGCAAGATCACCGATTATTTTCGGCGTTTACGTAATAATTTTCTTAGTTTTAATCGGCGGCATGTGGGCAAGCTTTGCACCGTTAGATAGCGGAGCCGTCTCAGTCGGTATGGTAATGCCGACTACCAACAAAAAGACAATTCAACATCATGAAGGCGGAATTATTGCCGGTATCTTTGTGGCACAAGGTGACAAAGTTAAAGCCGGAGATAAATTAATCGAACTTGATGAAACTAAAATCAAAACCGAACATGAAAGTATCTTAAATCAATATAGAAACGCTTTAGTTACCGAAAACCGTTTAATTGCCGAACGGGATAATTTAGAACAAATTGAATTTGCAGACTTTTTAATGGAAGATATAAATATTTCCGAAGTGGCAAAAATAATTCATACGCAAGAAAATTTATTTAGGTCCAAAAAAGAAGTCTATAGGTCAGAAAAAAATGCACTACATCAAAGAATTGCACAGCTAGAGAAAAAAATCGAAGGGCTAGAAGCTAAAAAAATTGCTGCTAAAAAAACTGCGGAAGTATTGCAAGATCGGCTAAAAGCTGTCAAAACTTTAATGGAAAAAGGTTTTGCTCAGAAAGCAACTTTGCTGGAAATGGAAGCAAAAGAAGCTAATTCTAGAAGTGAAGTTGCCGGGACGGATAGCGAGATTGCCGGCACAAGGCATGCTATTACCGAAAGTGAAATTAGTATCATAAATTTACAAAATAAATATACCGAAAAAACATTAACCGAGCTTCGAGAAGCGCAAGTACAGGTGGCACATCTTAGAGAAAAATTTACTTCCCTTACCGATTCGCTTAATCGTATCGTGATAAAGTCACCGGTTGACGGGGTTATTAATGTCTTAAACTACCACACGATAGGCGGATTTATTAGCCCGGGGCAACCTATTTTAGAGATTTCACCGACTAATGATTCTTTAATAATAGAGGCGAAAGTGTCTCAAAAAAATATTGATGCCGTGCATGAAGGGCTAGTAGCTAAAATACGTTTTAGTGCGTTTAAATCAAGAACGACGCCGTTATTTACCGGCAAAGTGGTAAAAATCTCACCCGATATTGTGCAAGATCGGAATCAAAATCCCGCTCAACCTGATAATTATTATATTGCACGCATTGAAATTGATATGGACGAGTTCAATAAGATTGCTAAATCTAGGAAATTAGAGTTACATCCGGGCATGCAAGCCGAGGTACAAATCGTAACAGGTACTAAAACGCTTCTAAGATATTTACTTGATCCCGTAATCGATACTGCTTTTAAAGCTTTTAGAGAAAAGTAATATATGACGATTTCGGCAATCAACTATGAAAACCACCCTGCCCAAACGCTCTATCGGTGTTCAAAATAGACTGGATTATGCAGTCCATCAAATTTTAGAAGTTGCAAGAGAGCAAATTGTGATGATTATCCTGTTCGGCTCTTATGCAAGAGGAGCATTGTTGTATGGCTTGATAAAAGCGGCAGTATGTCATTCTAGCTAAAAGCGGGAATCCAGAAAAAAGTATAAAAGTCATCCTGAATTTATTTCAGGATCTACTAAAAAAGATGCGCAAAACTTGTTCAGCATGACAAGAAAAAGTCTGGATTTCCGCTTTTAGCTAGAATGACATCGAAAATTCGAGCCATGCAACAACGCCCTCTTATGCATGAGGCGATTGGGTACAAGATATAGCCAACGGTTATCATAGTGATTTAGATATTTTAATCATACTAAAAAAAGATAAATATAAAGGTCATGCTATTTTAGGTGTAGAATCTAAGATAGAAAAAAAAATTAGAACAGGTTGTTAAATCTTGCTATTAAGTTTTTTGAAAATATCTTGCACTTTTAAAAGGTTATTTATATTATGAGTCTTCAGTAATTTTGAAAATTTTTGAGCCAGTATGGAAATATTTTTTTTAGCAATATTTTTTATGTCCACTTATAGCATCTTGTTTTATTGCAACATATCTGACTAAAAATATAATTACTCCTTGGATCAAAATAACTTGTTGGATATGTATATGTGTAATAAACATATTTATAATATGGGTTATTATAAGTTACACTCCTATGGCAGCAATTTTCAGAAGGTAAGTTTATATTTCTTTTTTTGTAACCAAATTATAAATTCTATAACGAGTAAATTAGGCATAAAACCTAACCAGGCCTCTATAATATAAAGCTTATAAGGACTTATAATTAGGGTAGTAGAAAGAATAGCATGCCAAG
Source organism: Rickettsia endosymbiont of Orchestes rusci (assembly GCF_964030945.1). Taxonomy (NCBI): domain Bacteria; kingdom Pseudomonadati; phylum Pseudomonadota; class Alphaproteobacteria; order Rickettsiales; family Rickettsiaceae; genus Rickettsia; species Rickettsia endosymbiont of Orchestes rusci. The sequence goes on along the minus strand of NZ_CAXIQG010000003.1, from coordinate 72,035 downwards.
CTCTAAGAGTAATTGCTGAAAATGTTAGCGCATAGCTACGCATCATATTAAATTTATGTGCAATAAATTTTTTTTCACGCACATTAATGAATGCTTTGTATGTAAAAACAAACCATAGAAAATCAAGCAAAACAAATGCTATCTTGCCTAGTAAGCCACCATTAGCATATATCGCCAAAATCATCCCAACCGGAAAATTAATGACTAAAATAGTCACAACATAAATTTTACCAAAAATACGATGTAATCTTATGAATCTTTTAAGAAAATCTTTTGAAAATTGAGAAAATCCAGCAAAAAGAGTAATTATTGCAGAAAATACATGAATATAAAAAGCAGTTTTCCATATTTTGTTATCTATATATTCTTTTTTAAAAAGTAAAAACTGTACATCATTTTCAAAAGAGCTATAACCTAAAATTATATTCAACATTAAAACACATGAAATACACATAACTGCGTAAATAAAAAAAATCTTAATAATAAATATTATATTTTTTAGCGTATTATCAGTACAACCTATTTTCATGTATCCCTCTTTAAATTTAATAATATTATACATAACTATGATCAAAGATACTGTCAAGTTAAGTGAGGGGTGTTGTATTAGATATAAGAAGATTCTGAAATAAATCAATTTCCTTGGATTGCCGCGTCGCTTACAACTTCGGCGTTGCCCGCGTGGCTCGAATTTTCGATGTCATTCCCGCGCAGGCGGGGCGTTGTTGTATGGCTACCAGAATCGTCATGGCGAGGCGCCTCTTGGCGCCGTGGCCAGTAAGTATAAACATATTTTTATACTAAACTTGTTTAGTATTCTAATTAAATCCCTCATTATATTCGGGATAACCTGGATGGCCACAGCCACTTCGTGGCTTCGCCATGACGGATTTTTATTAATTTTTGAGCCATGTAACAACGCCCGCCTTCGGGGCGGGAATGACATCGAGAACGTTTTAAAACCATCCATGCAACACCGCCAATGCCTCCTCGCAATGACTTTTGAAATTTGGATGCTTCCTATAAATATAAATCACTATTCATTTCCCGTAACCTTGATACGGTGCGCTTAAACTCCTCTCGTCTAGCTGCTCCTTGATATATTTTTTCCGGCTGATCTTCGAGAGTCATAAATAATAATATTTTATAAAAATAAGCATTATCGATGAAATTGATGAATCTAACGGCTATATCGGTGTTATCCGGTCGGATGATTTGGACATTCTCAACTATGATAATATTGAACTTTCGGCAGATATTAACGTAATCTATATAACTAACTTCTCCGGTAAATAATTCATCAAAATTAGTAAGTAATATATTTTTATGAGCTTTTTTAAATGATAAAACCCGACCAAAAACCTCAATATCGTGAGGTAAAAAATCACCGTTGCCGATATCTAAAACAACTTGCTTTAATTTATTTTTGTTCTCTGAAGTTAAAGGATAAGTTATCCTTTCAGTAGTTGCTTCTAAAGCTTTGTCAAATCTATAATCATGATCATTATCCAATTGCATAATGTAAAATTCGGCATATATTTTATCAATAAAAGGTAAAAATGACTCTCTTTGCAAGCCGTCTTTATAAAGATTATCGGGTCTTGTATTACTCGTTACAAAAATAAATACCTCTTGTTTGATTAATTCCGCAAGCAAACTACCTATGATCATCGCATCGGTGATATCTTTAATTTCAAACTCATCAATACAAAGTATCTTAGTTTTTTTTGCATAATTTTTGGCTATTTTAGGGAAGATATTATTCTTTGCTTCCTTTTCTTCTTGTAATTTATGAATATTCTGATGTATTTCCTGCATAAAATTTTGATAATGAATCATAATTTTAGGTAAGTTTAGCAGCTCATAAAATGATTGCATCAACATAGTCTTACCCGTACCGACAGGACCGTATAAATAAATACCGCTTTTTAGATTATTTTTATTGAAGATATTAAATAAGCCCTTAGGTTTATTAAGCTTAGCTACTAGAATTTTTAATTTTTCTAATAAAGCAGTTTGTTTTATATCTAATATTAATGAAGGATACAAGTTTAAAGTCATCCAAAATATTTTTTCTCTAATTTGTTATATGTTTTTTCCAAAATCGGTAAGTACAATTTAATATTTTCAAAAACTCGTTTTGCATCTTCATATTTATAAACATGAGAAGTATTATTGCGCTCATCAAGCATTTTTAACCATATTTCTTCATTATCAATAATACTAAATTGAAAAGCTTTACTTAAAACATCTCTTGGAGTAGTACTGTCAATTTTTTCGTAAGTAAGTATTTTTTTTAAAACCTTCCAAAATAGTTCAATAACGAATTCAAATCTTTTTATAGAAGCATCTAATACATAATCATTTTTATCTACTTTAGAACTTTCTATAACATTATGTAATCTGGTAATTGCTGGCCCTAGTGTGTGGAAATAATCTTTCCAAAATATTTTTTCCATTAAAACATCTCCTTTTTATAAAGAATTTTTTTAAATTGAATGATATTTTGTTTAAGTTTATCATCGTCATTTAATGTATCAAATCGTATACAGTCTATTTTTAAAAGCGTATCTGCATTATCTATTATATTTAAAATTTTGTGCCAATCACCTTCGCTTGCAGTAGGACAAATAATAGCAATATCAATATCGGAACGCTGAGTATTATCTCCTCTTGCACGCGATCCAAAAAGCCAAATTTCCTTTATAAAAGGTAATTTAGTTAAATTCGTTAAAAAAGAATATTGCATTGTATTGTTTATATTAGTAGCTCTAGGCGTTGTTGCATGGTTACCAGAATCGTCATTGCGAGCAAAAGGCTTTGTTGCATGACTCTAAAAAAGTGCCGTATGTCATTCCCGCTTAGCATATAAAAGCGTTGCATCGCCATAGCTAAAAAACCGCATCTTTTCTTTTATAGCATATTTATATAAATTATGCATCTCTTCAAAACCGGCAAAAGCACAAGTAAGTATGAACAAAGTAGATTTAGGGAAATGGAAATTGGTAAGCAGCATATCGACCATCTGAAACTTATAGCCGGGTTTAATAAAAATGTCTGTTTCAAAATTACCTGCTACAGCATAATCCATTAAGATATGGACAGATTATAACAAACAGCATCAAAAAAATGTTCGAAGTCTTTTGCAGTTTTTCTAATTTGATTTTTTAATTTAAACCAATAATGCTCAATTGGATTTAAATCAGGAGAGTAAGTAGGTAAAAATAAAATACTACAACCTACAGATTCTATTAGCTCTTTGACCTTGGAATTCTTATGGAAATTAATATTATCCATAACAACCACTTGACCTTGTTTTAATTCTTTGATCAAAAAATCTTCAACATAACTCTTAAAAATTAGTGTATCACAAGTCCCTTCAAAAACTATTGGAGCTATTATTTTACCATTGCAAAGCCCTGCTATCATACTTACTCTTGTTTTATGTTGGTAAATTTTCTTATCGTAATATCTTTTACCTTTTAGGCTATAACCGTACTACAAGCATGCATTGTCTTCTATTCCGGATTCATCCATAAACACTAAATCTTCTTTTGAAATAGTTTTGATTCTAGCTATAAAATCATTCCTTGCTCCATCGTCCCTTTTGGGGTGCGTAAAAGTTTTTTTTATAACTATATCCTAGTGCTTTTATACCTCGCCAAATTGTCGTTGCTGACCATTTATTTGATATTTTTGCTAATTCTTTTAGGCTTTTATCGGCATTATTATCTATAAATTCCTTAAACTCCGGCATATTTGTTAGCTTTTTATTATGACCTTTTTGATAGCCTACTCTCGGCTGAATATCTCCTTCTTTCTTTTGAATAGCTTGCCATTTGTATAATGTTTGCCTAGATATATTTAATAACTCCTTAACTTTACTTACTGACTTAACTTTATCTATTAACTCTAATGCTTTTGTTCTTAGTTCGTATGGATATGCTCGGACCATCTCTTTCCTTTTTCGCACATAGATTTACTTATTTTATGCTACTTGTCAATACCTTAATGGATTATGCTATACTACTTTATTATTTATACATGAACTCTCTAAAGTTCTTAAACTAGTAGTACCAACGGCAATAATACGCCGCCCTTCTTGTTTTGCTTTATTGATTATTTCAGCCGTTTCAGAACTTATTGAACAATATTCCGTATGCATTTTATGCTCATTAATATTTTCAGACTTAACGGGCAAAAAAGTCCCTGCTCCGACATGTAAGGTTAAAAAGGCAGTTTGCACACCTTTTGCTTTAATTTGTTTAAGTATTTCATCCGTAAAATGCAAACCGGCAGTCGGCGCTGCTACCGATCCTTTGACTTTACTATAAACTGTTTGATATCTGTCGTTGTCTAGTACGTCGTCATTTCCGCATAAGCGGGAATCTATTTTTAATTTTTCTGGATACCCGCTTTCGCGGGTATGACATAAAGGAGTATTAACCTGAAGCTTATCACGCTTAATATAAAGCGGCAAAGGCATTTCGCCGTATTTATCCAAAAATTTAAATATACTCTTCTGATTTGAGTATATTTCTTTATCCAGCTCAAACTTAACCTCTATTTCGCCCATTGTTAGCTTTTTAGAAATAATTACTTTATGATTATCAAAAAAAAATTCATCTCCTTCATATAATTTGCGTGCCGGCTTTGCAAAGGCTGACCAACTATTATCTGATAATATCTTGTTAAGATTTACGGTAATTTTCTTGTCGTTTTTTGTAAGAGATAATTTAGCTTTTATTACTTTACTATTATTGAAAACTAATAAGTCACCCGGTAATAAATAATCAATTATATTATAAAATTTGGTTTTTATCGGACCGTTTTTTCCTGCCACTAATAAATTTGAGTTGTCGCGCTTTTCGCTAGGCGTTTGCGCTATCAATTCCGGCGGCAAATTAAAATCAAAATCAGATAGTTTCATTAAACCTCGCTGTCATCTAGTTGCTTGACCACGGCATCCCAAAACAAAAAGTCATGCTGAACTTGTTTCAGCATCTCTATAATAGATCCTGAAATAAATTCAGGATGACGACAAGACTGGATACCGTGGTCAAGCCCTCTAGTGTACGAACGTTTAAATAAAGAGGTAAAAATTCTGTCATTCCGTGGCTACGACCACGGAATCCAGCTTATAATATCATAAAAAGACTCTAAAATAAGTCTAATATGGCTTTATTTTCCTGGATGCCGTGATCAAGTCACGGCATGACACAGCCTTTTTTCAACGTTCGTACAGTAGTGGGGCAAGCCACGGTATGACAGTAATATAGCTCATACTATCAACCCCTTTACTTGTGAATTCCACAGCCTTTGATAGAGTTCACTGTTTTTTAACAATTCCGTATGTGAGTTATCGTCAACTATACTACCTTCATTAAACACTAAAATCCTGTCCATGTGCAATAAAGTAGATAATCTATGGGCAATAACGATCACGGTTTTATTGCTCATTAAATAACGCAGAGAATCTTGAATTAAATTCTCGGTTTCGCTATCTAAACTACTGGTAGCTTCGTCAAGAATTAATATAGGAGCATTCTTTAATATTGCTCTGGCTATTATGATTCTTTGCCTTTGTCCTCCGGATAGATTATTACCGCGCTCCCCGCACATAGTATCATAGCCTTCAGGTAAATTCATTATAAAATCATGAATGTGAGCAGCTTTTGCAGCAATTATAACCTCCTCAATATCGGCATCTTTTTTGCCGTATTTAATATTTTCTATAATTGTTCTGTGAAATAAAATCGGCTCTTGCGGGATGACGCTAATCGCTTTCCGAAGAGAATCTTGCGTTACGTTCCGGATGTTTTGACCGTCAATCAAAATCATCCCCTCCTCTATATCGTGCAACCTAGTAATTAAACTTACAAAAGTTGTTTTACCTGAGCCGGAAAACCCTACCAGTCCTACTTTTTGCCTGCTTGGAATTAGTACCGATTTATTTTGAAATAAGTTATTATTGCGATAATAATTAAAACTAACATTTTTAAATTCTATTTGTCCTTTATCTACATTTAAAGGTGTAGCATTTTCAATATCGGTGATAATATGCGGTGCCATTAAAGATAATCCTTGATTAAATGCACCGATTTGTTCAAACATATCGCCGATTTCTTGCGTTAACTCCCAAATATCATCGGAAACACTTACACAAAGCGTTAAGACAAGTACACAATCCCCGATGGTAATAGATAATTGCGAGCGGAGCGATGATAAATAATAAATCATTATAAAAATCATTATTGAGCAAGACAGACCTAATACATAGCGTAATTTGAACATAAAAAACTGCATAGTCTGTTCGTCGGCAACGGCATTTTCTATTCTGGTTTCTAAATGGTGACGTTCAAATTTATGCGAGGTGAACATCCTAACCGCACTAATATTAGTAATAGCGTCAACAATACTACCTGAGACTAGCGATTGACTTCTTGCATAATTTATTGAATATTTATTAATTTTACTTGAAAAGAACATGCTAATGCCGAAGAAAACGGAAATCCATATTATGAAGATAGTGGCAGTTATGTAATGCACCGAATATAAAGCAATAAGAGCAAAAACAATAATTGCTATCTTACGAATAATTTTCTCGCCCAATATTGAAATAATCATCTCGAAAGACCTAGCAGTTTCGGTAATACGATTACTAATATGTCCGGCTAAATTATCTTGAAAAAATTTATGACTATGATACTGAGTGTAATCATAAAGCTCGTCTAGGATTTTACCTTTTATATAAGGCATGGTTTTAAGATAAAGATAATCATATACACGATATGTAATATTAATTGCCTCCCACCAAAGACCGTAAGTTACTGCCCAGAAGATCATAGAAGATACAAGATTATTTGCACGTTCATCGCCGAAAGACTCAATTAAGTCAATAATCTTTTGTAATAATATGCTATCAACGGCCGGTATCATACCAAATATTACGCAGCTTACGGCTAGTAGAATAATTTGTATCTTCTTGAATTTTAGAAAATAACAGCCTAAACTCATTGTAGATTTAGAAAGATTTGGAGTTTCCGTCACAATATATGTCCTATAATTTATAATTTGCAAATAGAATAATAAACAAACCTTGCTTCTTTTTGTAAATAATGCTACAAAAAATGGATAAAATAACCTTAAATCATTAGAAATGAAAGAAAAAGAATTGTCTTCTAATCTTTTAGAAACTCAAGAAAAATCATTAAAAAATAACGATTCGCCTTTTTTTGATGTAAAATATATTTGTCAGGCAAGTTCGTTAATTACCGAATCGATACGAAGAGGGTTTGACGTAACCCAACTGCCTAATGGTGATGTTAATGTAACGGAAGTAAGAATCGTAAATGTTCATTATAGCTGGGATCCTGTAAAAGAAAAATTTATAAAAACCGGTCAAAATGAGTATAATCATATCAAAAACGACTAATTAAAGCAAATATAATATGGAATTTGATCAAGTATTATTATCAAGGATACAATTCGCTTTTACTATAAGTTTTCATATAATTTTTCCGGCATTCACTATCGGGCTTGCTAGTTGGTTGGCTGTCGTGGAAGAATTATGGCTAAAAACAAAAAATAACATTTATCAAGAAATATATAAATTTTGGGTAAAAATTTTTGCCGTTACTTTCGGTATGGGAGTAGTCTCCGGTGTGGTAATGTCTTATCAATTCGGTACTAACTGGTCGGGTTTTTCGGACAAAGTCGGTAACGTACTCGGTCCTTTATTAGGCTTTGAAGTTCTTACGGCTTTTTTTCTTGAGTCCTCTTTTCTCGGTATTATGCTATTCGGCTTTAACAAAGTTAGCAAAAAAATGCATTTTATAGCTACTTTAATTGTAGCGATCGGCACGGTTATTTCGGCCTTTTGGATTCTGTCCGCTAATAGTTGGATGCACACCCCGACCGGCTTTAGATTAAGCGAAGACGGTTTTTTCTATCCTTTAAATTGGTTAGAAATTATTTTCAATCCTTCTTTCCCTTACCGCTTCTTGCACATGCTTACCGCTTCATATCTTACTACTTCTTTTGTCATTGGCGGTGTAGGTTGTTGGTATCTACTAAATAATCGCTATAAAGAGCATGCTAAAATTATGCTTTTTATGGCGGTGTTAATGGCATTATTCGTTGCTCCTATCCAGCTTTTTATCGGCGATCGGCACGGTTTAAATACGCTGCAATATCAGCCTACAAAAATAGCTGCTATGGAAGGAATTTGGGAAACGGGTGAAGGAGTGGGGTTTAATCTTATCGGCTGGCCGGACGAAAAGGCAGAGGAAACGAAATATGCTATTGAAATACCGAAAGCCGCTAGTTTAATATTAACCCATAGCCTTAACGGCAAGATACAAGGTTTAAAAGAGTGGAGAAAAGATCAGCGTCCACCGGTTGCTATAGTATTTTGGAGCTTTCGCGTAATGATCGGCATCGGTTTTTTAATGATATTTACCGGTATTATCGGCTTATGTCTTTATTTACGTAAAAAATTATTTACTACCAAATGGTTTCAATATTGGTATATAGCAATGGCTCCCTCCGGCTTTATAGCAGTACTAGCGGGCTGGTTTGTTACCGAAATCGGTAGGCAACCTTATATTGTTTATAATATTCTTAGAACATCGGAAGTAGTATCGCCCGTGCTTGGGGAGTATGTATTTATTTCTCTTATTGCCTTTATACTGGTTTATGCCGTGGTGTTCGGTTCCGGATTATATTATATCATGCATTTGATTATTAAAGGGGTAGAAGTGATAGACAGTAAGGAAATGTACGGTGAGCATAGCTTGAATAATCCATTGTAATGGATATATTAAAAGTTAATTTGTTCATATTAACTTTCTGGATTCCCGTTTTCGCGGGAATGACATCGAAAATTCGAGCCATGCGACAACATCAGTCAAGTCATATACAGCATAAATTTTAACATAAATAAATAAAACCCTAACCGAAGTTAGAATAAATTTTATTCTAACTTCGTCTCCTTGACAAAGCAGCTAAATAACTATAATTTCTTTCCTTCTATAATTATCACATTTTTTTATATGACCACTAAAGTAAAAATTCAAAAACTCTCGAATTTCACAAGCTTATTGCCTAGTTATGCAACGGAACATAGTGCAGGTATGGATTTATTTGCCGCAAATATAGAACCTGTTGCTATCAAAGCAGGGGAAATAGTATTAATATCCACCGGTATTGCTATAGCTTTGCCTTTTTCATTTGAAGCTCAAATAAGACCACGCTCTGGACTTGCTGCTAAACACGGTATTACGGTTGCTAATTCTCCAGGCACTATTGATGCTGATTACCGCGGTGAAATAAAAGTTATTTTAATTAATTTAAGTAAGCAAGATTTTATTATTGAACGAGGCATGAGAATTGCTCAAATAGTAATTGCTAAATATGAGCAAATATCATGGGAAGAAAGCGATTCTCTGGAGGAAACGGCGCGAGGCTTAAATGGGTTTGGTTCTACCGGTCACTTATAACTTGTTGTGTGGAACGTTAAACGTCATTGCGAGAAGCTGTAGGCGTTGTTGCATGGCTCGAATTTTCGATGTCATTCCCGAAAGGCGTTGTTGCATGGATACCGGAATCGTCATTGCGAGGAGGCATTTATGCCGACGCGGCAATCAAGTATAAACATATTTTTATGCTAAACTATGTTTAGCATTCTAATTAAATCCCTCTTTACATTCGGGATAGCCTGGATTGCCACAGCCACTTCGTGGCTTCGCAATGACGGGTTTTTATTAATTTTCGAGCCATGCAACAATGCTCACAATGACGTTTTGGGTATCCACACAACAATACTTTTTTCGCAATGACTTTTTAGTAGCCAATAACTAAACTAACTAATAGTTATTAAACTTTCATTTTAAGCCATTCAGCAACGCTATTGGTATCGTTTGCATAGATCAACTATAATTATTCATTAGATAATTAAATTCTGCACCGTAAATGAAAATCATATTGATAATATAAAAAAATATTAGCGTAACTATTATGCTGCCCAAAGATCCGTACATTATGTTTAATTGATTATAATATACAATATAAGTAGAAAGTAAGTAGCCGCTTATTATCCATAATATTACCGTTAAAAAAGCACCGGGAAATACATCGACAAAATTTAGTTTTATATTAGGTAATATATAATATAGCGAAGAAGCTCCGAGGAATAGTAAAGCTAAAATTAAAGCATATCTTATAAAATTTAAAGTATTTTTATGTTGGTCAATAACTTCTAATATTACCGGAATTTTTGTAAGTATTATCGGGATAAAAACTAAAAGAAACATCGTAAGGGTAATTAATATACTTATTATAAGAAATTGTATAATGCTAAGTAATCTTCTTCTTATATAAGGCGGAGGAGATTTTATTTCATATACGCGGTTTAATATTGTTCTAAGGCACTCGACAAATGATGAAGCCGTCCAGACGCTACCTACCACCGCAAGAGTCATAAGGCTTTGAGGAGGAGCGCTTAATAATTCTTTTATTCTTTTTTGAATTGATTCGGTTGCTTGCTCAGGCATGCTTTCTAGAAAAATTTGTATAAAATTTTGTCCAAGTTCCGAAGCGCCCAAAAAACTTGTAAGAGCTAATAAAAATACTAAAAAGGGGAAAATAGATAAGAGTATCATAAACGACATATAACCGGAATGTTCAATCCCGTCGTGTTCTATGGTTCTGAAAAACGCATAATAAAGGCAGCTAACAATTTTACTCATTAAAGATTTTTTATTTTAGTATACAACTTGGAAAGCATACAAAGTTTTATAGTAAAGTGCAAAGTGATATTAAAAATATATATATTTAAATTATTATAGGTATAAAAAACCACGTTTCTGTTTTTTTAAATTATCTTTTAGTAAAATTTTAAAATTCTTCTTGCTTAAGACTTATAACTCTATATAATACCGGAAATTAAAAAATTTTTATAAGTTGCAATTATTTATATTTTTCAGTAGAAAATAATTTTTAACAACTAGCTGATTTGTTAAAATATAAAGCAGCTACAATTTTTATTAACTTGATCTCTATCTGCGATATTTACGTGATATTTTTACCATATATTTTTATAAAAATATTTTTAAATATTATCGTCAAAAATTAAGTTATTTTTAAACGAATACTAATATACTGCTAAAGTACAAATTTAATAAGAAATATTTTAAATTTATTATAATTTTTTTTTATTTTTAGGTTTCATTTCAAATATATTAAAACATACTTAAGAAATATTTAATAAATAATTACAAAAAGCTTAAAAATTGTTATTTTATAGTTGTATGTAATATTAAAATATGGTACAATTTCCACTCATAATTGTATAACATTTATAAATACTGGATTTTTAGTAATCAGTATTTTTACAACACGCAATAATTGACAATTTTGTTAGAAAAACAATTACTATAACAGTAAACAATAATTAATCAGGGAGATAATAATGGTAAGAAAAAATGACTTCATACAAAAAATTGATGATTTTATCGGAAAAAAGATTTATTCCTTGCGCCTTGCAAAAGGTTTGTCTCGTCAACAACTTGCAGAAGTGATAGATGTTACCCATCAACAACTACAAAAATACGAAAAAGCAATTAACAGGATTTCAGTCGGTAGATTAGTATTTATTGCAAAAGCTTTAGATAGAAATATTGATTATTTTTTTGACGGCTTAGATGAAGCCGATAACCCGCAACCTATTCATACTCAACATCAACGTATGTGTATTGAAGTTTCAAGAAATTTTATGAAAATTGATAGTACGGAACAACAAGCAATTAACAATTTAGTAAAGTGTTTGGCTAACAAAAAGAAAATAAAAGAAAAATTATAAACTTGAAAGCTTTTAAAACCGATATCATCCCTGCGCAGGCATTGGGGTTTGGATAGTTAAAAGCACCTTCGATGTCATTCCTAGCTAAAGGCAGGAATCCAGGCTTTCTTTTGTCATGCTGAAACAAGTTCAGCATGACAAAAACTAGATTGCCACAGCCACTTCGTGGCTTCGCAATGACGGGTTTTTTATTAATTTTAGAGCCATGCACGCCGCGCGAAGGGGCGTTGTTGCATGGCTCTAAAAAAGTGCCGTATGTCATTCTAGCTAAAAGCGGGAATCTAGAAAAAAAATAGTCATCCTGAATTTATTTCAGGATCTATTAATGAGATGCTGAACCAAGTTCAGCATGACAAAGAAAAGTCTAGATTCCCGTTTTTATGGGAATGACATAGAAGAGTGCGGGAAAATGAGCTGTATTTTCACTCCCTCGAAATCAATAAAGTACCAACCGGTATGTCCATGCCTCGTAAAAATTCCTCAGTTATTAGCGATCTCTTGCTCTCTTGTTGTAGCTTTTTAATTATCAATATACCGCTGCCGCAAGCTACTTCTAATTTTTTACTAATGACCGTACCGGCTGGAAAATCATGAGGTTGGTCTAGATAATCCGCCTCAAGAATTTTGATAATTTTATCTTTATAACTAAAATATACTCCGGGCCATGGGTTCATTCCGCGGATTTTACAATCTATTTGATAAGCGGTTTCTTCCCAATTAATTTTTCCTTCTTCTTTAGTAAGTTTATACGCATAACTTACGCCTTTGTCAATTTGAGGAACAGGCGGCAAATTATCTATTTCATCTAATGTTTTAATTAAAAGTTCGGCTCCCATAACAGCACATTTATTATGCAACTCCTCTAACGTCATTCTCGCCGGTATATCAAAATTTTGTTTTACTATTATATCGCCGGTATCAAGTCCCTCATTCATTCGTATAATACATACGGCACTTATCTTATCGCCGCAGATAATAGTACGCTGCAAAGGCGCAGCCCCACGATGCCTTGGCAAATCAGACGGGTGAATATTTAAACAACCGTATTTCTTAGCATTTAAAATTGCCGTCGGAACTATAAAACCGTAAGCTACTACTATTATTATATCGGCTTCTATAGAATTGATAAGGTTAGTTACTTCATCTGATTTTAATGTGACAGGAGTATAAACAGGTATTTGATGCTGCAGAGCTAATTGATGTACAGGGGATTTTATCTCGTGAAGCCGCCTGCCCTTAGCCTTTGGTCTTTGCGTAAAAACGCTAACTAGGCGGTGGTTATTAGAGGCTATAAGTTTTTCAAGGGCGGGCAGCGCAAAGGCAGGCGTCCCCATGAGGATTATTTTCACACTATATTATTTTTAAGTTTTCGGAGTTTTCTTAGCGCAACATCTCTTTTTAGACTACTTAAATAGTCGATCATTAATTTACCTTCTAAATGATCATATTCATGCTGGATAACTCTTGCTAGCCAGTCATTCGCCTCAAGCTCTTGCGGATTATTATAATAATCTAAATATTTTATTTTTACGGATTCAGGTCGTGTTATTTCATATCTTTGCTCAGGAACAGAAATACAACCTTCTTTAGCGGTTACTAATTCTGCTGATTTTTCTATTATTTCAGGATTTACTATAAAAAGAGGATAAAAATTTGCAGGTCTTGGCACTTCATCGTGATCTTTTATATCAATTACCAAAATCCTCTTCAAAGCACCAACCTGTACCGCAGCAAGACCGGAGCCATCCTCATGATACATAGTTTCCACCATATCATCCATGAATTTTTGAGTTTCTTTAGTAATTAGCTCTACCGGCAAAGATTTTTGCTTTAATCTATTATCCGGAGCCGTTACTATCGGTAATATCGACATAAATACCTTAGCTTAATATTTATATATTATACTATAAAATAGTGAATATGTAAATACTCGCAAAACGGCTAGAAATATTTATGAATTATTAAGGGGGGAATAAGTGATTTATTGATTATTTTGCGGCGGAGTTGTCTCTCCTATAGGCTCGACGTCAACGACAAGCCAGTCTTCTTCTTCCCTAATAGTAAAATTATTACTACCCGGTTGCTCACTTACTAAATCATTAACATACTTAGTAATAGTATCTGCAATACAAACTACAATACCGGAAGCAGCTCCGGTTGCACTTCTTACTGTACGTGCAAGACCATAAGAAAAAAAATCTAACATTTGAAATTTATTTTTTATATTATAAATAACTTAACACACGGAAATTGAATTATTATTTATATCCCCTATCGGCAATACTTCTTCCATGGTACAATTTTGTAAATCCGAATATGCTAAGGGATATTGATTTATCAACACTAAACTGCCATATTCATGCTCATCAAATAATACAACATCTTTCCCTGTAGATTTTACAGCTTTAAACTGAGCATTGTCCTTATCATTTCTTAATATCGGTTGAGTTCCATTCCAACCCTCTACTGCATAAACAAGCTTATCTAAATCAGCAAAATTATGAAGCTTATGTTGATTGATTTGCTCCATTATACTTGTAATACCTAAATAATCAGCACTTGTTTGAACTATAGAGCCGATTGTATTATACAAATATTCGCCCCATCCCAAAAATCCTGAAGCCTTCGGTGTTTTTTGCTCTTCTACTATATTATTTTTTACTTGCGGAAGAACTAAATTTACTTCTCCCAAGTGATTATTAGTAGTATTGATAAAATTAGGTTTTGCATTATATATTACGGAATGCTTAGCTAATTCTTCTATTGAAGCCTTAACTTCACCCGTAAATAGCTTGTCTTGAATAGCATATTTTACTACTTCACTTGAGCCGGGACTATCAAAAGTTGTCGATTTATCAAACTTGAAATTACGCGAATATAACTCCACCGCTGTCAAATCTGATACAATCGCCCCTAGAGAATGCCCGCTAGTGCTAAAAGTATAATTTTGTACTGCTTCTTCGCTATTTTCTTCTTTGGCGATTTTTACAATTATTTCATCAATAAATTCTTTAACCGAGGCTAGTTTATTAGGAGTATAATGAAAAGTAATTAATACATCATCCCATAAATCATACTTATCAGCTTTTGTTCCTGCACTAGCAATATGAATTTCTTTAGTCTGCTTATTAATAAACGCTACGGCTTTATAACCATACTGTGAAGTATTCAACTCCCTTGATGCGGCAAGTATTTCAAAACCGCTACCGACTAACTCTTTACCGTCTATTTCTAAAGCCTTTGCTAAATATTTCTCTGAATCGGCACTATTATAGGCAAGATTTATTGCTGAGTGAGCAAGTTTACTAGAACTTATAGATTTATTAGGAATCTCCGTTAAAGAAACTAGTTCTATATCCTCTAAATTTATGTCTGTAGCAGTATCTAAACTTATTAGGTTTCCACTCATAAAAATATACCCTAAATTAATTTAGGCAAAATATACTAACATTTCATCTAAAAGTCAAGTATTATTTAATTTTTATTAATTAATTATAAAAAACAAAGTAAATTAGTGTTTATAAGTTACCTTACTTCTCCGGCATTGTTGCATGGCTCAAATTTTCGATGTCATTCTAGCTAAAAGCGGGAATCCAGTCTTACTTGTGTCATGCTGAACTTGTTTCAGCATCTTTTTGAGTAGATCCTGAAATAAATTCAGGATGACTTTTTGGTTTTTTTCTGGATTCCCGCCTTTAGCTAGAATGACATACTGCTGCTTTTATCGAGCCATGCAACAAGGTCTACTTATCCACCCACAGACCTTTTTCATTTTTATGATATTTTTTTTCGACTGCTGCCCAAGCTACTTTATGCGCTACTGTTTCTCTTGAATCATTACCGCGTCTTTTTTCAGGTGATTTATATTCTTCAAAAGCATGGTTAAAAGCTTCTCGATAAATATCTTGAGCATGGGCAGGAAGATGATTTTTAACTGTTTCAGGTAGGCTATCGTTATTTTTGTACGGCATAAATTCCTCTCAATTTAATATATAGGTTCTGTGAACAAAATTAAAATTAATCTATCTAATAATATAATATTTAAGCTTTAAATTCCATACGAAAATTTCACGACCATAAATTTTTCATTTTATTAAAAAAATTACTATCATTATCTTTATCGTTTCCCGATTCTTTTTTAAATTCTTCTAATAATTCTTTTTGTCTTTTGGTTAAATTTTTAGGTATCTCAATATGAATATGGGCAATCATATCGCCCCTAATAGTTGCTCTAATCTTAGACATTCCTTTGCCTCGAAGTCTTAGCTGATCACCGCTTTGCGTACCGGCAGGAATTTTTAAATTTACTTTTCCGCCTTCAATTACCGGCACTTCTATATCATCGCCAAGAGCAGCTTTTACAAAACTAATCGGTAGCTTACAATGTAAATTTACTCCCTCTATTTTATAAAGGTCATGAGGTTTTATGGCAATATCGACATATAAATCCCCGTTACTTCCTCCTCGAATTCCTGCTTCCCCCTCACCGGTATGCCTTATCCTCGTCCCGTTTTCCACGCCCGCAGGAATATTTACCGTTAAGTTCCTATGTTTAGCATAGCGCCCGTTACCACGACATTTTTTACATGGATTTTTTATAATTTGTCCGCTACCCTGGCAATGATTACAGGCCTGCTCTAAGGTAAAAAACCCTTGTTGCATACTTGTTACTCCATGACCGCCGCAAACACTGCAACTAGTCATTCCTTCATTAGTTTCAGAACCGGTACCATGGCATGAATCACATTTTACTTCACTAGAAAAACTAACATTTTTATCGACACCGTGAAAAGCTTCTTCTAAACTAATTGTTAAATTATATTTTAAATCCGATCCCCTAATTTTGCTTGAAGTAGAACGCGATCTTTTATTTCCGCCCATGAAATCACTAAAAAAATCACCGAATATGTCATTAATATCGGCATGAAATCCGCCGGCTTGACCTTGCCCATGACTTTGTGAACCGCCACCGCCTCTATTTTGAAAAGCATCATGCCCGAAACGATCATAAGCCGCTCTTTTTTGCTCATCTTTTAGAACATCATAAGCGGCGCTTATTTCTTTAAATTTTTTCTCGGCGTTTTTATCCTCGACCTTATTATTATCGGGATGATATTGCTTAGCTAGTGTATGGTAAGCTTTTTTTAGCTCTGCTTGAGTCGCGGACTTACTAACGCCAAGTATTTGATAGTAATCAGTTTGTGACATGATTTAAGAATAATTAATTGTATGTTTTTTTAATATCATTGATGCCATTCCCGTGAAGGCGGGGCATTGTTGCATGGCTCAATAAAGCAACAGTATGTCATTCTAGCTAAAGGCGGGAATCCAGAAAATTATAGTCATCCTGAATTTATTTCAGGATCAAATACAAAAAGATGCGCAAAACTTGTTCAGCATGACAAAGAAAAGTCTGGATTGCCGCGTCGATGTTAAAGCATCTCCTCGCAATGACGTTTGAGGCATCCACGTAACAAACTTACTTCTTCTCTATATCTTCAAAATTAGCGTCTACTACTTTTTCGTCATTGGTAGTTTCAGGCTCGGCAGTATTAGTATTTTCCGCTTGAGATTTATACATTGCTTCACCGACTTTCATACTACTAGCCGTTAACGCTTCCGTTTTTTCTTTAATCTGAGCTACATCTTCCGACTCTAAAACAGCTTTTAAACCTGTAATAGCTTCCTCTATTCCGGCTTTATCTTCAGCAGATACCTTATCACCGTAATCTTTAAGAGTCTTCTCGGTAGAATAAATTAGACTATCGGCGTTATTTTTAGCTTCAATTAACTCTTTTCGCTTTTTATCTTCTTCGGCATTTTTTTCGGCATCTTTAACCATCTGCTCAATCTCCGCTTCACTAAGTCCGCCCGATGCTTGGATAGTTACTTTTTGCTCCTTACCGCTAGCTTTATCTTTAGCGGAAACATGCACTATACCGTTAACGTCAATATCAAAAGTCACTTCTATTTGCGGCATGCCGCGCGGCGCAGGAGGTATACCTTCAAGATTAAATTGCCCAAGCAATTTATTACTGGCCGCCATTTCTCGCTCACCTTGGAACACCCGAATAGTTACCGCATGCTGATTATCGTCGGCGGTAGAGAATACTTGGCTCTTTTTGGTCGGAATTGTAGTATTACGATCGATTAACCTGGTAAATACGCCTCCAAGTGTTTCAATTCCGAGCGATAAAGGCGTAACGTCTAATAATAATATATCCGTTACTTCTTTATTTAATACTCCCCCTTGAATAGCAGCACCGAGTGCCACTACTTCATCAGGATTAACTCCCTTATGCGGTTCACGACCAAAAAACTCTTTAACTTTCTCGATCACTTTCGGCATTCTAGTCATACCGCCAACCAATACGACTTCCTGAATATCAGAGGCTTTTAAGCCGGCATCCTTTAACGCCTTACGGCAAGGCTCGATAGTATTATCAATTAAATCGGCTACTAACGCTTCTAATTTTGCTCTAGTAAATTTAATATTTAAATGTTTCGGACCGGTATTATCTGCCGTAATATAAGGCAAGTTAATATCGGTAGTTAAAGCGGTAGATAATTCTTTTTTAGCTTTTTCGGCAGCTTCTTTTAAACGTTGCAATGCGAGTGGATCGTTGCGTAAATCGACGCTACTTTCTTTTTTGAATTCATCTATTAAATAATTTAATATTCTAGTATCAAAATCTTCACCGCCAAGGAAAGTATCACCGTTAGTCGACTTAACTTCAAATACGCCGTCGCCTATCTCAAGTATTGATATATCAAATGTTCCTCCGCCAAGATCATAAACCGCAATGGTTTTACTAGCTGATTTATCGAAGCCGTAAGCAAGGGCCGCAGCCGTCGGCTCGTTAATTATCCGCAAAACTTCAAGACCGGCAATTTTACCGGCATCCTTTGTTGCCTGACGCTGCGCATCGTTGAAATAAGCAGGTACGGTAATTACCGCTTGCGTTACCTTCTCGCCTAGATAATTTTCGGCGGTTTCTTTCATTTTTTGCAAAATATAAGCACTAATCTGACTCGGCGAATATTTTTGTCCGTCTACTTCAACCCATGCATCGTTATTATCAGCTTTTACTATTTTATAAGGAACAATATCTTGATCCTTTTTAACCATCGGATCGGTAAAATTTCTTCCTATTAATCTTTTTACCGCAAAAACGGTATTTCTTGGATTAGTTACCGCTTGCCTTTTTGCCGACTGACCGACTAATTTTTCGCCGTTAGCAAAAGCTATGATAGACGGCGTAGTCCTCTCACCTTCGGAATTTTCTATTACTTTGGGTTCCTTACCCTCCATTACGGCAACACAAGAGTTTGTGGTTCCCAAATCAATACCTATTACTTTTCCCATAATTATCCTCTTTAAAATTTTATTCTTGCAGTATTTTCTTATTTGCGTTTATTATACATCTTTTATTATTGACCTTTTTGATATAATGCTAGGGTGATAATTTTACAAGAGGAATAAATGAAAAAAGTCTCAATTTTAATAAAAATTTTATTTATCATTAACTTATTTTTCGTAAATATTGTTAATGCGTCCGGCACTTCTAGCACTCTAGAACATACAAAAAAAGCCATAGTGACTATTGACAGTAGAATCGCCGTATCCGCCTATAAGGATATAGGTAGCTGGACCGGTACCGGTTTTGTAACCGATAAAGAAAACGGTTTTATCGTTACTAACGCGCATGTAATCGGTAGGGCTTCTATCGGCACTTATTTTGTTACCTTTCATAGCGGTCAGCAAGCCGAGGCAAAACTTATTTATTACGATAGCTGGCAGGATTATGCTATTTTAAAAGTAGCAAAATCAGACTTACCGGAATCGGTTGAACAAATAGTTTTTTCGGGGGAAGTACCTAAATTAAATCAAAGCGTTTTTGTGGTAGGTAATACCGAAGCGCAAGGTTTTTCCTTTCATAGCGGCTATTTATCCGATTTATATAGTATTGACGGCGAGATGCCGCAAGGCTCTTATATAATTAATCTTAATATTACCGGAGGTGCTAGCGGCTCTCCGGTGTTAAATGAAAAAAATGAAGCTATCGGCATAATATACGGCGGCGGACAAACTTACGCATTCGCTCTTCACTCGGATTATGTGCAACGTAGTTTAGAGAGCCTTAAGAATAATAAAATTCCAAATAGGAACCATATCGGTATTATTACCGAATTATATTCTTTAAATAAAGCAGTAAGGCATCGTAATTTTCCGCAAGCGGAAATGGATATATATTTAAAAAAATTTCCCGATGCACGAAATAGAGTAGTGATTGTAAAAACTATTATACCGGCCTCTCCTGCTGAAAAATTTCTTAAACCTGGGGATATTATTTGGAAAATTAACAATATAGAACTCGGCGGCAATCTTACTATATTTGATAAAGAAATGGATAATAGTAAAAACACTAATGTTAAACTGACAATTTACCGAGAAGGGAAAAAAATAGAACAAACTATAGATTTATATAATATCAATAATAACAAAATAGAGCAGCTTGTTAATTTCGGCGGTGCAGTCTTTTTTGAAGCCGACGATTATTTTAGCAGCAAATCAGGTGTACCTCAAGCTCTGACGATAGCAACCGTTCAATCAGGCAGTAGCTTTAGTAGTATCCCTGCTTATTTTACTCAAGATTATAAAAATTTATATAGAACTCATATCTATGAGATAGAAAATCATAAGTTAGATAATGTTAAGGATTTAATAAAATATATGCCTGATATTACTAAAGAAAAATTTATAACTATCCGATTTAGAAATTATCAACCTTATTATTCTTCTTTCGGTCATAGTTTAATTTCTTCACATGATGATATGATAGCCGATATAGTCCTCGACTCTATCGACACTAAACCTTATATATTAAAATATAATAACATCTCTAACGAATGGAGTACGGAGGATATAGAGTTAAGGGATTAAAATTTATTCTATGTCATTCTAGTTCAAATGGAGTGTTGTTGCATTGTCTCAATCTTATCTCGTCATTGCGAGGAGGCCATTTATGCCGACGTGGCAATCTAGTTCTTGTCATGCTGAACTTGTTTCAGCATCTCTTAATAGTAGATCCTGAAATAAATTCAGGATGACTATTTTTTTCTAGATTGCCGCACTCCTTGCAGTCGCTCGCAATGACGATATCTATCTTTAGTTAGCAAAATGCCACTAAACAGATAGATATGGAGATTGTCCTTTAAGCTTTTTCATTCGCTCTTCGTAATTTATTGAAGAAGTATATTGTTCCCATTTTTTATCACCCTCTAGATACTTAAATTCAATAGCCGGTTCAATATCTTCTTGTGTTATAAAATTTATATTTAATGATTCTAGATATTGAAGAGCTTCTGTTGCTACTGAAAAATCATCACCATTTTCTAAGTCTAACACTTTTAAAATGTCACAATCATATAAGTAATTAGCCGTTTCATAAATTTCTTCAGTAGTTATCTTATTTTGCTGCCAAGCTCTTAATAAGCTTACTAAGTATTCTCGAGTAACTACCACTAGGTTATTTCTATATACTATATTGGTCATATTTTTTCCTTATTATCTGCGTGATTAAATAATAATTGAAAAATTATGTTGAAACAAGTTTAACATGAATATGATTTTTTTCGGATTAGATCAGCGTAGGAAGAGGTTGTTGTGTGGATAGGTTAAACCTGCTCTATGTCATTCCTGCGAAAGCAGGAATCCAGACCTTTCTTGTCATGCTGAATTATTTTTTACTAATTTATTTTTCTTTTAAATAATTTATAAACTTCTGCATCATTTCTTTTTCCTATTATAAAAATATAAAATATTTCTTTATTTTTTTGATAAATTATCCGAAATTCTCCTACATCTACTCGATGATACTGTTCTTCAGAGCCTTTTAAAAGTTTACTATCGTGCGGATGATCTACAGCGTCATTCACAAAGCTTGATACAAGCGAATTTTTTGGAACTCGTCTGTGCTCACGTACTTTTGTACGCTGTGCAGACTCGTCCTCAAATTCATCTTGTCTGAAACTTTGTGAATTTAGCTGTATTACCTCGCTTAGTTCTTTAATCTTAATTGCTATTTGCCTTGATTGTTTCGGGTTTAGTTTTTCTATAAATTTTTGTGAATCTTTTGATATTATTAGAGTCATAATTTACTGCTCTAACATTTTAGTTAAAAAATTTGCACTTTCTTTTTCTGAAAGAAAACCTTTTTTGCTAGCATTTTTTGCTTGCGTTATCCAATACATATCTTCAAGTTGATTAAATTTTTCATATTCTTCATGAGAGATAAGAACTGCAGCAGGTTTACCATACTTATTTATAATTACCGGTCCTTTCATTGCATCATTCATTAATTCTCCAAAATTATTTTGTGCTATTTTACTACTAATATTTTTTTCCATATTATTTACCTAATGATTTATAGTTATGATCACTATAACATATATAATAGTTATTATCAATATAATAGCTATTACTGCTATCTTAATTTATTTCACTAAGAAATAACAAACAAACCCACGAAGATAACAAAAAGCAATCCTTGAAAGCAAAATAATATATCACTATAATAGACTTAAATTAATATAGGCAGCGCAATCGTGACTAATAATAAAGATTATCCTAATTTAATACCGGTAAATATCGAAGACGAGATGAAAGCGTCTTATCTTGATTATGCAATGAGCGTTATAGTAAGCAGGGCAATACCGGATGTGCGGGACGGACTGAAACCCGTACACCGCCGTATAATTTACTCAATGTACGAAGCCGGTAATCACGCCGGCAAACCTTATCGCAAATCGGCAAGAATAGTCGGTGACACAATGGGTAAATATCATCCGCACGGCGATAGTGCTATTTATGATTCATTAGTTCGTATGGCGCAGGATTTTTCGTTGCGTCTACCGCTCGTTGACGGTCAAGGTAATTTCGGTTCAATAGACGGCGACGCCGCGGCGGCAATGAGATATACCGAATCGCGCCTTGCCAAGGTTGCCCATAAATTAATAGAAGATATCGACAAAGAAACTGTAGGCTTCGTTCCCAATTATGACGGTTCCGAAGAAGAGCCGTTAGTCTTACCTTCAATATTCCCTAATTTACTAGTTAACGGTAGCGGTGGCATTGCTGTCGGTATGGCGACCAATATCCCTCCCCATAATCTCGGTGAAGTTATTGATGCTTGTTGTTTATATGTCGATAATAACGATATAGATATTTTGGACCTTCTAGAAGTAGTAAAAGGTCCTGATTTCCCGACCGGCTCAATGATTTTAGGCACGCACGGTATCAAATCGGCATATTTAACAGGGCGTGGAAGTATCATAACAAGAGGACGGGCGCGAATTGATGATCTTTCAAATAATAGACAAGCTATTATTATTACCGAAATTCCTTATATGGTCAATAAAGCCAAATTGGTAGAGAAAATTGCCGAAATGGTTAAGGAAAAGCGTATTGAAGGTATTAGTGATTTACGTGATGAATCAAATAAAAACGGTATAAAAATATATATCGAGCTAAAAAAAGACGTGGTAGCGGAAATAGTATTAAATCAAATATATGCCTGTACTCAACTCCAAACAAGCTTTGGCGTGATTATGCTTGCCCTGAAAGACGGGTTACCGAAAGTTATGAATTTAAAAGAGGTGATCAGCGCTTTTGTTCATTTTCGGGAAGTAGTAATTACTAATCGCACGATATATTTACTTAATAAAGCCAGAGATAGAGCGCATATATTACTCGGACTCACTATCGCAGTTAGTAATATCGACGAAATTATCCGTATAATTAAATCGGCCCGTGATCCAAATAGTGCGAAACAAGAATTAATGGCAAGAAATTGGGACGCTCAAAGTATTTTACCGCTCGTGAAGCTAGTTGACGATAAAGCTATGATAGATGACCAAGGAAGATGTTATTTTACCGAAGCTCAAACTAAGGCTATCTTAGAAATGAGATTGCAACGTTTAACAGCTATGGAAAAAAATAAGTTAGAAGAATATCTTAAAAATCTTGCTACCGAAGTTAGTGAATATCTTAATATCCTTGAATCACGAGATAGACTTTTAGAAATTTTAAAAGATGAATTAATTAAGGTTAAAGAAGAATTTGCTACCCCTCGCCTCACCTCGATTGAATTCGGTGATTTCGATCAGGATATGGAAGATTTAATTCAGCGTGAAGAAATGGTAGTAACCGTAACGCTTGGTGGTTATATAAAACGTGTTCCTCTAACGAGCTATCGAGCGCAAAAACGCGGCGGCAAAGGTAGGTCGGGTCTATCAATGAGGGATGAAGATATTACCACTCAAATATTTGTCGGTAGTACTCATACGCCGATGCTGTTCTTTTCCAATATCGGGCAAGTTTATAGCTTAAAGCTTTATAAATTACCGCTAAGCAATCCGCAAGGGAAAGGTAGACCGATTGTTAATATTTTACCTTTAAAAGATAAAGAATATATTACTAATATTATGCCGCTGCCGGAAAATCAAGATGAGTGGGATAATTTAAATATTATGTTTGCAACTTCTTTAGGGAATATTAGAAGAAGTGATTTAGTGGATTTCAAACTTATCCAAGCAAACGGCAAAATCGCCATCAGGCTTGACGATAATGACAAATTAGTGGACGTAAAAGTTTGCAAAGAAGAAGAACATATTTTACTTGCCACAAAAGCCGGTAAAGCTTTAAGATTTCCGGTTGAATCTTTACGTATTATTAAAAGCCGTACCTCTGACGGCGTCCGAGGAATGAGACTAGCAAAAGATGACTCGGTAATTTCTATGACCGTGCTTAAAGGCGTTTCTTGTACTATGGAAGAGCGCGAAGCTTATTTATCAATCCCGACGGAGCGAAGGCTCGCAATTGCTAAGGGAGAAGCATTTTCACCGGAAGAATTCGGCTCAACGCTCAGCTCAGAGATGATTTTACAAATGGCAATTTCAGAAGAATTTATTATGACCGTTAGCGAAAACGGTTTCGGTAAAAGAAGCTCGGCTTACGGCTATAGAATTACTAATCGCGGCGGCAGCGGCATTGTCAATATGGATATATCCGACAAAACCGGTCTTGTGGTCGGCGTAATGCCCGTTGCTATGGATGATGAATTAATGTTAATTACTAATAGCGGTAAGTTAATTCGTTGTAAACTCGAATCGGTGCGTATAACAGGGCGTAATACCGGCGGGGTAATTTTGTTTAAAACCGAAGAAAATGAAAAAGTCGTATCCGTATCATTAATTGCCGAAAATTCTGATGACGAAGAGGAAAGTGAAATTGAAGAGGAAGCTAAAGAAATATAATAGTATTTTATAAATGTTCCGGCAAAAAACCGCCTATTTGTGCAGCCCACAAGGTTTTATACAGTCCATTATTCATTAAAAGTGCATTATGCGTACCGTCTTCGATAATTTTCCCTTTATCAAAAACCA
This sequence comes from Rickettsia endosymbiont of Orchestes rusci, assembly GCF_964030945.1. Classification (NCBI taxonomy): domain Bacteria; kingdom Pseudomonadati; phylum Pseudomonadota; class Alphaproteobacteria; order Rickettsiales; family Rickettsiaceae; genus Rickettsia; species Rickettsia endosymbiont of Orchestes rusci. Next base: position 46,729 of record NZ_CAXIQG010000003.1, on the reverse strand, counting down.
AAATGCGACTCATATGCAAAAGAGTCGATAAACGATGGCGTTGTTGCATGACTCAAATTTTCGATGTCATTCCCGCGAAAGCGGGGCGTTGTTGCATGGCTCGAATTTTCGATGTTATTCCCGTAAAAACGGGAATCCAGCCTTACTTATGTCATGCTGAACTTGTTTCAGCATCTAATTACCCAAATATCCTGAAATAAATTCAGGATGACTTAAAAGTATTTTTTCTAGATTCCCGTTTTCAAGCGTTGTTGCATGGCTCGAAAATTAATAAAAATCCGTCATGGCGAAGCCACGAAGTGGCTGTGGCCATCTAGGCTATCCCGAATATAATTAGGGATTTAATTAGAATACTAAACAAGTTTAGTATAAAAATATGTTTATACTTAGATGGCCACGGCGCCAAGAGGCGCCTCGCCATGACGATTCCGGTAGCCATGCAACAACGCCCGCAGGCGGGAATCCAGAAAATGTTTAAGCAAATTGTGTGGTAAATTTTTGTGTAGTTTTGTTTATTTTGGGTATTTTTTCTGGATTCCCGCCTGCGCGGGAATGACATACGGCACTTTTTTAGAGCCACGGAACAAAGCCGCGACCAAGGGGAGTGCGGCAATCCAGAAAATAATAAGTTTCATAGCATTTTTTGCTATTTTTTCCTAGATTGCCACGTCGATGCTACGCATATCCTCGCAATGACGGGGTAAGATCGAGCCATGCAACAACGCCCCGCCTTCACGGGAATGACATCGAAAATTCGAGCCATGCAACAAAGCTCACCGTAGCTAGAAATAACATTATGGATGCTTGCAAAAATGCAAGCCTTTAAGAAAACAACTTACCCATACCTTGGCGCATGAGGCTTTTAGGATTCATATTACTTGCTTTTTTCATCATATCGCTTATTTGCTTGAACTGCTTTAATAGTATATTGACTTTTTGAACAGTCGTACCTGCTCCTTGCGCGATACGTTTCCGACGTGAAGCATTAAGTATATCGGGGGTTTTTCTTTCTTTCGGGGTCATAGATAAGATAATAGCCACTTGCTGCTCAATTAACTTACCGCTTAATTTAGATTGATCAATTTGATCCATAATTTTACCGGCACCCGGTAGCATATTAACGATACCGCTAAAACCGCCGAGTTTTTTAATACTTCGCATTTGCTGGAGATAATCATTTAAATCAAATTTACCCTTTTTCATCCTAGCAGCTATTTTTTCTGCCTCTTCCCTATCTACTATATTTGCTGCTTTTTCGACAAAAGAGAGTATATCCCCCATATCTAATATTCTTGAAGCTATGCGCTCAGCATCAAATTCTTCTAAATCGGTTAATTTCTCGCCGCTACTTAAGAATTTTATCGGCTTTTTGGTAATATATTTTACGCTTAAGGCAGCTCCACCTTTAGAATCGCCGTCAATTCTTGATAAAATTAGCCCCGAAATTTCTAATTTTTGATTAAAACTACTAGCCGTTACTACTGCATCTTGTCCCGTCATACTATCAATTACTAATAATGTTTCTGCCGGCTTTACTAGCTCTTTTATAGCCAAAGCCTCTTCCATCATTTCGTTATCAATCTGTAACCTACCGGCCGTGTCGTATATCACAACGTCATAAGCTGATATTTTTGATTCCACAAGCGCCCGTTTGACAATATCAAGCGGCTTCTCGGTTGATATAATAGGGAGCGAATCAACTTCTATCGATTTTGCAAGTATTGCTAATTGTTCCTGCGCCGCCGGACGATAAATATCAAGCGATACTAGCAGAACTTTTTTATTTTGATTTTTAAGCCGTAAGGCGAGTTTTGCGCTAGCGGTAGTTTTACCGCTTCCTTGTAAGCCCACCGCTAAGATATTTACCGGCGGTTTTGAATTTAATTGTAACTTTGCTTCATTTGAGTCCGATGCAAGAAGATTTATCATTTCTTCATGAATGATTTTAATTATCATCTGCCCCGGTGAAACGGATTTGATAACCTCCTGCCCTAAAGCTTTCTGTTTTACTTCCGCTATAAAATCTTTAACTACCGGTAATGCTACATCAGATTCAAGAAGAGCAACTCTTATATCTCTCATAGCATCGTCTATTTGAATTTCCGATAAAGTACCGGAACTTCTAATATGATCAAAAATTTTTGTTAAATTTTGTGTTAATGTTTTAAACATATAATTAAAATTATTCTGTGAGATTATTAAGGCAACCCACACCTAAAGTGAAAAGTCAATCGTGTATAATTAGTATAATATAGTTAGGGTCTAATATATTCACACCCCTATTATTTAGCAACAATATATAATATTTTATTTTTAAGTATTTTTAGTTATACAATCTTTTTGATACAGAATACAACTAGTAATTATGTTATTATTTTAGAAAATAACTTAATTTTCTTGATTATTTTTATTATTTTGCTAATATGCAAACCGTTAATGATGTTTAAACTCCATTATTGCAAAATAATCTATTAAATTTCAACCACAATAACAAAAAACTATTGTTTTTAGGATTAAGTTCAATATTTATTACTTCTTTCTAATTAATTTAATAGATTATTTAATAATATTACAAATGGAGTTAAAAATGACCGATAAAAATAAAGTTGATACAAGTTATTATGATACAATAATAGAGTCAAAGAATTTAAGTAGAATGAATGAAGTAGTAAAATATTGCGATGAAAAATTAAAACTTAATCCTTATGATATCGTTGCATTATATCGCAAATCCGAAGCATTAGAAGCTTTTGGAAAAATAGAAGACGCAATAGAGATATTAAAAAAAGCTCTTATTGCCGTTACTAAATTAAGTAAAGAAAATGAAAAAGGATATAATAATTAAAAATTCTACGTTTTTGCTTTTTAAAATTTTTATATGAGTTGATACTATGCGTGCTTATGAGGTTGTTAGCTTAAAACAATACTTGATAAATTGTTAATAATTTAGTATAATGTTAGCGATTATTTAGGAAGATAAGTTAAGAAATAAAAGTGAGAAGATTATGTTAGATTATGACCTTGAATCAGTAGGACCTAAAATTACTAAAATAAAACCTTCTATGGAATCTGAATTAGAAAAATTTTCTGATGACAAAGCAAAAATTGAGTACGTACAGGATAGACTATTTGAATGCATAAAAAGCGATGACATTATTACTGCTATTGCAATAATTAATTGTGCTATCGGAATTACAGGAATTTCAGCTAAAGAGTTTGATTTGCATTGTATAGAAAAAAAAGCATATAACGATAATCACGGTGATTTTGCTTTAAGTTTTATAGGTTGTTGTGAAGCTTTGCATTATCTTGATGAACAATAAATAATTTTTAATATTAATATAAAGAATGAAAAAAAATATTTATATAGATAGCTCGGACGAAGAAAGAGAAAAGAATGTAATAAAACATGTTACGAAAATAAATTATAATAATTATTTATTAACTAACATATTAAATATTAAATCCTTAATAAAGAAAATAAGCCGGCTGATAAAGATTATATTCAGTTATTTAATTTTGTATTTAATAAAAAAATTCATCTTCCGGAAATATTTACTTTAAAGAAAAATATTACAATAGTTACTGCAAGAGAAATGTTACTTAAGGTACTAAGAGCTTCTAATATTGATTTAATATCATTATACAAAAATCCGATAAATATTGATTTAGAAGCTGGCACCCCTGGAGAAATTATTGCTTGTTCTAAAATAGTTAATAGAAATAATAAAAACAAAATAAAACATTTAACTATAGAAGAAACAAGTAATTATAGTTCTTCTAGTATTTATAATATATCTACCTTAAAATTAAAAACTCTTACCGACAGCCATGTAATACATTATAATACCGGTAATGTTCAAACTGAAATATTTGGTTTCGGTAAATATAAAGAGATATTACAAAAGATACCTGAAGATGCTTTCCATAAGGAAGCTATGGTAAAGCGTATTTTTGAGATTATTCAAAATAAAAAAATTAATAGCGAGATAGAAATAACACGAAACTTAAATAATTTTGCCGAACAATTAGCTCATTTATTATTTATTGTAGAGATGCAAAGAAATAATGCCACATTATTTACCGCGCCGATGTTCCTTGAACTTATTGCTCAAGATGAAAAATATTTAAAATATGAGAAGTTTTTTCCCATGTCGGCAAAAACTGCTGTTGCTCAAGCAAGGGGAGTAGCTAAAGATAATGGTGAGAAATTACCTAACACTCATAATATGGATTACGACATAACTAACGTAAAAAAGAGTAATTTATTACTTAAAAGAGAAGGAGATATTTTCATCGAATGGTTAAGTGAGGTGATAGGTAATAATAAACTAAATTGTATAGCTCAAATATTTGATAGGATAGCTTTAATAAAAATTATCAAGAAAAAAGAAATACAGAATATAAGTATTAAAGAACTTCAAGATTTTTTAGACGATATAAATAAGATAGAAAATTGCCCTCATAATTTATTAACTGCGCTAAAGGAAAGCTTAAATAATTTAATACCTAATTTTGGAAAAAGACCGGACCAGTATTTAAATCTTGCTAAAGAGAATCTTCTCAAAAAAAATATATTTACGGAAGATATTAAAGACCTAATAGAAGTAACATATTGTATATTTCAAGAAACATTAACTAAGCTTGAGGATTTTTTACTACAAGCGCAAATAAAATTAGCCGCCGATATTGAGAAGGTTTTACCGGAAATTCTTGCTGTGTTATGCGAGAAAATAAAAGAATGGTATAATATTGAAGTGCCTGAATATATTACCGCTAACCAGCTTCCTAAAGATGTTACGGATAATAAAGCTCTTAAAGATATTACTACTAGTATCTATAATAATAAATCTTTAAAAATTTCATTTCTTAATCCTAACTTTAATAAAAAAAGAGAGAGAAATGAAAACACTGAAAATGATAGTAATAAAAAAATACTAACTGAAAAAAGCATAGATAATTTTTTTAATATAATGGAGGAACTACCGGTAATAGGTGAAGATTCAAGTTATAGTCTTTAATTTTTTACTTCAATTTTTCTAAAATCAGTGGTGATTGTATAATCTTTTTCCGGTCCTAGAATTTGATAATTTAATATAAAGGAATCTGATTCAAGAAAAGTATAAGTAGCTTCATATCGATCTTGATTACATACATGAATACCGGTTGCCTGTAATAAAAGTGAATGAGCAGTAAAGTTTAGTTGATAAAATAAATTATTATTTTCTTTGGAAATAAAATATTTTGTAATTTTATTATCTTCAAATATATATTGATATTCTTTAACGGCGGCTATTTTATAGTCTATAGTATGATAATTAATTTCTAACTCTTCCTTATATAATAAACTATCAGTGTCATTTTTTAAAAAATATGCCACTCCTTCACCGATGCCGTATTTACCGATAATCCTTTTAATAAAGTATTTTCCTGGAAGTTGTGAAAATATTTTTTTTGTTATTTCACTTTCTAACATTAGTTTAATTATTTTTCAAAAATTGCGTTAATATCATTTCTAGCTACGCCGGGCGTTGTGCATGGATACCGGAATCGTCATTGCGAGCGACCAAAGGCGTTGTTGCGTGGCTCGAAATCCTTATAAAAAAAACCCGTCATTGCGAGGAGGGACGTAGTCTAGAGCGGCAATCCAGGAAAAAATAGCAAAAATTACTATATTTCGGGTATTTTTTAAAAGTACCGCGGTGTCATCTAGTTGTTTGACCACGGCATCCAGTCTTTTACTAAGATTTTTTCTGGATACCGTGGGAGGGGCCTCGGTATGACAAGTTTTAAGCAATTTTAACCATCCACGCAACAAGGCCTTGCGAGGAGCCGCGGGGCCTTGCTGCAATCCTGATTAATATTTATGCTAAACTTGCCATCTTATAAACTTTTTGGCATTCTAATTAAATCCCTCATTACATTCGGGATAGCCTGGATTGCCACAGCCACTCCGTGGCTTCGCAATGACGGGTTTTTTGTATTAATTTCCGAGCCACGCAACAACGCCCGCAGGCGGGAATCCAGACTTTTCTTTGTCATGCTGAACTTGTTTCAGCATCTATTGCAAAATATCCTGAAATAAATTCAGGATGACTTAAAAAGTATTTTTCTAGATTCCCGCTTTTAGCTAGAATGACATACGGCACTTTTTTAGAGCCGGGCAACAACGCCATGCCTATACGGGAATGACATCGAAAGCATTTAATCTTGCTAAACTATTTTCTTTACCCAAAATCTCAGCCATTTCAAATATTCCAGGGGAGGCAGTCATGCCGGCCATTAAAGCCCTAACCGGCTGCATCAGCTCATTAAGCTTTAAGCCGTTATGCTTTGCTATTTCTTTAAACTTACTTTGCAACGAATCTTTGTTAAAATGCTCAAGCTCTTCTAAAGCCGTTATTACCTGATTAATTAAATCACGATTGCACCCCTTTATTATTACTTTTGCTTCTTCCGAATAATTAATAGGTGTATTAACCAAATAAATTTTAGCAAGATTTGCAAGGTCGATTAAAGTTTCGCTTCTAACCGTTAAGCTTGGCAAAGCTTGCTTGATATAATTTATTTCTTGTAGGTTAACTATATGATTTTGTTGTAAAATCTCTATAATCATTGAAATTAAAGTATCATCATCAAGCTCTCGTAAATAATGCGCATTGATATTATTCATCTTGACGAAATCAAGCTTAGAAGGTGACTTGCCAAGCCCCTCAAGGTCAAACCATTCTATAGCTTGGTTTAGGTTAATAATCTCATCATCTCCATGCCCCCAACCGAGCCTTAATAAATAATTACATAAAGCACTCGGTAAGTAGCCCATTTCTTTATAAGCTTCAACGCCAAGCGCACCGTGCCTTTTAGATAATTTAGCTCCATCGGCGCCGTGGATCAAAGGTATATGGGTCATGGAAGGAATTTGCCACGTAAGAGCTTGATAAATGGCAATTTGCCTAGCAGCATTGGTTAAATGATCGTCACCCCTGATAATATGAGTGATGCCCATATCATGATCATCCACCACCACCGCTAGCATATAGGTAGCGCTACCATCGGCGCGGAGCAACACCATATCGTCAATATGGGAGTTTTCAATTACTACCTCCCCTTGCAAGGTATCATGGATCGTGGTACTACCTTCTCTACTAGCTTTAAGCCGTATTACCGGTTTTTTGTCACTTGGGTAAGTAGAAGGATTGCTATCACGCCAAGGACTATTAAAAATAAAATGCTGTTTATTCTCTATGGCTAGTTTCCGCTGCCGCTCTATTTCTTCTTGCGCTGTAAAACAATAATAAGCTTTCCCTTCTTTTAATAATTTTAAAGCGGCTTCCTTATATAGTTCATTGCGTTTTGATTGAAATATAACTTCACCGTCCCAATTTAAGCCAAGCCACTTAAGCCCTGAAAATATAGCCGTAACTGCTTCTGCTGTTGATCTTTCTCTGTCGGTGTCCTCAATGCGCAGAAAAAATTTCCCGCCATTATGCCGAGCAAATAAATAGTTAAATAAAGCCGTCCTTGCCGATCCAATATGCAAAAAACCCGTAGGAGACGGCGCAAATCTAGTAATTATATTTTTGTTCATAAAGTTTAGTTAGCTTTATCAAATTTTAAATATCCTGAAGCGTATTTATGTAAAACGCTGGAAATCAAGGTTTGATAAGGCATCCCCTCTTGAGCTGCAATCCTTTTAATGTGATTTAAGTCATGTCCTGGAAGCCTAATATTAATCCTTGCAGTTTTTTTAGAAAAATTAACTGCGGCAACTTTGGCTATATTTTTTTGTCTTTTTAATTCATCCTCAGACAAATGCAAAAGTTTATTATTCTCAAAATAGTCTAATATTCCTTTTTCTTCTTCAGATAATTTATATTTTTTCATTTTGTTCCCTACTATCTTTAATTTTTAAATAATTTTTAGTAGCTTTCCTGCTTGGTATAATGGTTTTTAAAAAAATCTCTTTCCCATTAATGATACAAGGCACTAAATAGCAATATCCATCCACCTCTATAATATAAATTTTTTGGTTTGGGTATTTGCTCTGATTCGGACGATCTATTATATCTAATATGCAATTTTCTTCTATCAAAGCAATTATTTGTTCAAAACTTATACCTCTTTCTTTTAATAAGGTAATATTTTTTTCAGGATTAAATGCAAAGTAAAATTCTATTTTCATATTTAGATTATCATGTTCTGTCTGCCTTTTGTCAACAAAACTTTATTTTTACTATTTTTTACTTATCATATTTTATTAAATATGCAAAGTAATTCACGTCTATATCATCGCTTAATTGCCACTTATTGTTAGCGATGTCAAATACTAAACCTTTTAGTTCTTCTATACTTATGTTATTACCCTTTAATATTTCATAAATCTCCGACGGTTTTAGAAACTTATTATAATCATGAGTATTTTTCGGAACCCAGCTTAATATATATTCCGCTGCTATTATCGCTAGTAAATAAGCTTTTTTAGTGCGGTTAATCGTTGAAATTATCGCCATACCGCCCGGCTTTACTAATTTTGTCAGATTTAGCATAAAAGCCGGGACATTATCAATATGCTCTATAACTTCCAAGCAAATTATTACGTCATATAATTTAGTATTAGGCAATTCCTCTATCGTCGATTTTAGGTAATTTATCGTTAAATTATTTTTTCTAGCATAATCGTTAGCCGTATTAATATTACCTTCTAACGCATCAATAGCGGTAACGTTAAAACCTAGCTTACTCAGCGGCGCACTAACCAATCCGCCACCACAACCGACATCAAGAATGTCTAACTTCGAGAAAGATAAAGCAGGATTTTTAATATTGTAATGTGATGTTATTTTATCTATTATATAATCCAAGCGAATAGGAGTTATTTGGTGCAAAATACCGAATTCTCCGTCTTCATTCCACCATTCATGCGAAATTTTAGCAAATTTCTCTAATTCCTTTTTATCAATCGAAGACATAATAGGCATTTTTTTATTAGTATTAACAGATTAAAGGTTTATTAGCGTCCCATTATCTGCTATTTTTTATCCTTTGTCATATATAATTTAAAATGATTCCGATAATACTTGCCTTAATTTTAATTAGCCTAATTTTTGCACCGCTTGGCTGTATTGCTTTATGGAAGAAATACGTTTATTTCGGTGACGGTCTTGCTCATGCTAGTTTTCTTGCCGCAAGTATCAGTATTATCGCTAACTTTCCGTTAATATATTCAGGAATAATCGTTGCCGGCTTTTTTGCGATTTTTGTTTTTATTTTTAAAAATTATTCCGGAAGAAATGCCGTTATAAGCTTAATATCAAGTTTTATGCTATCTCTGGCATTAATTATAAATTATCTTAGCTCTAGCCAGAATAATATTACTAACTTATTATTCGGCGATATTTTATTAGTAGATTTCGGCGATTTGATTTTATTATCGATGATGCTGATGCTAATAATATGTTTTATAGGATATTTTTATAATCAAATTATCCTGATTATAATTAATAGAGATATTGCGGTAATAAAAGGGATCAAAGTTAAAACTATTGAATTAATATTTTTGCTTCTTCTCTCATTATCGGTATTTTCTACTATTAAAATAGTCGGGGCATTAATGGTGACGGCTATTTTATTAATTCCCCCTATGACGGCAAGATTTATTTCCCGCACTCCGCTGCAAATGATTATCCTCTCAATTATCATCTCGATATTTATAAATTTTTGCGGATTCATCGCTTCTTTTTATCTCGATATACCTCTTACGCCGGTAATTATTATAATAGGTACGTTTATTTACGGTATATTTTATGTTGGGAATGTATATAAGCGGAGGTGAATTGAAACGGTGAGGTTGTGGGGATAGATTAAAGCGTGTTCTATGTCATTCTAGTTCAAACGGGAATCCAGAAAAATTATAGTCATCCTGAATTTATTTCAGGATCTTTTAATAGATGCGGCAAACTTGTTCAGCATGACAAAGAAAAGTCTGGATTCCCGTTTTCACGGGAATGACATAGATTCTTCTCGCAATAGCGAAATTCTTTACAAACTTTCAAACATTTGCTTACGAGCAACTTTTCTTATTCTTCTTGCAGCTTCTTGACCTTTGCGAACACGCTTTGCTGAGCGAGTTTCATAATAACGCTGTTCTTTCATTTTACGAAAAATAAGCTCTCTTTGTGACTTTTTTTTCAAAGTTTTTAGAGTGTTATCACAATTGCCGGCGTGAACATTTACTAATATCACTAAAATTACTCTCCTTAAATAATTGTATATATCGTTGAACAATATTCGTATTATCTATATACTAGACTTATGTGTCAAGCCTAAATAAATATAGGTATCCTAATATGAATATTACTCAAGAATACTATACCAAAAAGATACGATTTATGCAATCGTTATTAACTTTATTACCTTTTAATGAGTGGAATAATAAATTGCTTGCGGAAGCTGAAGAGCAATGCAGGTTTGCTAGTGCGTATAATACGCTACTTTTCCCCGACGGTTTACAAGAAGTGATAGACTTCTTTGAAGCCCGGCAAGATGATAAAATGCTAATGCAGTTAGCAGCAGTTGAAGCTCCAAAAAAAATAAGAGAAAAACTATCCTTAGCTTTAAAAATTAGAATTAAGGATTGTGCTTTGCCGATTATTCATAGTAAAAATGCCGCTTATTTTGCAATGCACCCTGCACAAGGCATACAATTTGCTTTTCGCACTTGTGATATAATTTGGCGTTATGCGGGAGATAAATCACTTGACTATAATTACTATACTAAAAGAGGATTGCTATTTACCGTTTACCTGCCCGCAATTTTATATTATATCCAAGATGAATCAGAGAATTATATTGAAACGGATAAGTTTATTGATGAGTCCCTGGAAAATATAATAAATGGTTTTACACATTTTAAGAATTTGTGTAAATTAGCCGAACCTTCAAATATACCGATTATTAGGTTGTTTGTATGATTTTGTGTCATACCGTGGCTTGACCACGGTATCCAGTCTTTTTATTAAGTTTTTTTCTGGATACCGTGGTCAAGCCCACTACTGTACGAACGTTTAAATAAAGAGGTAAAAATTCTGTCATTCCGTGGCTACGACCACGGAATCCAGCTTATAATATCATAAAAAGATTCTAAAATAAGTCTAATATGGCTTTATTTTCCTGGATGCCGTGATCAAGTCACGGCATGACACAGCCTTTTTTCAACGTTCGTACAATAGTGGGTCAAGCCACGGTATGACAATATTACCAAATAACTTTTTTATAAAAAACTAAATATCTTAAATAATGACAAAAAAATATTACCCTGAAGTAGGTTCAAACGCTGATTTTGCAGCCATAGAAAAAGAAATATTAACCTACTGGCAAGAAAATAACATATTTCAAAAATCTATAGATAGTAGAAGCGGCGAATCCGAATTCATATTTTATGACGGTCCGCCTTTTGCGAATGGCTTACCGCATTACGGACATTTACTTACCGGCTTTATTAAAGATGTGTATGCTCGCTACCAAACTACGAAAGGTAAAAAAGTTGAGCGACGTTTCGGCTGGGATTGTCACGGCTTGCCGGCGGAAATGCAATCCGAGAAGGAGCTTGGTATTTCAGGAAGGTTAGCTATTAATAACTACGGCATTGAAAAATTTAACGAGCATTGCCGCCGGTCGGTTATGAAATATGCCGGCGACTGGGAAGAATACGTAACCAGACAAGCAAGATGGGTCGATTTTAAGAATTCTTATAAAACGATGGATAAGAATTTTATGGAATCCGTTTTATGGGCTTTCAAGGAGTTATATAATAAGGGATTATTATATGAATCGATGCGAGTAATGCCTTATTCTTGGGCTTGCGAAACTCCGTTATCCAATTTTGAAACTAGGCTTGATAATTCATATCGTGAAAGAGCCGACAAAGCGGTAACGGTTAGTTTTGTACTATGTCATCCCGGGGCAAAGACCCCGGGATCCAGTAAGAACCCTGAAACAACTAATATTATAAGTTGTTTTCTGGATACCGTGGACAAGCAACTAGATGACACCGGGAGCTTTTCAGGAATGACATCGGGGGAGCATTACGAAGAATATCGCATTCTTGCTTGGACGACCACCCCGTGGACATTACCTTCAAATTTAGCGTTAGCGGTAGGTAGCGATATTGAATATGCATTAGTTCCTAAAGGAAATATTTGTTATATTTTAGCTAAATCTTCTATCGGTAAATATGCAAAAGAATTAGGGCTTAGCGGTGAAGAAAATTTTGAGATAATTAAAGGCAGTGAATTAGCCGATCTTTCATATAAGCCGTTATTTAATTATTTTGCCAATCATCCGAACAGCTTTAAAATATTTGCAGGTAGCTTTGTTGTCGAAGGTGACGGCACCGGTATAGTACATATGGCGCCGGGTTTCGGTGAAGATGATCAAATACTTTGCGAATCGAAAGGAATAGAACTCGTTTGTCCGGTAGATAATAGCGGAAAATTTACTAAAGAAATTCCGGATTTTGAAGGATTACAAGTATTTGATGCCAACGATAAAATAATTATTAAACTTAAAAACCAAGGAAATTGGTTTAAAACCGAACAATATATTCATAACTATCCGCATTGTTGGCGCACTGATACCCCTTTAATATATAAAGCCGTGCCGTCATGGTATGTTAAAGTTACCGAATTTAAAAATAGAATGGTAGAGCTAAACCGGCAAATTAACTGGATACCTACACATGTAAAAGATAATTTATTTGGTAAATGGCTTGAAAATGCCCGTGATTGGTCAATAAGTCGTAATAGATTTTGGGGTACGCCTCTGCCGGTCTGGAAGTCCGACGATCCGGCTTATCCACGCATTGACGTATACGGATCGATTGAAGAATTAGAGAAAGATTTCGGCGTTAAAATTACCGATTTACATCGTCCGTTTATTGATGAGCTGACAAGGCCCAACCCGTCTGATCCAACAGGCAAATCCACGATGCGAAGAATAGAAGACGTATTTGATTGTTGGTTTGAAAGCGGCTCGATGCCGTACGGGCAAGCTCATTACCCCTTTGAAAATAAAGAATGGTTTGAAAATCATTTTCCTGCTGACTTTATAGTTGAGTACTCAGCTCAGACACGTGGCTGGTTCTATACGTTAATGGTATTGTCTACTGCACTTTTTGATCGTCCGCCTTTCTTAAATTGTATATGTCACGGCGTGATCCTTGACGCTACCGGTCAAAAATTATCGAAACGCCTTAACAACTACGCCGATCCGCTAGAGTTATTTGATAAATACGGCTCGGATGCTTTAAGGGTGACGATGCTGTCATCAAATGTTGTTAAGGGGCAGGAATTATTAATTGATAAAGACGGCAAAATGGTATTTGATACTTTACGCTTATTTATTAAGCCTATTTGGAACGCTTACCATTTCTTTACGATGTATGCCAATGCTGATCAAATCAAAGGTGAATTAAATTTTAATTCCGTTAATGTGCTAGATATTTATATAATATCAAAACTTAAAATAGCAGTGCAAAAAATCGCAGAAAGTTTAGATAATTTTGATACGCAAACGGCTTATTATGCGGTGACGGATTTTTTTGAAGTTTTGAATAACTGGTATATCCGCCGCAGTCGTGCCAGATTTTGGAAAAGCGAAAAAGACGAAGATAAGCAAAACGCTTATAATACTCTATACTCCTGCCTTATAACTATGACTAAAGCTATGTCGGCATTACTGCCGCTAATCTCGGAAGCTATTTATTTGGGGTTAATGGACGAAAATGTCATACCGTGGCTTGACCACGGTATCCAGAAAGAAAAAGGCCTAGACCCCGTGGTCAAGCCACGGGGTGACAACTCAAGTATAAGCGTACACTTAACCGACTTCCCTACCCTTTCAGAATTTACCGTAAATCACGAATTAGTAAGCACGATGGATAAGGTACTAGATATTTGTAGTAATAGCCTATTTGTTAGAAGCCTTGAAAATATTAGAGTACGCCAACCGCTAGCATCTTTGAGTGTTATAAGCAAAGATAATGATTCTTTGAAAATATTTGAAGACTTAATTAAAGACGAGATTAATGTTAAATCGGTAATTTACCGTGATGACTTAGAAAGTTACGCAACTAAAAAATTATCAATTAATTTTCCGGTACTCGGTAAACGTTTGCCGCATAAAATGAAAGATATTATAGTAGCGTCTAAAAAGAATGAGTGGGAACTAACAAAAGAAGGTTTAAAAATTAGCGGTGAGATATTAACTTCCGATGAGTTTAGTGTAATTTTAGAGCCGCATCAAGGCATAAAAGGTGCAAAAGCTTTTGCCGATAATAGCGGTTTATTGGTACTTGATTTAGAGTTAACACCGGCATTAATCCAAGAAGGTACGGCAAGGGATTTGGTGCGTTCTATTCAGCAAGCTCGGAAAGACGCCGATTTTTCAATAAGCGACCGGATTATGATCGAAATCACCGGCGATTTAGATTTATCGGAAATATTAAAGCAATACGGTGATTTTATCCAAGAGCAAACTTTAGGTGAATTTAGCCACGATTTCACCGCCGATTATGTAAGCGATGTAGAACTTGAAGGACACAAACTTAAAGTGAAAATTAAGAAATATGCCGAATAATATACATCTTGTAACAATATCATTTGACTGTAGTAACCTCTTACTACCTAAAAAACAAGAAGAAATTTTAGATTTAGCTTGGAGCTTTGTAGCATTTTTATATAAAAACGGTAACATATTAAAACATGCAGAACTTTTTAATTTTGATAAAACACGCCTAATTACTTACAACGTAATTCCTAATAAAAACGCCTTAGAGGATAATTTTTTAGATACGTTTGCGTTGAAATACAGAAGTGAGTTAGAAGCCGCAGGAGTAATAATTCATTATAATATTACCGGTGAATATGTTAATGAAGGAATGTTATGTTTGGAAAAAAATATAGAGGATATAAAGTTTTTTTATTTATATCCTCTATATATATCGGATGATGAGTTAATATTAAGAACCGATAAGGGAAAATATTTGCCGTTATACATGATTAAGAATAGTGAAAATCCATATCTTACTGAAAAAATAACTTTTTGGAAAAATGATTATGCGGCAGCCGGAAGATTATGGCTTTCAAGCTATAAAAAGCTGGAGCCGCTAATAGCTAAACAATTAGCAAATCTAAATAGTGATATTTCTGTAGAAGGCAGAAAGGTTAGTGAGCAAATAGCAAACCATTTTAATAAAAAAGTTTTTTATCCTTTAGCTGAACTTTGGTCTAGTAAAAAAAGGAAATATACTCGCTCAAATTATACTCAATGCCCGTCTTGCTCCAAAGATTGGCAATTAAAAAAAGAATTTCATAATATTTTTGATTTTAAATGCAACAAATGTTCCTTATTGGGATATGAGTTATCTGTTATATAATGGAAATAATATTGTAAAAATCTAAAACAAAAGCACCTATGAAAACCGCTTTACCTAAACGTTCGCTTGAAGTTCGAGATCGGCTTGATTATAGGTTTAATATCATTCCCGCAATCCTTTATACCATTCCTAGCTAGGGCGGGCGTTGTTGCATGGCTCGAATTTTTGATGTCATTCTAGCTAAAGGCGGGAATCCAGAAAAAACACTCTCTAGTCATCCTGAATTTATTTCAGGATCTATTATAGAGATGCTGAAACAAGTTCAGCATGACAAGAAAAAGCCTGGATTGCCGCGTCGGCACTTTGTGCCTCCTCGCAATGACGGACTTTATGGACCTTTATGGCTTAAGTTGACACTCATGCGCCTTCGCGGGAATGACATACGGCACTTTTTTAGAGCCATGCAACAACGCCATTGTCGCGTGGGAATGACATCTTCTAATACTTAATACCCCCTCCGACATTCATCGATAGGCTTGCCGAAACAAATTTTTCTAAATCGCCGTCAAGCACGCCTTTAGTGTCGGAAGTCTCGTAACCGGTGCGTAAATCTTTCACCATTTGATAAGGTTGTAGCACATACGACCTAATTTGATGCCCCCAACTATTATCGGTTTTAGCGGCATTTTGTTCATTAACGCTATCGGTACGTTTTTGTAGTTCAGCTTCGTAAAGTTTTGCTTGTAACATTTTCATCGCTTCGGCTTTATTCTTATGCTGCGACCGGCCGCTTTGGCACTGGGTTACGGTATTAGTCGGCAGGTGAGTAATGCGAACAGCCGAGTCGGTAGTATTAACATGTTGCCCGCCTGCTCCTGATGATCTGTAAGTATCTATTCTTAAATCTTTATCATCAATAACGACTGCGATATTATCGTCAATCTCCGGAAATACCCAGCTGCTGGCAAAGCTGGTCATTCTTTTACCGGCGGCATTAAAGGGCGATATTCTCACTAATCGATGCACTCCTGCTTCGGTTCTAAACCACCCGTAAGCTTGATGACCTATTACTTTAATAGTACATGATTTTATGCCTGCTTCTTCGCCGTTAATTAAGTTAATTATCTCGGTTTTAAAACCTAAACGCTCGGCAAATCGTAAATACATACGCATCATTATCGATGCCCAGTCATGGCTTTCCGTTCCACCGGCACCGGCATTAATTTCTAGAAAACAATTATTATTATCGGCCTCACCGGAAAATAAACAAGCAGTTTCAAATTTTTCGGCAATAATGCTTAATTTTTGTAAATCCTTCTCTATTTGGTTAAGCGTTACGGGATCATTCTCAATGCCTGCCAGCTCTTCAAATTCTAAGGCGTCGTTTAAATCAGCTTTAAGTTTGTGAAAGGAGTTTAATTTTTCTTCTAAAATACTTTTTTCTTTTAGGAGTTTTTGCCCACCGGCTCGGTCATTCCATAATTCCGGTTTTGCCGCTAATTCTTCTAGCTCGGCTAATCTTGCCGTAGAAGTTTCGACGTCAAAGTGACCTCCAAAGCAGTTCTAAAGATTGCTCAATTTTTTTTACATAAGTTTCAATTTCGGCACGCATTATTTTTTCCTACTATAAAATTTTGTTTTGTTATATTATTACTCGTGAATAAAAGGGAAAGTGTCATACCGTGGCTTGACCAACTACTGTACGAACGTTGAAAAAAGGCTGTGTCATGCCGTGACTTGATCACGGCATCCAGGAAAATAAAGCCATATTAGACTTATTTTAGAATCTTTTTATGATATTATAAGCTGGACTGAAGTGGTCGTAGCCACGGAATGACAGAATTTTTACCTCTTTATTTAAACGTTCGTACACTAGTGGGCTTGACCACGGTATCCAGAAAAAATTAAAAAGCCTGACTGGATGCCGTGGTCAAGCCACGGGGTGACATTTTGTAATTAAACCAAATTATATCACATATATCATGAACAATCAAAAATTTATCCGAAACTTTTCAATTATTGCCCATATCGATCACGGTAAATCTACTTTAGCAGATAGGTTAATTGAATATTGCGGCGGGTTGCAATCAAGAGAAATGAGCCATCAAGTGCTGGACTCGATGGATATAGAAAAAGAACGCGGAATTACTATTAAAGCGCAGACTGTTAGGCTAGTATACCAAGCCAAAGACGGCAATAGTTATTATTTAAATTTAATGGATACGCCCGGTCATGTCGATTTTGCTTATGAAGTAAGTAGATCGCTTGCGGCATGCGAAGGGTCGTTGTTGGTGGTGGATAGTAGTCAAGGGGTAGAGGCTCAAACGCTGGCAAATGTCTATCAAGCAATCGAAAATAATCATGAAATTATTCCGGTACTTAATAAAATTGACTTACCGGCAGCAGAGCCTGAGCAAGTTAAACAACAAATAGAAGATATAATAGGTATCGATGCCAGCGATGCGGTATTAATTTCCGCGAAAAGCGGCATCGGTATAGAAGAGGTATTAGAGGCTATTGTTAAAAGACTACCGCCGCCGGTAGAGAATAATACCGATATTTTAAAAGCATTGCTGGTGGATAGTTGGTACGACCCGTATCTTGGAGTAGTTATTTTAGTTAGGGTAATTGACGGGGCTTTGCGTAAAAATATGCGCATAAAAATGATGGCAACGAATTCCAGTTATATAGTGGAAAATGTCGGTTATTTTACTCCTAAAAAACATATTTCCGATATTTTATATGCCGGAGAAATCGGCTTTTTTACCGCTTCAATTAAGCAAGTAGCCGATTGCAAAGTAGGAGATACTATAACCGACGAAAAAAAACCCTGCCTTCAAGCTCTTCCGGGTTTTAAACCAAACCTGCCGGTGGTATTTTGCGGTTTATACCCGACAGATAGCGCCGAGTTTGAGCATTTAAAGGATTCCCTTGCCAAGCTTCGTCTAAATGATGCAAGTTTCGAGTTTGAAACGGAGAGTTCGTCGGCTCTCGGCGTTGGCTTTAGGTGCGGATTTTTAGGGTTATTGCATTTAGAAATTATCCAAGAACGTCTAATGCGTGAATTTGATTTAGACATGATTACCACTGCCCCAAGCGTGGTGTATAAAATTCACCTGCGGGACGGCGAGAGTTTTGAGATTCACAATCCGGCAGATTTACCCGACCTGCAGAAAATCGAGTCTATGGAAGAGCCTTGGATCAAAGCAACTATCATGGTACCGGATGAATTTTTAGGAGCCGTTTTATCGTTATGTACGGAGAAAAGAGGTATTCAGCTTGATCTTGGTTATATAGCCGGTAGGGCAAAACTTGTTTATAAATTACCTTTAAATGAAATAGTTTATGATTTTTACGATCGGCTAAAAAGCTGTTCAAAAGGCTATGCAAGCTTTGAGTGGCAAATGGATAACTACCGGCCTTCGGAGCTTGTTAAACTCGGAATTTTAGTAAACGGTGAAATGGTAGACGCACTGTCGACAATAGTCCATCGTACGCGGGCTGAGCAAAGGGGCCGGGCGCTATGTGTGCGCCTTAAAGATTTAATTCCGAGACAGCAAATCGATATCGCTATTCAAGCATCGATCGGTAGCCGAATAATAGCACGAGAAACTATTAAAGCACTTCGTAAAGACGTACTGTCTAAATGTTACGGCGGCGATATCACCCGTAAACGAAAACTACTCGAAAAGCAAAAAGCGGGAAAGAAAAAAATGAGACAATACGGCAATATCGATATTCCACAATCGGCTTTTATTGCCGCTTTAAAAATCGGTAATGAATAAATAGTTCTTTGCTTTTGTTAACAAAAAATATAAAGTTAAAAATAAGTTAAATTTTTTTAATGAGGAATAATATGACGGTTAAAGTAACTATTATATATTATAGCGGATACGGCCATACTACTAAAGTAGCGGAGGCGATACATAAAGGAACGAGTAAAGCCGGAGCTAATAGTTCTTTGATTCAAATAAGTAAGGATAATGTAAATAATTTAGACTGGCGTCCACTTGACGAGGCGGATGCAATTATTTTCGGAGCGCCGACTTATATGGGTAGTATAGCCGGACCGTTTAAAGTATTTATGGATGCCACTTCTCTTAAATGGACTGAACAAAAATGGAAAGATAAAATAGCTGCAGGTTTTACAAATTCCGCTTCTTATTCAGGAGATAAGCTTTGCAGTATTCAACAGCTATTTCATCTAGCTATGCAGCACGGTATGATTTGGGTAGGACAAGGGGAAGCATGCCCTAACTTTGCCGATCATGAATTACCGAATCATGATATTACCAATCGCTTAGGTAGTTGGTCGGGGCTTATGACTCAATCAAATCATAAATCTTCCCCCGATATTGCTCCCCCTAAAGGAGATTTAGCAACCGCCATTTTATTCGGCACACGAATTGTCAATATAACAAAGAAGTTAAGAGCATAATTTTGCAGCCCACCATGCGCGAGGGGCATTGTTGCATGGATAGTTAAAATCACTTAAAATTGTCATACCGTGGCTTGACCCACTACTGTACGAACGTTGAAAAAAGGCTGTGTCATGCCGTGACTTGATCACGGCATCCAGGAAAATAAAGCCATATTAGACTTATTTTAGAATCTTTTTATGATATTATAAGCTGGATTCCGTGGTCGTAGCCACGGAATGACAGAATTTTTACCTCTTTATTTAAACGTTCGTACAGTACTTGGTCAAGCCACAGCATGACAGATAGCATTTTTTAAAATAGAACTAATTATTTTTTTTCATCTTCAAAACTATCTTCGCTAAAAACTTGATTATCTAAATCAGAATAATCTTCTCCTATGTAAATATCCGATTCGCCCGGTATATAATCAAAATTTTCAGTGTTTTCCTCTATTTCACTATCACCGTTATCGTAATTAATAGGCTCAACTCTGCTTTTGGTACGTAAACGATTTAGCAACTCACTTTCTAAATGAGGAATCGATACCTGACCGGCAGCAATTTGACGAAGTATACTTACCGTCGGTTTATCACGCTTTTCTTTATTATTAGGATTAATTTCCGCTCTAGAATTTATATATTTAGCCCCTTGCGCCGCAAGGGCTACTAGCTTAAATTTATCATTAACTTTTTGAGCGCAATCTTCAACTGTAATTCTTGCCATAATTTACTCCATTTATTAAACTTAACTATACACTATTTTATCAAAAAATTATACTCTTATAATATTTGCGCCGCAATTATTTAGTTTTTTTTCAAGTGTTTGAAATCCACGATCTAAATGATAAATCCTATGAACTATCGTTTCATCTTTAGTGCTTAGCCCCGCTAAAATCAGTGAAACCGAAGCTCTAAGATCGCTTGCCATAACTTCTGCACCTTTTAAAGCCGGCACTCCTCGTACTATTGCCTTATTACCGTGTACGGTAATATCCGCTCCCATTCTACATAATTCAGGGACATGCATAAGGCGGTTTTCAAAAATATTTTCGGTGATTACCGAAACGCCGCTTCCAAGCGTCATAAGACTCATAAATTGGGCTTGCAAATCTGTTGAAAAGCCGGGATACGGGTTAGTCTCCACATCTACCGAGTTTAATTTATCCATATAGGTTACTTGGAGTCCATTGTCAAACGGTGTAATTTTTATTCCGGCTTCAATAAGCTTTAGAGCTATATTTTCAATGATATGATAATCAATCCCTAAGATTTTTAAATCACCTTTGGTAATTGCCGCCGCAAACATATAGGTACCGGCCTCAATACGATCCGGCATTACTCTATAACTTGTTTCATTTAAAGAAGATTTGCCTTTAATTGTTATTTCGCTAGTACCGATTCCGGAAATATCCGCACCCATTTTATTAAGACAATGACACAAATCGACAATTTCAGGTTCTTTTGCGCAGTTAAAAAGTACAGTTTCTCCTATCGCTAGAGTTGCAGCCATTATTGCATTAATTGTTGCTCCGACGGAAATTTTATCAAAAACAAAATGAGTAGCTTTTAAGCGACCGTTACTTACCACCTTTATATAGCCATTCTCAATTTCAATTTTAGCACCCATAGATATTAAGACGGCAACATGCAAATCTAACTGCCTTGCCCCTATGGCGCAGCCGCCGGGCAAAGATACTTCTGCTTTACCGTAACGGCTAACTAGCGGCCCAAGAACCCAAATAGAGGCTCGCATTTTACGAACTATCTCATAGGAAGCAGTGAAATTATTTATATTATTACAATTAATCGTCAGCTCAAATTGCTCAGGATGCTCTACTATATCAATAATACTACCGTGACTTTTAAGCAAATCCTGCATAGTATATACGTCAGTCAATTTCGGGACATTAGTGATATGTAGCTTATCGGTAAGCAAGGAAGCTGCCATAATAGGCAATACGGCGTTTTTAGCACCGCTAATATTAATATTACCTTTAAGCGCCTTCCCTCCTCTAATTATTAATTTCTGCATAATGTTGATTTTTAAGATTTTTTTATAATCGATTCACTTAAAGTTTGTCATACCGTGGCTTGTCCACGGTATCCAGAAAAAACCTTAATAAAAAGACTGGATACCGTGGACAAGCCCACTACTGTACGAACGTTGAAATAAAGAGGTAAAAATTCTGTCATTCCGTGGCTACGACCACGGAATCCAGCTTATAATATCATAAAAAGATTCTAAAATAAGTCTAATATGGCTTTATTTTCCTGGATGCCGTGATCAAGTCACGGCATGACACAGCCTTTTTTCAACGTTCGTACAGTAGTGGGACAAGCCACGGTATGACACCATACTTGTAATAACCATAATACATTATAAGCCACACAACAAGTGTCCACAGTAACCCAAAAACTTAAGCTTTTATAAGCTCCTTATAGTGTTTTGCCAAAACCTTCACTCCGTACATCCAAACAACGCAAACAATAATAAAAACAAACATAAGCATCCCCGCAAGGTCATTATGTACTGCATTCGGAAAAATACTAAAAGAGATAAATTGAATAATTGCCCCTATTGATTTACCTATTTTATAGCCCATAACATCAACGGCAGCTTTACCTTTGGTTTTCATCTCGCTATCAAGAGGAATATATGTCATTTCTTTACTTGAATCAAAAAGCGAATATTTAACACCTTTGGCAAGTACATGCCATAATCCGCCGATCAAAACCGTAATCATTAAAGGCGAGGCATAACCGAGTGCTACAACAATATCTCCTAAATGATTCTCAAGCACTGTAAAAGAGAAAAACATAACTCCGGATATAAACATCATAATAGGTGTTGCGATAGCTCCCCAGAACCACCCGAAAACTCTAATTAAACTACTTCCTAAAAAGGCACTAATCAAAGTTAATATCCCCGTCCAAAATAATACTTCTCCTTGATAGGAAATAAAGCTTTGCGTTGTCGGATAAAGCTGCTTTGTTTTGGACATCCATAAGCCTTCAATCAAATTAATGCTCATAGAATATGAAATCATTAATATACAAATAAGACCTAAATATTTAGAAGTTAGAACTATTTTTGCGCTATCTATTAATCCTAATTTTAATATATCGGTTCTTTGATTTTTAAATTTAATATTTTTATCGGATTCTACTATTGTAGAATCAATAAGTTTATGAAGACCTAAGCAAATTACTCCCGATATTAAAATAACCGTAGTAAACGACTTTAAAAGAATTTCCGTTTTATCGCTTAAATTAGCAAATAACGGTAGCAAGAAATGATTACCCTTCGCAAAATAAACGATTATCGTCCCTGAAATTAACAAATTAGTCTGACCGAATAAAGTAAAGAAGGAGTAAAATCGAGGTGCTTCTTCAACTTTAGTAATTTTATTAGCCAGCTGCCAATATAACAAAGTAAAAACAATTACGGGCCATAATTCACCCATAATATAAAATAATACTAAACTCCATTGTCCCCAAATTACTATGAACCATTTTAAGTGGGGCAACAACGTTATGTAATATTTAATTATTTCGGGATCGGGATGGAAATATTCTCGGTAAGGAAATAAGATAAAACCAAAAACGGCAAAGAAACAAAGAAAAACACAAATTATTATTCTAAAAACCTGCTCCGTCGTCATAATATTACAGAGTTTAGAGTAAAGAATAACGAACAATATCCCCATAGGCATTTCGCCCCAAAGCTTTATAAAACTAATTACCTCAGAGCTAATTAAAGTAACGACGAAACTATCTTTAGTGCTACGAACTAAATTTTGATTAAGCAAAATAAAAAACATCAATAATGCCATCGGGATGAATTTAGTTAATTCATACGATCTAATCGGCCATACAATGTGCCTAAATTTACTATTTCTAGCCTTATTCCAGAGTGTAAAATTAGAATTCACGGCATCCATTAATTACCTTTAAGCTTATTTTAAAGCAACCTAAACCATAAGAAAAACTATGTCAAGATTTTTTAAGTTCGATGTATTTCTTAAGCTTTATAAACAAATATTTAACTTAAAAAGATATTTTGATCTTCATAAAATTTTATAGCCTTTTTCAAATCTTCTTCCGTATCAACGGAAATAGGAATATTATCAACTAAGCATGTACCGATACTCATACCGTTTTCAAGCGCTCTTAGCTGCTCCAAACGTTCTATTTTTTCCAGCGTTGTAGGCTCAAGCTCTACAAATCTTTTTAAAGCACTTTTTCGGAAAACATACATCCCTACATGATATAAAAAATCCTTGGCACCATTTGGAATTATACTGCGTGAGAAATATAACGCTTTACCTTTAAGATCAACCACCGCATTTACATTGCTGTGATCTTTTACAATATCAATACCGACTTTAACTACCGGCGTCATAATATCGTAATTGCTCTTTTTTAGCTCTTCAATTGCTTTTATAATTGAGCTAGGTTCAATAAAAGGCATATCTCCCTGAACATTCACAATATAATTAATATTTGTATTATCAGGAATGTGCTTAAAAGCTTCATATACTCGGTTTGTACCGCAAGAAATATCGCTATCGGTAAATATTATTTTTCCTCCAAGCTTAGTAACTCTATCGGCTATTGCCTGCGAATCGGTTGCCACGTAAATATGTTCAAGTTTGGTTTGTTTTACATTAGTAAATACACGTTCAATTATTGATAATGAACCGATAAGCTTTAACGGTTTTTCAGCTAGCCTAGTTGAGCCAAGCCTTGAAGGAATAATTATTGCAACGTCGGAATGATGCATAAAGATACTATCTATATAATTTGAAATTATTAGGTTATTAAGGAAAATAATTGTTGACAGACTAACCTTTTTCCACGATAAAGTAAAACATAATTTGAATGTAGTTTTAGGTGTTATATTATATAGCACTTTAAATAGCAAGAGCATTGTTGAGTGCAAAAGCACCTTGGATGTCATTCCCGCTCTAGGTGAGGAATCCGGACTTTTCTTTGTCATGCTGAACTTGTTTCAGCATCTCCTTAAATAGATCCTGAAATAAATTCAGGATGACTATAATTTTTCCGGATTCCTCACCTAGAGCGGGAATGACATCACTGTTTAAACTGCCCTGCTATTCTAATATTTAAAACTTATATTCGAGCTCGTAGCTCAGTTGGTAGAGCACTTGACTTTTAATCAGGTTGTCCCGGGTTCGAGCCCCGGCGAGCTCACCATATTTTTAGTTATTCTTTAAGCAGCAGAGTATATACTCTGTGAAATAAAGAATCGATATACGAAGTTCTATCTGAGTATACTCAAATGATTTGGATAATTGGAATGTAAAACAAGGAGCGAGCACGCGCAGCCTATATTTAATAGGTGAGCATGCGAGTTCTCCGAAGTTTTGCAGAACCAATTCTTCAAAGCAGAAGAGTATACGGGTTTGTAGCTCAGTTGGTTAGAGCACACGCCTGATAAGCGTGAGGTCGGAAGTTCAAGTCTTCTCAAACCCACCATTCTGCAGTTTTCGGTATTTCAACAAAGGCATCAAACGGCGGACGCAAGCAATAATCAAGCTTTTCAGCGTTCAAAGAAAGGTTAGATAACATTAAATCTTTCTAGTAATTCTTCTTTAGATTAATCTCAATTCATTATTTATATTTCTAATTAAATTTCTATTGCATTCTTAAAACTGTTTACTATGATTTTGTCTATAGCTCATTTTTAACAAAATATTAACAATTATAGAATTTAATAAGGATAAATATATGAAAGAATTAATAGAATTTCTAGAGAAAAGAGGTTTGGAAGAAGAAGCCGATAATTTAAGAAACGGTGATACTCACCTTGACCTTTACGGGAACAACATAGATGAAGTCGGAGCAAAGGAACTAGCAGCAGCTCTAAAGTCCAATAATTCTTTGACGTACCTTAACCTTTGGAATAACAACATAGGTGACGTTGGAGCAAAGTTCCTTGCTGCAGCCCTAAAGTCCAATAATTCTTTGACGTACCTTGACCTTAACAGTAACAACATAGGTAAAGTCGGAGCAAAGGAGTTAGCGGTAGCTCTAAAGTCCAATAATTCTTTGACGTACCTTTACCTTGGAGGGAACAACATAGGTGACGTTGGAGCAAAGGAACTAGCAGCAGCCCTAAAGTTCAATAATTCTTTGACGTACCTTAACCTTTGGAATAACAGCATAGGTAAAGTCGGAGCAAAGGAACTAGCAGTAGCCCTAAAGTCTAATAATTCTTTGACGTCCCTTGACCTTGGACGGAACAACATAGGTGA
Source organism: Rickettsia endosymbiont of Orchestes rusci (assembly GCF_964030945.1). Lineage (NCBI taxonomy): Bacteria > Pseudomonadati > Pseudomonadota > Alphaproteobacteria > Rickettsiales > Rickettsiaceae > Rickettsia > Rickettsia endosymbiont of Orchestes rusci. Next base: position 20,658 of record NZ_CAXIQG010000003.1, on the reverse strand, counting down.
AGTCGGAGGAAAGGACATCGTTGACGCTCTTAAAGAAAATAACTTTTTGACAAAACTTAACCTTAATAACATTAACATTTCAGAAAAAAGTACTATAATCAAATCTATAAACGAGAAAATTAAATATAATAATGAATTAGTAAAAAAATTAGCTTTATTACTAAAAAGTAGTTTTTCAGATGGAAGCAATTCGGCTACTATTGTTAAAATTGCAAGTGCTACAAAATTTTATGAAAAAGTAAATAAGAATTCATTGAAAAAACACCTACAAGAACAAAAAGTTGATAACCCTGAATCTATAATAATTAAAATGGATAATTTTGTAAAAACACATTCTTTTACTGTTGCCGGAGTGTGTAAAGACATAAAAACCGCTTTTTTTTCAAAATATGGTATACCAAGCGAGATAATAGATAATATTGCTTCTTACTTAGAAAATGAGAAATGGGGAATAGAAGTTGATACTTTAGGATAAAATGATATTGCAATAACTTGATTAATGTATGATGCTATAATTTAATAAAAGAGAGGGACAATTTGTTCCTACCCTTTGAATTTTTATGCTGCTGATAAATTTTGTTGCATAGTAAAAGCATCACTTATATACTGTCTTTTTATAGCGATGGTTTAGCTTTGTTGCATGGTTCGGTTTTACACTTTGTGTCATTCCCTCGAAAGAGGGAATCTACTTAACAATATAATAAAATTAGTAAGTTAGATACCAGCTTTCGCTGGTATGACACCAAAAATTCGAGCCATGCAACAATGCTGCGGTGGTTAGCAAATCGTACACTAGCTTCACCATTTTACCCTATCTGCTTCGTTCAACTGCTTACCCCTATCCTTACTTTATTGCTAGTTCATCATTTGTTATTTTATGATTTCTGAAAGCATCATTGAAGAGTTACAAAATAATAGCTTAACTGCTGCATGGCTTAAACTCGGTATTATATCTCTAGGGCTTGCCGGAGTATATTCGGTGATTTTAGTAATTCTTCGTACTCCTCAGCTAGCTAGCTTTTTCCAAAATCCTGAAATTTTTAAATCCGCTTTAATTGTGCATGTTAATTTATCGGTATTAGTTTGGTTGTTATCAATTACGGCTAGTATTTGGAGTTATGGTTTAAGTTCTAAATCGTCATTGCGAGCGGTCAAAGACCGCGCGGCAATCCATAATTTTACTAGATTGCTTCGTCAAAACTTGCAGTTTTTCCTCGCAATGACGTTAAATATCTACCCCAAACTTGCTTTCTTAGGCACCATACTTATAGCTATTTCTCCGATAGCGGGACAAAATCCGGTAATGAATAATTACATACCGATGCTAGAGAATATTATATTTGTTCTAGGACTCTCTTTATTTGGAGTTGCCACATTATTATTTGCCGTAAATACTATATACTACTCATCTTTCAATTCTCGAAATACGAGCAGTATATCTTTACTTAATCGGCAAAATTGGACGAGTTTAATGAACTTCGCTATTTTATCCACGGCAATAATGTTTATTTTAACCTGGGTGTGCTTTACCTGTTCTTACCTCCAACTGCAGCGCATTATTGATGTCATCCCGATTGAGATAGAATTTTATTACGAACTACTTTTTTGGAGCGGTGGACATTTATTACAATTTATATATACGCAAATTTTAATGATTATCTGGGTGATGTTATTTGAAATTTGGTTAGGCAAAAAATTACGATTTCAAAAATTTTATCTTTTTTTATTTTGGTCAAATTTTATTTTTAGCGTACTTATTGTTGCCGGACATGTTTTTTATGATATTATCGACGGTGAATTTAAGGAATATTATACGAGTCACATGAAATATTTCGGCGGGGTTGCACCAATTGGCTGTTTAGTAGGAATGGTTTTAGAATTGCTTTTTCTGGATTCCCGCCTACGCGGGAATGACATAGGAAGCGGGAATGACATCAAATCTTGCGCCAAAGTAACTATAATCTGCTCTAGTATATTATTTTTATTCGGCGGACTTATTGCTTTCAGCATCGCAGGAATAAATGTAGTAATACCCGCTCATTATCACGGTTCAATTGTTGGAATAAGCATAGCCGGGATGGGGTATTGTTATATTTATTCTGTTTGTGATGTCATTCCTACATCTCATTATGTCATTCCCGCGCGGGCGGGAATCAGGAAAATAATAGTCATTCTGAATTTATTTCAGAATCTACTAAAAAAGATGTTGAAACAAGTTCAGCATAACGTTAGACTGGATTCCCGCCTGCGCGGGAATGACATAGGAAGTAGGAGCGACATAGGAAGCAAAAATGACATAATGAGCATAACTATCTGCATACTAACATTCGGGCAGATTTTACATATTACAGGTCTAGCACTCGCCGGCGGTTACGGCGTTCTTCGCAAAGACGCAAGCCTTGAAATGTCTTTGTCTGCCAAGTTATTAATGGGGATGATGGGCGGCGGCGGACTTATTGCTATAGTGGGCGGCTTGATGTTTGTCTTTATTTGTGGTAAGAATATATTTTTTACGAAAGCAAATTTAAAGTATATTCGATGAACTTCAAAAATTGCCTTACTCTTTTGCTTTCAAGAATTGCTCTTTCATTTTATCGAGGATTCCTGTGTTCACGTACTAAGCTGTACGCTGCGCTCAGTCACCTCTCAAAATAAAATTCAATTCTTGAAAGCATGCGAGTATATGTCGTCTTATAAGTTCTGCGGTGTTCACGTATTATTATACGCTGCGCTCCGAGGGCTTTAGACTTCTTGCTCTTTTTGAAGTTGATCTTCGTCTACCAACTTTTCATTCCATAGGAGTATATGATACTTAACAAACCCTCGAAAGAAGAAGCCAAAGAAGCAGTAAGAACGCTTCTTAAATTTATCGGCGAAGACCCGAATAGAGAGGGGTTACTTAAAACACCTGAGCGTATAATTAATAGTTACGCTGAAATGTTTTCCGGCTATGAAAAAGATATAGCGGAAATATTAAGCACTAAATTTTACGATACTTGTAATTTTCAAGATTTTATTTTATTGCGGGATATTCATTTTAATTCCTTTTGCGAGCATCATATATTACCGATGAGCGGCACGGTTGATATAGCTTATATCCCCGATAATTGTATAATCGGTATAAGTAAGCTGGCAAGGATAGTAAACGTCTTTGCGGGAAGGCTGCAAATCCAGGAAAAAATGACCGTCCAAATTGCCGAAAGTCTACAAGAGCATTTAAAGCCCTTAGGCGTTGCCGTAAAAATTTCCGCTTTGCATAGCTGTATGTCGATTCGGGGAGTAATGCAAAATAATAGTATTATGAATACTATGCATTATACGGGTATATTTGCCGAGCAACAAAAATATCGTCATGAATTCCTTAACCTTACTTCAAGAAGGTAAGATATTGTTTTTGGTGTCATACCATGGCTTGACCCGGCTTGGAAATTGCTTTTTATTTCATTCTCGCACAGGCGGGACGTTGTTGCATGGCTCGAAAATTGCTATATTTTGGGTATTCTTTAAAAGTACCGCGATGTCATGCCGTGGCTTGACCACGGCATCCAGTCAGGCTTTTTAATTTTTTCTGGATACCGTGGTCAAGCCACGGTATGACAAGTTTTAAGCGATTTTAACCATCCATGCAACAAACGCCTACAGTCGCTCGCAATGACGTTTGAGATATCCACGCAACAAGCCACGGCATGACACTATAACAACTATAAATATAGTAAAAAAGTAAATAAATTATGTTATTGTCCAAATATTTCCTACCGGTATTAAAAGAAGAGCCGGCAGAAGCACAAATAATATCCCACAAATTAATGCTTAGGAGCGGGATGATTAGACAGCAGGCAGCGGGGATTTATAGCTGGCTTCCTTTGGGTTTGAAAGTACTGAAAAATATCGAAAATATCGTCCGTCTTAATATGGACAAAGCTGGTGCACTTGAGGTATTAATGCCCTGCATTCAACCGGCTTCATTATGGGTAGAGTCAGGGCGTTTTGAAAATTACGGCAAAGAGATGCTGAAATTTCCGGATCGCCACGATAATATTTTATTATTCGGTCCGACCAATGAAGATATGATAACCGATATTTTTAGGCATAATATCCAGTCATATAAAGATTTACCAAAAAATTTATATCATATTCAATGGAAATTTCGAGATGAAATTAGACCTCGTTTCGGCGTTATGAGAGGGCGGGAATTCTTAATGAAAGATGCTTATTCGTTTGATATAGATGAGGAAAATGCCGTAAAAACTTATAATAATATGTATAAGGCATATATAAATACATTTCGTGATCTCGGTGTTAGCGTCGTACCGGTCATTGCCGATAACGGTCCGATCGGCGGCAAATTAAGTCATGAATTCCATATTATTGCCGAAACCGGCGAAAGTACTATTTATTACGATAAAAGATTTAAAACGCTAAAAGAAAATCCTGAAATTGATATAGAGGAACTTAAAACTTGGTATGCCGCTGCCGAAGAAAAACACGACCCGACTAAATTATCGATTTCGGAAAATGAAATAATCAGTAGTAAAGGAATCGAAGTCGGGCATATTTTTTATATCGGTGATAAATATTCTATTGCGATGAATGCAATGATAAACGACAAAAACGGCAAGCTCGTACCCGTGCAAATGAGTTCGTACGGCATCGGCATTTCACGGCTAGTTGCCGCCGTAATAGAGGCAAATTACGATGCAAAAGGTATTATATGGCCGGAAAATATTGCGCCTTTCAAAGTCTCTTTAATTAATTTAAATATTCTTGATAGCCGATCTTGCCAAATAGCCGAGCAATTATATAAACAACTTACAGCTCACAATGTGGAAGTGTTATATGACGACACTAATGAACGAGCGGGTAGTAAATTCGCCACGCATGACCTAATCGGCTCACCTTATCAAATCATAATCGGACCTAAAAAAGCGGCAAATAATCTAGTGGAATTAAAAAACCGTAGATCCGGCGTGATAGAAGATATAGAAGTTGATAATATTATTGAGCGGTTTATTAAAACTCGCTGTCATGCCGTGGCTTGATCGATATTGTGGTGTGGATCAAAATTTGCCTTAAAAAGTATGTCATTCCCGTGAGGTGTTGGCGTTGTTGCCTGGCTCGAATTTTTTTAAAGCAATCCGGTGTCATGCCGTGGCTTGACCCACTACTGTACGAACGTTTAAATAAAGAGGTAAAAATTCTGTCATTCCGTGGCTACGACCACGGAATCCAGCTTATAATATCATAAAAAGATTCTAAAATAAGTCTAATATGGCTTTATTTTCCTGGATGCCGTGATCAAGTCACGGCATGACACAGCCTTTTTTCAACGTTCGTACAGTAGTGGGCTTGACCACGGCATCCAGCATTGTCGTCACCCTGAATTTATTTCAGGGTCTACTCAAAAAGATGCTGAAACAAATTCAGCATGACTTTTTGTTTCCGGATACTGTGGCTTGTATTAAGCGATCGCGATGACGCTGTACCATAACGGCAGTGATAATTTTATATCAATACCCTCTACTTTAATCGCTAAATCTTTCTTAGCAATATATTTTTCCTCTCTAATTAAGGCAATCGCTTTATTTTTATAAGCTGAGCATATCACACCGATTTTATCCTGACCTGTAAAAATCTCATCTTCTTTTACTAAAATAGATAAATCTTTTTCGGCAGAAACTTTAAATATTTTTTTTCTGATAACCCCTTGATATTTTGCTCTTGAAATAACCTCTTGTCCAACATAGCAACCTTTATCGTAACTAATAGCGTTTAATTCTTCTGCCCCGTATTCGATAGGAATAGATTTATTACTAATTAAATCTTCATAACCGTCGATAATTGAAAAATTATATTTATCTTCTAAATATAGTTTTTCAGTAGTAATATTTTGCTTTAAATCGACTCCTTTACTAATTATCGAACGAAACCCTAAAAATATATCACGAGGATCACGAATAGCAATTAATGATTCGGTATTAGGGATTTGATGAGAATAAATTACTTGATAAATATCGCTTAAATCCGTTATCTCTATTTTAGAACGTAATTTATAAAAAATTAAATGACTTATAAATGCTTCTTTATTATTTTTATTTATATCGATAAAAACCTGTTCAATCGAGGGAATAAAAACAAAAAAATCAAATAAATATCTTCCTTGATTGTTTAGGAGATAAGTATAACAATAATTAGTTTTTGTAAGATCGTTAGTTGTCAGGTTTTGTAAAAACTTTACTGCATCCTTGCCGGTAACTTCAATAATCGATCTATCGTTTAATATTTCATACATACTCTGTTACCTGAATAGTTTAGATTTATGTCATTAGCTCGAATTTTCGATGTCATTCCCGCGCAGGCGGGAATGACATTAAAAAATTCACTTATGCACAGTATACTATAATCTTATATTGACTTTATAGCTTTATAACTACTATACTTCAACCATACAATAATTATCTATCAATAATATTTAATAATATCATGAGATGTTCATCTTACTGCACTGCCTCTGAATATAAGATGGACGATTTAGTTGCAAATTTAAACAAAATCGGTCTTGAGCCGCAACATTTTGACGATGTTTTATATGTTCAGAAACAAAGAAGTAAAGATTCAGGTTACATAGATATCTTCTTTTTTCCGTTTGGCTGCCTTACTATTTGGGGAGCCGACGAGAGTCAAGAAAAAATAATTTTAAGCGATATTGAATCAATTACCATAGGTAAAATAAACGAACCGGTTGCCGACTTTATCTATTGTGAATATAATGAAGAAGTAGAAAAAACATTTATCGATGAAGAGCAGAATAAAATTATCCTCGCCGATAAATCAACTTTTGTAAAGCTCTCTATTTCCCATGCGCTTGCTCAATCGGTAAAATTAAGTGTTTTAGAAAAATCGGTAAGTAACTTAATTGTTCAAACAACACCGATTCAGCAAGAATTAGCACGAACGGGCAGCGTATCACTTTCAAAAAAAGAAATATTACAGCAAATAGGTATCTTATTTAACGAGCGATACTCCATTAGCTTACATAGTGATATACTCGATACTCCCGAATTTTTTTGGCGTCGTCCTAGTTATGAACCCTTATACCTAATGACTGCCGAATTTCAAGATATTCAAGTACGGCAAAATATTATGAATCACCGTTTAAATATGATTCATGAATTATTAGATATTCTTTCCAATGACCTTAACTATAAACATTCTACTAAACTCGAATGGATCATTATAATTTTGATTGGCTTAGAAGTAGTTTTATCCGTTGCCCATAACAATCTTTTTTATAAGCTTCTTGGAGCTTTTTAATTAGAAATAGGGAAAAATGATAGCTTAAGGCGGCTTAGCGCTATCATTTTTCCCTATAATCCGACGTTGTTGCATGGCTTACCAGGATCGTCATTGCGAGGAGGCATTGTTGCGTGGCTCAAATTTTCGATGTCATTCCCGTGAAAACGGGAATCCAGAAAATATTTAAGCGAATTATATAGTAAATTTTTATATAATTTTGTTTATTTTAAGTGTTTTTCTAGATTCCCGCCTTTAGCTAGAATGACATACTGCCGCTTTTATCGAGCCACACAACAATGCCTTGCGAGCCGCTGTAAGCTTTGTTACAATTCAGTCCTGCCATACTGAACCTGGTTTCAGCATCTACGTAAAGATATCCTGAAATAAATTCAGGATGACCTTTTCCTAGATTGCCGCGTCGGCATAAATGCCTCCTCGCAATCACGGCTTTTTTGTGTTAACTTCTAATCCACACGGGCATTGCCTTGCAGGAATGACATCAACAGCTTAAAGCTTCGGCAAAATTGCGAGATATTTTTCTTTTGAAAGCTCATTATAAAGAACAGGATCAATATTGCCGCCCGATATCAGCACTAATATCTTTTTGCTCCTCGATTGAGTTTTTAACCAATCAACTACCCCTACCATATTTATAGCACTTGACGGTTCGCATATAACTTTTAGTAAATGAGTAAGCCAAGCAGTCCAGTAATATATCCCATATTCATCGGCTAAAAATAATTTATCGAGTTTTTTTAAATAATGAAAAGTACGCGGCGAAATACTTAAAGTCCTAAGACCATCCGCAATAGTCTTCGGGGATTCGGCAAATTTATATATTGAGTTGTTTTTAAGAGATAAAAAAGCATCATTTGCTTCCATAGGTTCACAGCCCATAAGCAAGCTTGAAGGAGAAGCTAGTTCTTTTGCCAGATATGAACCGGCAATTAACCCCCCTCCTCCGCAAGAGGCAAAAATAGCATCGGGACTAAACCCTAATTGCCGTAATGCTTCGTAACACATAGTACCGGCTCCGGCAATGGTCGAATCACTATCTGAAGGATGCAAATAGTAAAAACCATTTTCTGCGTCTTCTTTTGCCTTATCTTCCGCCTCTTGCCTTGTTTCCGTAAATATCACTTCCCCGCCGTAATGCTTTGCCGCTTGCTGTTTGACTTTTGAAGTATTTTGCGGCAAATAAATTCTAGCACGCACGTTAAGCAATTGCGCTACCCAAGCAAGACCGATGCCGTGATTACCCGTACTATACGCTACAATTTTATCGGGTAATTTCCCCTGTTCTTTTAGCTCTAATAAATGATTTAAAACCCCTCTAACTTTAAAAGCTCCGGTTTTTTGAAGTGATTCAACTTTAAAGAAAATATCATGCCCTAGCATTTCATTTAAAGTTTCTGATTGAATTATAGGCGTTAAATGCAGATATTGTTTTACTCTATCATGCGCTATTGCTATTGTTTCAGGAGGTTGAAGTAATAAATTCATATATATTAGATCGGTAGCTTGAAATAAGGTTAATGTTATATTATATATACGTAAGTAACGCGAACTATGGATAAGAATTATCCGTAGTTGGGGTTAAGTATAGCCTGAATGAGTGTAGTTTATGTCATTCCTTCAACGGTGCATAGGTATCAATTTAAGCGATAAAGGTCTATAAAGTCCGTCATTGCAAGGTGCCGCGAGACTCCGCGCAATGACGGCTTACGTTTTTGCTCCTTAAGTTGACACCCATACGCCGCACCGGCTTTGTTGCATGGCTCAAATTTTTGATGTCATACTGAACTTGTTTCAGCATCTTATTAATAGATCCTGAAATAAATTCAGGATGACTATAATTTTTCTAGATTTCCGCTTTTAGCTAGAATGACATACGGCACTTTTTTAGAGCCATGCAACAACGCCCGCCGCAGCTAGAAATGATATCGAAAAAACCAACTCTTCATTTACGAGCAGTATTTTAATAACTATATACCTAATAATTGGCTTAAACCATATAAAATTTCTTTAAGGTTTTAAATAATGAGAAAAAAAACCCTGCCGTTAATGGCATTACGGGATATAGTAATATTTCCGGGGATTATTGCCCCTGTTTTCGTAGGAAGACAAAAATCCCTTCAAGCGTTATCTAATACCACAATTTCCGCAGAAGATAATAGTAAGCATATGTTATTATCTCTACAGAAAAAAACGAGTCAAGACTTGCCGAATAAACGAGAACTTCATACTATCGGCGTTCTTGCCAAAATTATTCAAGTAGTAAAATTACCGAATAGCACGGCAAAAATTCTTATTGAATCAATCACTAGAGTAAAATTATCCAATATTTCAGATGAAAATGGGTTTGAAGCCGATTACGAAATTATACCCGATGAAGAAATCTTTGATGCCGCTAATATGCGAGAATTGGTAAATAATGCCGTTCAATTATTTACTCAATATGCCGTTACTAATAAAAAAATTAATGCCGAAATTATTGATGCCATAACTAAAGAAATAAATAATAACACTAACTTTATTAATATAATTAATATTTTAGCTTCACATTTAATTACTTCACTTGATGCCAAGCAGAGTTTATTAGAAGAAACAAGTCCATTTAAGCGTATTACCACCATTATTGGAATACTTAATTCTAATTTAGTACATTCAGAAACTGAGCAGGCATTGCAGCAACGAGTAAAAAAACAAATTGAGAAAACTCAGCGCGATTATTATTTGCATGAGCAAATGAAAGCTATCCAGAAAGAATTAGATGAAGATAAGTCGGAGCTTGCACAAATTGAAAAGAAAATTAAGAGTTTAAAACTTTCCAAAGAAGCAAAGGAAAAAGCAGAAGCCGAATTAAAAAAATTGAAGATGATGAATCAAATGTCGGCTGAATCCTCGGTAGTGCGTAATTACTTAGATATTTTGCTTAGCTTGCCTTGGGGTAAGTATGATCAAAATAAAATCAACATTAATCAGGCGGCAAAAATTTTAGAACGTGATCATTTCGGACTTGAAAAAGTTAAGGAGAGGATTATCGAGTATCTAGCCGTACTTGAACGCTCTCAAAAAATTAAAGGACCGATATTATGCTTAATCGGTCCGCCGGGAGTCGGCAAAACTTCATTAGTAAAATCTATTGCTGAAGGGATGGGTAGAAAATACACTAAGCTTGCTTTGGGCGGCGTTAGAGACGAAGCTGAAATTAGGGGACACCGAAAAACATATCTCGGATCAATGCCGGGTAAACCGATTAATTTAATCAAGAAAGTTAAAACCGGTAATCCGGTAATGTTATTAGACGAAATTGATAAAATGGGGTCTGATTTTAGAGGTGATCCGGCATCTGCTTTGCTTGAGCTATTAGACCCCGAACAAAACAGCCACTTTGTCGATCATTATTTAGAAGTAGAATACGATCTTTCAAATGTCATGTTTATTGCCACGGCTAATTCTTATAATTTACCTAGAGCTTTAAGAGATAGGATGGAAATTATCGATATTTCCGGTTATGTGGAAGAAGAAAAAATACAAATTGCTAAAAATTATTTGATACCTAAGCAATTTAAAATGCATAAGATTAAGAAAGATGAAATTAAAATTACCGATGAAGTTATTTTAGATTTAGTTAGATATTATACTAAAGAATCAGGCGTAAGATCTTTAGAGAGAGAAATAGGAGCATTAACAAGAAAAGCTCTTAAACAGATTTTATCTGATAAAGCTATCAAGCATATAGTTATAAATAAAGAAAATCTTGAGGGATATTTAGGAGTCAGAAAATATAATTTCGGGCTTGCCGAAAAGGAAAATCAAATTGGTAGCACTACCGGTCTTGCTTATACCGAGGTAGGAGGAGAACTTTTAACGATCGAGGCGTTAGCATTTCCGGGAAAAGGTGAAGTCAAAACTACCGGTAAGCTTGGGGACGTAATGAAAGAATCAGCTTCAGCCGCTTATAGTTGCTTCCGTAGTAGAGCTAGCAATTTTGGCTTAAAATATGAAGATTATAAAGATCTTGATATTCATATCCACGTTCCGGCAGGTGCTATACCTAAAGACGGTCCTTCAGCCGGCTGCGCATTATTTACTACTATTGTTTCTTTAATGACTAAAATACCCGTTCATCGCACCGTTGCCATGACCGGAGAAATTACCTTAAGGGGGAATGTTCTACCGATCGGCGGGCTTAAAGAAAAGCTACTTGCCGCTAGCCGCGGGGGCATTACCACCGTATTAATTCCGGAAGAAAATATCAAAGATTTAAAAGATATTCCGCCGAATATAAAAAATAGTCTTAAGATTTTGCCGGTTGCCAATATTGATCAAGTATTAAAATTAGCCTTAGTAAATAATGCAAATATAACTTGCAGCTCCTCGTAAAGCATTGGCGTTGTTACATGGCTCGAATTTTCGATGTCATTCCCACGCAGGAGGGGCTTTGTTGCATGGCTCGCAAGTAGAGTAGTCTCTTCGTTAAGGAAGAGGCGCTAAAAGTTAAGCGGCGTTAATAAAATTGATAACTTTGCACTTAATTTTAGCCTGAGTTGCCCTACTATCTTCACGTTTATTGGTTAAACGATCGCGGCAATGACTCTTGATTTGCCACATCGTAGTCTCCACCAACGAGCGAGCATGATAACCGCTTTTCTCCTTCCAAGACTTGCGAGCAAGTATAATGGTACCCAAAAACTAGACAAGAAAATAGAGAAAAGTAGGTATAATATCTCCTAGGAAAAGGAGCAAAAAATGAAAAAACAAGTTAAAAAATATAGCGCAGAAGAAAAAGCAAAAATAGCAATTGAAGCAATATCTGGAGAAATGACTATAGCTCAAATTACCAGCAAATATGGTGTTCACGCTAATCAGATTTATAAATGGAAGAAAGAAGCTTTAGATTTTATGGTTTCTGGATTTAAATCGAAATCTAAACAACAAGATACCGGCCAAGAAGATTTAATTAAATCATTATTTGAGCAAATAGGCCAGTTAACAGTTGAAAGAGACTGGCTCAAAAAAAAATCTAGTATCTTTGGATTTAGAGGTTAGGAAAAAAATGATAAGTTATGCTTCAAAATTAACCATAGCAAGACAATGCGAACTTTTAGATTTAAACCGCTCAAGTTACTATTACCGAGCTAGGAATACCTTAGATGATAAGGAGTATAGAGTACTGAACAGAATTGATGAGATTTTTACAGAGCATCCCTATTATGGTACTAGAAGAATGTCTCATGTCCTAAAATCGGAAGGGTTAAATGTTAGTCGTAAGATGATAAGAAAATATTATAAAATACTTGGTATTGAAGCAGTATACCCAAAAATTAATTTAAGCCGTAGGAATCAGGCTCATAAAGTATACCCATATCTATTAAATAATATAGAGGTGGTTTGCTCCAATCAAGTTTACTGTGCAGATATTACTTACATAAGATTAAAGCAAGGTTTTGTATATTTGGTTGCTATAATGGATTGGTATAGTCGTTATATTTTGAGTTGGCGGGTGTCGATTAGTTTAGAAAATGATTTTTGTATTGAAGCTCTAAATGAAGCAATATCTATACATGGCAAGCCTGACATTTTTAATACGGATCAGGGAGTACAGTTTACATCAAAAGATTTTACTCAAATACTTGAGCAACAAGGCATAGCTATTAGTATGGACGGCAAAGGCAGAGCCTTAGATAATGTATTTATTGAACGTTTTTGGAGATCTTTGAAACAAGAGAAGATTTATCGTTTTGATCTTGAAACGGTACGTGAAGCAAAGATAGCTATCAGAGATTATATAGAATTTTATAATAAGCAAAGACCTCATCAATCGCTTGAATATAAGACACCTAAAATGATACATTTTGCAGAAAAACTAGAAAATTACCAAGAGGCTATATGACATAGAAAATGCAAACTTTACTTTGAAAAACCAATACATTAATAAAGGAGAATTACACCTCTAAAATTTAAAAAATTTGTCTAGACAAAGGGTACCACCTCATATTGACCCCTATAGAGGAAAAATTGTAATGAAAAATGCCCCCTCTAAAGAGTAACAAAATCTCCATAACCAATTAATATAAAAAGTATTAATTGCAGGAGAATAAAGAGGGTGTTCATAGTGGAATCAATAGGAAAAATACGTAGGATGTATCATGTTGATGGCAAAGCGATTAAGGCAATTGCAAGAGAACTTAATATATCAAAAAATACAGTTAAAAAAGTTATTCGTAGTAACTCTACAAAATTTGAATTAGCGAAGTATAAGAAGAGCAAGCCGATGCTTGGAGAATACCTTACGCTGCTAAATCAGTTATTAGAAGAGAATAGGAAAGAACCAGTCAGAAGGAGGATGACAAGTAAGAAGCTATATGAGGAGTTAAAGAAAAGAGGATATCAAGGTAGTTATGAATCTGTAAATTTAAGAGTGAGGTTGTGAGGTGGTACCCTTTGTCTAGACAAATTTTTTAAATTTTAGAGGTGTAATTCTCCTTTATTAATGTATTGGTTTTTCAAAGTAAAGTTTGCATTTAACTATACATGATTACACTCGAAACACACACATACAGACCCATTAAAAAAATATTCAAAAGTATCAACCTGGTAAAAATATGACGTCATACTTTTTTGTTTTGTCAAAACAAATATTACACTGCTCAAATTTTTGAACATTTCCATGAGCAATACCAGTTTTTTTACGAACCAGCTGTACTTTGAGTAACCACAACCAGTAATTTTTGTAAAATAAAATAAAAATAAATCGGTCTAAACTCGAACGCATTGCTTTCATTTGCCTTGGATTGATAATGACAATTTGACAATGCTATGACAGTAGCTATAGGCAATTTCAGAAACCTGTCAACAAAACGTCAAAATTGACAGCTTGTACCGGAAACAATACATACATTACAAAAAAATGAATTAAATTGTTATCGAGACATCAAGAAAAAAGAGCTAATAATGAATATATAACTTTCTTTAGCTCTGATAATAATATTGTCTGCATTGCACTTCCACAGTGAGTACAAAACCCGGCCTTCAAATTTTTGAAAGCATCATTCAAACTTTTATAAGATTTCAACTGCCTATCCAGGATAATAACTTGTGGTAGACACCAAATAACTAATTATGTCTATGTTAGTTATTTTTGATAGGCCCTGAGGGCTTGCATCAGAGTCTGAATCACTTTAAATAAAAGGGTCTATGTTGTTTACAATCGAAATTTTGTGCTTATATCAAATCAAAATTTCTGGGCTTCCTGCTTCTAACTTCGTGAGATAATCGATCACTTCACAGCTTTTCAGGATCAGAATCTCAACAAAATCATATTGCACACTTGCATTTCGATAAATGTCTCGGAAAGTGAAGGAAAAAAATGACAATTAGAGGTTATTGTTTTTGTTTACGGTTCAATCTGCTGTTTTTAAGGTTATGTTCTGAAATGGCCTATTGGTCATTTTCGAACAGCTGATTTTGACGTGTCGGCCATTTTACCTGGAGGACAAGCACAGGTTTTATTCATATGAGTTCATGGTCACGATTTATCGATTTTCAGAGTTTTTGTTGGATTTTTGTAATTTTTTTGATTTGAAGTGAGAACAGGAAGTTTTCTATATTATTGAACTGTGCAGAGTTGATTGGTGTCCTATTAACTCTAGTTTGATGTAGTTTTTCGGGTAGTGCAAGTGCAACAAACAGACAGTTTTTCTTGTAAAATAAAAGGATTTTATAATGGGGAGAAGTGATTATTATGAACAGTTGGAACAGACTGTCAAAGACAGGTATAATAATAAACTAAAAGTCATTGGTGGGATGGATCCATAATGTATTGAAAGACTTCAAGATGCACGTTTTATCGTCCCTGCCAGAAGTAACCTTTATGGTTTTTTTTTACAAAATAATCTTTAGAATTGGCAATCCATGTAAAATTATACAACTATTAGGTAAGGGTATTATGTCAAATGTTTCCCTACTATTTTTAACATAATTTTACCTGTTTCAAAATGCCTAGAGCTTATACGTCCCTATTTTATCAGGGATTCACTTGATGGGCCTCTTTTTAACGCTTTAATTCACATCTCTTGCCTCTGCTTGAATAAGCCATTGGCTGGGCCATAATCACCAGCATTTTTTAAAACAACAGGTAGGTATTCTTAAAAATCTCACACTCTGTTTGCCCTCATTGCAGTTGCACAGCCCTGAAGTTTCTCATTTCATTGAAAAAGCATAACAATCTTGAAAAAGTACCGAAAACCAGTCTAGGGATTATTATTATTATTATATACTGACATGACATGTTGGTTTGTTCTTGTGATACGCAAAAATTTGATGTTAAGTGACATCAGCACTGTATGGTACAGATGATTCGAAAAAAACTGGTATAGATCGTTTCCAAGTACGTCACGAATCTCAGCTGATTCCTGAAAGTGACACATTAAAATCATTGTGACATATTTGAAAAATTAAGGTTAAAGTTATGCCTCAGTTACGTTCATGTTAATTTCGAAGTGGAACTGTCAAATTTCCGCTGGCAAACAGGAGCCATATGCTACCATCCACATTGAATTTGGCGTAAGCGTGACTTTGACAACCTTGGCGACTTCAACCTGAAATTTTGAACTGTCACTGTACTTCAAAAAAAAAATTACTGTAAACGTGTAACATACTTTTTCAGGAATCAGATGTTTTCAACGTCACATGGAAAAGGTCTATTACTCATTTAAATGTTTAAAAATTGAGCAGTGTTTTATTTGTTTTGACAAGACTAAACGACAGTGACTTATCATTGAAGTGAAAACTAAGGGTTGTTATGATGTATGTATGTAAATAATTAGTCGATTTCAGCTCGTTTGGTTGGTTTACATTTTGGTTAACCAAACGGTAACTGCAACGTCATGGTGATGACGTCATGACCAACATTTTACCGAAATCGTTTGGTAGGTGTTTGGTCAAAACTGTCAAAAGCAGAGTGTTTATATAACCCAACTTTTTTGTTTATGTTCATGTTTAGTTACAGGCATAGATAAAAAAATATATTTGTTACAGGTTAGTGTATTACTATAGGTACTTAGTTCATCTGTCTTAAAGTTAAAACTTGAAGCTTGTCCAGTGATTTGGTAAAAAGAATAAAAAGATTGTGGCCGCACTGGCCTCATTACTCAAAATACCCAAAAGAAAAGCTGCTATGGTTTTGGCTGTGTTGGAATTATATTATAAACGTCCCCGATTCACACATTTTCTTCTTCCGTTTTCTCGGCTACTTCCATAGTCTTTTTTCTATGGCTATTTCCTAACTAACGATTGGAGATAAAAATGATTGACGTAAATATAGTCGTAGAACAACACTGACAAAAAACTAAACTCCAATTAACAGCAAACCAACTTAAAGATCAGATAGAACATAAACTATCACAACCACTGAAGCACAGACTAAAATTTGTGTAAAACTGGTCGATTTGTTTATTTACGTCATCCACTTGATCATTCACGATGAACTTATTTACAACTCTCGAGCGAGACAAAAGAAGAATAGACAAAGATACCACTATACCAAACCAAAGAACCGCGCTGCAAACCGCGGTAGGCATTTTGACAGACCAAAACACATACCAAACTTGATGTGACGTCATCATTTCAGGATCCGAAATTGGTTGGTAGGTGTTTGACAGACCCAAGCATGTACCAAGTAACCCTGTACCAAACGAGCCGAAATCGACTATTGATTTAAATCAGGTAGATTTATAAAAATTTATACACATAATCGATCAATTCAATATTTTCGCTCTAGTTCCTGTTCTCATGTGAGGATCCATTTGAAAAAAGATATTCAATAGTATCAACCTGGTAAAAATCTGACGTCATACTTTTTGTTTTGTCAAAACAAATATTACACTGCTCAACTTTTTAAAAATTTCTTTGAGTAACACCAGTTTTTTTTTCGAACCAGCAGTATATTTCACTCTTGGGTTAGTTTTGGTTAGTTTGGGTTAGTTTGTGATTTGCAAAAAAATTTGATCATCTCTCTTTATGATAGGTACATTTCACTCTTGGTTAGTTTGGTTTAGTATGTGTTTCTCTTACCGCGCGGTTTTCTAATATCCGTACGCTTTCCACTTAATTGGATCATGTCGAACGTTTTTTGTGTGCTTTTTCTATTACTATTTGCAATTTTCAAAAATGTGTGAACATATAATAATGTCAGTAAAAATGAAGCTTGGCAACACTGCAAGTAAAGGACCAGGTTATAGAACATTCCGTGAACGCTTGACTTCATTAAATTTTTAATCGTTATTTTTTTTTACAAAAGTGCGTCATCCGCAATTTCTTGTCTTTTTAACTGTTCTATACCAATAGAGCTTTATACTAAAAAATAGCTATTTACCAAACAGGTGCGGAAAAACATTTTCCGCAAATGTTAGGTACAATAGTTTTTCTACAGACGTGCGGAAATAAGGATATAATTCGTAATTTAAAAGTTTCTGATGCAACTAATGCAACTAGCTGACATTTGAGTGCGGGAAAAGGCTACTTTGCACACGCAAATGAGTGTGCGAAGTGGTTACTTCGCGCACGCTCGTAGAAAAAATAATAATGAATGTCGAAACGTGTAACTAAGCGACCATAGTTACCTGGAAACCTGGTTGCTGTTTGCTTATGATATTGTTGATTTTGACATATCCGTGCGGAAACATTTTTCCGCACGGAAATGTCCTGCGGACAAATTTTTCCGCACTGGTGCGGGAAATCTGATTTTCCACACGGATATCGGTGCGGAAAATTGAATTTTCCGCACGGCTGTAGGAAAAAAAAATTGCGAAATTCCTTTGGTCGTCAACTTCACCAGACCCTATAAATCCATTAATATTAATTTGTTTCAGGACTATTTCTCTGACTCTACCGAATCAATAATAAAGGAGAATTATGTGATAGTTTATGAGGTATGAGGCTTTATATTATGTTGATACCCATGTACTAATAAATAGGGAAAGCTTTTAGATGAGATGCTTGACAATGGATTTCCATTAGCTACGGAGAGTAATATTTTAAAAGAACTCATAAAGCCTCCGAATATTTTAAGGACGATTGCCAACACAGTCACAGGAAAAACGAAGTAAGTGTTATTCGTCGTTATCGACGTTTCGCTATTTCTTGTAGCAAGGTCAAAAGATAGATAGATAGTTATAAGTGTTGAAATGTTTTTTTTTTCGGTTTGGTTTGTCATTTTCTTGAATGATTTCAGACTTCTAACTACTTGGAATGGAAAAGATGTTCTATGGTTTATTACTTTATTTGTACGGTGACGAAAAACTGGAGGTTGGAAGAAATCAAATAGTAAAATCCTGTCAGTCGGAAAAACATCACTGATCAAGGATATAGTTCTTTGACTGTGGCTTAGTGCGATCAATAAATTCACGGGTATTTGTCATGCGTTGTCTTCTGTCTTTAACATTTGAGAAGCTGCTAGGTTTTGTTGACGCTTTATTGTACCTATTGTGAACTTTTCTCCATCCTCTGCATTATCCAAGACGTATATTATTATATTTCCTGATTTCAAATCGGGTAAATTTTGCAGCATCTTTCGTATGGTGAAAACATAGTGGTGTAGTAGATTCTCCATGCCGTGCATCGATACTCCCCGCTCTTAAACATACCAACATATAAGTCATGATAATGATTCCCGAAATGCTCGAACTGCTGACCGTCGTTGTCGATGCATTCTTGGGTGCGTCCTCAGTCGACTGGACAGATGTCTCGATTTCTGCAGCTGAAATACTACCGACATCATTTCTTATCCGCTCCAACATTTCCTCTTCTGTGGTCGACTTTGTTATGTAGACAAGATCTCATATTCGTCCTCAAAGGTAGAAAGGTAGAAATCTATGCAAGTTAAGTCAGGGAATCTGGCTGGCCACGGAAATGAACTTCCTCTGCCTATCCAACGTTTTTTTTTGCCATGGCCTTATGCATTAATTTTAAGTAGCAATCAAAATTAATTTGACGATTGAACACAACAATAATTGCGACAACAACGCAATGACCTACGTGAGCGATCGGTTGCGACGTTTCTTGCCATGTGAAGCAATGTGATGCGATGCGTCAATATTAAACGGCTGCAGATCATATGGAATGTCCTACGTAAGCGATTGCATGCGACGAGCTGCGTACTTACGATGCAACGCGATTCGACACAATGAGTAGATTTGATAATTTCATGCGACACTTGGACGTTTTCGTGCGACTTGTTTTATCAAAATATATTATGAAAACATGGATCTAGAATTCTTGAAGTATCTCATGAAATTGTATTTTAGATATCGTCGTTAGCGCAGTGAAACCTCTTATTTGTGAATTCGGCTGAAAATTTGATATTGGTACCTACTGATTCGTTTTCTCAGCGCGCGTATGCTCATGAAACCTCCTTATCACTTCCCGGTTTTTATAAACGTCCGATTTGGGCTTTTGTCCACCTGCTATGTGTTGTTGTGTATTGTATTTCATTTCGTTTTTTCCGTCTCCTATGAAATCTTGTTTATAGCACATAGCAGTTTTCATGGAAACAACGACGATAATATAAAAGTTTTGAAGCAAACAAAAATCTTTTCTGTCGACACGACATTTAAACTGAATTTTACTGACGCCAAAGAGACAAGAAAGTGGGACTTTCTAAGGCTAGGCCGACAAAGTAGTGAAAAATGGCTAGGCGGTAAATTTTTTTCAACTTTTTCTAATTCAGGGCGCTACAAGATTATTTCCTGAATTCATGTGATTGTAGCATAAAAGCTATACCTACAAATTAATATTCAATGAATTACCATTTTATTCAGATATTTCTAATATATTCTGAGTTGATTGAATCCTATACATTCAGAATACGAACTCAAGTTCACACTTCAATGTCATCGTTTGTTTTGACTTCAGCCATCTTGATTTTGGCTTGGCTCCAAAAGCTGACTGAAGCAGTGTTGCCAAGTTGAAAATATTGGATGGATGGCTTTGATTGTCGCCTTGGCTACCAGGTAAATTGTCAAATTACGGTTTAAAGCTTTGATGAAGATTAATTATGAATACTCCAATGAGATTGAATATTTTCCGGGAACATAAAAATGATGTGAGATAGAATGTTTTCAATGATCAGCTATTTCGTGGTTTTTGAAGTAAGTAGTAGGAAATACTATTATTCACAGTTAGGTAGAATATGTTGTCAGCAGAAAAATAATGTGTAGACCACGGCGATAAAGTGATTTTTCCAGGTTTCAAGAAGTGTCCGGCCTCGCTAAAGCTCGCCCGTACAGTTCCCGGAAAAATGTCACGTTACCGCCTAGGACTACAATATACCATTTGTTCATACGCTTCATTTTTTTCTAG
>NZ_CAXIQG010000002.1:0-296593 GCF_964030945.1 Rickettsia endosymbiont of Orchestes rusci | reverse complement strand
CGTCCTCGGTGTCATACCGTGGCTTGACCCACTACTGTACGAACGTTGAAAAAAGGCTGTGTCATGCCGTGACTTGATCACGGCATCCAGGAAAATAAAGCCATATTAGACTTATTTTAGAGTCTTTTTATGATATTATAAGCTGGATTCCGTGGTCGTAGCCACGGAATGACAGAATTTTTACCTCTTTATTTAAACGTTCGTACACTAGAGGGCTTGACCACGGTATCCAGAAAAAACCTTAATAAAAAGACTGGATTCCGTGAATAAATCACGGAATGACATAATAGAAAGAAAAAATCTATTATATATATGGTCGGGGCAGAGAGATTTGAACTCCCGACCCTCTGGTCCCAAACCAGATGCGCTACCAGGCTGCGCTATGCCCCGAAAATTGTAAAGTTAAGATTTACGAGCAATTTTATATAAAATACTCTTATAAAAATAATATATACCTCATAATATCGCGCAAATCAATTTTTTATTTAAAAAATTTTGCAAAACGCTTCGGTGTCATACCGTGGCATTGTTGCGTGGATACCCAAACCGTCATTGCGAGCGACCAAAGGCGTTGTTGCGTGGATGGTTAAAAACGCTCTCGGTGTCATTCCCGCTGCCCCTTATGTCATTCCCGCGCAGGCGGGAATCCTGGCTTTTCTTTGTCATGCTGAACAAGTTTGCGGCATCTCTTTTAGTAGATCCTGAAATAAATTCAGGATGACTATAAATTTTTCTGGATTCCCGCCTGCGCGGGAATGACATAGGGGGCGGCGGGAATGACATACAAGGATACGGGAATGACATAGAGCGTGCTTTAATCTGCTCACGCGGGCATTGCCTCCTCACAAGACGTTGCAGCTACCCACGCAAAGGCATTGTCTTAAAAATACCCCTGTATTTATAAAATAATTGCTTAAAAAGCACTATAATTTAATTTTTTTAATATAAAAATGTAACTTTTAATTGTATGGCTAAAGTTGTTAAATACTGAATATAATAAAGATTAACTAAGGCTTACTGTTGCATTATAGCAATAAATTATTAGTTTTTCAACTAATAAGCTTGTGTTATTTATATCAACAATATCGGCAGTTAAAAACTTTTTCTTATTTTATAATCGTTAATTATTTCCTAGCGTCGTGTTTTATTATTTAATCAAATTAAACCGAAAGTAAAATATAATATTTAAAAGAGTAAAATCTTTAAAAAATTGCTTTTTGGGAACTAAATACGTTGCGGTAAATAACTTAGAACTAGTTTTTCTAATAATTTAAGTATTAAATCCGCGTATATCACTGTTTAAATCGTCTTGAATTTTTACTTAAAAAATATTTTAGAAATAACATCAAGGCGTTCCTCTTATAAATGCTTGCTAAAAAATATCGCTCTCGAAACATAAGTTAAGAAAATTGAAAATAAATTAATGGAAAAATAGGAGATTGTTATGTCAAGTCAAAAAGAAAGTCTAAAGAAAAAAATATTCAAAAAAAGTATGTTTGCTGCCTCGGCTCTTTCCACCGCTGCCTTGATGCTTTCAGGAGGTAGCGCATTCGGTTTAGTGAATAGAACTACTAACGGAGCTACTAATTTATCTGCCGGTCTAGGATTCGATGTACCGGGACCATTTGTTAACGGTTCTGCTATTACTGTAGTAAATACAGCACACACTATTACTCTTGACGGTCCTACCCCTTGGCAGATCGCTTCAATATATTTACCGGATGGCAGTGACGGTGTAATCATTAACTGTAATGTAGATAGTACCTTCGGCTCTATTAATAATGTAAATGGTAATGGTGCCGGTATACAAAAGGTAAATTTTGTCATTGCTGACGGTGTTAATGAAACTTTAACCGGTGCCGGTATAACTCAGCCTGTCGCCGCCGGTGCTTTGGATGCACCGGGCGGTGCTGCTAGCCCATTCGCCGACAGTAATGCCGTTCCTGCCGATACTTATTATATAAATAATATTGATTTTGCCGGTGGTGCAGGGGCGCTAAACGTTAGTGATCCTACAATTGCCAACTCAATTAAATTAAATGCAAACACCTATTCAACTACGTTAAAAAATGCTGCAGCGGCTACCTTAAATGTTAATTCAGGGCTGACCGTAAGGGATATAACTTGGGCAACGCTTAAGACTATTAATATTGCTAATGGTGTAAAGTATGAATATATTACTAATGATGCCAATGATATTGACGTACAACCTACACTTAATCAACTAATTTTTAAAGGAGCAAATTCCGCAGTTAACTTTAGTAATGAAAATATTAATAGTAACAAATTTGTAGCAACTGAGGATATAGTTAGCGGAGCAGATGATCAAGGTATAGTATCATTTCACGTCTCGACATCTGCTACCGAGATTTCAGCAAATGTCGGTACTAATGCTAAGAGACTCCAAGCCTTTATTACGGACGGACTTAATATAACAACCATTACCGGCAATATTTTTGCTAAAAAAATTGAAATTGCTCAGAATCCGGATGGTACTAAGGTCGCTATCGGTGATACTCAACTTATTTGGACAACGCCAATTAATACCGGTGCAGGTGGTTTGGTGCAATTTACGACAAATTCTATATCGCAATTTCAGGACGACATAACTTCCAATATGGATTTTAACGGTACAGATGCGACCGCTATACTAGATAATGACGTTGATGTAACCGGTAATATCGATAACTCCAAAGCAGGAGGAAACGGCACGTTAAATTTTGCCGGTAGTTCGGTAGTTACGGGGAATATAGGAGCGACTAATGCTATTGCTACGATAAACGCTCAAGGTGCTAATGGTAGCACCGTAGTTTTACAAAAGAATGTTACCGTCGGAGCTCTTAATTTTACAAATGCCGGTGCTGCCGAAGAAGTTCAAATTGGCGGATCGCTTACAACACCGGCATTAGGGAAGGGAGTTACTTTCGGCAATAATGCATCCGGTGGAACATTGACGTTTAACGGAGCATTACCCGGACCTTATACTTTTAATAGTCCTATAGAAAACGGCGGTAACGGTATATTAAATGTTAATACTACACTTACCGCAACAAATGCGAATATCGGAACATTAAAGACAATTAATATCGGTAATAATCTTGGTAATGATGGATCGCTTACTGTTACTGTTCAGGGAGATGTCGCCTTTAATAGTCCCATTAATATAAATACTGCTGTCTCGCAATTGATTATAGCGCCCGGTGCAGCTCAGACATTCACTTTTGGTAATAATGTAACTAACACGAAGGGTGTTCAAGGAGGAAGCGTTACATTTAATGGAACCGGCGGTGGTTTAGTAGTAGCAGGAAATAAAACCATTGGCGCAGGTAATATCTTAGATGCGATAAATATTATAGGTGGTGTTATAGCGCAGCCAGGCTTAAATCTCGCAGGAACAGCTGCGTTAAACATGAAAGGCGGTTCTATATTTCAGGATAACAGCCTTAGCACCACAAATGTAGCAGCAATAAATATTGGTGAAGTTGGTGGTGCTGCAACTTACGTTTTAGATTCTATAAATGGTAATTTTAACTTAAATGCTGGTGGTGTAAATTTTGCTAATGCTGCCTCTGTTTTACAACTGCAATCTACTGCTGGTGTGGGAGTAAATACTCAGATAACTTTAACAAATGGAGATTTAGTTGGTGGAGTAGGAGGTAGTGGTAAATTACAAATAACTGCTCAAAATGCAGGGGAGTTACTAAAAATTGCAGGTGCTGGAAATATAGGTACAGTTGGGGCTCCGCTACAACAAATAACCTTTGCAGGAGCGGGTAATATCACGGTCGTACCAACAATTAACACCGCAAATGCTATTTCTACAGGTATAACAGGCGCTTTAACTTTAGGAAATGTTAACGCCGGTATCAATTTTACGGCTGCTACCAACCTTACGGTAAATAACGTTACCGGTAACATAGATTTTAAAGGTCAAGCTGCCGCTGCTCTTAATCTTACGGCTAATTCAACAATTACCGGTACGGTAGATAGTACTGTAGGTGTTGGCGGTAAGTTAAACCTAGCAGCGAATACTACGGTCACCGGAGTAATAGGGGGAACGAACCCGCTCACGGTTGTAAATTTTAACGGAGTAGGTATTAATTTAACTGCGGCCTCCGATGCCAATCTTTTCACTATTAGCGGCGGAGCTACCGCCACGGCGGGCGGTCTGATGACCGGAGCCGTGAATTACGCGGGAGCAGGTACGTTAACCGTACAAAATGGTATTAACGGAGCGGTAACCAGTAATGCCGGCGGTGGTGAAATATTAACTATTGACGGCGGAAATGTTACGGGGACTATCGGAACTAATGTAGCCGCTATAAACCTAGTAAATATCGGTGCGGCTCCGGTTACTTTCGGAGCAAATGTATTCGCGAATACAGTAGCACTAACAGATAATGCCTCCGCTCTTACTCTTGGAAATAACGTAGCATTGACGGGAGTGGTAACTACTGCTAATGCAAATAACGGAATATTGACTTTTAATCCGGGGAGTAGTGTCTCAGGTACTATAGGCGGTGTGGGTGCTGCACTTGCCCAAGTAGATATATTAGGAGCGGCTGCTTTCGGAGCGAATGTATGGGCTAATGCAGTACAACTAACAGACGGACTTTCAGCCCTTACACTTAATAATGCAATAGTAAACGGGGCAATAACTAACACAAGCGGTAATAATAATAGCGGTATACTTATATTGAATCCCGGTAGTAGTGTTAACGGTATTATCGGAGCTAATGCAGCCGCTTTAGCTGCAGTAAATATAGGAGCAGGTGCGGCTAGTTTTGGAGCGAATGTTTTTTCCAAGGTTGTGGCTCTAACAAACGCAGCTTCAGCCCTTACACTTAATAACGGCGTAACAGTAAATGGGGCAATAACTACCACAGCCGGTAATAATAACGGAAGTTTGACTTTCGGAGATAGTAGCGTTACGGGAACTATCGGTACAGGCGTGGCTGCTTTAAATACTGTTACTTTTACCGGTAATACCACTTTAGTGCAGCCTTCTTTTTCTCAGACTTTTACAGTTAATAACGGTGCAAATACTATCGCAAATGCACTTATGACCGGAGCCGTAACCCTTGCGGGGAACGGTACATTAGATGCCACTATAGGCGGGGTAACCGGTAGCGTAGCAGCCGGCAGCGGTACGTTTAAGGGAAATGTGGGCGGTAGCGGTTCGGTGGGCGCCGGCGTTACTTTTACCGGTAATGTTTCGACTAGTGCAATAATAGCCGGTGGACAGTTTACCGGTAATGTCGGTACTACGGCAAGTTTCACGGGAGCGGGTACTCTAACAACCGGCAGTGTCGGCGGTCTAACGGATTTTGCCGGTAATGCCGGTACGGTAAATGTTAACGATGGCGGAATACTTGCCGGAGTAACTAGTAGCGCCGGAAATTTTATCGGTAACTTAAATTTTCTTGGAGGTGCTAATGTTACGGGTGCGGTAACTAACATAGGACCGATTACCCTTAACGGTGCTGCGGGGAAGATAGTTAATTTTCAGAAGAACGTATCAGCTGCTTCTCTAACTTTCGGTAATGGCGGTACGGCAAATTTAGAAGGATCGCTTACTACTACAGGTAATGTTGATTTCGGTGGCGGCGGTACCCTAGAATTTTCCGGTCTTGTCGGCGGTGTTAATCCTGCTAATTATACTTTTAACAGTACAGTAGCAAATGGGAATAACGGTATCTTAGCCGTTAACACTACGCTCATTGCTACCAATGCAGATATCGGAAAAGTAAAGACGATTAATATAGGCGCAGGTAAAATATTTACCGTCGATGCAAGTGCCGGAGCGGTTAATCTTCTACAAGCCGCAGCAAGCACTATTACATTCGGTGATGCAAATTCAGTATTTGGATTAACTACTAACACGGCGCAAACGGTAACTTTTAATAATAGTTTAAACGGTGGAGTCGGTAATACGGGAATAGTTAATTTGAACGGTAACGGTAATACTTTAACCCTTGCAGGTAATACAGGCGTTGAAGCACTTGGCGGTGCTAATAAACTTGCAGTGCTTAATGTTAGCGGCAATGTTACAATCTCAGGAGGTGCCGGTACTACTAAACTCGATGTTAGTAAAACAACTGTACTTAACCTCGCTCCTGCTTCCGTATTTACCGATCAAAGCCTTACCTCGGCAATAGTGGGTGCTATTAATATAGGTTTACCTGGAGCCAACGGAGGAGCAACTTATGCTCTTGATGCTGTTAATGCACCGATGGCGCCAGCAGTTCCACCACTCCTCCCGGCAGGTCGCCAATTTGATCTTACGGCTAAGGTTAATTTTGCAAATCCCGCATCAATATTAAAGCTGCAGTCTACGGCACCCTCCGGTATAAATTCTATAGTTAGCCTGCTAGGGGATTTTGATCCAGGAGCCACTGGTGGTATAGTTGAATTAAATTCTGCCAATAAAGGTGCTAATCTTATAATAGATGATCGAGGGTTTACTTTTGGTACTGCGGCTCATCCATTAAAGCAGTTAACTTTTTCCGGTCAAGGAGCGATTGCTATAGTAGCAAAAACTTTTACTCCGGAAATCCTGTTAAATATAGCTGAAATAGGTCTTACCAACGTAACTTCAAATATTACATATGCTGCCAATACCCAATTTGGAGTTGGAAGTATTACCGGTAATATGGACTTTGCAAATCAAGCAGGTACCGCAATCTTTGCCAGTGCAGCAGTAGAAGTTGGAGGGACCGCACAAATTACCGGAAATGTAACCAGTACCGGCGGACCTAACGGTACCGTAGTGTTTATGGACAACGGTATAATAGGTGGGACGGTTACGAATCTTGCAATGTTCAAAGGCGGTGCGGATGGTAGCATAGTAAGATTTAATACCGGCGGTAATATGTCTATCAGCGAAATCCAAGGAACAGGAACCGGTACAATACTATTTGCCCAAGCTACCCCTACTGACTTAGAAGGTGTGGTCAACCAGACAGGAGGTACAGCGGTTGATTTAGTATTCCCAAGCGGTGGTAGTATTAGCGGTGATGTCGGTAGTGCTAATAACCCTATCGGTACTATAACCGCACAAGCCGGTGTATTAATTTTAGAGGGTAAAGTTACAGGGGATACTGCTTTCATGATAGATGGGGCAACCATTCAATTTAACGATGATATAAATATAGGTATTGAAATATTAACTACTCCTGCTGCTTTAATGAGAGCTGCAGCTTTAGCAGCAGTGCCTAATACAATATTTAATAGCAAAAATCCTGAAACTGCTCCTAGAAATGTTGGAACCGCAGCAGCAGCAGTATCAGTACAAATAAATGGCAATGATGTAACATTTACTAACGATTTAATAAATATCTCAAATATTAACTTCACCTCTCCTCAAGCCGTTACTGCTACTTTTGCATCTCAAAATGCTATAGTTGGCGGGGCTACAACTACCGGCGATAAAATTCATACTATAGCCATATCCGGTGATTTAACAACAGGTACTTCACCGTTCGGTTCAGACTCAAATCACCTTAAAACCGTGCAGTTTAATAGCGACGGTAAATTCATCATTAAGAGTCAAGATGTTTACACTAGTGTTACAACTAAGACAAATAATGAAGGTACGGCGATATTTGAGGCCGATAACGGCTTTACCGATGATTTAGGCGGTGAGAATTTAAGTCTTAAACTAGTTCAGTTCAGTAGTAATAAAGGCACGGTAAAAGGGGATACCTATGCTAAAGATATTACTATTGATGTCGGTAAATCAGCTGTATTTACCGGTTATAACAGTAGAAGTTTAGATATACCTGCAGCAACCGTCGGCGGCGTTAAAGTTCCAAGAGCAACAACAAAATTTAATTATAAAACAAAAATCGTTTCAGATAATTTCAAAGGCAGCAGCAACTCTTCGGCGGAATACACTAATGCCGTACTGCTGCAAGCACCGATTAACGGCGGAAGTCATAAATTCGATGATGATGTATGGCTACAAAAAGCGGTAACAGGAACTAATACTATTACTTTCGCACCGCAGAAAACTGCTTTCATCCAATCGGATTTAGGAGCAAGTAACATAGTTGCAGATCAAGCAACGATGATGTTTACCGGAGATAACGCTAGCGTAAATGTCGGGGGTAATATATCGGGTAGTAATATCACTTTTGACCTTGGTAATAATAAAATTATCTATACAGGTAATGCAAAGCCTACCGGTGAGCTTACTATTAATGTCTTATATGATACAGTAAATAGTGGGGTAGAGAATAATACCGATAGCGGTAATATAGTTATAGCAAATGGAGCAAATATTGACTTATCCGGCGTAACTGCACTTAAAGTATTGTTAACGGCTGCTTCTAATCCGGCTAGCATAAGTGCAAATAGTGCTTACCCTATAATTACTTCATTATCAGGTAATGGAATAACCGTAGGGAATGCTGCGAATCTTCCATTTAACGTTACCGCTAATGAAGGGGTGTTTGTAAGATGGGTTATTAATGCCAGTTCCTTTATACTTTATCCTATAGAAACTACCGGTGATATAACTGTAGATAATATAATTAAAAATATAATTACTGCTCCTCCCGGAACAGATGCAGCAAAAGTTGCTAACGTAATAGTAAATACACCTATCGGTCAAAGAAAAGTTGTAGTTGATCATTTAATACCGATAATTGAACGCCCTTCAATTACAATACATAAAATAACACAAATTAACCATCCGTTCATTATACCGGAAACTCCGATTATCGGTCCAATTGGGGGGTATAGTCCATCGGTTCCTGTAACCGGCGGCGGCGTAGTAGGAGTAGGTCCAAACGGTCCTGCAGTAGTAGGTACCGGTCCGGCAACAGGAGGCAGTGTAATAGGCGGCACATTTACGCCGAGCGGTCCTGCGGTAGTAGGTACCGGTCCAAACGGCCCCGGCACCGGCGGAGTAGTAGGAGTAGGTCCAAACGGTCCTGCAGTAGTAGGTACCGGTCCGGCAGCTGGTGGCAGTGTAATAGGCGGCACATTTACGCCGAGCGGTCCTGCGGTAGTAGGTACCGGTCCAAACGGCCCCGGTACCGGCGGATATAGCCCATCAGCTCCTGGCGGTTCTACAGGTGGTACATCAGTAAACGGTCCGGCTAGCGTAGGAAGTTCAGCTATTTCTGGCAATAATGGTTATAGCTCATCAATCGGTGGTACTGGTGGTACATCAACAACTCCTTCAGCTGCAACTATAGGAAGTTCGTCTAACAGTAATATTGGTACAGGAGGTACAAATTCGCCTGCTTATAATAGCAAGGTAGGTACTACAGGTCGTTCGTCGACAGCTAATTCGCCTTCTGCGTTCGGTGGTTCTAATACCGGAAATTCCGGAGTTCAAGGTAGTAATATAGGTAATAGCGGCGTAAGCCCAAATGCTTCCGGCTCAAGCAATGCTAATATAGGTACTAGCGGACGTATCGGTAATAATGTCGGTACATCGGCTACAAGTCCATCAGCTGCTACTATAGGAAGTTCCGGTAATAGTAATATTCCGGCAGCTTCTACAAATTCTGTAGGTAGTAATGCCGTCGGAGGTTCTTCTACAAATACCAATAATAGTAGTGCCGGTAATAGTAGAGTAGGCGGTAGCTCTGGTAGCAATATGCCGATTATTGAGACAGGTAAAGATAGTAGTATTGGCAGTAGCGGCAATAGCGGCGGCGTAAGTTCCGGCGCAGCAAGTACGGGAGCTACAACTACTAACCCGAATGACGGTTTTGATGCAGCAAGAGGTAACACGAATGCCGGTACTAAAGAGGTTTCTGATAGAACTTCTAAAATTAGAGATGCCGAGAATGCTCCGGATACTATACCTTCAGAGCAAGATCAAGGTGTTTCTCGAAAAAGAGGGGCAGCTGTCGGTGCCGGTGATTGTGATAGTAATGAAATTATTTATGGTCTATGGGGTGCTCCTTATTTCGGTAAAGCTACCCAAAAGCAGCAAAATAATCTTATGGGTTATAAAGCAAAATCCGCAGGTGGATCGATCGGGGTTGATACTTTAATAAATGATAATATAGTAGTTGGAGCCGCTTATACGAAAGTTGATACTAAGTTAAATTACCAAGGTGCTAAAGCCGGTAATCATACTAAGGTTAACACGGATATGTTCTCTGCATACGGTTTATATAACTTTATAAATAATTGGTTTGTAGAGGGTATAACCTCGTATTCACGTAGTATAATCAAAACTAACGAGATACGTAATATAATAAACGGCACGGAAACGGCTCACGGTAAATATCGCTCTTATTCTTATAGCGGTCAAGTAGTAGGAGGGTATAATTATTTATGGAACGAAACCACCTTATCGCCAATGGTTGGGCTTAGACTTGCTAAAATAAAAGACTCCGGTTATCATGAATTCGGTACGTCATTCCAGAACTTAACTATTAAGAAGCGCCAATATAACAAGGTTGAAGGAATAGCGGGCGGAGAAATTAAAACCACCTTCTATAAAGGAGAATTTTTAATAAGACCGCAAGTACATGCCTTTATTAATTACGACTTTAAAGGTAAAACGCCGCCGATCATTGCCGAGCTTAACGGACTTACCGATCCGTTGACTGTGCCTACGCCGAAAGCTACTAAAATGCTATATGATTTGGGTGCAGGCGTTGAGTTTAAGAAAGGTAGAATGGAGTACGGTTTGCACTACGGTTTGAACCTTGCAAAAAAATACCAAGCTCAGAGTGGTACGATCAAAATTAAAGTTAATCTTTAATTAAAACGCCAAACTAGATTAGGATAAGATTTAATCTTATCCTAATCTTGTACTCGATGAACTTGAAAATGTTGCGTGGATACCAGTATTGTCATTGCGAGGAGGCAATGCCCGCGTGGATACCCTAAACGTCATTGCGAGCGACCAAAGGCGTTGTTGCATGGCTCGAATTTTTGCAAAGTGTTCCGGTGTCATGCCGTGGCTTGACCACGGCATCCAGTCTTTTTATTAAGGTTTTTCTGGATACCGTGGTCAAGCCCACTACTGTACGAACGTTTAAATAAAGAGGTAAAAATTCTGTCATTCCGTGGCTACGACCACGGAATCCAGCTTATAATATCATAAAAAGATTCTAAAATAAGTCTAATATGGCTTTATTTTCCTGGATGCCGTGATCAAGTCACGGCATGACACAGCCTTTTTTCAACGTTCGTACAGTAGTGGGTCAAGCCACGGTATGACACCGTACTTATAATAACCATAATACGGAAATTATTAGCCATGCAACAACGCCTCCAGTCGCTCGCAATGATGATTTCGGATATTATTCCCATCTACGTAACAATGCCGTTTCTCGCAATAACAAACTAACGAGTCGGTTCGTCTAGATGATTTTTTTCATAATTTTCGTGCCGTTCTTGTGCTTCAATGCACAATGTGGCAACAGGTCGTGCTTGTAGTCGTTTTATGCCGATCGGCTCACCTGTTTCTTCACAATAACCGTAGTCTTTATTTTCTATACGTAATAAAGCGTCTTCTATTTTATCAAGTAATTTTCGATATCTGTCTCTTGTGCGAAGTTCAAAAGCCGTATCTGTTTCAATCGAAGCTCGATCGTTAAAATCGGGTTCGTTCCAATTTTCTTCTTTAAGATGGTTTAAAGTTTCTCGTGATTCACCTAATAACGAATCTTTCCACTCTAAAAGTTTTTGTCTAAAATATTCTAGTTGCAAAGGGTTCATATATTCCTCTTCTTTAGAAGGGGTGTAACCTGATGGTAATATAAGTTTAGGCATATTAATTTCTCGATACTAAAACTTTAAAATAATATAATGGATAACTTAAAATTAAAGCAAGAAGTTTATGTTAATTTAAGATATTTTTCTTTTTTAATAGGATGGGAAACGTTATATACCGCTTCTAAATGCTTAATATTCGTTTTAGTATAACTTTGGGTAGTAGATAAGCTTTTATGTCCCAACAATTCTTGAATAGAGCGCAAATCAGCACCGTTTTCAAGTAAATGAGACGCAAAGCTGTGTCTAAATGAGTGCGCCGTTAAATATTCCGGTAGACCGTAAAAACGTCTCAATTTAATAAGTTCGCGATTAAAAACAGGAGGTTGCAATTTTTTGCCTTGTTTTCCTCTAAATATTGATTCCTGATCATGTAACTCATAAGGTAATAATTTTAAATATTCTTCAATTAAGCTGCGAACCATGGGTAACCATGGAATAACTCTTTCTTTATTGCCTTTGCCTACTATCTTAATAAAATCTAAATTTTGCAGGTGAATTTTAGTAATAGATAATGCTTCGGAAATTCTTAAACCTGAAGCATAAATAAGAATAAGAAGTGCCTTATTTCTAAGTTCCAACCACTCAATATTAGTAAATTCATTAATATGTTCAAGTGATATAATAGTATCGTCTTGTGATAAAGCTTTAGGTAATAATTTATTTTTTTTAGGATTTTTAACGGAAAAAATAATATGACAATTTATATGAATTGTCTTTTCTAAAAATTTATAAAAATTTTTTACGGCAGATAAGCCCCTAGCAATAGAAGAAGCGACAAAATTATCACACTGCCTTTTTGATAACCAACTTCGTATAAACCTTATATCTGCCTCTTGTATACGATTAATAGTTACTAATTCCGAATTATAGTAATTCATAAATTCAAGAAAGTGTTTAAGGTCGTTACTATAGGCAATTATAGTATGATCAGAATAATTTTTTTGTAATTTAAGATATTTCTGCCATTTGTCTATTAGCTCTTTAGTTTGAATATCCAGTAGCATTATTAAATCTTCAATAATTTGGTAATTTACCATTTTAACATAAAATAATAAATTTTACTAAATTATAAATTTTTATGTCTAATAAAAGTCTAACTGTTATTGACTCGTATTTTTATAAATGTTAGCATAAATTTATACGGTTTATGTTTGCTTAACGTAAATCTTGTAGGCTAAAATTCTTTATTAATACTTATGTATAAAGTAAAACAATATTTTTAGGAGAAAGGCAATGTTAAATAATACACAATTTTTGGATATGATGAAATCTTATATGAATCCGGAGGCTTATATGAGTTCCATAAAAAATATACCTAATGTCGATCTTTCGTCTGTTACAGGGACTATACAAAGATCTATGAATATTTTTACGACGACCAACCAAATAGCTATTGAAAGCATGCAGACGCTAATTAAAAAAAATTCCGAGATTTTACAAAGTAACGTTAATAATATTGTGAATTCTACTAAAGAAGCAATGAATTCCGGAGATATTAAACAAGCAGCGGATTGTCATCAACAATGTTTAAAATCAGTTTATGAAACATCTATAAATAATGCAAAAGAACTAGCAAATATTGCTTATGAATCTTCTGCAAAAATATTAGAAGCCGTAAATAAAAATGTTGCCGAGAATGTACATCATGCAGCTGAAAATGTGCAAAAGAAAAAATAATAATAGCTAAGGTGTTATTGCGTGGATAGGTTAAAGCATGTTCTATGTCATTCCCGCAAAAGCGGGAATCCAGACTTTCTCACCTTGTCATGCTGAACTTGTTTCAGCATCTATTGGGTTTGTTGCATGGCTCTAGAAAAGTGCCGTATGTCATTCTAGCTAAAGGCGGGAATCTAGAAAAAATACTTTTAAGTCATCCTGAATTTATTTCAGGATATACTACAAGAGATGCTGAAACAAGTTCAGCATGACAAGAATGGATTCCCGCCTACGCGGGAATGACACCAACAACGCTTGTTCAGGCCACGGGGTGACAATAAGCATTATATTCTTCAAGATTCAATATTTGTGCAGATTTAATTGTCGTTTCCGTGTGTGACGTTAAAAGAATGATCCCGCCGCTATTTGCTTTCATAACAATCAAATTATTTAATAAATCTCGGTTCTCTTTGCTTAAGTGAGTCTCTACTTCATCCAATAACCATAAATCCGATTGACAAGCAATAAGCCTTGCTAACGCCACTGTCTTCTGCATGCCTTTAGAGAGTTTATAGCATTTCTCATTTAACAACTCATATAATTTAAAATAATGTATTGCTGCCTCAAGTGTTTCAGGTGAGTTATAAATTTCCGACCAAAATTTAAGATTATCAAAAACAGTCATTTCAGCTTTTAAACCTAAATTATGACCTATATAGTTGCAGTAAGGTTTTTCTATAAGGCTGCAATTTACATTCTTATAATAAATATTCCCGTTAGTCGGCTGCATAATATTTGCAATCATTTTAAGAAGAGAAGTTTTTCCGGAGCCGTTTGCTCCTTGCACGCAAATAATAGAAGAGGGTAAAAAGGTAATGCTCAAATTGAACAAATTTCTTTGCTCTATATTAAATATTAGCTGATGAAATGAGAGCATTAATATATTTATGAATTATATGGTTTAGCTTAAACTTAAGGCAATTCTAAGAGCTTTTTCAACTTCTATAATCTAAGCTCTATTTAATCTAGCAATAAAGCTACCTAGTCTAATTTTATCTATAGTCCTAATTTGATCAGTTAATGCTTTTGCTTCTTTATTATTTATTGTTATTTTTGCTTCAAAATGATAAAGATTATTGGTATTTGAAGTGATAGGAATAACTACTATTCTACTTGATATCTTGTTTTGAGTGTTATTAGAGATAACTATTGCCGGTCTTGTTTTATTAATTTCAGTACCAATAGTCGGATCAAGAGTTACCCAATAAACATCGCCTCTATTAACTTCTTTATTTCGGATCAAAATCATCTACTATAGCATCCCATTCAGTTAAAAGTTTTTGGCGTTCTTCATCTTGTTCTGCTTTTGTATAATCTTCTATAAGGATTTGCTCGTCTTTTTCTAATGCTTTAGTAATAGCTAGACTTACGAATTTACTAATTTTTTTAGAAGGGACGGAGTGTTTTAATTGATCATATAAAGTTTCTTGTAAGCTAATACTAAGTGTTTTCATAATATTACTCATAATTTAAAATTAATGTTATTGATTATTATACAACAACTAATAACATTAATACAAGGAAAAATAAAATTAGTAAATTTGGGGTTAAACAAATTAAATCATTTAAAATATTCGTTTTTTCAAGTAAGCTAATTAAAGTGATTTAATTCGAGGGCAAGATTACTAAAGTCAATAATTCAAAATATATTAAGGAATTATCAGTAAACGGCATTTCATATAAAATATTTGATATCAATAAAGCTGCAAGCGACATTAATCTTCCTCTTAAGAAACTTCCTTTTAGTTTAAGGGTGTTATTTGAAAATATATTGCGTACAGGAGGACGCGAGCAAAATCTGCTTGTTTTTAAAGAATGGTTGATAAATAAAAAATCAACGGCAGAAATAGCTTTTATGCCGACAAGGGTTTTAATGCAAGATTTTACCGGCGTGCCGGCCATCGTTGATTTGGCTGCCATGCGGGATGCTATGCAAAAACTAGGCGGAGACCCTATAAAGATTAACCCGCTTATTCCGGTAGATATTGTTATAGATCACTCGGTAAGTGTTGATTATTACGGTTCTAAAGATTCATTTAATAAAAATGTACAAATGGAGATGAAGCGTAATTTAGAGCGTTATGAATTTTTAAAATGGGGGCAGCAAGCATTTAATAATTTTAGAGTAGTACCTCCTGGTACCGGAATTTGTCACCAAGTAAATTTAGAGTATCTCGCAAAAGTAATATGGGCAAAAGAAGAAAACGGTGTAAATATCGCTTATCCCGACACATTAGTCGGCACGGATAGCCATACCCCGATGGTTAACGGTCTTGCCGTTCTGGGTTGGGGAGTCGGTGGAATTGAAGCGGAAGCGGCAATGCTGGGGCAATCTTTGTCTATGATTTTACCGGAAGTAATAGGTGTTAAATTAAGTGGTACTTTAAGCGGTACGGCTACTGCTACCGACCTTGTTTTAACGGTGACCGAGTTACTTAGGAAGAAAAAAGTCGTCGGAAAATTTGTTGAGTTTTACGGGGAGGGACTTGAATTTCTGTCGCTTGCCGATAGAGCAACTATTGCTAATATGGCACCTGAATACGGTGCTACTTGCGGTTTTTTCCCGATCGATAACGAAACTATAAAATATTTGGAGCTAACCGGTAGACCTTCCGCACATATTAAATTAGTAAAACAATATGCTAAAGCACAAAATTTATGGTATAGCCATGACGATGCGCCGGAATATACCGATATTTTAGAACTAAATTTAAATCAAGTAACTTCTTCTTTAGCGGGACCGAAGCGTCCGCATGATAGAGTTAATTTAGAAGATACGGCAAATAGCTTCAAACAGGCATTGCCCTCTCTTGCTTTAAATGAAGCAGATATCGATAAAAAATATTCGGTTAATAATAAAGGCTATAAGCTTGGAAACGGTGACGTAGTAATTGCGGCGATTACTAGCTGTACTAATACCTCAAATCCCGATGTGATGATAGGAGCCGGATTGCTTGCGAAAAAAGCGCTTGAGCTGGGGCTGGTTACAAAACCGTGGGTAAAAACCTCTTTTGCTCCGGGTTCAAAAGTAGTAACGGAATATCTTAAAGCTAGCGGTCTTGATGAATATCTGAATAAATTAGGGTTTGAGTTAGTGGGTTACGGCTGCACTACCTGTATAGGTAATTCGGGACCGCTTATGCCGGAAATAGAAGAAGTTATTAATAAAAATCAGCTGGTTGTTGCCTCGGTTCTCTCCGGTAATAGAAATTTTGAGGGTAGAATAAACCCTTCTACTAGAGCCAGTTATCTTGCATCTCCCTTATTGGTTGTAGCATATGCATTAGCCGGTACTATTAATGTCGACCTTACTAATCAGCCCATAGGGCAAAATGATAAAGGAAAAGATATTTATTTAAAGGATATTTGGCCGACAAAACAAGAAATAAACCAGGTAATTGAAAGCTCAATTAAATCTTCTATGTTTATAGATAAATATTCTGATATATTTATGGGGACTAAAGAATGGCAAGAGCTGAAAATTAGCAACACGGCTACTTATAATTGGCGTAAAGATAGTACTTATATAAAAAACCCGCCTTATTTTGAAAATAAGCTAGAAGGAGTGCAGAACATAATATCGGTGCGAATACTTGCTATTTTCGGTGATTTTATTACTACCGATCATATTTCACCGGCAGGAAATATCAGCAAATCAAGCCCTGCGGCTAAATATTTAACGGACCATAATATAGATATTGCAGATTTCAATTCTTACGGATCGCGTCGCGGTAATCATGAAGTAATGATGCGTGGGACATTCGCCAATATTCGTATAAAAAACGAAATATGCGGTGGAGTTGAAGGAGGCGTTACTGTAGATCAGTTGAATAATCGGCAAGTAAGTATTTACGAGGCGGCAATGAATTATAAAACGCGTAATATTCCGTTAGTAATTTTTGCCGGAAAAGAGTATGGTAGCGGTTCGTCAAGAGATTGGGCGGCAAAAGGACCGCAGCTGCTGGGCGTGAAAGCCGTGATTGCCGAAAGCTTTGAAAGAATTCATCGATCGAATTTGGTAGGAATGGGAGTCTTACCGCTTATTTTTACAAATGGTATGACTAGAAAAGACTTGCAGCTCGATGGATCGGAATTTGTTAATATTGAAGGATTAAATGATCAAATAAAACCTTATCAAAAACTTAAATGTGTGATAAAAAAACAAAGCGGTAAGGTAGAAACTTGTGATTTAATATTGCAAATATTTACGGATAATGAGATAAATTATATAAAACACGGTAGTATAATGCATTTAGTAGTGCAGAATTTAAAGAATGCGGTTTGACGTTGTTATATTGTCACCCCGTGGCTTGACCGGCATTGTTGTGTGGATAAGTTAAAGCGTGTTCGATGTCATTCCCGTGAAAACGGGGCGTTGTTGCATGACTCGAATTTTCGATGTCATTCTAGCTAAAGGCGGGAGTCCAGACTTTTCTTTTGTCATGCTGAACTTGTTTCAATCTAATTCAACAGATCCTGAAATAAATTCAGGATGACTATAATTTTTCTAGATTCCCGCTTTTAGCTAGAATGACATACGGCACTTTTTTAGAGCCATGCAACAAAGCCTAAAAAACAGAAAAACAACCCAACTTTTCATTTACGAGTAGTATTATGGATAAACAAATAAAAGAATACACCCAAGCGGGTAAGAAAAACTTAATTATATTATATATCTTATATTTATGTGGGATCGTTGCTCCTTTATTACCGGTAGTCGGTGCATTTTTTGCCTATGTTAATAAAGATGTTAGCGATAGATTTTTATCAAGTCATTATATATTTTTATTTCGTACTTTTTGGCTTGGATGTATCGGTTATATTGTGTCGACGATTACTATACTGATTGTTATCGGATTAGTGTTATATTTTGTTGTAGCCGCTTGGTTTTTGCTGCGCATTGCCGTCGGTTTTAAATATTTATTAAACGATCAAGCGCATCCGAATCCTATGACATTTTGGATTTAATAATTGAGGCGAGATGCCATTCCTAGCTGCGGCGGGCATTGCCTGCGTGGATACCCTAAACGTCATTGCGAGGAGGGACAGGCGTTGTTGCATGGCTCAAATTTCCGATGTCATTCCTGCGAAAGCGGGAATCTAGAAAATACTTATAGTCATCCTGAATTTATTTCATGATCTACTAAAAAGATGCGCAAAACTTGTTCAGCATGACAAAAAAAGCCTGGATTGCCGCGTCGGCATAAATGCCTCCTCGCAATGACGATTCCGGTAGCCATGCAACAACGCCCGCCGCAGCTAGGAATGACATAAAGGGGTGCATGAATGACCTCTAAAATTAGTATAAGATTAATAGTATAAAGAATGATAAAACTTACCGTAAACGGGCAGGAGGTGGAAGTAACAGAAGGTAGTACAGTTTTTCAGGCATGTACAAAAGCCGGTATAGAAATCCCGCATTTTTGTTATCATGAGAGGCTGAAAATTGCCGGTAATTGCCGTATGTGTTTGGTCGAGATGGATAAATCGCCGAAGCCCATCGCTTCATGTGCCATGCCGGCAGGTAACGATATGGTAATTCATACCGATACGCCTATGGTTAAGAAAGCACGCGAAGGGGTGATGGAGTTTTTATTGATCAATCACCCTTTAGATTGTCCTATTTGTGACCAAGGCGGAGAGTGTGATTTGCAGGATCAGGCTTTTAAATACGGCAAAGCTAGTAACAAATTCCATGAAAATAAAAGAACCG
Source organism: Rickettsia endosymbiont of Orchestes rusci (assembly GCF_964030945.1). Lineage (NCBI taxonomy): Bacteria > Pseudomonadati > Pseudomonadota > Alphaproteobacteria > Rickettsiales > Rickettsiaceae > Rickettsia > Rickettsia endosymbiont of Orchestes rusci. The sequence goes on along the minus strand of NZ_CAXIQG010000002.1, from coordinate 277,413 downwards.
TTAAAGATAAATATATGGGGCCGCTCATTAAAACGGCAATGACTAGATGCATACAATGCACTAGATGCATTAGATTTGCCAACGATATAGCCGGAATAGAGGAAATGGGTGCTATATATAGAGGTGAGCATATGGAGGTAACCTCGTATTTAGAGCGAAGTTTAGATTCTGAAATTTCCGGTAATATGATCGATATCTGTCCGGTCGGTGCTTTAAACTCTAAGCCATATGCCTTTAAAGCTCGTAGCTGGGAGTTAAAACACACCGACGGTATAGGGATATCTGATGCGGAAGGTACTAACATCCGTATTGATAGCAGAGACAACGAGGTAATGAGGATATTACCGCGAATCAATGAAGAAATTAACGAAGAATGGATTTCGGATAAGATTCGCTTTAGTTATGACGGCTTAAAATATCAGCGTTTAGATCGTCCGTATATCAGAAAAAACGGCAAATTAATTGAAGCAAGTTGGCTTGATGCTTTAAAGATCGTAGCCGATAAAATAACATCGCTGCAAGGAAATCAAATAGCCGCGATAGCCGGACCTCTTGCTTGTGTGGAATCAATGTTTACCCTAAAAATTTTATTGCAAAAAATCGGTTGTAATAATTTCGACGTTAATCAGTTTGATTATAAAATTGACACTTCAAGTAGGGGGAATTATCTATTTAACACTAGCATAGTCGGTATAGAAAAAGGCGATTTATGTTTATTAATAGGTGCAAATCCAAGGCAGGTAGCACCGGTATTAAATAGTCGTATCGGTAAACGGCAACGATCAGGTGCATTAAAAGTTGCAAGGATCGGCGGGGGGCATGATCAAACATATAAAGTGCAGGAACTAGGAAGTAGCGTAGAAATAATTAAAGATTTAGCCGATGGCAGCCACGAATTTGCAAAAGATTTAAGCCAAGCAAAATATCCGATGATTATTATCGGCGACGGGGTATATTCAAGAAGTGACGGCTATGCTATTTTATCGCTTATACATAAAATTACCGATAAATATAATATTGTGCGAGAAGATTGGAACGGTTTTAATATACTTCATAACCATGCCTCTATAGTCGGTGGGTTTGATATCGGTTTTAACTCTGTTACTAGTAACGAAATTTTAGCTAAAGCAGAACAAGAACAAATAAAATTAGTTTATCTGCTCGGAGCCGATGAAATTGATTTTGATAAACTAAAATCAGCTTTTATTGTGTATCACGGTCATCACGGAGATTTAGGCGCAACAAATGCCGATGTGATTTTCCCTGGCTGTGCTTATACTGAAAAAAGCGGTATTTACGTCAATTTAGAAGGTCGACCGCAAATATCAAATCAAGCAGTACAACCGGTAGGCGAGGCTAAAGCAGATTTTCTAATTATTAAAAATTTAGCCGATCATCTAAAAATCGAACTTAACGTAAATAACTTAGAGGAAGTAAGAAGTAAGCTAGCAGCAGAATATCCGATATTTGCCAATATTAATAAAATTATAGAAAATAAATTTGTAAAATTTAATTCTAAAGATAAGTTGTTGAAGGATGAGATAGTTAATTCGCCGATTAATTATTATATGACGGACGTAATTAGCAAGGCTTCGGTTACCATGGCGAAATGCGTGCAGGCTAAGCAAGAAAGAGAGAAAATAGCATGATGTGTACAATGATATTATTTTTGCTTGAATTGTCATACCGTGGCTTGACCACGGTATCCGGTCTTTTTACTAAGTTTTTTCTGGATACCGTGGTCAAGCCACGGTATGACAACCTTCCATATTAATGGAGTACATACCTTTATTATGACCGAACTTTTTTACGAATATGCTTGGCCGCTAATTATTATTGCTTTAAAAGTAATTGCGATTACTGTCCCGTTAATATTATGCGTTGCTTATTTAACTTATGCGGAGCGCCGAGTAATCGGGCTAATGCAGCTACGAAAAGGACCGAATGTCGTTGGACTTTTCGGTCTATTACAGCCTATAGCCGATGCGGTTAAATTGTTATTTAAAGAGCCTATTATTCCGACTAAAGCCGATAAAATACTATTTGTTATTGCGCCGATGATTACTTTTATCTTAAGCCTAATAGGCTGGGCGGTAATACCTTTTAATAAAGGCTTAGTACTTGCCGATATAAATGTCGGCGTTTTATATATTCTAGCGATTTCTTCCTTAAGCGTTTACGGAATTATTATAGCAGGCTGGGCGAGTAACTCAAAATATGCTTTTCTTGGCGCGATCCGCTCGTCGGCACAAATGATTTCTTATGAAGTATCGATGGGACTTGTTATCGTTACCGTGCTTTTAACTACCGGTAGCTTAAATCTTAGCGAAATCATTGAAACGCAAAAAAACTTGCCTTGGTGGATAGATTTGATGTTATTACCGATGTGCGTCGTGTTTTTTATCTCGGTTCTAGCCGAAACTAATAGATTGCCGTTTGATCTGCCGGAAGCAGAGTCGGAGCTAGTAGCCGGTTACAACGTCGAATATTCTTCGATGGGATTTGCTTTATTTTTCTTAGGCGAATATGCTAATATGATATTAGTGAGTGCTATTACTACAACTTTCTTTTTAGGAGGGTATTTACCGCCTTTTAATATATCATGGTTGGCTTTCGTGCCTGGATTTATTTGGTTTGTCTTAAAAGTCGGATTTTTATTATTCTGTTTCTTATGGATCAGGGCAACTTTGCCTAGATATCGCTATGATCAGCTAATGCGTTTAGGGTGGAAAGTATTTTTACCGCTAACTTTATTTTGGGTTATACTAATGTCAAGTATATTAATGTATACCGATAATTTACCGAGTATACTCGTTTAATTTGAAAAATTGGCTACGTCGTCTAATAAGTTCTGCGGTGTTCACGTATTAGGGTATACGCTCCGCTCCTCGCCTTATAGACTCCTTGCTCTTTTCCAAATTAAACTTCGTCTACTTATTAAATACATAATTTTTATGATAAACTATTTAAAATCCTTTTTTCTATTTGAGATAATAACGGGATTGGCGTTAACTTTGAAATATTTGTTTAAGCCGAAAGTCACAATTAATTATCCTTACGAAAAAAGTTCGGTAAGTCCAAGATTTAAAGGTGAGCATGCGCTGCGGCGTTATGAAAACGGTGAAGAGCGTTGCATTGCCTGCAAGCTTTGTGAAGCAATTTGTCCGGCGCAAGCGATAATAATCGAAGCAGACGAACGCGAAGACGGCAGCCGCCGTACTACTCGTTACGATATCGATATGACGAAATGCATTTATTGTGGGTTATGTCAAGAGGCTTGCCCTGTTGATGCGATAGTCGAAGGTCCTAATTTTGAATTTGCAACTCTTACTCATACGGAGCTACTTTATGATAAGGAGCGATTACTACGAAACGGTGACCTTTGGGAGCAAGAACTAGCTGTTAAGTTACATCAGGATTATAAATATAGGTAGTATAAGGGTTGTATTGTGGTTAAGCCGGCGTTGTTGCGTGGCTCAAATTTTCGATGTCATTCTAGTTAAAGGCGGGAATCTAGAAAATACTTATAGTCATCCTGAATTTATTTCAGGATATACTCAAAAGATGTGCAAAACTTGTTCAGCATGACAAAAAAAAGCCTGGATTCCCGCCTGCGCGAGAATGACATACGGCACTTTTTTTAGAGCCATGCAACAAAGCCGTCGTAGCTACGGAATGACATATAAAATATTACTATAAACAATAACATCACAACATGTAAAGATGTAACAGGTCATCAACCTTTGAGGTTAAATTAATATAACGAAAGAGAAAGCAATGAAAGAACACAGTTGTAAAGAGATGAAAATATTTCTATCAGAGTCTAGAGACCCTATAAAGTATGACCCAGTATTTAGAGAGTATTATATTGAAATAAAAGGGAGTTTTAATATTATCACTATGTCTTATTGTCCTTGGTGCGGTACTAAATTACCTAAGGAACTTAGAAATGAGTTTTTTGACATATTAGATGAATATGGTATTGAAACTGATATTGGGGAATATATAAAAGACAAGCGTATTCCTGCAGAATTTCGTACTGACGAATGGTGGAAGAAACGAGGGTTATAAATTTTAATACAAATATTAAGTGAAAGAATCTACAATATGCCGATATTTTTTTATTTATTTGCTACACTCATTACTATAAGCAGTGTTTGCGTGGTTTTAAGCAAAAATCCCGTTTATTCGGTTTTGTGGTTGATTTTTGCATTTTGTAACGGTTCCGGGCTTATGATATTACTAGGTGCCGAGTTTTTAGCGATGATGCTAATCATTATTTATGTCGGCGCGGTGGCGGTATTGTTTTTATTTGTAATAATGATGTTAGATATTCATTTAAGCACCGCAATCTCACAACTAAAGGAAAATTTATTTTTAAGTATCGTGGTGGCGTTAGTTATGTTCACCGATTTAATAGTAATTATTTTGCTCGGCACTAAAAATATTAATTTTAATTCCGATAAATTATTTGCTATACCGAATAATATTACCAATACCGAGGCAATCGGTCTGGTGCTTTATACCGATTTTATATTACCGTTTCAAATTGCCGGTATTATTTTATTTGTGGCGATGATATCGTGTATTACGCTAACGCTCCGAAAACGTTCAGGAGTAAAGCGGCAAAATATATCTCAGCAAAATAGTAAGAATAAAGCTAATGCTATATTAATGACTAACCCTGATTTAAATAAGGGTATAGAAGGAATTAAATATGAATGAAGAGTTATGATTTATGTCGTTCCCGCGGAAGCGGGAATCCAGGAAATACAAAAAAGTCATCCTGAATTTATTTCAGGATCTATTAAAAAGATACTGAAACAAGTTCAGTATAACAAAAAAAGCCTGGATTCCCGCCTTTAGCTAGAATGACACCGAGGGCGTTTTTAACCATCCATGCAACAAACCCATTGCCTCCTTGCAATGACGATCCTTTAAGTTGACGCCCGCACCTATGCGGAATGACATCAAAAAATAGGAAAACAGTAATACTAAAACCAATTCTTTATTTACGAGCAATAATACACAATAATACATATGAATAATTATATAGGACTACAACATTATTTGACCGTAAGCTGTTTAGTTTTTACTATCGGTATGGTAGGGTTATTTATGCATCGCAAAAATATTATTACTATTTTAATGTCGATCGAGCTGATGCTGCTAGCGGTAAATATAAATTTTATTGCATTTTCCGTGTATATGCAAGAATTGTCGGGGCAGGTTTTCAGTATAATAATTTTGACGATCGCAGCTGCCGAGACTTCTATCGGGCTTGCTATATTACTAGTATATTTCCGTAATAAAGGCTCAATTGAGGTAGCGGACGTTAATCAGATGAAGGGATAAAATGCAGGGAACTATTGCCTTATTGATTGTGATGCTACCCCTAGCTTCGGCTATTATCAACGGTGCGTTATGCCTCGTAATAAACAAGAAATATGCGTCTATAATTTCTAGTAGTGCTATAATTATTTCAGCACTATTTTCGTTATACATATTTTATTATACGGGACTGAATCAAAATATATTACATATCACTTTAGGCAAGTGGTTTGAAGTTGCCGAATTTAAGGTAAATTGGGCAATTTATATCGATCAGCTCACGGCTATTATGTTTTTGGTGGTGACGTGCGTATCTAGCGTAGTGCATGTTTATTCGCTCGGTTATATGGCAGAAGATAAAGGACTTCCCAAGTTTCTCTCATTTCTCTCGTTGTTCACTTTTTTTATGCTGATGCTAGTGTCTGCCGATAATTTTCTGCAGTTATTTTTCGGCTGGGAGGGAGTCGGTCTTTGCTCATATTTGTTAATTGGGTTTTGGTATAAAAAAGATAGCGCAAATAAAGCGGCTATAAAAGCGTTTATCGTGAATAGGGTAGGGGATTTTGCTTTTATCTTAGGTATTATTGCCATTATTTTCTCCTGTCGTTCGGCAAATTTTACAGATGTATTTTTAGCCGCAAAAGGGCTAGCTAATGTAAAAATTCTCTTACTTGGTTTTGAGCCTTCGAGGTTAGATATTATATGCCTGCTGTTATTCATCGGTTGTATGGGTAAATCGGCGCAAATAGGTTTGCATGTCTGGCTGCCTGATGCAATGGAAGGACCGACGCCGGTATCGGCGCTTATTCATGCGGCAACTATGGTAACGGCGGGAGTATTTTTAGTAGCGCGCTGCTCTTACTTGTTTGAATATAGCCCTGCTATCTTACAATTTATTACTATTATCGGCGGTATTACCTGCCTTTTTGCAGCGAGCATTGCGATAGCGCAAAGCGATATCAAGAAAATTATTGCTTACTCAACATGTAGCCAGCTCGGTTATATGTTCCTTGCATGCGGCGTATCTGCCTATAATAGCGGCATATTTCATTTGGTAACGCATGCATTTTTTAAGGCGCTATTATTCTTATCGGCCGGTAGCGTAATCCATGCCGTACATGAGCAGGATATATTTAAGATGGGGGGACTGCGAGATAAAATGCCGGTTACTTACGGGAATTTTCTAATAGGTTCGCTTGCTTTAATCGGTATCTATCCTTTGGCCGGATTCTATTCTAAAGATTCAATTTTAGATTCGGCATATAGTGCCGGTTCCTTTATGTTCGTATTCGGTATTATTGCCGCAATCTTGACGGCAATTTATTCAATGAAAATTATTATATTAGTATTTCACGGTACAACCAAATTACCGCCTCCTATTTTTGAACATGCGCATGAACCGCCGAGTGTTATGAATAATCCCCTTACAATACTAGTAGCGGGTAGCTTTTTTTGCGGCATGATCGGTTATTATTTGCTATCAATAGATAAGCCCGGTGGCTATTTCCATGAAAGTATATTTAATCTGCATATCTACAAATTATTAATTAATCATCCACCGTTATATATTAAATTACTACCTATGATAGTCGGTATAATAGGGATTGTTGTAGGTGTTTGTTTTTACAAATTAAGAACCGTCACTCCGTGGCGAGGCAGGCTTGGTTTCATGGCACGAATTTCCGATGTCATTTCCGCTTCCTATGTCATTCCCGCGAAGGCGGGAATCCAGGAAATACAAAAAAGTCATCCTGAATTTATTTCAGGATCTATTAAAAAGATGTCCAAACAAGTTCAGCATGACAAAAAAAACCTGGATTCCCGCCTTCGCGGGAATGACATCGAAGATATTTCCAAAACCATGCAACAAAGCAGACGAAGTTACAATATGACACCCTTCAGGTTAATCCGGCAGATATTGCAAAATAAATATTATTTTGATGAAATTTATGATCTAGTAATAGTGAAACCGCTTGCCCAAATTAGTCGCTTATTCTATTTTAGCGATCAAAAAATAATTGACCGTTTCGGACCCGGAGGCTTTGCAAAAATTGTTAACTGCTTTGGCTTTCTAGCAAGCAGAACCCAAACCGGTTATGTTTTTAATTATACGTTATATATAGTGTTATTTGTTATTATCGTCATTACCGGTTTTATAGTAAATTTTTTGTGGTTGATTGGGTAAAATACTGTCACCCCGTGGCTTGCTAACTAGGTCTAGAAAAAAAGTCATGCTGAACAAGTTTTGCGCATCTTTTTAGTAGATCCTGAAATAAATTCAGGATGACGACAAGACTGGATACCGTGGCGGGGCCCACTACTGTACGAACGTTTAAATAAAGAGGTAAAAATTCTGTCATTCCGTGGCTACGACCACGGAATCCAGCTTATAATATCATAAAAAGATTCTAAAATAAGTCTAATATGGCTTTATTTTCCTGGATGCCGTGATTAAGTCACGGCATGACACAGCCTTTTTTCAACGTTCGTACAGTAGTGGGCGGGGCCACGGTATGACAAGCGTTATACCCTTAACTGAAAGAATATTTTAGAGTTTCAAATGTTAGAATTACCGATTATATCAATTAGTATTTTCCTGCCGCTGATAAGTGCGTTATATATCATATTATTTATTAGTCAGAGCAAAAAGCCGAATAGGCAAATATATACAATGTATGTAGCGGTGCTTAGCTCTGTTTTAACTTTTATATCCACCATTTATATATTAATAGAATTTGATTCAAAAAATTCCTCTTATCAATTTGTTGAACGCTATAGTTGGATCGATAAAATCGGGCTTGAGTTCCATGTCGGCGTTGACGGTATATCAATATTATTTGTGGCTTTAACCTCTTTTCTTACGCTTATTTGTATAATAGCTAGCTTATTTACCGTTAAAAAATATATAAAAGAATATTTATTATGTTTTTTATTAATAGAATCGTTTTGTATCGGTGCATTTACTTCCATAAATTTATTATTATTTTATCTTTTTTTCGAGGTAATATTAATCCCGATGTATATTATTATCGGGGTATGGGGAGGGGAAAATAGAGTTTACGCTGCGCTCAAATTCTTTCTGTACACTTTCTTTGGTTCGGTATTTTTCCTGCTATCGTTAATCTATATTTATAGTAAATTTCATAGTTTTAATTTATTAGAGTTGGGCGGCTTGCTTACCGATTTACCGTTATTTGCACAGCAAATTTTATGGTGGGCAATTTTTATAGCTTTTGCCGTTAAGATTCCGATGTTGCCTTTCCATACTTGGCTTGCCGACGCTCACGTTCAAGCACCGACTGCCGGTTCGGTAATACTTGCGGGCATTCTGTTAAAGCTCGGCGGGTACGGCTTTTTGCGGGTGCTACTGCCTTTGCTGCCCATAGCTTCCAAAGAATTTGCCGTTTATGTGCTGGCTTTGAGTATTTTAGCAATAATATACGCGTCACTCGTTGCTTTAGCGCAGAAAGATATGAAGAAAATGATTGCCTATTCATCGGTTGCTCATATGGGATATGTCACGGCAGGTATCTTTAGTTTTACGGAAGCCGGAATTAAAGGGGCTTTGTTTCAAATGCTTAGCCACGGCGTGATATCTTCTTGCTTATTTTTGATAGTCGGCACTTTATATGAAAGACTCCATACTAAAGAAATAGCTCTCTATGGCGGGGTAGCAAGTAAAATGCCGTTGCTTGCCGTTTTTTTCATGATTGCGATGCTTGGCTCTGTCGGTTTGCCGGGTACTAGCGGTTTTATAGGAGAATTTTTAAGTTTGCTCGGTATCTATCACGTGAATATAATAGCTGCTTTTGCGGCGGCGCTTGGGGTAATTCTTGGGGCAATTTATATGCTAAAACTTTACAAAGAAGTAATGCTCGGTGAAATAACTAATAAAGAAATACTAAGTTTTAAAGATTTATATGCGTACGAAATAATCGCTATCGCTCCTTTATGTTTTTTGATTATTTATTTCGGTCTAATGCCAAACTCTATTTTCAAAGTCTTTAATTCATCCGTACAAAAATTAATGGTCAACTTTTTCTAAAAAATTCTTGCCTGCAATTAAGTTAAATATTATAGTGATATTATAAACTATAAATTAGGGAGGAAGTTATGAAAAATTTTGGAAAACAACTTGCGCATGAAATAGATAAAGGTACCAAGCAATTGGACAAAGAAGCGGATAAATTAGGTAAAGCTGCCGATCAATCTATTGAAAATAATACAGGCATTCATGTAAGTCATATTGCTAACCCTAATGCCTCCGATCATAAAAAAGCAGTACAAATTGCAAAAGAAAAAACCGGACTTGGCGGTGGCGGTACTTCGGAAAATCCTGAGAAGGTGGAGGTACACTTAGCCGGTGATAACCCTGATGCTACCCCTGAAGGGTAATTAATAAAAAACTTTTTCGATACCATTTGTAGGGTATTATTGGGTGGATAGGTCAGCATGTTCTATGTCATTCCCGGCCGAAGGCGGGGCTTTGTTGCATGGCTCTAAAAAAGTGCCGTATGTCATTCCCGCGTGGCATTGTTGCGTGGATAAGTTAACACACCTTCGATGTCATTCCCGCGAAGGCGGGAATCCAGAAAAAAATAGTCATCCTGAATTTATTTCAGGATCTATTACAAAAAGATGCTGAAACAAGTTCAGCATGACAATGAAAAGCCTGGATTGCCGCGCTCCTTTTAGTCGTGAACCATTATTATACAGCTAAATTCAGAAAGCTTCAGACAAGATAAATTTAAAGACGAGCTAAGCTACCGTACTAGAGTACGTGAGTACAGGCGAATGTCGAAAAATTTGCTTGTATCAAGCGATCGAGATGACGCTGTACTTGGTATTATTTTACAAAAATAATATACTTATATGAGATTAATTAAATTTATTATAGCCCTTTTTTGTAATATAAATCCATATTACTATTTTAGGCACTTTTTTTTTGCTGTTGCTCTGTCCACTGTAATTATACTAAATGATGGAGTACGCTTTCAACTGGTTATAATGGTCGTCGTTTGTACGCTTCTATATCCGTACTCACGATTTGTATATGAGGCAATAATAGATATAATAATAGGCAACAATCTAACAACAGATGACAATACAATAGTAATTAATGTGACAATAAACGAAAATGAAAGTCTTTTTTCAATGATATTCAGGTTATGTTTTAAAGTTATAACAATGGCATTTTGTTTTTGCCTTTCTCCATTTATTGCACCGATAGGGCTATTATGGCTATATTTTCTACAAAGAAAAAAGAGAAATAGTGAGTTCTAGTGCTAGATGTTACCTGCACAGATGTTGTTGTGTGATAGGCTAAGCATGCTCTATGTCATTCCCGCCGTTGCTCGGCGTTGTTGCATGGATCGAAAATTGCTATATTTTGGGTATTCTTTAAAAGTACCGCGATGTCATGCCGAGGCCCCTCCCACGGCATCCAGTCAGGCTTTTTAATTTTTTCTGGATACCGTGGTCAAGCCCACTAGTGTACGAACGTTGAAAAAAGGCTGTGTCATGCCGTGACTTGATCACGGCATCCAGGAAAATAAAGCCATATTAGACTTATTTTAGAATCTTTTTATGATATTATAAGCTGGACTGAAGTGGTCGTAGCCACGGAATGACAGAATTTTTACCTCTTTATTTAAACGTTCGTACAGTAGTGGGTCAAGCCACGGTATGACAAGTTTTAAGCGATTTTAACCATCCATGCAACAAAGCCGTAACCGGAAGGAGTGCGGCAATCCGGAAAATAATAAATTTCATAGCATTTTGTACTAATTTTTTCCTGGCTTGCCACGTCGGGACTTCGTCCCATAACTGTTGAAAGTGAATATAATTTAATTAAAATCTTACTACTAAAGCAAGAAATAACTACGGCAATATAACACTATTGGTAGCAATTTTTGCTTTATATAAAGAATATTTTATGCTTCTCATTTCACTTTCAACACTTATGGACTACGTCCCTCCTCGCAATGACGATCTCTTAAGTCGGCGCCCATGCGCCTTACCGGAATTACGCGTCTTTGAGTATTACTTCTTATCTCTTATTACATACACATAAGCGCGACATAAGCCCCATTCAAGTTATACTTACATACCCCTCTTAATTTATTAATAAAATTTAAGTTTATAGAAATAAATATTGCTTAAATATTTATTTTCAGTAATAATTTAAGCCTTAAATTTTATAATTGGAGGATAAGTTATGTTTTATATTAATTCAAAATCAGTAGCTCACATGTTAGCTCAAATTAGAGCAAAACAATTAGCCACCAAGGATGTACAGGATAGATTACAAAAAAATATAGTTGAGTGTTGGGAAGATAGGAAAGATATTTCCGGTGAGAAATTAGTACAAGAAATTTCTGAAAAATTAAAAGATTTTTTAAATACTAGTAACTTACTAAACGACTTCCTAAAAGCTCAGGACGTAAATAATATCGGCTATCCTATAAAATTTAATAAAACTTCTTTACAATTGGATATGGCTAAGAAATGGGTTGAAAGCCAGGAAGAGGATGTAATCGGGCAAATAGAGAAAGGCGAGTTTTATCATAAATTAACTAATGATTCATCGTTTAATGAATTACCGACATTACAGTCGCCTAGCAGCGTTGCATATTGGGGTAACGAAAACCCTTCAGTCAGTTCAATCTTGCTTGCTAGTATTGCCGCTAGTTATGGGATAGAAGCAAATACTATACCTGGGGCTGCTACATTTTACCCTTTTTATAATTCTAATTATCAACTATCGGAGGATATAAAGGATATAATATTATCATATCCTTTTGCTACCGAGGAAAGCATAACACTTTTCGGAGATTATCAATTTGGGGGTCATCGTTATTTTAATGAACAATTATTATTTGGTCCTGAAGATTGTTCTAGTAGTGTAGGTAAAGCAACCGGTCTTACTATTAAGCAAATAACAGGCATAAATACTACGGAAATTAGAAAAGCTTACTTGAATACGGGAAATGAATATAACTATAAGCCGGTTACTCTTTTAGAGGGTAAAAATATAAGCGATGAACAATTAAAATTAATTCAAACCGGTGATATTTACCTTTATAAAAGCCATACGGCAATTATTGCTAGCACTCCCGATAATAAGAGTAATATTACTAGTGTGCAGTTTAATAGGGATATAGATTGTGAAGAAAATAAACTTCTCGGTGGCGGAAGGTATGATTATAATTTAATTAATAAAGCACAAGAAGACTCTAACGCTCCTATCTATATCTTGCGTTCTAGCTTAGAACCATTGCATGAATCGTGTGCTTTAAATTACTTCGTAAGCAAAATTGATTATCAATACTCAGAATTATATCCCAACGGTCCTGATACGGATATAGTAGGGGATTGTGGAGTATTTTTTGAAGAATCTGCAGTTATGGGATGATTAGGGTTCGGAAGATCAAATACAGCGTCATTCAGAAAGCTTCAGACAAGCGAATTTTCCAGAACTCGCCTGTACTCACGTATTTTTGACTGCTTGCGCAGACTCGTCTTTAAATTCATCTTGTCTGAAGCTTTCTGAATTTAGTTGTAAGTAACGATGTTATTCATAGCTGTGCCGCATAGACATTAGTTTAAGGAGTAAAAACGTAAGTCGTCATTGCGAGCCACTGCAGGGGTTGTTGCATGGCTCGAATTTTCGCTGTCATTCCCGCCTGCGCGGGACCTTGTTGCGTGGCTCGAAATCGTTACAAAAAACACCGTCATTGCGAAGCCACGAAGTGGCTGCGGCAATCCAGGCTATCCCGAATGTAATGAGGGATTTAATTAGAATACTAAACAAGTTTAGTATAAAAATATGTTTAACTGGATTGCCACGTCGGCATAAATGCCTCCTCGCAATGACGATTCTGGTAGCCATGCAACAACGCCCCTGCGCGGGAATGACATACTGCTGCTTTTTACTATCCACGCAACAATGCCTCTTACTAATGACGTGCGGATATATCCACGCGGATATTGCCGTCAGTCGTTTTAAAATTCAAAATCTTGTTATTCTAATTACAGTTAATCTCTATTTTTAATAGGCTAGGCCATATTTGTTCTCAACCTTTTACATGAGTAGTATTTGGGATAATTTTCTGCTTAACGCAAGGCGAATTACTAGCCTCTACATAGCGTTGTGCAATAAAGGGCGGCACTCTTTTATCCTCTGCGCCCGAAAGGTGTAATTGCGGGATGTTATTAACTTGAACGGCGTATTCTATTGGATTCAACGAACGAGATAAACAACCTCTGCCGTTATGAGTATTATCAAATGTAACGGTATCTAAATTACCGGCGATAGTTATTATATCCTTAACATTTTTATTTTTTACCGCAACCGTAACAGCAACTCCGCCACCGCCTGAAAAACCGATTAAGCTAAATTTCCGACCGTTATTTATGTTATTTATTACATCGTTAATAGAATCTACAACTTCTCGCCCTATTCTTTTTTCGATCCAATAAGTATTCGAGCTGCATTTAGGATTTAGCTCTAAAGGTGTATATTGACAAGGTCTTGCAATATAGACAATGTTAGGTCTGTTATCCATTATTGCAAGTTGTAATAACAGCGTGCTAAGAGGAGTCGGATTATCCGAGGTGACAGCATATTTTTCAGAAATATGACCGTCGCCTTCAATATAAAATACATAAGGTAAATTTTTATCGGTAATACGTTGATAAGTCGTAAGGATAAAATCGCCGCCTTTGACGTATTTAGGTTGAAAATTATTTTGAGTAGCCAGCGCTGCTGAATTTTTAGTTCTGGTAGCTACGTCCGGAGTACAGGCAAATAATAAAATGGATATAAAAAATAGCTTAATGGCGTTGGTAGTCATAATTTTTTATTTTAAATTGTTGCGTGGCTTCGATGTCATTCCTGCGAAAGTAGGAATCCAGAAAAATTAAACTAAAAATATAACGATAACTTACAGTTATATAGTAAAAAGCCTTACAAGCTAAGGCTTTTTAGCCTGGATTCCTGCTTTCGCAGGAATGACATCGAACGCTTTTTTCGGTCCACGCAGCAATGCCTTTAGCTAGGAATGACATAGAGCATGCTTAACCTGATCTACAGTTAAAAAGGTATCTCATCATCCAGATCGCTATGATCAAAGGAATTATTTTTATGTTCCGGTTGTTTTGCTTCCGTGTAATTGTCTGAACTATTATTGCCGGAATTTCTGCTATCTAATAATATCAATTGAGAATTAAAGTTTTGTAGCACCACTTCGGTAGTATATTTTTCTTGCCCTGAATTATCGTTCCATTTTCTAGTTTGCAAACTACCTTCCAGATAAATTTTAGCGCCTTTTTTTACATAACTTTTTACAATTGATACTAACCCTTCGCTAAATATTACGACTCTATGCCATTCCGTTCTTTCTTTTTTTTCACCGGTATTGCGATCTTTCCAACTTTCGGTTGTCGCTATAGAAAAATTTGCTATTTCTTTCCCTTCGCCGGTTGTTCTAATTTCCGGATCACGTCCTAAATTACCTATTAATATTACTTTATTTAAGCTACAAGCCATAGATCACTACCTATTAAAAATATTATTATTGCAATAATAAAATAAAAGAGCCTATAATACTACTGTTTTTTAAAAAATATCTTAAAAAATTTCAGTAAATATATGGTTCAAGTATGGTTCAAGAATATATTAAGGTCCGCGGGGCTAAAGAACATAACTTAAAAAATATAAGTGTCGATATCCCCAGAAACCGATTTGTCGTTATTACGGGCCTTAGCGGTTCAGGTAAATCTTCATTGGCATTTGATACGATTTATGCCGAAGGTCAAAGGCGCTATGTCGAAAGCTTATCTTCTTATGCAAGACAATTTTTGCATTTGCAGAATAAACCCGATGTCGAATCGATTTCAGGTTTGTCGCCTGCTATAGCAATCGATCAAAAAACGACATCTAAAAATCCTCGTTCTACCGTCGGAACTATAACTGAAATTTATGATTATTTGAGATTATTATATGCAAGGGTAGGAATTCCTTATTCCCCTACCACGGGCTTACCTATCCATAGCCAAACCGTTTCCGAAATGGTAGATATAATTAATGAACTGCCTAAAGGTACGAAATTATACTTATTAGCGCCGATTATTAGAGGGCATAAAGGAGAATTTAAACGTGAAATTCTCAATTTAAGAAAACAAGGTTTTCAAAAGTTAATTGTTAACGGCGAAGTTTGCGAGATCGATGATTTACCGAAATTAGATAAAAATAAGAAACATAATATAGAAGTAATAGTCGATAGAATAGTTTTAGAGGATAATTTAGGTAATAGGTTAGCCGATAGTTTAGAGAGTTCTCTTAAGTTGGCGGAAGGCATAACTTACTTAGAAATCGTTGAATTACC
This sequence comes from Rickettsia endosymbiont of Orchestes rusci, assembly GCF_964030945.1. Classification (NCBI taxonomy): domain Bacteria; kingdom Pseudomonadati; phylum Pseudomonadota; class Alphaproteobacteria; order Rickettsiales; family Rickettsiaceae; genus Rickettsia; species Rickettsia endosymbiont of Orchestes rusci. The sequence continues at coordinate 261,694 of NZ_CAXIQG010000002.1, read as the reverse complement.
GGTAGGAGTGAAGACAAAATTTGAGAAAAATCAACGTATTACCTTTTCGGAAAAATATTCTTGTCCGGTATCAGGTTTCCAGCTTACGGAAATTGAGCCGAGAATCTTTTCGTTTAATAGCCCTTTCGGTGCTTGTCAAAAATGCGAAGGGATAGGAAAAGAGTTTTTCTTTGACCGCGATTTAATTGTTCCCGACCCACGAGTTTCCATTAAAGACGGCGCTATTATCCCTTGGGGAAGCACCACCTCCAAATTTATTTTTGAGACGTTAAAAGCATTAGCGGATCATTATAAATTTTCTATTAATGTACCTTTTTCGAGCTTATCGAATAAGGTAAAAGAAATTTTATTTAACGGTTCGGAAGAAGAAGCAATAAAATTTGAATATCATGACGGTTCTAAAACTCAAATAATAGAGCAACCCTTTGCCGGAATAATACCGAGTTTGAAAGAAAAAGATCGTACGGTAGAATCTCTTTTGATTAAAGAAGAATTAACGAAATTTAAATCGGAACATAAATGTACGGCTTGCCAAGGTTATAGATTAAGAGAAGAATCGTTATGTATTAAAATAGCCGATCTTCATATCGGTAAAGTAGCAGCACTTAGTATCGCACAATTGCAAGACTGGTTTAGTCATCTAGAAGAAAAATTAAATAAAAAACACTTATTTATTGCCGAGCGAATATTAAAAGAAATTAACGAGAGGTTAAAATTTTTAATGAATGTCGGGCTTGATTATTTGACGTTAGCCAGAGAATCAGGAACTTTATCAGGCGGAGAAAGCCAACGTATCCGCCTTGCTTCGCAAATAGGTTCGGGTCTTAGCGGGGTTTTATATGTGTTAGATGAGCCGTCTATCGGTTTACATCAGCGAGATAATACTAGATTAATTGAGACCTTAAAAAGGCTTAGAGATCTCGGCAACACTGTTTTAGTAGTTGAGCATGATGAAGAAACAATGTATGAAGCCGATCATATTATTGATATAGGACCCGGAGCCGGTATCCACGGCGGGCGGGTTATTGCCGAAGGTACTGCTGAGGAGATAAAACATTTTGAAGAAAGTATCACGGGGCATTATTTAAGCGGTCGACAATCTATTGCAGTACCAACCGAGAGGCGGCCCGGACACACTAATAGAGTTATAGAATTAATAGGGGCTACTTCTAATAATTTAGATAATGTCGATATAAAAATCCCGCTCGGTACGTTTACCGTTATAACGGGCGTATCAGGAAGCGGCAAATCAAGCTTGATGATTCATACATTATATAAAGCTGCCTTAAAGCATTTAGAGCCGACTGCAAAAGTCTTTTCAGGAAAATACCGAGAACTTAGGGGGCTTGAATATATTGATAAAATTATCGACATTAATCAATCCCCGATCGGTCGAACGCCGAGGTCTAACCCTGCTACTTATACCGGAGCATTTACTCATATTAGAGATTGGTTTGTAGAGTTACCCGAATCAAAAGCTAGAGGCTATAAAGTCGGAAGATTTTCCTTTAATGTCAAAGGGGGGAGATGTGAATCATGTCAGGGTGACGGATTAATTAAAATTGAAATGCATTTTTTACCAGATGTTTATGTAAAATGTGACGTTTGTAATGGTTATAGATATAATAGAGAAACGTTAGAAATAAAATATAAAGGAAAATCTATTGCCGAAATATTAATGATGACGGTAGAAGATGCAATGAAATTTTTTGATAAAATACCGCTGATTTATGAAAAACTTATAACTTTAAATGAGGTAGGTCTCGGTTATATAAAAATCGGTCAATCCGCTACTACCCTTTCGGGTGGAGAGGCGCAACGAGTTAAGCTTGCTAAAGAATTATCAAGGCGCTCAACCGGCAAAACTCTTTATATACTCGATGAACCGACTACCGGTCTCCATGTCGATGATATTAATAAATTATTAAAGGTATTACATAAACTTGTTGATATGGGTAATACCGTGCTGGTCATCGAGCATAATTTAGATGTTATAAAAACAGCGGATTACATTATAGACGTAGGACCTGAAGGCGGCGATAAAGGCGGCAAAATAGTTATATGCGGCTCTCCGCAGGATGTTGCTGCTTGCCCTGCGAGCCATACCGGTAGGTATTTAAAGGATTATTTGACGGGAAGGTAAAGTATATGTCATACCGTGGTCAAGCCCACTATTGTACGAACGTTGAAAAAAGGCTGTGTCATGCCGTGACTTGATCACGGCATCCAGAAAAATAAAGCCATATTAGACTTATTTTAGAATTTTTTTATGATATTATAAGCTGGATTCCGTGGTCGTAGCCACGGAATGACAGAATTTTTACCTCTTTATTTAAACGTTCGTACAGTAGTGGGTCAAGCCGGCGTTGTTGCATGGATTAGAAATTGCCATAAAAAGGGTGTCATTCTAGCTAAAGGCGGGAATCCAGACTTTTTCTTGTCATGCTGAACTTGTTTCAGCATCTCTTTATGCAATAGATACTGAAATAAATTCAGGATGACTTTAAAAGTATTTTCCTGGATGGCCACGGCGCCAAGAGGCGCCTCGCCATGACGGCTTGGGTATCCCATGCAACAACACCCCGTTTTCACGGGAATGACACCGAAGATGTTTTATATTACGTAACAACATCAATATTACTAATTTCTTCTATTACCTAAAAATCTAAGCAAATATAGGAACAGATTAATAAAATCTAAATAGAGATTGAACGCTGCCATAATGGATAGTTTCTGTCCAAGTTCATCATTGCCGGCCGTATAATACATGGATTTAATTTTCTGCGTATCCCAAGCAATTAATCCCATAAATACCACGACTCCGACGATAGAAGTAGCAAAACTTATTGCCGAGCTTTGCAAAAACATATTCACTAATGATACAAGAATAAGTCCTATAAGTCCCATAGCGAAAAAAGACCCGATCGATGTTAAATCTTTATTCGTATTGTAACCGTATAGACTCATTCCACCAAAGACGGAAGCGCAAATAAAGAAAGTACGCGCTATTGATTCGCCCGTATATATAAGGCTTAAGTAAGAAAGTGACATACCAGTTAGAGCGGCATAAACCCAAAACAGCGTTTGCGCCGTTTGCAGACTCATCTTGCCGAAACCCATAAAAAAGTATAAAGCAATGCCTAAAGGGGCAAACATTATGACGGTGCCGAAACCGGTTTGAAACATCAAATTAGCAAGAGGCTCATATGAAACGGTAGCAATCGCCGTTACTCCTGTTAACAAAAGTGCTAAAGCCATGTAGTTATAAACTTTCAACATGTATTTTCTAAGCCCTTCATCGAAAGACTTATTTTTTGATGAAACCGTAAAAGTTTTCGTGTAATCTAACATAAACAAACCTACTTAAAAAATTAAGTTATTATTTCCAATATTATAATCTTTCAAAGTCTCTTTTTCAAGTAATAATTAACCTAATTTGATTTTATGTTAAAAATTGTTTACAGGGGAAAAAGATGTAGTTATTTTAATATAGCTTAAACACCGTCATTGCGAGGAGGGGTGTTGCGTGGATACCCCAAACGTCATTGCGAGCGACTGAAAGGAGCGCGGCAATCTAGAAAATAATAAATTTCATAGTATTTTTTGCTAGATTGCCACGTCGGGACTACGTCCCTCCTCGCAATGATGGGGGATTTCGATCCACGCAACAATGCCTCTTCGCAATGACGATTTTAGTATCCACGTAACAATGCTTTGCGAGGAGGGGGAGATAGATGCCTCTGTGGTGGAACGGTAGACACGGTAGACTCAAAATCTACTGCCCTAAAGGCGTGCTGGTTCAAGTCCGGTCAGAGGCACCGCTTTTTAAACGAATTTAGAGTTAAGTCGTTATCCGGTGACAAATAAATTTTATAGTAGGATTATTATCGGCAAAAGGTTAATAATTAAATAAAATGTTCTTGTGTAACCCTCTATATTTCGTATATAGATAATATTAAAGTATAAACTTAAAACTTCTTATGAAATTAATAAAATTACTGAGTATTCTTTTAATTATCGGTTTTTCCTTAAGTGGCTGTAAAAGCAAAAAAACGGATAACGATTTAGTAACTCCGGTCGAAGAGCTTTACAACGGCGGTGTTGCTTTATTGCAAAAACAAAAATATCTAAAAGCTTCCGAGGAATTCGGTAAGGTTTTTTATCAGCATCCGGGTAACGAATTTACTCCTAGGGCCGAGTTAATGCAAGCCTATTCCTTGTTTTTAGCTTCTCAATATGATGAAGCGATTGATGTGCTGGATGTTTTTATTACTCTGCATCCGGCTAACGAAGATATTGCTTATGCCTATTACCTTAAGGCATTATCATATTATATGCTAATCTCGAACGTGAATCTTGATCAATCAAGAACTTTCTTAGCTAAAAGAAGTTTTGAGGACGTAATTTTAAAATTCCCTAAAACCAAATATGCTATTGATGCGTCTTTAAAAATTGATTTAGTAAATGATCATTTAGCCGGCAAGGAAATAGCCGTCGGGCGTTATTACCTAAATGAAAAAAACCCGATAGCGGCGATTAATAGATTTCAGCAAGTCGTCGATAATTATCAAACTACGTCTCATACTGCGGAAGCGCTTTATCGCCTCGTTGAAAGTTATATAATGCTTGGATTACCTGATGAAGCTAAAAAATATGCTTCGGTACTTGGATATAATTATCCGAATAGTCAGTGGTATTCTTACGCCTATAAATTAATTAAAGGTTCTTTAGGCGGGTAAATCATGCTGGATAGTCTTTCAGTTAAAAATTTTATTCTGATAGACCAGCTAGATATTGAGTTTAAAAAAGGTTTATGTGTTATTACCGGCGAAACAGGTGCAGGTAAATCTATTTTACTCGATGCTATTTTATTTTGTTTGGGTTACTCTTCCGGTAATGTAATAAAGCACGGTAAAGATTACGCTATTGTTAACTTAGTTTTTTCTTTAAATGAAGAAGTAAAAAACTTTTTGACACAAGCATTTATTAAATATGATGACATACTACTTATTAAATGCACACAAACCCCGAATAATCGAAAAATTTTTTTCATTAATGACCAAGTAGTTAACAAAACTACTATGCAACAATTAGCGGATCATTTACTAGAGCTTCACGGACAAAATAATAATACTTCTCTGTTAGACCTATCTACCCATCTAGATATCTTAGATAATTACGGCGGGCTTTTAGCAGCACGTTTAGAGCTTGCTAAATGTTTTTATGATTGGCAAAATATCCTCAAAGAAATTGCTAAAATCACCGCGGAAAAAAATTCTATAGATCAAGAAATCGACTATTTAACTTTTGTAATTGAAGAATTAACAAAGCTTGATGTGATAATCGGCGAAGAAGAAAAGCTGGTAAATATCAGGAAAAATTTACAAAATCGTGATAAAGAATTGCAGTTAATTAAAGATATTTCCGAGCAAATTAATAATCCTGAAATAAACGGTGCAATTAACAAGGCGGAGAGATTGCTTGCGCGCTCTACTGCTCAAAACGAAAAATTTGTAAATATTGCAACAGATTTAGAAGAGGCTTATAATAATTTAGAAGAAGCTAGGGAAAAATTAGCCGCCATTGCCGATAATTTTAATCAAAATGAACATAATCTTGACGAAATAGAAGAAAGATTATTTTTAATAAAGGCAGCTGCCCGCAAATATAATGTTCGTCCTGATGAAATAGGAGCATTTTTAGATAAATCACTAGGACAATTAAATATATTGAAAAATAAAGTAGCAAGTGCCGAAGAATTAAATACAAAACAGTTTGCTAAGCAAGCAGAATATTATAATATAGCGCAAAATATATCGGCTAAACGCCGCTTTGCTGCTGAAAGTCTTGAAAAAATAGTACAAAAAGAGCTGGGGCAGCTTAAAATGAAAAAAGCAATTTTTAAGATAGATATAGCTACCAAAAGTGATCCGACGGCTACGGGGCTTGATAATATTAGTTTTATGGCGTCTACTAATCCCGGGATGAGTATTGCGCCGATTAATAAAATTGCTTCCGGCGGAGAATTATCAAGATTTATGTTGGCTTTGAAAACATCTTTATTTGATAAGCAAATAAAATCCACTATTATATTTGATGAAATAGATGCAGGAATCGGCGGAGAAGTTGCCGATAAAGTCGGAGAACGGCTAAAAAATTTGGGATCGATCGCGCAAGTGATAGTTATAACTCATCAGCCGCAAATAGCCGGTAAAGCCGATCATCATATTATGGTTAACAAATTACAATTAGAAGAAAGGACGGAAGTTACGGTAAAAATTTTGAATATTTTAGAAAGACAAAGAGAGCTGGCGCGCATGATCTCCGGACAGTCTATTACGGATGCTAGTTTGATGGCGGCGAAGGAATTAATGTAAGAAATATTGTTGAGTAGTGGTATTGTGGAGGCGTTGTTGCGCGGGTCAAAAACTCTACGTCATTGCGAAGAGGGACGGTCGTTGTTGCATGGCTCAAATTTTTGCAAAGTGTTCGGTGTCATGCCGTGGCTTGACCCACTACTGTACGAACGTTTAAATAAAGAGGTAAAAATTCTGTCATTCCGTGGCTACGACCACTTCAGTCCAGCTTATAATATCATAAAAAGATTCTAAAATAAGTCTAATATGGCTTTATTTTCCTGGATGCCGTGATCAAGTCACGGCATGACACAGCCTTTTTTCAACGTTCGTACAGTAGTGGGCTTGACCACGGTATGACAATTTTAAGCGATTTTAACCATCCACGCGAAGCATTGCCTCCTCGCAATGACGATTCCGGTAGCCGTGCAACAACGCTTACAGCTTCTCGCAATGATAATTCCGATATTCACGTAATAATATCGGAATAACGCTTCAAATTAACAGAGTATCATTTATGAATAATTATACAAAACTAGAAAATGAATTTTTAAAAATTTCGCATATTAATAATGCGCTTGATATACTTTATTGGGATATATCGACCAATATGACTGTCGGGTCGGCAGAAAGTCGTACTAATGAAATAGTAACTTTAACTTCGTTAGTACATGGGATGTTAAAATCTAATGAGCTAAATGACTTAGTCGGTAGAGCTAAAGAAGAAATAAAGGAGCTGAATAATTGGCAAATAGCCAATATTAGAGAGATGGAAAGGAATATATTAGATGCAAATTGCATTGATGATGAATTACAGAAGAAAATTGTTGCAGCTACTACCGAATGTGAATTAGTTTGGCGAAAAGCGCGAGCAAATAATGATTATAATCTGTTTAAACCGCATTTGCAAAAAGTGCTTAATTATACGAAGGAACTAGCTAAAGCGCGGGCTAGCACATTTAATTGCGGGGTGTATGATGCTCTAATTGATATGTTTGATCCTAATAGGAAAAGTGCAGAGATTAGAGAAGTTTATAAGATACTAAAGAAAAATATTCCGGAATTGATAGGCAAAGCCTTAGAAAAACAGAAAAGTGAAGAAATAATAGTAAGCAGTAATAAAGTAAGCGCGGATATACAAAAAAATATAGGAAAGCGTATTATGGAAATAATGCAGTTTGACCTTACTAAAGGGCGGCTTGATGAATCATTACATCCTTTTTGCGGCGGCACTTCGGATGATGTGCGGCTAACAACTAGATATGACGAGAATAATTTTATTTCCGGATTAATGGGGATTATCCACGAAACGGGACATGGTTTATATGAGCAGAATTTACCGAGTCTGTATAAAAATCAACCGGTAGGAACGGCAAAAGGTATGGCTTTTCATGAAAGCCAATCTTTATTTATGGAAATGCAAGTAGGAAGGTCAAAAGAATTTATAGAATTTTTGGCTAAAATTTTAAGGGATGAATTCGCTTTTAAAGGCGCGGAATATTCCGCTGATAATCTTTATAAAAAAGTAACAAGGGTTAAACCGGATTTTATAAGAGTCGATGCCGATGAAGTCACTTACCCGATGCATGTAATATTAAGATTTGAGCTTGAGGAATTGCTTATTGAAGGTGATTTAAATCTTGATGAATTACCTAAATTTTGGGATACTAAAATGCAAGAATATTTAAATATTAAACCGGAAACGGTTAGTAAAGGTTGCCTGCAAGATATACATTGGTCGAACGGCAGTTTCGGTTATTTTCCTGCTTATACTAACGGGGCAATTATCGCTTCGATGTTAATGAAAAAAGCACAGGAAACGCATGATAATATTAAGCAAGATATTTTAAAGGGCGAATTTAGTAATTTAAATAAATTCTTAAATAGTAATATTAGAAATTTCGGTTCGTTAAAAAATTCTAATGATTTATTAAAAGATGCCACGGGCGAAGAAAAAATTAATCCCGACATATATATAAAATATTTGGAAAAAAAGTATTTGTAACATTGTCATACCGTGGCTTGACCGGTGTTGTTACATGGCTACCGGAATCGTCATTGCGAGCGGCCGGAAGCCTTGTTGCATGGCTCGAATTTTCGATGTCATTCCCGCGAAAGCGGGAATGACATAAGAGTATAGGGAATGACACCGAACACGCTTTAATCTATCCACACAACAATGCCATCAAAAAAATAAAAACCTAAAAAGGAAAAATTTCAGAAATATGACATCATTAAAATACAAGCGGGTTTTGCTTAAAGTTTCAGGCGAGGCCTTGATGGGAGAAAAACAATTCGGTCATGAATATAGTGTAATAAGAAAAATTGCCGAAGATATAAAAGAGGTTATTGACCTAGGCGTAGAAGTTTGTATTGTAGTCGGCGGCGGCAATATTTATCGCGGTATTAATGCCGCTTTTGTCGGGATGGAAAGAGCCTCGGCCGATTATATCGGGATGCTTGGGACGGTCATTAATGCCTTGACTCTACAAAACATCATGGAAAGCCTCAATATATACACTAGAGTATTATCGGCAATTCCCATGATGAGTGTATGCGAGCCGTATATTCGCCGTCGGGCAAAAAGGCATATGGAAAAAGGGCGAGTAGTAATTTTTGCCGGCGGTACCGGTAATCCGTTTTGCACAACCGATAGCGCGGCAGTGCTTCGGGCAATCGAAATGAATTGCGATATTTTAATGAAAGCAACGCAAGTTGACGGTGTATATGATTCCGATCCGAAGAAAAACCCCGCGGCTAAAAAATATTTCACTATTAGCTATAAAGATGTTATAACTAATAACCTACAAGTTATGGATATGGCAGCCATTGCGGTTGCTAGAGAGAATAAGTTACCTATAAAAGTATTTTCTATAAAAGAACAAGGAAATTTTGCTAAAGTAATACAAGGCAAAGGTGAATATACCACAATTGAGGAAAGGTAATATACTACTCGTGAATGAAGGATTTGAGGACTGTCACCCCGTGGCTTGACCACGGTATCCAGGACTTATTTTTCTGGACCCCGTGGTCAAGCCCACTAGTGTACGAACGTTTAAATAAAGAGGTGAAAATTCTGTCATTCCGTGGCTACGACCACTTCAGTCCAGCTTATAATATCATAAAAAGATTCTAAAATAAGTCTAATATGGCTTTATTTTCCTGGATGCCGTGATCAAGTCACGGCATGACACAGCCTTTTTTCAACGTTCGTACAGTAGTGGGTCAAGCCACGGTATGACAACTTTTCATTTACAAGCAGTATACCAAATCAGAATTAAATATACGGATAAAATATTATGGATAAAGCAACTCTGAAGAAAGATTTACAAGAACGAATGGAAAAAGCTTTAAAAGTTTTAGACCATGAACTTAAAGGCTTACGTACCGGTAGAGCTTCGGTTAACTTACTCGATAGCGTAGTAGTGGAAGCTTACGGCGATAGGATGCCATTATCTCAAATATCAAGCTTGTCAACACCTGATGCAAGGACAATTGTCGTGCAAGTTTGGGATAAAGAAATGGTAAAGTCCGTAGAGAAAGCAATTACCGAGGCAAATCTCGGTTTAACTCCTGCCGCCGACGGTCAGTTAATTAGGTTAGCTATTCCGAGTTTAACGGAAGAGCGCCGTAAAGAGCTGGCAAAGCTTGCTCATAAATATGGCGAAAATACTAAAATTTCTTTGCGTAATATCAGAAGAGACGGGAATGAAGAATTAAAGAAATTGGAAAAAGATAATATCATTGCTAAAGACGAACATCATAATTTATCTGAAGAAGTACAGAAATTAACCGATGAATTTAGTAATAAAGTAGATGCGCAAGTAAAACAAAAGGAACAGGAAATATTGACTGTTTGATGCTCGATGTCATTCCTGCGAAGGCATTGTTGCATGGCTCTTGAAAAGCACTAAGTTGTCATACCGGGGCTTGTCCCCGGTATCCAGAAAAAAACTTAGTAAAAGACTGGATACCGTGGTCAAGCCACGGTATGACACCGAGTGTTTTGAAACATTCGATCCATGCAACAAAGCCCCGCTTTCACGGGAATGACATAAATTGAATCTATACTGACAAAATAAAATGACAAAATTAGTTAGAGATTTAATTCCAGAAATTATCTTAAAATCATGCAGAATACCGGTTACTCATATTGCTGAATCAGGTGAGTATAAAGAATTATTAAAAAATAAACTACTAGAAGAAGTAGAAGAATTTTTACAAGATGAGTATATGGAAGAAGTTGCTGATATATTAGAAGTACTTGAAACAATCTGTAATATTAATGACTATAAACTAAAAGATATATTAAAAATTAAAAAACAAAAAAAGAAAGTTAATGGTGGTTTTGATAATAAGATAGTTTTAGAAAAAATAACTAATTAGCTTTTATGCCTTAATGAAATAAAGGAGTCATGCAATAAAGCCAGCTACGGGATATTGTATCACTGGCTGTATCCCGGATATAGCTCACAAGTCGCGGTATGACATACTATAAATTATGCTGATAAAACCACTACCACTCAAAATAATAAAATTATGATCACACAAGAAGAAGTGCAAAAAATAGCGAAGCTGGCAAGGCTAAAATGTGAAGGAGAAAAAATAGTCGAATTTACGGATCAGTTAAGTAAAATTATGGATATGATTGATATCTTAAATGAAATTGATTGCGAAGATGCTAAACCTTTAACCTCGGTTTGCGATATGACTGCTAGAACCAGAAAAGATGAAGTAACCTCTGCAGATATTTTAGATGAGTTATTTAATAATGTCCCAGGAGAGCAAGCGGAGCTTGCTCGTGAAGTAAAATATTTTATTGTTCCAAAAGTCGTTGAGTAAATTATGTCAGAACTAACTAAATTAACCGTAGCAAATGCTTTAAAAGGTTTAAAAAATAAAGAATTTTCAAGTCAAGAATTAGTTAATTCTCATATCAAGCAGATAGAAAAGCATAAAAATTTAAATGCTTATGTTACCGAAACTTTTGATATAGCTTTGCAGTCTGCTAAAATCGCCGATCAAAATTACGGTAAAAATGAAGCAAGACCGCTTGAAGGGATACCGATTGCCGTAAAAGACCTTCTTTGTACTAAAGGTGTACGAACTACTGCTTGCTCTAAAATTCTTAGTAATTTTATACCTAATTATGAATCTACCGTTACGAAAAATATTTTTGATAAAGGCGGGATTATGCTCGGCAAAACCAATATGGACGAGTTTGCTATGGGTTCCGCCAATATTAATAGTTATTTCGGTAATGTTATTAGCCCCTGGAAAGCTAAAGGCGATAATGCCGATTTAGTACCGGGGGGATCATCAGGCGGATCGGCTGCGGCAGTGAGCGCATTCTTAGCTATGGCGGCTTTGGGTAGCGATACGGGCGGGTCGGTACGTCAACCTGCTAGTTTTACGGGTCTTGTGGGCTTTAAGCCGACTTACGGGCGTTGCTCAAGATACGGTATGGTTTCTTTTGCCAGCTCTCTTGATCAAGCCGGTATTCTTACCAGAAGCGTTGAAGATAGTGCTTTGATGCTTGAGGCAATGATGGGATTTGACGAGAAAGATTCAACTTCAATTCAAGCTGAAGTGCCAAAGTTAATTCCTGCTTGCGGTGCTTCTATCAAAAACATGAAAATAGGCGTGCCTTTGAATCTTACGGAAGATAATATAATAGAGCCGGATATTATGAAAATGTGGCATAATGCAATTGACTTATTAAAAAGTGAAGGTGCCGAAATTGTTGATATTTCTCTGCCGTACGCTAAATATGCCGTTGCCGTTTATTATGTAATAGCACCCGCCGAAGCTTCTTCAAATTTGGCAAGATATGACGGCGTTAGATATGGTTTTAGAGTTTCCGAGCAAAACATGACTCTTGATCAAATGTATGAGATGACTAGAACAGCCGGCTTCGGCGACGAGGTAAAACGCCGTATTATGATTGGGACATATGTATTGTCCTCGGCTTTTATGGATGCTTATTACTTAAAAGCTCAAAAAGTGCGTAGGTTAGTTCTTAATGATTTTAAAAATGCTTTTATGGATGTTGACGCTATTTTGCTACCTTCTACACCGACAGAGGCCTTTAAAATCGGTGAAAAACAAGATAACCCTACCACTATGTATATAAATGACTTATTTACCATCCCTGCAAGCCTTGCCGGATTGCCGTGTGTTTCTGTTCCGGCTGCTTTATCGAGTAGAGGGCTGCCTCTAGGTATGCAAATAGTCGGTAAACATCTTGATGAATATAATGTTTTAAAAGTAGCTGCTGCCATTGAAAAAGGCATGAAAAATATCAATTTTACACCGGAAGGTTTCTAATTATGGCATATATTAAACCTCTTACCAAACTCGCTTATTCTCAGGAATTTGAAGGAGATACTTCACCTCAAACCGCAGCGTACTTTAATGTACGTGAGGATTTGAGTCTAGGTGCGACGTACAAATTACCGGAAGAAGTAGAGTTTCGTAAGAGGTTTATTAAAGGTAACACAGGTAAATGGGAATATGTAATCGGGCTTGAAATTCATGCTCAAATTTCTTCAGAGTCAAAACTTTTTTCCGGTAGCTCAACAAAATTTGCGGCAGCTCCTAATTCACAAGTTTCTTTTATTGATGCCGCAATGCCCGGCATGCTACCGGTATTAAATGAATATTGTGTGCATCAAGCAATTAAAACCGGTCTTGGGTTAAAAGCTCGTGTTAACCGTTATTCGGTATTTGATCGGAAAAATTATTTTTATGCCGATTTACCGCAAGGCTATCAAATTTCACAATTTTATTATCCGATAGTGCAGGAAGGCAGCCTAGATATTATAACGGAAGAAGCAGGGCTTAAAACTGTTCGGATTAATCGTTTGCATTTGGAGCAAGATGCCGGTAAATCAATGCATGATCAATCGCCTTATTATAGTTTTATTGATTTAAACAGGGCAGGGATCGGCTTAATGGAGATAGTAACCGAACCGGATTTATCATCGCCTGATGAGGCAGCTGAGTTTGTTAAAAAACTTAGAAATTTACTACGTTATATAGGTAGCTGCGACGGCGATATGGAGAAAGGTTCCATGCGCTGTGATGCTAATATATCGGTAAGGCGCAGCGGCGAGCCACTTGGGACAAGATGCGAGATTAAAAATATCAATTCAATTCGTAATATTATCAAAGCTATTGAGTTTGAAGCGGCAAGGCAAGTAAAGCTAATTGAAGGCGGTGAGAGCGTAATTCAAGAAACACGTTTATTTAACGCTGATAGCGGTGAGACAAGAACAATGCGATTAAAAGAAGAGTCGCATGATTACAGATATTTCCCCGATCCTGATTTGTTACCGGTTATTATATCGCAAGAATTAATAGATAAATTAGCTGCCGACTTACCGGAGCTTCCGGATCAGAAAATTGAGAAATATATCAACAAGTTCGGTTTAAGCAAATATGATGCCGAAGTAATCGTTGCCGATGAGTCGGTCGCTAATTATTTTGAGATAGCTGCCAATTTATGTAGCCCTAAGATTCTTGCTAATTGGTTGACGAGTGAATTATTTGGGCAGTTAAATAAAGCATCGATTAGTATCAATGAATGTAAAATTATGCCGGAAAATTTTGCTAAATTAATTAAGCTAATAGAAGATGACGTTATTTCCGGAAAAATCGCCAAAACGGTTTTTGAAGTTATGTTTGCAAGCGGGCAGGCGGCAGAAAAAATAATAGAAGAGCAAGGCTTAGTACAAGTATCGGATGCAAATATACTTACTTCTATAATAGATGAAATATTAGCTGACAATATGGACTCTGTTGAATCATATAGAAGCGGTAAAGATAAATTACTCGGTTTCTTTGTCGGTCAAGTGATGAAAAAAACAGAAGGAAAAGCAAATCCGTCACTGGTGAATCAGTTGTTGAAAGAGAAATTAAAAGGGTGAAGCTAGCGTAATTATTTAGGATATCATTCCCGCGTGGCACAGGCGTTGTTGCATGGCTACCGGAATCGTCATTGCGAGCGACTGGAAGCCTTGTTGCGTGGCTCGAAAAAAGTGCCGTATGTCATTCCCGCGAAAGCGGGAATCCAGAAAAAACACTTTTAAGTCATCCTGAATTTATTTCAGGATATCTTTTAATAGATGCTGAAACAAGTTCAGCATGACATAAGCAAGGCTGGGTTCTCGTTTTCACGGGAATGACATCGAAAAAGTGCCGTATGTCATTCCCGCGAAAGCGGGAATCCAGAAAAAACACTTTTAAGTCATCCTGAATTTATTTCAGGATATCTTTTAATAGATGCTGAAACAAGTTCAGCATGACATAAGCAAGGCTGGGTTCCCGTTTTCACGGGAATGACATCGAAAATTCGAGCCACGCAACAACGCCGCGACTGGAAAGAGCGCGGCAATTTAGAAAATAATAAGTTTCATAACATTTTTTTCTATTTTTTCCTGGATTGCCACGTCGGCACTTTGTGCCTCCTCGCAATGACGATCTCTTAAGTTGCCATTCATGCGCCTTCGCAGGAATGACAATTGTTTTACAACTACTTAATCTCCTGGGCGGTTGGTTTACATAAAAATCTACCTAAGCAAAGGAATGAATACAACCCGCTTAGACCGATAAGGATATAAAGTATTTTTGTAACGCCGGTCATTGAGCCGAGTAAATACGTTACTAAATTAAAATCAAAGATACCGATAAGCCCCCAATTTATTGCTCCTATTGAAGATAGTAAGCTTGCAATGGAAGTAACAGGGGCGCAAGAAGTATTTATTAACATATTCTAACCTCTTATTGAATGATTATTATTTAATAATCATTTCCTATTTTATAATTAAAGTCTATTTAATTCTTAATTAAATTATAAATTATTATTTTAAATCAGGGTTAAAATTAGAGAAATTATATATTATATGGAATTTTTATATCCGAGGCGTGAATAGGAAAATCTTTTATATTTCTAGTGATTAATAAACTATTATTATACTTAGCGGTTGCCCATATTATAGCATCAGGTAACTTAATTTTATATTCTTTTCTAATAGCTACGGCAATTTCTGCAATTTCTTCATTTAAACTAATTACGGTAAAATTATCTAGAAATTTCTTTGTAATTTCTTCCGTATCTTCTGATGTACCGACTAGTATTTCCATTTTAGTGATTATACTGATTTGTGGATTTTTATATTGCTTGAGTTCATTACTTGCGGGTAATTTACCTAGCAAATAATCTATTAATATATTAGTATCAAATACTGCTTTCATTTTTTCCATTCATCTCGTAATTTAGATTGATATGTTAAACTGTCTAATTTCTTATCTTTCCAAATACCAAAGGCAGATTCATAACTTTTTTTGCTTTCGGTATAATCAGTAATATAATTGGTTACGGCTTGCCTTACAATTTGTGCTCTTGATATTTTCTTTTTTTGAGATAATTGATCTAAAATTTTAATTTGTGTATCGGGAATGTCAATAATAGTTCGCATAGTAAGCCTCCTTATGTATGTTATCATTATCTGATATAACATAACGTTTTTTTTTACAAAAGTAAATGGTTTAAAAAATAAAAAATTATGAGTAAATACCGACGTAATAATGCTACTAAAAATAGAATATGCTTATTTATAATATAATTGTAAGTTTTTTTGAAAATTAAGTTGACTTATGCAAATATTTAGCTAAAATCACGGACGGAATCGTCATTGCGAGCGACTGGAGGCGTTGTTGCATGGCTCGATAAAAGCAGCAGTATGTCATTCTAGCTAAAAGCGGGAATCTAGAAAAAACACTTTTAAGTCATCCTGAATTTATTTCAGGATATCTTTTAATAGATGCTGAAACAAGTTCAGCATGACATAAGCAAGGCTGGGTTCCCGTTTTCACGGGAATGACATCGAAAATTCGAGCCATGCAACAACGTCGCGACTGGAAGGAGCAAGGAGCACGGCAATCTAGAAAATAATAATTTCCATAGCATTTTTTGCTATTTTTTCTTAGATTGCCACGGAGATAGCTAGCATCTCCTCGCAATGACGGGGTAAGATCGAGCCATGCAACAACGCCGCTTGGAGTTAAAGCATGACTTATAGCTATGAGAGGTATCACGGAAAGATAAAAATATAGCAGTGTATAAGTTATTGATTTTTGTAAATTCTTTGTGCATGGTGCCGGATATCGGATTTGAACTGATGACCTACCGCTTACAAGGCGGTTGCTCTACCACTGAGCTAATCCGGCATGAATATCTACAGTTTTGTAGAAGGATATGACAAGAGAAAAACTTGTCATTGTGAAGGGGTATTAGCGTTGTTGCATGGCTCGAAATCCTTATAAAAAAGCACCGTCATTGCGAGGAGGGACGTAGTCCCGACGTGGCAATCCAGAGAAAAAATAGCAAAAAATGCTATGAAACTTATTATTTTCTAGATTGCCGCGCTCCCTTTGGTCGCTCGCAATGACGTTTGGGGTATCCATGCAACAAAGCTAGGGGTATTCGTGGATATCGGAATCGTCATTGCGAGGAGGGACGTAGTCCCGACGTGGCAATCTAATATTCGTCATGCTGAACTCGTTTCAGCATCTTTGTAATAGATCCTGAAATAAATTCAGGATGACTTTTTTCCTAGATTGCCGCGCTCCCTTTGGTCGCTCGCAATGCGTTTGGGGTATCCATGCAACAAAGCTAGGGGTATTCGTGGATACCGGAATCGTCATTGCGAGGCGGGACGTAGTGCCGCCGTGGCAATCTAATATTCGTCATGCTGAACTCGTTTCAGCATCTTTGTAATAGATCCTGAAATAAATTCAGGATGACTATTTTTCCTGGATTGCCGCTCTAGACTTCGTCCCTCCGGCGTTGTTGCATGGCGGGAATTTTTGATGTCATTCCCGCCTGCGCGGGAATGACATACTGCTGCTTTTATCGAGCCATGCAACAACGTCGCGACTGGAAGGAGTACGGCAATCTAGAAAATAATAATTTCCATAGCATTTTTTGCTATTTTTTCTTAGATTGCCACGTCGATGCTACGCATCTCCTCGCAATGACGGGATAAGATCGAGCCATGCAACAACACGCTTCCCTTCTCGCAATGACGGGTTTTTGGTATTAATTTTTTGAGCCATGCAACAACGCCCATTGCCTACCGTAATTACGAGCTTTATTCCTTAAATTTACGCCTTCTTAGCTTCTTTTTTACTAGGTTTAGGCTTTTGAGCCTTTGCCTTAATTTCTATTTTTTTCTTAATTGAAGTAGGAAGAGCAACGCCGGCTTCTTCGATAAATCTAGCGACACGTTCGGTAGGCTGTGCGCCTGTACCTAACCAATATTCTATACGGTCTAACTTTAAAACTACACGGCTTGCATCTTCTCTTGCAAGCATCGGGTTATAAGTACCGACTTTTTCTAAAAAATTGCCGTCACGCGGTGCCGTTACATTCGCTACCACCACTCTATAATAAGGACGTTTTTTTGCTCCACCTCTAGCTAAACGGATTTTTACTGCCATATATACTCTAATAAATACTATTTTATTTTTTCTTCTTTGAAAACAACATGTTTTCTAACTACTTTATCATATTTACGAAAAGAAAGCTTTTCGGTTAGAGTTTTCGGGTTACGTTTTTTTACCCAAAAAACTCCGGTACCTGCGGTACTTACCAGCTTCACTAAAATATTTTTATTTTTTTTGGCCATTATTACAAACCTTAAATCAGGATATTATTTAAATATTATTCTAAAAAGAAGCAGAATAAAACTAAATCAGCAAATAGTCAAGTTATGTTTTGGGGTTAATATATTTTTATGTAAAATTAAGGCCAGCGTACTTCCGGCGGTAGGGACATTAATATCGCCTCAACATTTCCGTCGGTCATTAAGCCGAATTTAGTTCCGCGATCATATAATAAATTAAATTCCACATATCTACCGCGTCTTATAAGCTGGTATTCTTTCTGCTCTATCGACCAAGGCAAAAACATTTTTTTCCTGACAATTTCAGGATATACCGACAATAAAGCCTTGCCGACATCTTGGGTAAAAGAAAAATCATTATCGAAATTGCCGCTATTTAAATAATCAAAAAATATCCCGCCGATACCTCTTGCTTCTTTCCGATGCTTTAAGTAAAAATATTCATCGCATTGTTTTTTAAACTTAGGGTAATAATCTTTATCATGCCTATCGCAAGCCTCTTTAAAAGCTTGATGGAATTTTGCCGTCTCAAGCTTTTCAGGGTAAAAAGGCGTTAAATCCCCGCCGCCGCCAAACCAATGATTAGACGTTTCTATATAACGAGTATTAAAATGCATTGCCGGCACTAAAGGAGATTTAAGATGAGCAACAACGGAGATACCCGTAGCAAAAAACTCTCCGCTCTTTTCCGTTCCCGGGATTTGTTCTCGAAATTCCTTTGAGAACTCACCGAAAACAGTAGAAATATTAACCCCTACTTTTTCAAAAACTTCACCCTTCATGACGGACATAACCCCGCCGCCTCCGCCTGTTCTTTCCCAAGGCGATCGTATAAATTTAGCAGGCTCTATATTTCCCCCCATTGCATATTCTTGTTCAATTTTTTCAAATTCAGTGCATATTTGATTACGCAAATCTGTAAACCACTGGCTTGTTACTTCTCTATTTTGTAAGGTCATATATTTGTTATTTGAATTACGAATTATTGCATATCCTCGATGTCATTCCCGCGCAGGCGGGAATCCAGAAAAATTATAGTCATCCTGAATTTATTTCAGGATCTACTATAAGAGATGCTGAAACAAGTTCAGCATGACAAGTCTGGATTCCCGTTTTCACGGGAATGACATAGAACCCGCTTAACCTATCCACGCAACAATACCTCGCAGGAATGACATTGAATAGTGAGTAGTATCATCGAAGGTTTCGCCTAACGATATTCCTCATCAAATACATAATTATCAAAAATATACTCGCAATAATCATGATATAAAAAGCAGGGGCATAAAATAACTCCGTTTTTTCGACAAGCCATCGGGAAATAATCGGCGAAGTCCCGCCGAATATCGCCACCCCGAAATTATAACTAAAAGCAACGCCGGAAAATTTTTGTTCCGGCGTAAATAGCGAGATAACGAATATATAAGCCGTACCCGCTATTGTTCCGGCTAGCGTACCGAGAACCGTAAGTGCGGCAATTTGTTGCCATAATTTTTCCGATGACATAAACAGCATGGTCGGTAAAATTAATATTAAAATAGCAATACTTGCAAGAACTAGCATCCTAAATTTACCGATAATGTCGGCAGTGCCACCGGCAAGCGGCATCGCCACCATCGCAACAAAAGAAGAGTAGGCTAAATACGATAAGGCTAGCGTATTGTCGTAATGCATAACGTTATGATAGAAAACATTTATATAGGTTTTCACTAAATACATAATGCTGCTAGCGATAGCTGCTACGCAAATAGTGATAAACATCGACTTCCAAGCAGTTCTTACCACGTTTGAAAAAGGGGCTTTTAGGACTTTTTTCTTCTTCTCCAGCATGATAAAAATCGGTGTTTCCGCTACGCGTAAACGTAAATAAAACCCTGCAAGTCCCATAAAACCGCCAAGCAGGAAAGCGAAGCGCCAAGCAAAATCGATATAAGAAAAATATCGCTCAATAATAATACCGATAAATGTTGCGATTAAAGTACCGGCGATATTAGAGCCGTGGACTAAGCCGGCCGTAAAACCCGGTCTTAAATTTTGCCGATGTTCAAGGATGAAAATGGCCGCGCCTGTGCCTTCGCCGCTAATGCATAAACCTTGTATAAGGCGCATAATAATTAATGTTACCGGGGCGTAAACCCCTATACTCTCGTACGAGGGAATTAAGCCCATAATAAAGGTGGGGACTGTCATACCTAGCATCGAGATTATCAAAGCAATACGCCTGCCGTATCTATCGCCGATATAGCCAAAGACTATCCCCCCTATAGGTCTAGTTAAAAATCCGACGGCAAACACCCCAAGACTTAAGAGAATCCCGACAAATTCCGATTCTCCGGGAAAAAACACACGTCCAATAATCGGTGAAAAAACTGAATATACCGTAAAATCATAATATTCCAGTACATTACCTGAAATAGCAGATAAAAAAATGAATTTAGATTTATTCATTGAAGGTTTAGCGACCTATTTAGTTATATTAAACCATTATAGACAAATCGAACTATTTATAAAGTGTAAATTATAAATAGCCACTATTGTATTTTGATTAATAAAATTCTCAACTCCTCATATTATCCTTTCAATATTTAGTTTTTTTATTATTATAATTAAAATAATAAATATTTATATGTCATACAAATACCTAATTACCGGCACTTTAATTATTCTTATTGTGGGTTTATGTTTTCGTAATTATTTGCCTTCTCTTTCATTTTTTAATAATAAACCTCAACCGGTTATGAGCGAATACGAAAAAGAACTAGCAGCATATGACGAAGCAATAAAGCTAAATCCGAATGATGCTGAAGCATATTTTGATAAAGGTAAATTATTAAAAGAGTTAGGAGAATTTGAGCTTGCTATTGAAGCTTTTGATAAAGCAATACAGCTAGACCCGGATGAAGCAGATACATATTTTGAAAAAGCTAGCATTTTATATGTACTTGAAAAGCATCAGCTAGCTCTTAAAACTCTTGATAAAGCAATGGAATTAGATTCTGAGAATTTTGAAGCATATTACAATAAAGGACTAATTTTAAATCAGTTAAATAAGCATGATTTAGCTCTTGAGGCATTTGATAAAGTTATTGAGTTAAATCCTAATAATCCTAGAGGGTATTTTAAGCGAGCGATCACATTACAAGAATTAGGCAAATATGAGCGTGCCGTTGAATCATATAACAAAGTACTAGAATTAGCTCCTGATGATTTTGATGCTTATTATAATAAAGGAATTATTTTATTTGATTTAGAAAAATATGAATTAGCACTAGAGTCATTCAATAAAGCAATTAAATTAAATCCTAGTGATTTTAAGGCTTACAATAATAGAGGAGCAATATTGCTTGGGCTTGGCAGGTATGAATTAGCTCTTGAGTCATGCAATAAAGCAATTGAGTTAAATCCTAAAGAACCCGATGCATATTTTAATAAAGGCATAACATTGGAAGAATTAGGCAAATACGATCTAGCCGTTGAATCCTATAACAAAGTATTAGAGCTAGACCCAAATGACTCCGAAGCAAAAGCTCGAAAACAAGCGATATTAGATATGCAAAAAGCTAAATCATCTTAGGAAATATTTTATGCAGCAATTTAGTATTTATCAAACGACTCAGGAGTTGCTACTGAAAGCAATAATTCTGTTGGTAGAGAAATGCTATCACGGTAATCTTAAAAGTGTTGTTTTAGTAGCGGATAGCGAACAGCAAGAATTGTTGAATAAAACACTCTGGACATATTCGAGAAGGCAATTTATCCCGCACGGCAGCAAGCTTGACCCAATGCCTGAAAAGCAGCCGATATATATTACCGATGAGCTACAAAACCCTAATGACGCTAGCGTTTTATTAATTATTTCGCCTAGTGATATAGAGAAAATTTTACAGGATAAAGAATATATTACCCGCTTTCAAAGAATAATTATAATTTATGACTTACCTGTTGATTTGCAAATCTTACTTTTATCGATCAATAAACTAACCGTTGCAGAAAAACTAATTGATTGCTATAAACAAAACCAAAGCGGCTCGTGGGAGAAGGTGGATATTTAAATGCGTTACCGTCATGCCGTGACTTGATCACGGCATCCAGAAAAAACCTTAATAAAAAGACTGGATGCCGTGATCAAGTCACGGCATGACACAGCCTTTTTTCAACGTTCGTACAGTAGTGGGTCAAGCCACGGTATGACAAAAGAAAAGGCCGGATTCTTGCCTTCGCAGGAATGACATAGAACATAAATACCAAGTCAAACACATTAATATTTTATGAAAAAACTATCTTTTCAACAAATTATCCTAACTTTGCAAAATTATTGGCAGGATTACGGTTGTGCGATTTTGCAGCCCTATGATGCGCATGTCGGGGCGGGTACATTCCATCCGGCAACCGTATTGCGTTCGTTGGGACCGAAGCCGTGGTTTGTGGCGTATGTGCAGCCCTCAAGGCGTCCCGGTGATAGTCGTTATGCAATGCACCCTAACAGAATGCAGCATTACTACCAGTTTCAAGTTATCTTAAAACCCTCGCCCGATAATATTCAAGAGCTATATTTAAAGAGCCTAGAGCAGTTGGGGATCGATTTAAGTAAACATGATATTCGCTTTGTTGAAGATGATTGGGAATCGCCGACTATCGGCGCGTCGGGTCTCGGTTGGGAAGTATGGTGTAACGGTATGGAAGTCTCGCAATTTACCTATATGCAGCAAGTAGGCGGAATTGAGTGCCGCCCGGTGGCAGGAGAAATTACTTACGGATTAGAGCGGCTAGCTCTTTATATTCAAGGCATTGATGAAGTAAAAAATCTTGACTGGAACGGTCAAACGGGCGAGAAAGCCTTAAAATACGGTGAAGTAGATTTTGAAGCGGAAAAGCAATTTTCAAAGTTTAATTTAGAGCTAGCCGATAGCGAGATGTTACTGCGGCACTTTGCTGATTGCGAAGAGCAATGCGTGGCATTAATTAAAGAGAATTTGCCGCTGCCGGCTTATGATTATTGCATGCAAGCAAGCCATTTATTTAATTTGTTAAATGCTCGCGGCGTAATTAGTGTCACCGAGCGCGCTTCGTACATTTTGAGGGTACGGAATTTGGCAAAATTATGTTGCAGTAAATGGCTGGATATGGAAGGGAATTAATATAACAATGTTTGTAATGCCGTGGCTTGACCAGCGTTGTTGCATGGATCGAAAAATTAATAAAAATCCGTCATGGCGAAGCCACGAAGTGGCTGTGGCCATCCAGGCTATCCCGAATATATGAGGGATTTAATTAGAATACTAAACAAGTTTAGTATAAAAATATGTTTATACTTAGATGGCCACGGCGCCAAAAGGCGCCTCGCCATGACGGTTTGGGTATCCATGCAACAACGCCGGCTTGACCACGGCATCCAGTCCTTTTTGGTGCCTTTTCTGGACCTAGTTAGCAAGCCAGCGTTGTTGCGTGGATACTAGAATCGTCATTGCGAGGAGGCACAAAGTGCCGACGCGGCAATCTAGGCTATCCCGAATGTAATGAGGGATTTAATTTAGAATGCTAAACAAGTTTAGCATGACAAAAAAAGCCTGGATTCCCGCCTTTAGCTAGAATGACATAGGGATGGCAGGAATGACATCGGTAGTACTTTTAATATTTCCTATAGGTAATATTACAAAATTTAGTAGTTGAGGGAATCAAAAATTAATATGAGTGCATTATTATTAGAGCTTTTTAGTGAAGAAATACCGGCTTTCATGCAAAGAACCGCTGAAGAAGCTTATTTAAATATCTTTACGAAAATTTTTGAAGAGCAGGAAATATTTGCCAAAATTCAAGTATTTTCGGGACCCAGAAGAATCACGGCGCATATTACCCATTTACCGAAATCTATTTTACCGCAGGAAATAGAGATTAAAGGTCCGGCGGTAGGGGCATCGGATGCAGCTATTCAAGGGTTTTGCAAGGCGCATAATACTAGTAAATTACAACTTTCTACTAAACTAATAAATAATCATCTATATTATTTTTTCATTAAAAAAATAGCGGAAAAGGATATTAAAGAAGTTTTACCGGAGATTATAGTTACAGCGATTAATAGATATAGTTGGGCGAAATCGATGTATTGGGGCGATTATAAAATAAAATGGATTCGCCCTTTGCGCAATATATTATGTATATTTGACGATGAAATACTACCTATAAAATTCGGTCATTTAACGGCTAATAATGTTACTTACGCCCACAGGCTTAAGGGCAATAAGACGATAACGGTAAATAATTTTACCGAATATAAAAGTAAGCTTCTAGAAAATGACGTTATTTTAGAGAGATTAGAGCGGCAAGAAATAATTAAAGCCGGCTTAGCTGAAATGGCGAATGTATACTCAAATGATTTGAGTATACATAATCTAAACATAAAAGAAGATGAGCGTTTAATTGAAGAAGTCACGGGGCTAGCGGAATTTCCCGTTGTGATGATCGGCAGAGTACCGGAGAAATTCCTAAAATTACCGAAAGAAGTATTAATTTCTTCAATGCGAACTCATCAAAAATATTTTTGCTTATTTGATAATAAAGGAAATTTTGCGCCGTATTTTCTGTTTGTTTGTAACGGTAAATTTAGCGATTCTGAGTTAGTTGTTAAAGGTAACGAAAAAGTATTAGCAGCAAGGCTAGCCGATGCTTTATATTTTTATAAGCAAGATTTATCTCATACTTTGGAATCACGATTATCAAAACTTGAGCGGGTAACATTTCATGCCAAACTCGGTAATTTAAAGCAAAAGACAGAAAGGATCACCAAAATTTGTCATTATTTAGCTCCGGAAAATAAATTGCTGCGTTTGGCGGCTAAACTCTGCAAAAGTGATCTTGTTAGTGAAATGGTCGGAGAGTTCCCTGAGTTACAAGGGATTATGGGCTATTATTATGCAATACATGAAGGATTAGAGGAAGAAGTAGCCGTTGCAATTAGAGATCATTATAAACCGCAAGGCCCTTCGGATAATGTACCTACCGGCAACGCTGCTTTGCTGGCGATAGCCGATAAATTAGATAGTTTAGTCGGCTTAATGCTAGCAGGTGAAGCTCCTAGCGGTTCAGGTGATCCTTATGCATTAAGGCGTCAAGCGCTCGGTATAATTAGGATAATATTAGATAATAAATTGCAAATAAATATTATAGAGTTAATTAATTTTGCCGGTGCCTTATATAAAGATTTATTTGACGAGAATAATGATTTAATAAATTCTTTCTTTGAAGAGAGAGCTAAATTTTATTTCAAAAATCAATATGATATTTCATTAATTAATGCCGTTCTTGACTTAAAAGCTGAAGATAATTTAGTTACTACAAAGCTAAAGCTTGAGGCTTTACAAAAATTTTTATCGGGTGATGAAGGAACGCAATTATTAATCGCTTATAAAAGAGCTAGTAATATTTTAGGGGATAAAAAAATAAACGGCGAAATTAATACTGATA
Organism: Rickettsia endosymbiont of Orchestes rusci; assembly: GCF_964030945.1. NCBI lineage: Bacteria > Pseudomonadati > Pseudomonadota > Alphaproteobacteria > Rickettsiales > Rickettsiaceae > Rickettsia > Rickettsia endosymbiont of Orchestes rusci. The sequence continues at coordinate 236,190 of NZ_CAXIQG010000002.1, read as the reverse complement.
TTTTTACTTCAAAATATGAAAGAGAATTATATAATTTGCTTAATGAAAATTCTAAGCAAATTGAAATTACTATTAGTGAAAAAGATTTTACGAAAGCTTTAACTTTATTAAGTACACTACTTACGCCTATTGCCGATTTTTTCGATAACGTGCTTGTTAATGATGAAGACCGTAAAATTGCCGATAATCGCTTGTTATTATTGCAACTGGTACGTCAAATATTTCGTAAAGTAGCTAATTTTAATTGTTTATGATTAATAAAGCAGCGAAATTTATTAAATCGGGCGGAGTGGTTGCATTCCCGACCGAAACAGTTTACGGACTCGGCGCCGATGCTACGAATGAAGAGGCTTGCTTAAAAATCTTTCGGCTAAAAAACCGCCCTGCTATTAATCCGCTAATTGTTCATGTGGCAAGCTTAGAACATGCTAAAACTATCGGTGAGTTTAATGAAATTGCGAATCTGCTAGCAAATAAATTCTGGCCGGGAGCTTTATCTATCGTGGTGCCTTTAAAAGATACTGCCGATATAGCACCGGCAGTTACGGCCGGGCTTAAGACTGTAGCTTTGCGTGTTCCTGCGCACCCTTTAGCTCTGGAATTAATAGAAAAATCAGGAAAACCGATTGCAGCGCCGAGTGCTAACCCTTCTAGCTATATTAGTCCGACCAATGCACAGCATGTTAAAGAGCATTTTTCAGATAACTCGGAGGTTTTTATATTAGCGCCGGAAGCCTATCAATCTGAGTATGGTTTGGAATCAACAATAATAGATACGACTTTAAAAGAGCCGATAATCCTTAGAGAGGGATTTATCACTACCGAATTGCTACAAACAATATTAGGGATGAAAATTGCTAAAGCTAATGCGGCAATGGAAGTTAAAGCTCCAGGGATGCTAGCTAAACATTACTCGCCTAAAGTACCGATTAGGTTAAATGCCGCAAATTTAGAAAATGGAGAAATAGGCTTAAATTTTGCCGATAGTAATTTACAAGGTGAATTTTCGTTGAATTTAAGCTTAAACGGCGATCTAGCGGAAGCGGCGGCAAATCTTTATGCGCATTTAAGAACGCTCGATAATTATGCTATAAACCATAATATAGTAAGAGTTGCTATTGCCCCGATCCCTTCCGTAAATATCGGCATCGCTATCAATGACCGATTAAAAAGAGCGGCGTTTTAACTTTGTTTATTTAGGCGGCATTGCCCATGTGGATGGTATAAAGTACCTTCGATGTCATTCCCGCGGAGGCGGGAATCCAGAAAAAAGTACCACAAAGTCATCCTGAATTTATTTCAGGATCTTTTTTAATAGATGCTGAAACAAGTTCAGCATGACAAAGAAAAACCTAGATTCCCGCCTACGCGGGAATGACATCGAAAATTTGAGCCATGCAACAATGCCCGCAGGCGGGAATGACATACTTTTTGAAGTAATTTTCGATCCATGAAAATATTATTTTAAGTAAGCGACTCTATTTTCTAATGCTAATTCATCATAATATTTTTCTATTAAAGCTTCCAAAATAGCGACTGTTTCAATATCTAAATCCCCTGAGAAATTGCTAGGGCGGAAATGCATTTGAAAAGAGCTTATTACTTCTTTTGTCGGTAAATCCATTATATCTGTGGGGTTAAGCCCATAGCCGTATTTTATAAATTTTTCTTGAATAGCTTTTATATTAGAAATATCTATATGCGGCATTAGAGATTTAACCGTTTCTTCATCATACCAAGCACCTATATTGTTATCATAAAGTTGTTTCCAAGGAAATAAAGGACCGGGGTCTTCTTTTCTACCGGGTGCAATGTCGGAATGTCCTATAACGTTCGTTGGCGCAATATCATAATCACTAATAATTTGTTTACATAAGCTAATTACGCTGTTAATTTGCTCCGGAGGATAAGGATACCAAGTTTTGTAATCTTCTTTATCTAAAGTAAATCCTAAATTAACAATTTCAATACCGATAGAAGTATCGTTTATATTGTTACGTCCCTTCCACCGGCTAACTCCGGCATGCCAAGCTCTATCTTGTTCCTTTACTAGCCGGAATATATGATCCGAGTTTTGATCATTTACTAAATAATGGACGCTTACTTTCGGTCCTGTCAAGGATTCAATAGATTTTTTAAAGTTTTCTTGGGTATAATGTAATACTAAAAATCTAACACGTCTGTCAAAAACAGTAGCTTTATAAGTAGTTTTATCAATTATCATTTTATTAACCTTTTTACCGTGTAGGATGGTCTGTCGCATGGCTCGAATTTTCGATGTCATTCCCGTGAAAACGGGAATCCAGAAAAAAGTACCACAAAGTCATCCTGAATTTATTTCAGGATCTACTAAAAAGATGCGCAAAACTTGTTCAGCATGACAAAGTAAAGCCTAGATTCCCGCTTTTAGCTAGAATGACATCAAAAATATTGAGCCATGCAACAACGCCGTGCAGGATTAGAAATTAATTTTTAATTTAGCCATTCCTTGATGGCTTTGATATTTTTTATGCAAACGGCAATTATACTCCATGAATATTGTAGTATTGCTTTTTTTAGCAACTATACCTGCTCCTATATTATAACCGATTTTCGGTTGTTTCGGTAAAGTAATAATGTCCTCTAAGCTCTTATCTTTCCATGTTATTGTAGCATTAACTGCTGTATTTTTGCTATTAAAATGCTTTTCGATAGAGCCGTGTAAAGTGGGTATTAAAATTATAGAGTCAGAAATGTTTTTCGGAGCAAATAATATTCTACCGCCGATAATTCCGGTCCATAATTGTTGCGATTTTCCGGCAACCGTTAAATGCTGAGTACCGATATCATGCTCCTTATAACTCCCGTCTTTTGTATGTCCGTATCTAAGCCCGATATGAGGTATAATATTTATACCTCTCTTGGCTTGGTGTCTATAATTTAGCAATGTTTCAAAGCTCAAACTAGTATTTCGATATTTTCCGGTGATATGATTACCGGAATAGATAATTTTGTTCTTAACATAGTTATGTAAAATAGTCGCTACTGCTTGTAGGGAAAATTCTTTTAAGCCGTAAAGACTAAAAGCATGTCCGTCAATATTTACTTTATCACAATTCTTATTATATTTTAGATTAGAGCGCAGATTAGTATAAGCAATTCCGAGTAAATCATTATCGTTAAATTCAGTATCGGCACCTATAGTAACACCGGTAGTACGACCTTTATATCCAGGCATATCTTTCCATACCCCATGTTTATTAATATTGTATAAACCGCTAATCCATACGCCTTTTTCGATAGTTGTATCCTCATCACCGGCTGCAGCAGGGCCGGCGGAGAGAAAATACTTTACTCTCTCCAATATAGCAGGTTTATTAATAATATCTCGAATATAATTATATGCAGAATGAATTTTTGCTTTAATATTTTCTAGCCTATCTTCTTCTAAAATTATTTCTTCTGATTGATCAATTCCTGAAATTTTTTTACTTACTAAAACTTCTACTTCTAATGGCTCAAGGTTTTGAGATAATTGTTGATCATTATCTTTCTCTTTTTCATCATTAATGTTTTCCTCTTCTTTGATTATTGAATTGTCTAGCAATTGTTTACTTATGTCTGATTCATCATCGGTAAGAGCTTTTGAGGTATTATTTTCCTCATCGTTACTTTGTATTATTCCCGTAGTTGCAGCCTCTTCAGTGACTTCTTCTTGAGTTTGAGGTTGAGTAATAGCTTTAGCGTCAGCGTTTAGTTGTTCTTGTTCTAAAGCTTTAGCTTTTAGTGCTTCTTGTTGCTCTTCATAATCTTTTTCTGCTTGTGCAAATAACTCCGGTACTAGTTCTAACGCTTTTTCTTCTTCTAAAGCATCAGCTTGTGTTTTAATAGCTTTATCTAATAGTTTATTACCTGTTAATGGTTTTATGTCCTTAGCTAAGTTTTTTAAAAATTCTGTATCCTTTACTGTTTCAGCTATTATTTCATTATAAATCTTATGTATTTCGTCACCGAGTTCAGTCCTAGGTCCTATAAAATCCGGTGAGAGTGTAGATAACGCTTCTTCAAAGGTTTCCGTATTTACTTTTTCATCGAGTTTATCGAAGGGTTTCTTAGCATATATTTCTAGCACACTTTCTAATATTATATCGTTTAGTACTTTGCCGGCACCGTGCATCTTGATATTTAATTCAAAAGAAGTAGCATTTTTTGTGATACGTTCTGAGTATTTTTTCCCTGCGGATGAATTAAATTTATTAGGTGTTATAGGCGTCTTAGGAATTATTTTATTATTATTGGCTTTAAGTTTTAATGCTTTTTCTATCAAATCATCATTAATTCCGGCAGCTTTTAACTTTGGCTTATCTAGTTCTGAAGATGTCATCATTGACGGCGGGGGTGGAGGCGGAACAGCGCCGGCAGTCGGCAGCTTGTTTTGTTGTTGTGCGACTATATTTTCCTGACCTATTTCCGTCAAAGCTTTTATTAACCCCGCTACGGTCATGCGTTGAGATAATAGAGCTACGTCTTCTTGTGAAAAATTAGCTATAGAGGGTAATGCTAATTTATTATATTGCGGAAGAGTATTATTTTGTTTATTTTCCTCGATAGTAACTACAACTGCTAAAAATTCTCTTAATATTTCAGGTTTTTTAGATTCTTGTATCAACCTAATAAAATCAGCTGAATTTATATTATTGTCTGATGCAAATGCTTTAATAGCTTCAAGATTAATTGTTTTTATTATGTTAGTTCTTAAATTATTTATTTGCTCCTTGGAAACGGAAGCAATATTTTTTAGGTTTGTAATTATTTTGTCTTTATCAAGTAAAATATGCACTTTATTCATATTAGTTAACTTACTAGAATCATTAACTAATTCTTCTATAATGTCATTTAACTTTTGACTACCGAAAACGTTAGAGTTGTTAGCTATAAATCTTAATTGTTCTAATCTATCGTTATAACCTGCTAATTCTTGTTCTTTTTGTTCTTTTGTTTGTATCGTTAGAATAAAGTTTTTTTGGTTTTCGGATATTTTGCTAGACGGTAGCAGAAGGCGCTCCATTGCCTTATCTGAGTCTTCTTGGAAAAGATTATTAAGTATTCTATCTTTACTTTTTTTAAAGCTTATAATTTGAGTAACGTATGGATCTTTTGAAAGTTCCTCATATATCTTTGTGGCTTTACTTTTAAGGTCCCTTCCCGCCTGACTATCCTGATTATCTTTGCTGAATAAATTAATAAGTGCTTCCTCTTTAAGTATATCTTTATATTTATCCGTTAATATTTGACGTATAGTGTTCGTTATATTTATTTCGGCTCCAACTTGTTGAACATACAGTGTAGGAAGTTGTTTGTTAGATTCTGTTAAATATGTTTTGTACAATTCACCGTATTCTGTGGTTGGTTCAGTTATTTCCACAGTCTTATTTACTTTTGTTGATAAAGGCTTTTGCTGTGTATTGTTACCTTGCTTTGCTAATTCTTCATGTAATTCATACAGTGCCGGATGGTTCTGTTCAAGATCATTAATATTAAGATTATGATTATTGTGAATAGGCGGCGGTGCATTTGGCAGCGGCGGTGGAGTCGTACCTGTCCACGCTGCTCCTGTAAGTACCGGTTGTGAAGTAGATAAAAGTTTTTCCTTAATTTCTTTTGTTATAGTTTCGGGTGAAGATGAAATAATATTAATTGATTTTTCTAAAAAACTTGTATCAAAACCATTAATTAATGAAATTATTTCATTTTGATTTAAATCATTAGTTATTAAAGAATCGGCTTTAAGTTTTTTATTAATCTCTGCTATTACCTTTTGGGGTATATTTTCATATTTACCGTTTTTATAATATTTTTTCAATTTTCCTTTTATTTTATTTTTTCTTAATAAAAGCTTTTCAATTTCTTTTTTATTATTAATGCTTTTGAGTTGTGTTAATACTAATCGAACTCCTAAGCTAGGCCTTTGTGTTTCTAAAGTAATTAGATTCCTGTCTACATAATCCACAACTCGATCAAAAAATACATCCTTTTGTTCTTCGGAAGCATTTTGTATTATTGCGGCTAATATAGGTCTGTTTTCTTTATTAATAGGTTTTGTAAAATCCAAAATTTTTACATCCTTAAGGTTATCGACAAATAATATTTGTTTTATATTTTGCTCATTTAGATCAGATAAAATTTTGTCAACTGCAGTTTTTTTTAGTTCTGAAGATAGTTTTGTATCTTCGGCATATTCTAAAGCAGTGATAGCCTCATTATTATTAAGGTATTCGTCAAACCTTTCGATATGCTCTTGTAATGTATATTGTTGATTAAGGTGTGTTAATAGGGGATTATTTGTCATTTCCTGATTATTTTTTAGCAGGTCGGAAACTGAGGCTCTTAAATTATATCCTTCTTGCTTAGGGGGGGCCTGTACTAATGAAAAGTCATTAGGAATAGTGGTAAATTTTTCTTCTGTAGGTGCTTTTTTTCCAAAAATTTTTCCAAGGAAGTTTTTTTTTGCTTTTGGCTTTTCGCTAGCTGTGGGCGGCTGTGTGTCTCTTTCTCGATTATTATTAAGATTATATGTAGAAGAGTTTGATCGAATTACCCTTCGGGTAGTTTTTGAGTTGTACGGTTTGAGATTAAGCAACCGGCTCTCAAGGTCATCGTCGGATTGCGCAAATCCCTCATTCATTCCAAAAATTAGGGTGGTAATACTAACACAAATTAGTAAAAAATATTTAAATAAACTGAATTTATTTCGTAAATTTTTTTTCATGAACACTGCTATTATTTTTTTATAAACTAACTTTGAGAGAGCTAGCTACTTTTAGCAGACATTATAAGAAAAAATTAAGATCTATCAAGATCTCTTTTTAAAAAGATTAAAAAATATTAATACTTTTTAGTTATTGAGTGAGATTTAATGACCGGATATGATAAATTAAGATGTTTAAGGAAATTTAGATAATTTAAGCGGCAAAAATAATTATTTATAATGCCATGCAAAATAAAGGAAAGAATTATCCATAGCTCGCGTTACTTATAATTTGTCTAAGTAAAATATAGTCTCTATAATGACAATAAATTAGTTCATAACAAAATCATGAAGCTTTACTTACATAACACTCTTACCCGCACTAAAGAAATTTTTCAGCCGATAGATAAGAATTTGATAAAAATGTATGTTTGCGGTCCTACCGTTTACGACAGACCGCATATCGGCAATGCTAGGTCGGTAATAGTGTATGATATATTATATCGTTTGCTTGAAGAAATATTCGGCGAGGCGAATGTAAAATATGTCCGGAATATTACCGACGTGGATGATAAAATCATTGATAGAGCGGCAGAGCTTAAAATTACTATCGGGGAGTTAACTAAAAAAATTACCGATGAATTCCATCAGGATATGTATTATTTAGGATGTAAGACTCCAACCTTAGAGCCGCGAGCCACCGAGCATATCGATCAAATGATAGAGATGATAGAAAAATTAATAGCGACAAATCATGCTTATATTGTCGATAATCATGTTTATTTCGATATTTCGACTGCACCGAATTATACGGAGTTATCTAATCGTGATTTAGACGAAATGGCGGACGGTGTACGGATAGAAAACAGTAAAGCAAAAAAACATCCGCACGATTTTGTGTTATGGAAGCCGGCAAAACCGAATGAATCTTTAGAGGCAAATTTTGAGAGTCCATGGGGATTAGGGCGTCCTGGTTGGCATATTGAATGCTCTAGCATGAGTTATAAATATTTAGGCGAGAATTTTGATATACATGGCGGCGGTGCGGATTTAATTTTCCCCCATCATACTAACGAAATTGCCCAAAGTAAATGCGCTTTTCCTGATTCTCTATATGCCAAATATTGGGTTCATAACGGATTTCTAACGTCAAACGGCGAAAAGATGAGTAAGTCCCTGGGGAATTTTATTACGGTAAAAGATTTGATAAATAAAAAAATTCCGGGGGATATAGTGCGATTATTGTTACTAACTGTCCATTACCGTAAGCCGCTTGATTATAACGATAAAGCTTTAGATGATGCCAAAAAAACTATGGATTACTGGTATCGAGCAATTGAAAATGTTAATACTATAAAGCTTTCTACGATGCCGCAGGATTTTATGCAGGCACTGCTTGATGATATGAACACGCCGCTGGCGATAAAAATAATCAATGATTATGCCAAACAGGTTTTTTTGGTACAAACCGTCGAAGAAAAACGGATTAACGTCTCTTCTCTTCTTGCTTGTGCTAATTTCATCGGTTTAATGACCCAAAAACCGCAAGAATGGTTTCATGCCGGAATAGACGAAATTTACATTAATCAGTTAGTTGATAAACGTTTAGAGGCAAAGAAACAGAAAGATTGGCTGCTCGCCGATCAAATACGCAAACAGTTATTAGAAGAGGGAATAATTCTCGAAGATAAAACAGACGGCACGACTATTTGGAGAAAAAACAAGTAGACCCTTGTAAATATTGAAATAAATATATATAATGGTAGGGCTTATATACCTTTGTCATACCGTGGTCAAGCCCACTAGTGTACGAACGTTGCAAAATCGTCATTGCGAAGCCACGAAGTGGCTGTGGCAATCCATAAAACATAATAAAATTATGCTAAAATTAGCATTTTTACTGGATTGCTTCGTCAATTTACTATAGTAAATTTCCTCGCAATGACGGAAAAACAACCTGAAAGCCAACGTTCGTACACTAGTGGGTCAAGCCACGGTATGACAGACACATCACTTTTATAAGCATAACACAATATAAAAATTCGCACGTAAGATATTAAGGTTAGTTCATTTATTTAAATGAATCACATCTTGCGGAGGTATAAAACTAACATTAAAGGAGATTTATTATAATGTCGAAAATACAACCAGTTAATATTAAAGATTTACTTGATGCCGGCGTGCATTTCGGTCACAAAACTTCACGCTGGAATCCTAAAATGGCTCCTTATATTTATGGAGAACGCGATGACGTTCATGTTATTGATTTAAGGCAAACCTCTGTTTTAATGGGAGTTGCGCTAAATGCAATCTATGAAACGGTGAAGAAGGACGGCAAAATATTATTTGTAAGTACCAAAATTCAAGCGAGCGATATAATAGCTGAATATGCCGAAAAATGCGGGCAATATTACGTAAATCATAGATGGCTCGGCGGAATGCTTACTAACTGGAAAACTATTTCCGGTTCAATAGAGAAATTAAATAAGCTTGAAAAGACTTTAGAAAGCGAAGAAGCTTGCGCCGGTTATACCAAAAAAGAAATATTGGATATGAGCCGCAAAAAAGATAAATTACTTCTTTCGCTAGGCGGAATTAGGAATATTAATTCTAAACCGGATTTAGTAGTAATAATCGATACTAACAAAGAACATATAGCAATTAATGAAGCCGTAAAGCTAGGTGTTCCTATTATTGCAGTCGTTGATACTAATTCTAACCCTGATAATATTGATTATCCGATTCCGGGTAATGACGATGCAATCAGATCAATTAGACTTTATTGTAGCTTATTTGCCGATGCCGCATTGCAGGGACTTGAGGAAGCAATGAGAGCTTCAGGAGTAGATCTCGGCGCTATAGAAGATCATGGGGAAAAAGGTAAAGCACCTCAAAATATTTCTAAATTAAAGTCAACTAAAAAATTCTCTCAAACTAAAAATATAAGTGAAGAGATAACTACCGAGTTTGAACAAGCGTTAACGGCAACATCGGATAAAAAGGAAGGGTAAATAAATGCTATCAGTGTTATTGCATGGTTCTTAAAAAGACCTCAGCTTGTCATACCGTGGCTTGTCCATGGTATCCAGAAAAGTAACTTATAATGGTATTATTTATATATTTTCCTGGATTCCGTGAATAAATCACGGAATGACATCGGGGAATTTGCTATAAATTTCGAGCCATGCAACAACGCTCCATTTGAACTAGAATGATATCCCTACGTAAAATAGAACAAATAAAAGGAGCAAATAAAATATGAGTGAAGTAACTATAAGTGCTGCAAGCGTCAAGGAATTAAGAGAAAAAACCGGCGCCGGTATGATGGATTGCAAAAAAGCTTTAATTGAAGCTAAAGGTGATTTTGAAGCGGCTGTTGACTGGTTAAGGCAAAAAGGTTTATCTGCCGCGGCAAAAAAAATCGGTAGAGTTGCATCGGAAGGGTTAACTGCCGTAAAAGTTGATGGTCTAATCGGTGTACTCGTTGAGGTGAATTCCGAAACGGATTTTGTTGCGCGTAATGAGCAATTTCAAGATTTAGTAAGAAATATTGCTGATTGTGTAATAAAACTAGAAAATATTGACGAGCTAAAAGAAGTTAAATTAGCAAACGGTAAGTCGGTTAACGAAGAAATTTTAGAAAATGTTGCTACTATCGGCGAAAATTTAACTTTGCGTCGTATGGATATATTAAAAGTATCTGCAGGAGTAATCGGCTCATATGTTCATAATGAAGTTACAAAAAATTTGGGTAAAATTTCCGTATTAGTAGGACTCGAATCAACTGCTAAAGATAAAGCCAGACTAGAAGAAGTAGGGAAGCAAATTGCCGTTCATATCGCGGGTAACAATCCGCAAAGTTTGGATGCATCAAGCTTAAACCCTGCCTTAATAGAGCATGAGCGGAAAATATTCTTTGAGCAATCAAAAGCTGCCGGTAAATCCGACGATATAATTGCTAAAATGGTAGAAGGAAGAATACGTAAATTTTTAGCGGAGGTTGTATTACTTGAGCAGAATTTTTTATTTGATACTAAACTTCGAGTTTCCGAAGTTATTGCCAATGCTGCTAAAGAATTAGGGGCCGATATTAAAATCACAAAATTCATTAGATACGAACTTGGTGAAGGCATAGAACAGGAAGAAAAAAACTTTGCCGATGAAGTAGCCGCCGTAGTGAAAGGGTAATAATTTAAATAACGCGAACTATGTATAAGTTTTTAAGCTAAAACTTATACATAGTTGGGGTTTGATACCATTCCCCGCGCGGCATTGTTGCATGGCTACCGGAATCGTCATTGCGAGCATTTGCGCGGAACACGGCAATCTAGAAAATAATAAGTTTCATAACATTTTTTGCTATTTTTTCCTGGATTGCCACGTCGGGACTACGTCCCTCCTCGCAATGACGGGGTTTTTTTATAAGGATTTCGAGCCATGCAACAACGCCTTTTTATTATCAACCTTACTATAAAGGTTAAGAGAAGTGCCGCCCGCCGTTTTTTAAATTATTAGCTTGGTTAATTAACTTCTTATCTTTTCTAAAAATTCTTTAATCTCTTCATTTTTTTATTGACTTTCAACAAAAAAAATATAACTTCTTTGCACATTTAATTAAAATGTTGCAAAAAATGTTAGGCTATGAAGTAGAACAAAAGAGTTTAACTAGACAACAAAAGGAAGCTATCGGGTTACTATCCATAGGTACTTTCCTAGAGTATTTTGACCTTATGCTTTATGTCCATAGGCAGTACTACTTAATGAATTATTTTTTCCTAAAGCCGATCCTCATACTGCAGCTATTTATTCTGCTGCTGCCTTCTGTTCTACATTTGTTTTTAGACCGTTTGGAGCACTTATATTTGGTTGGATAGGTGACAATATCGGTCGTAAATCTACTGTTATTATTACTACTTTCATGATGGCTATTACGTGCGTAGTTATGGCTATCATTCCAACTTATGCAGAAAAGGGAATAATTGCTACTGTACTAGTTACAGTATGTCGTATGTTACAAGGCATGTCTTCTATGGGGGAAGTTGTAGGAGCTGAACTATATTTAACAGAATTAATTAAACCTCCTGCCCAGTATCCAGCCGTTGCCTTTATGTCGGTTGCTATTTCTATAGGTACTACTGTAGCTTTAGGTACAGCAAATTTTATTATGGCGATGGGGTTAAACTGGCGTTTTGCTTTTATATTAGGAGCAGGGATCGCATTGATTGGATCAGTAGCACGTACTACTCTCCGCGAAACACCAGAATTTGTTAACGCTAAGCGTCGTGTAGAACAAAACATTAAATTAATAGATATCGAAGTTGACGTATTTAAAGATAATCCTATTTTGCATGAAAAAGTAAATATAAAAACCATATTATCTAATTTTGCTTTAATATCTGTTTGGCCAATATGGTTTTACACCACTTATATATATAGTGGTAATATTCTTAAAACTTCTTTTGGGTATTCTGCTGAACAAATTATTAGTCATAATTTAGTTGTTGCTTTAATATCTGCATTAAATGCTATAGTTTTAACCTGGCTATCTTATATTATAAATCCTTTAAAAATTCTTAAAATAAGGTTCATTATCTTTGCAATAATTATTATTCCTTGTATTTATTTATTATATAATATGACCACCGTTACTGAGTTGCTAGTGTTTCAATTATTAATAATTATTTTAGGTCCTACCGGATTTCCAGCAGTACCAATACTTTATAAACATTTTCCTGTGTTTAAACGTTTTACATGCTCTAGCTTTATCTATGCTTTATCGCGAGCTGTAATGTATATTGTTACCTCTTTTGGACTTGTATATTTAGTAGAATACTTAGGTCATTGGGGGTTATTGGTCCTTATCACCCCAGCACTTATTGGCTATTATTACGGTAGAAATCATTTTGAAAAGCTAGAGGCGGCAAATTAATATCATAAGACAAAAGAGTTTTCTCAATGAACGGAGTTTTATTAAGTACCTGGAAGCAAAGTTGATAAAACTGTTGCTCTATTTTCGGTATTGCAAGATATACAGCAAGTGTTATAAAACTTTTTAACGTTTCTTTTATTATTTTTTTTGCTTTTTCCGGAGATTTTGCTCCTAACGTTTGTATATTATGTACTCGATCAAAGATTTTTATAAGGGCCGTATTATGGCGTTTTTGCTGAATTAATAAATTTAAACTTTCCTCAACACTGACCTTTCCGGAAGGCTTAACTCGTGTTAAACCTTCCACGTGTTTTGCTATATCTTTATCAAAAATTTTAGCTATATCATCTTCTGTAAGCGGTGTATCCTCTATAGTATCATGTAATAAAGCAGCATTTAACATAGTAGGGATGAAAAGCTTAGGAGCTTCATAAGCCGTAAACTCGGCTAACATGTACGCCACCTCTATCGGATGGGAGTAATACGGGTCACCTGATTGCCGCATTTGATTACCGTGATATTTCCGCGCGTAGTAAATGCCCTTTTTAATTTCTCTGATGTCTATAGGATATTGTACTAATTTGTTTAAGGAAGTAACCTTATCTAATAGCCTTGCGGCATAACCGCACATCTCAAACTTTTCTTCCCACCAATTGATATCTTCCACAAAAATTAATCCAAATTTATTAGATCAATCTTTATAACATTTTCTATTAATAATTTAAAGTAATAAATTGTTTTTGAATCGAATTGAGGTGTTGTTGCATGGCTCAATATTTTCGCAAAGCAATTCGGTGTCATGCCGTGGCCCCTCCCACGGCATCCAGTTTTTTACTAAGATTTTTTCTGGATACCGTGGTCAAGCCCACTAGTGTACGAACGTTGAAAAAAGGCTGTGTCATGCCGTGACTTGATCACGGCATCCAGGAAAATAAAGCCATATTAGACTTATTTTAGAATCTTTTTATGATATTATAAGCTGGATTCCGTGGTCGTAGCCACGGAATGACAGAATTTTTACCTCTTTATTTAAACGTTCGTACAGTAGTGGGTCAAGCCACGGTATGACAAGTTTTAAGCGATTTTAACCATCCACGCGGGGCATTGGGCCTCGTTAACCTGATTTTCATACACTGAAAGCAACTAATCCCGTTTAAAGGTTTGATATATTACGGGAATAACGAAAATAGTAAATATAGTCCCGATGCTCATACCTCCGACTATTACCAGACCGATAGAGTTACGGGCGGCGGCACCTGCGCCGGAAGCAAAGACTAGCGGCAGCGTACCTACTATTGAGGCAAGTGTCGTCATTAATATCGGTCGCAGTCGGAGGCTACAGGATTTAACTATCGCCTCCCTTACATTCGCTCCTTTTTCTTTTAGCTGATTTGCGAATTCTACTATCATAATAGAATTTTTAGTAACCAATCCGACCAAAGTAATAAGCCCGATATTACTATACATATTAAGGCTATTGCCGCATATCCAAAGAGTTAATACTCCCCCTGTTATCGAGAAAGGCACGGCAAGCAATATTAACAAAGGATCAATAAAGCTTTCAAATTGTGCGGAGAGTACTAAATAAATAAATATTAGCGCAAATAAGAAAGTCATAAGCATATTACTATCCGATTCACTCATTTGTTTAATTTCGCCTATATATTCAAGTATCGTCGTGTTAGGATCGAGTAGCTTGTCGCTTATATTATTAATTTCTTTTATCGCGTCGCTGATTTTCTTATTAGGTGCTAAATCCGAGGAGATAGTAACCGCTTTTGAATTATTATAATGACCGTATGATTTTACCGATACTTTTTCCGTCATCTCGGCAATTACTCCAAGCGGTAGCATAGTATTATTTTTTGCCGGAATTAGAATTTTACTAAAGTCATTAACATTGCTACGATCTTTTAAATTATATTGTAATACGACATTATATAGATCGTTGCCCATTCTAAAATCGCCGATTTGCTGACCGGCAAGTAAATATTGTACGGTTCTTCCTATATTACCCATGCTCATCCCGTATAAATACGCCTTATCACGATCAATATCGATATTAATCGTCGGCATTGCGGACTGCAAATCCCTATTTACGTTAGAAAATACAGGATTTGCTTTCATCAAATCGACAAATTTATCGGATAATTTATCTAAATCGTCATATTCAAGCGTTGTTTGCAAAGTAAATTCGATCGGGCTTTGAGCATTATTACTAATCATGGAACGGGGATCCATAACAAAAATTGACATACCGGCTATTTGTGCGAATTGTTCGTTAAGCTTATTTTTAATAGCTTCTTGTGAACGCGCTCTTTCACTCCAGTCTTTAAGGGGAACATAAGCAAAAACGCTATCGCTGCCATTTGCGCCGATTACCATTAAGTAACCGAGTATTTCTCTGTAATTTTCTAGGATTTTTTCGGCTTCCATAACTATTGCTGTCGAGTGTTCAATACTCGACCCTTCAGGTCCGGTAAAAGAAAGCTGCAAAAATCCGTCATCTTCTTGCGGAACAAAAACTTTTTGTACAAATTTAGAGCTGATTATTAGCACTATGAAAGATAAAGCAATAATAAGAGAAAATTTCTTTTTATTATCAAAGGTAAGATTTAAATAATAAAGATATTTACTTTGCACAAGCTGCAGAATTTCATTAAATTTAGCTAAAAATTTCGGTAGCGGCTTATCATGTTTTTTGATCATGCGGCTTGCCATCATCGGTGTTAACGTTAGTGCGACAAAGCCTGAGAGTAAAACGCAAAATGCTAAAGTCCAAGCGAATTCGATAAATAATTTGCCGACAAAGCCGTCGATAAAGCCGATCGGTAAAAATACGGCGGCAAGGGTAATAGTCATGGCGATAATAGCAAAACCGATTTCCTTGGAAGCAAGAAAAGCTGCCTCCATTGAAGGATGCCCCATTTCGTTATATCTAAAAATATTTTCAAGCATGATGATTGCATCGTCGACTACTAACCCGATAGCTAAAATCATCGCTAGAAGAGTAAAAATATTAATGGAAAAGCCCATTGCATACATAACGCTAAAAGTACCGATTAACGACACCGGAATCGTTACAAAGGGAATTAAAGTAATTCTAGCTGATGCCAGGAATAAATAAGTAACCAAAATTACTAATATTAAAGCTTCAAAAATAGTATTAAACACCGCATAGACCGAGGCGTTGACCGGTGTTGCCCCGTCATAGGCAATGCTGATATTTATACCGCTCGGCAATGATGCTTTAATTTGATCTAAAACACTTCTCACCTCATTTGATAAATCTATAATATTAGCTTTTGATTCTTTTATAAGCCCAAGAGCAATAGAGCTTTTGCCGTTATATCTAAAAATAACGTCTTGATCGGGAGCACCTAAATATACTTTTGCTACATCCCTTAATTTTATTATTCCGCCGTCTCTGGCTTTTAGTATAATATTACCGAATTCTTCCGGTTTTGTTAAAGACCCTGCAAGAGTTACTATAAAATTATTGATACCCGTTTTGATTGTTCCCGCCGGATAATCCTTATTTTGCTCAGTAATGGCTGCTTCAATTTCTAACGGAGAAATTTTATACTGATATAATTTTTTAGGATCAGGTTCTATTTTCATTACATAATCATATCCGCCGTATATATTTGATTGTCCGACCGTTTCAAGCTTATCTAAAGGAGTCTGCAAACTATCTTCAACAATTTTTGTTAATTCTAAATCATTATATTGATTACTTTCAATGCTTAAAAAAAGACTCGGAAAACTATCGGCATCAAGCTTTGCTACCGACGGTGCTTTCATATCTTTAGGAAACATATAAGTTATGTCGGAGACTTTGGAGCGTACGTCATTTAGAGCTACCTCAATATCGGTAGATAACAAAAAAGACAAAGTTATATTAGTTTGACCGGTTGAGCTTTGGGAGGTTGTAAAATCAAGGTTTTTTACCGTCTTTAAAGCTTTTTCAATGCGGGTGGTAATTTCTTTTTCCATATATAAAGCATCGGCTCCCGGGTAAAGAGCCGTTACGTTAATAATGGGTACTGAAATGTCAGGTGTACCTCTAATTTGTAATTTAGTAAAAAATACTGCTCCGAGTGTTACGATAATCAGGCTTAAGACCGTTGCAAATACAGGACGTTTTATACAAATTTCAGATAATAGCATTTATATAACCAAAAATAGGGATGAGTAACTTTTTCTAAGCAAATAAGTATATATTTATAAAGTTCGTACTATCCCATGATTATATGTTTCCATTAAAATTATTCAATTATATTTAGCTTGAAAGACAAAACTGATGTAATATGGTTACATATTTTTATAAAATTACATAATAAACATAGATATTTAAACTTTACAAATAACTCTCATTTGCAGTCAATTAACGGTTTGTTATAATCATTTTCATACATTAAAAATAAAAATATGTATTGATGTATATTATAGCTAGTTGTATATATTATCATTAGTACTTCAGGTTTAATACTATAAATTATCAAATAGGAGTTAATTTCATTATGAATAAAGCAGTAAATAAAGGAATGAATAAAGCAGAATTAATTAATTTAATGGTTGATTTAGGACATTCTAAAAATTCTACGGATAAATCACCGACAAAAGCCGAAGCTGAAAGATCACTTAACTTAGTTCTAGATAGTATTCTTGAAGCAATTAAACGCGGTAAAGGTGTTAGTTTAATAGGCTTCGGTTCATTTGTGGTTCAACATAGAGCAACACGTGAAGGGCGTAACCCAAAAACAAAAGAAAAAATGACCATCCCTGCTTATAAGCAACCGGTTTTTAGAGCTGGTACTAGAATGAAGGAAGCGAGTAATTCTTAAAAGTACGGTGTCATACCGTGGCTTGACCTACTACTGTACGAACACATCCGATGTCATTCCTGCGAAAGCAGGAATCCAGACTTTTCTTGTTATGCTGAACTTGTTTCAGCATCTATTGAAAAATATCCTGAAATAAATTCAGGATGACTATTATTTTCTGGATTCCCGTTTGAACTAGAATGACATCAAAACATTTACGTCAATACCTCATAACACCTCAAATAACATGATAATCGAACGTCTTAAATTTAGTTTCAACCAAAAAAAACTTTATAATAGCTGGCTTATTGAAACCGGAGACGTAGATCAATCTTTAAAAGATGTTCAAGAATTTATACGTCAAAAAATATTCGGAGAGAATATTGCTTTAGAAAATCATCCTGATTATTATTTTGTAGCAAAAGAAATTTCAGTTACAACCAATTCTAAAGATATTTCTGTAGATCAGATAAGAAAGCTTCAAGAATTCTTAAATAAAACTTCGGTCATTTCCGGTTACAAGGTTGCTATAATCTATCAAGCGGATTTAATGAATTTAAATGCCGCAAATTCCTGCCTTAAAATCTTAGAAGATACCCCAAAAAATAGTTATATTTTTTTAATTACTTTAAAAGCCGCGAGTATCCTTACTACTATAAGATCAAGATGTTTTAAGATTAGTATTAGATCGCCGAAATATTTTATAGGTAATGAAGCATATGCAAAATTCATTAAGCCGATTGCCGATTATGCGGATTTAAATACTAGGCTAGCTTTCATTAATCAATTTTCCGGTAAAGATAGAGAATTATGGTTAGAGTTTATTGATAATATTTTACAATTAATGAATCGAATTATAAAAAAATCTTCGGGCGTTAATATCGAGCTTACGGAGTTAGAAGATAAAATATTAAATAAATTACCGACTAAAACTCCCTCTTATTTACTTGAAAAATTTACTAAAATTAAGCGTTTAATCTATGACACTATCGATTACGACCTTGATTTAAGAACCGGCTGTATTTTATTGATGAGTGAGTATTCTTAAAGTGTGTCAGTGTCACCCCGTGGCTTGACCGGCTTTGCTGCATGGCTACCGGAATCGTCATTGCGAGGAGGCATTTATGCCGACGTGGCAATCTAATCTTTGTCATGCTGAACTTGTTTCAGCATCTTTTTTAATATATCCTGAAATAAATTCAGGATGACTATATTTAGCTGGATTGCCGCGCTCCTTTCAGTCGCGGCGTTGTTGTATGGCTCTAAAAAAGTGCCGTGTGTCATTCCTAGCTAAAGGCGGGAATCTAGAAAAAATACTTAAAATAAACAAACTTATATAAAAATTTACTATATAATTCGCTTAAATACTTTTCTGGATTCCCGCCTTTAGCTAGAATGACATCAAAAATTCGAGCCATGCAACAACGCCTCCAGTTGCTCGCAATGACGATTCCGGTAGCCATGCAACAAGACCGGCTTGACCACGGGGTGACAGTTTTAGGTGCTTTTAATTATCCATGCGGGCATTCCCATTCTTAATGACGTAAAAGCCTACTAAATCGCTGCCCTCACCAACCCTATTTGTGAGAGTCCCGCGGCTACGGCAGTTTCGGTTCGTAAGATATGAGAGCCGAAGCTAAAGGATTTAGCGTTTTCTTGTGCTGCTAATTTTTCGAGTTCGCCGCTACTAAATCCTCCTTCCGGTCCGACAATAAATAAAATATCCGATATATTATTTAAGCCGCTAGGTAAGATTTTAAGCAAAGAATTAGTTTTATCCTCGCACTCATTAGCATATAATATTAGGTTGTTGCTATGGTTTTTTAAAAATTTTTCAAGCGAAATAACCGGCTCGATAATCGGCGGGGTAAGGCGTTCCGATTGCTCCGTCGCTTCAATAGTGCATTTAAGCAATCGTTCGTTATTAATAATTTTAAATTGACATCTTTCGGTAATTAACGGCACAATTTTAGTCACGCCGAGTTGCACCGCCATATTTATCGCTAATAAAAATTTTTCCGGTTTTATTATTGCCAGCCCAAGAGTTAAGGGCAACATTAAGGTCGCTTTCCTTAACGGTTTCGTAATATTTATCGATAAATTATTTTTGCCGATATCATGAATTTGTGCTATAAATTCACCGTCGACATTATTAAAAACTCGAAACTGATCTTGTATTTTTAATCGAAGCACTGTTTTAATATAATGTCCATGATTGCCCGTTAATTCTATTTTACTATTTGCAGCTAAAGCATTATTAATATAAATTCTATTAAGATTGGAAAATTTCATAAATTAAAAAATATCAAATTATGGATAATAAAAAAGATAATATATTAGAACAAGAAAATTTGCCAAAAGAAAAAGAAAGCAGTAAAGAAATAGGCGGAGTCAAAGGGTTAGAACCTACAAGATACGGTGATTGGCAGCATAAGGGCAAAGTAACAGACTTTTAGTATATAGTAAATTGATTTGAACTTTGTGCTTCGTTGCTCGTCGTCTCGCCTATTAATATATAGGCTTCGCTCCTCGCGCCTGTCACAAAATTCAACTGAATTCACTATACTCAGATAGAACTTCAAAAATTGCCTTACACTTTTTGAAGTTGATCTTCGTCTATCAATTTTTCATTATATGAAATTAACCGAGTTTTTTTATGCCTTCATTCAGTCAAGTAAAAATCTTGCCGTATAGCCCTGCCGAATTATTTTATTTAGTGCTTGATGTAGAAGCATATCCTAAATTTTTGCCTTGGTGTGCGGCTGCTAAAATTATTTCTAAAAATAATGAACAAATTATTGCCGAGTTAGTGCTACGGGTAAAAGGGTTTTCGGAAAAATATCAATCAAGTGTTACCTGTAAAATATTAGACGGCGAAAGATATTTAATTAATGTCGAAGCTATTTCCGGACCTTTTAAATATTTAAAGAATATATGGCAATTTTCACCTGATGTTAAAGGAAGTTTAGTAGAGTTTAATATCGATTTTAAAATGCAATCGATTATATTAGATAAGTTGATAGGGGGGTATTTTGTCAAAGCAACGGAAAAAATGATTAATGCCTTTGAAAAAAGAGCAGGGGAGGTTCTTCCATCTGATCATATTCTATCATAAGTATAATATTATTTAAATCCGAGTAAATAGCTTTTTATATACTTCGCTACGGTTTCTTTTACCTGTAGCTAAAACAAGAATTATTACGCGTTTGTCATCTACTTCATAAACCAATCTATATCCTACAGATTTTAACTTTATTTTATATAGATTACTACCGCCACTTATTGCATCTTTTAATATATGAGGATGCTTTAGCCTCTCAGCTAATTTCTTTTTAAATTGCTCTTTTATTGCCTGATCTAGTTTATCCCTCCTTCTTTGCAGTAGGAATAAATGCCAGCTTATAAGTCATTCAAATCAACCGCAACGGCGTTGGTTTTTTCTTTCAATCGAATTTGAGCAAGTTCAAGTAAATACCCGTCATCTAAAACCTCAACTATTTGTTCATACAACTTAGCCGGAATTAAGTAAGCTGTCGGTTTGTTGTGATTTAGTAAAGCAATAGGTTCACCGCTAGATTTATCTAGTAAAGCGGTAGGACTTTTTTTAAATTCTGATATGCTAGCCGTAAGATTTGCATAAATATGCTCCATTATTGTACCTATAATAAATATCAAATTAAGTACTAATTACAGCTCGTAATTTTATGTTTATCAAGAATATAAATTATATGTAGATATGGGCTGTAGTAATTATAATAATCCCTTCACTTTATTCACTTCCTTATATATTTCCTTTCTGCTGTAGCTATTGCCGAATCGTTCATAGGCAAGATCGGTAATTGTTTTAGCGGTTAAATTTTCAGCTAATGACAGTTTTATGAAAGCTTGTAAATCGCTTGCTAATTTTTCATCATTTTCATCTGCTAAGCCGGAGATTAATAAAACTATTTCACCTTTTAAAGGATTATTTTTATAGAATTCAATTACCTCGTTAATAGGAGCTGTTTTTACTTGCTGGTAAAGCTTAGTCAGCTCCCGCGCTACGCATATTTCTCTATTACCTAAAACTTCTTTAGCTATAACTAACGACTCTATTAGCCGTATTGCCGTATCAAAAAAGATTAAAGTAGCACGAAGATTTGCAAATTCATTAAAAGTTTTCTTTTTACCCTCGATTGTTTTAGGCAAGAAACCGCAAAATAAAAAACGATCGGTCGGAAGAGCCGATAAAGTTAAAGCAGCAATCGGCGATGAAACTCCGGGTGCTATTTCTAGATGATAATTAAGGTTACGTAATTCTCGTACTAACTTATACCCCGGATCGGAAATTAAAGGCGTACCCGCATCGGAGATAAGACTGACTACTTCCCCTTGATCAATTAGCCGCATAATATTTTTCCTATTGCTTTCATCACTATGATCATTATAAACTTGTAATTTTACGCGAATGCCATGTTTTGCTAGTAATTTTTGCGATATTCTGGTATCCTCACACAAAATAACGCTTGAATTTTTTAAGGTTGTTAATGCTCTTAACGTTATATCTTCTAAGTTCCCTATAGGAGTTGAAACAATATATAGCCCTGCTCTTAAAATCATAATTTTTTAAATTTTATAATAATATTTTATGGCTAGTATAAAACAAAAATTTCCAGGTTCAGTAAAGTTTTCTCAAATAATTTATATTATAGGATATTTTTTAGCGAAGATTAATAAGATTTTTGAAGGAATAGCTACAGCGTCATCGCGATCGCTTGATCCAAGTGAATTTTTCAGAACTCGCCTATGCTCACATACTTCTGTACGCTCCGCAGGCTCATCTTTAAATTCACCTTGTCTAAACCTTTCTGAATTTAGCTGCACTCCTATTTCAAAAAAATCTTATAATTTGCAGCAAAAAAGAACCATAATTAGATTATTTGAGAAATCTTCACTGAACCTGAGAATCACTTTATCATTTTTTTGCTTAATTTACTTATCGGCTTGTCAAAGCTTTAAGGAAGATATACCTGTAACAAAACCAAAATCCGTGAAAGAAGAAATTGAGATTGCAATTTTAATGCCGACGACCGGAGCAGATGGAGTAGCCGGCAAGCAATATAAAGATTTAATTAAAATGGGTCTTAGCGATGCGGTAAAATCTTATATCCACGTTACTTCTTATGACGGCTCGGATGAAAAAAACGTGCTTGCCGCTATGGATAAGATAGTAAAGCGCAAAACTAAGATTATCCTTGGACCTTTATATTCTAATTTTACTTCGCTAATAGCCGAGAAAGCAAAAGCTAATGACATTGTTATAATCACCATGTCTAATAATCCGGCATTAGCGGAAGAAAAATTATTTGTTTTCGGACATGCGCCTTTAAAACAGTTAATTAGAATCATCAATTATTTCGGCAATAATAATTATAAGGATTTTATGGCTCTCTTACCTGAAGGAAAGCATTCTCAAACCGTTAATCAAGTAATACAAAATATATTAATTCAGAAAAGCGCGACTTTGGTACGCACTGAACTTTATCTTGATACTCCTGAATCGATAGCAAAAGCGGCAGCGATTATTTCCGATAACGTCGATATCATCAATGAAAGAGAAGATGCGGCAAAACCGGTGATTTATTTATCGGACGATCCAAAGAATTTAAATTTAGTTGCAAGCAGCATAAGAAAACATAATTTAGATAAAAAAGCTATTTTAATCGGCGATAATCGTATTGATATCGATTATCCGGAGAATATTAATATTAATTTTACCGGCTCTTTAAATATTCTTAATAGCAATGTACCTGAAAGAGCTAAGGAACTCGGAATTAATCATATAAATTTTATGCACGCCTTAGCCTATGATCTCGGCAAGGTGACCGCTAGCTATATCGGCGAAGAATTTGCCATTGAAAGATTTTTAAATAGAATGAAAAGCCGACAACCTTATATCGGCTTATCCGGTAATATTCATTTTGTCGACTCAATAGCGCAAAGGCAATATGATATTATTAGAAAAGAAAACGGTATTTACTCCACGTTATCGTCGGAGAAGTAAGGGGGGCTTGTTTTGTTACACGGATAGGTAAAAGTGCTTGGGATGCCATTCCCTGGTGGCAATGCACTACTGTACGAACGTTTAAATAAAGAGGTAAAAATTCTGTCATTCCGTGGCTACGACCACTTCAGTCCAGCTTATAATATCATAAAAAGATTCTAAAATAAGTCTAATATGGCTTTATTTTCCTGGATGCCGTGATCAAGTCACGGCATGACACAGCCTTTTTTCAACGTTCGTACAGTAGTGCGCGGCAATGGCGTTGTTGCATGGCTCTAAAAAAGTGCCGTATGTCATTCTAGCTAAAAGCGGGAATCTAGAAAAATTATAGTCATCCTGAATTTATTTCAGGATCTACTAAAGATGCTGAAACAAGTTCAGCATGACAAAGAAAAGCCTAGATTCCCGCCTTTAGCTAGAATGACACCGAGAGCGTTTTTAACCATCCATGCAACAAAGCCGGCTTGACCACGGTATCCTAGTCTTTTTATTAAGATTTTTCTGGATACCGTGGGAGGGGCCTCGGTATGACACCGTACTTATAATAACCATAATACGGTAAATTATTAGCCATGGAACAACGCCTCCAGTCGCTCGCAATGAGGATTTCATGCAACAACACAGTATGACAGTTTCCAATTCTTGAAAGAAGAGTAGTATAAATGATTAAAATCGGTAATATAACACTAGCTTCTAACGTGATATTGGCGCCTATGTCGGGCGTTACGGATTTACCTTTTAGGAAGCTAGTCAAAAAATTCGGCAGAAGATTTAAGGTGGGACTCGTTATCTCTGAAATGGTAGCAAGTAGGGCAATGATTGTAGAATCACGGCAATCCTTGCAAAAATGTGCAATCATTCATGACGACGAAACCGGAGCATGCGTTCAGCTTGCCGGTTGCGAGCCTGAAGTTATAGCGGAATCGGCAAAAATGAACGAAGATATGGGTGCTAAGATTATTGACCTTAATTTTGGCTGTCCGGCAAAGAAAGTAGTAGGCGGCTATTCCGGTTCGGCTTTAATGAGAGATGAGGGACTGGCGGCAAAAATTTTTGAAGCAACCGTTAAGGCGGTAAAAGTTCCGGTAACCGTTAAGATGCGCACAGGCTGGGACGATCAAACCAGAAATGCGCCGATACTCGCAAAAATTGCCGAAGACTCCGGAATTCAAATGATTACCGTCCACGGCAGGACAAGATGCCAGTTTTATTCAGGCAGTGCTGATTGGGAGTTTATAAGACACGTCAAAGAAGCGGTAAAAATTCCGGTTATTGCTAACGGTGATATTAATAGTTTTGACAAAGCTAAAGAGGCTTTAAAACAATCGGGAGCAAATGGGGTTATGATTGGGCGAGGTGCTTACGGCAAGCCTTGGCTTATTTCCCAAATCGCTCATTATCTTGAAACAGGCGAAGAAACCCCACCTCCTTCTATAACCGAACAGCTTAACGTAATAATTGAGCATTATGAAGCACTACTAGAATATTACGGCAATAATACCGGCGTGCCGCTTGCTCGAAAGCATATAGGTTGGTATAGTAGCGGTCTGCCTAACTCGGCGGAATTTAGGGGAGCTATTAATTTAATGAATGATCCGATAGCCGTGAAAGAGAAAATAACAGAGTTTTATAATATGTGTAATTCATACCATGCTTAATAATGGTATCTACATTGTAATATATAAATAGTTTTATTTTTAATAGTATATACATAATCTATGTTCATGGTTTATTCTGCGTGACAATTGCCCGATAAATTATACTTTAAGGCTTCAGGCTTACCGATTCTTGAAAAAGGGGCGTTGTTGCATGGCTCTAAAAAAGTGCCGTATGTCATTCTAGCTAAAAGCGGGAATCTAGAAAAATTATAGTCATCCTGAATTTATTTCAGGATCTACTAAAGATGCTGAAACAAGTTCAGCATGACAAAGAAAAGCCTAGATTTCCGCCTTTAGCTAGAATGACACCAAAAAACAGGAAATGCCCCGGTAAATTTTTATGTTAAATTACGAATCTGCTTTTGCCTTTTCGTTATACTCGCTAATATTTTCATTTAGCTTTTCTAACTTATTAACAATAAAGATTTAATACTGTATATTAAATCTATTAGTAAACAAAGCCGTCCACTAAGTATAATTTCATGATTTAATATACAGTATTTTTAGGGGTTTTTCTGCTGTCCATTATATTATAATTTTATGGACAGCGAAATTTCTTATGTACTTATGTAAGTTATTATGAAATATGTGAATCTAATATACCACCGTTGATATGTACTTCATGATTGTCGTTACTAGCAGCTAGTAGTAAGTTATTTGACTCGGTACATTCTAAACTTTGTTTTTGTCCCGTCATTTTACAAAGAGCTTGATGTAATGCATCGAAATTAAACTTTTCATAATGATATTTTTCTCCCCTAATCGGTACTCCAATAATTTCGGATAACCCATCTATTTTTTTGCTAGCGGCTAAGCGATTATTGTCATCTTGGCTTAAACTTAAAGCGTCTGTATAGCATCCCATCGCTTTATCATGTCGACCGATTGAAAAATAATAATCCCCTTTATCTATTCTAATATTTGGATCATCTGAATTTAACTTAATAACCTCTTTAAAACAGTTTTCAATCTTTATTGATTTGTCTACTATTTTAAAGCATTCTATAGCTTCTATATATTGTTTATTGTTAAATAATATATTTCCTAGTTTCTCATAAACATCCGGTAGTTCTTTATTTAATTCTAAGGCTTTTTCATAATTTAATGCCGCATCCTTATACTTATTTTGATCATTATATATATGCCCTAAGTTTTTATATGCCTTAGCTTTTTGTTTAATACAATTTTGATCATCTTTATAGATATCTAAATATTCGATGGCTTTTGTGTAATAAGCTATATCAGGCTCACCGTTTTCAGCATTTATTTTACCCTCTTCTACTTCTAGGAGTTTGATTTCTCTTTTTAATGCCTCCTCTATCTTCTCTTTACATTCCTGTAAATCTTGCTCCATATTATATACCGGTTTATTTCCGCATACTTCACTAAAACATTTATTAATATCTATTTGTTGTTTAAATACATAGTCATAGTCTTGTATTTTTTGCTTTAATTTATTATCATTTATTACAAATTCTGCAAATACTTTTAGTACGTTTTGAAAAATATTTTGAGTAGAATTTGAATTATTATTGGATAAATTTTCAAACAATTTTTCTTGTAAAGATTTAATTTGGTCAAGCTTTAAAAATGGATCGAGAGAACCGTGTAAAGGTAAATTGTTAAATGAAGCATTTTTTTCCGAAGTTGATGATTTAGGTAAAGATTCCACAATGCTATAAGAATCTATAAACGTGTTACCTTTAATACTTGTCATACATTTATTAGGATCACTAATGGCTTTTGTAAAAATTCCTAATAATTGATTAATATTGTTATAAGTAATTTGGAGCAAGACTTTTGCACATTTATCTGCTTCATCTGAAATAGATATATTAGCAAGATTAGGGGTTGTAGATAAATCTACATATTCGGTGTTATCCTCAATGGCTTCCAATAAATCAGAATTTGGTATGTTTCCTTCACCCGTAGGACGAACAAAAGAGTATACGGATTCCCGTAAAATCTCTAATATTTCAGAAATTTTAGGGTGGGTTAGTTTATATTGTTGGGAAATTTCGTTAAGAGTTTCTTGAATATCTATCACTTTCTTATTAGTATCTGCTTTTGTGACTATTAGTGATAAACTATTTTTTAAAGGTTCAGTATTAGTAAAAGTTTTACTAAATTGATCGAATATAATGGTACCCAAAAACTAGACAAGAAAATAGAGAAAAGTAGGTATAATATCTCCTAGGAAAAGGAGCAAAAAATGAAAAAACAAGTTAAAAAATATAGCGCAGAAGAAAAAGCAAAAATAGCAATTGAAGCAATATCTGGAGAAATGACTATAGCTCAAATTACCAGCAAATATGGTGTTCACGCTAATCAGATTTATAAATGGAAGAAAGAAGCTTTAGATTTTATGGTTTCTGGATTTAAATCGAAATCTAAACAACAAGATACCGGCCAAGAAGATTTAATTAAATCATTATTTGAGCAAATAGGCCAGTTAACAGTTGAAAGAGACTGGCTCAAAAAAAAATCTAGTATCTTTGGATTTAGAGGTTAGGAAAAAAATGATAAGTTATGCTTCAAAATTAACCATAGCAAGACAATGCGAACTTTTAGATTTAAACCGCTCAAGTTACTATTACCGAGCTAGGAATACCTTAGATGATAAGGAGTATAGAGTACTGAACAGAATTGATGAGATTTTTACAGAGCATCCCTATTATGGTACTAGAAGAATGTCTCATGTCTTAAAATCGGAAGGGTTAAATGTTAGTCGTAAGATGATAAGAAAATATTATAAAATACTTGGTATTGAAGCAGTATACCCAAAAATTAATTTAAGCCGTAGGAATCAGGCTCATAAAGTATACCCATATCTATTAAATAATATAGAGGTGGTTTGCTCCAATCAAGTTTACTGTGCAGATATTACTTACATAAGATTAAAGCAAGGTTTTGTATATTTGGTTGCTATAATGGATTGGTATAGTCGTTATATTTTGAGTTGGCGGGTGTCGATTAGTTTAGAAAATGATTTTTGTATTGAAGCTCTAAATGAAGCAATATCTATACATGGCAAGCCTGACATTTTTAATACGGATCAGGGAGTACAGTTTACATCAAAAGATTTTACTCAAATACTTGAGCAACAAGGCATAGCTATTAGTATGGACGGCAAAGGCAGAGCCTTAGATAATGTATTTATTGAACGTTTTTGGAGATCTTTGAAACAAGAGAAGATTTATCGTTTTGATCTTGAAACGGTACGTGAAGCAAAGATAGCTATCAGAGATTATATAGAATTTTATAATAAGCAAAGACCTCATCAATCGCTTGAATATAAGACACCTAAAATGATACATTTTGCAGAAAAACTAGAAAATTACCAAGAGGCTATATGACATAGAAAATGCAAACTTTACTTTGAAAAACCAATACATTAATAAAGGAGAATTACACCTCTAAAATTTAAAAAATTTGTCTAGACAAAGGGTACCACCTCAGAATATTGGTTTAATAATGTCAAATTTATCTTCTAATAGTGTATCCGGTATTGCCAAAATAAATTTTAATTGTTTGCTAGTCTCAAATAATCGTTTTATATAAAAAGCATTTGCAATTTCTTGCGCTATTTCTCTTGTATCCATAAAACCCGGACAATCCCAAATTGTTATACCGTTTGTGTCGATAAGTTTAGCTGGAATTTTAGTCTCTGATTTCATGGAGTGATTAACTATAATACCGTTTTTATCGTTTTTAGGTTGTAAGCGAAAACCCCCACTATATTTAACTACAGTTAGCTCTTCTTTAGCTAAGTAGTAAGCTAGGGTACTTTTACCTGCTCCGGTTTTGCCTAATATTAATATTCCTTTGTCACTTTCCTCTGTTATCCTATCATTCCCTTCGGCTATTAATGTCATCGTTTCTTGAATTATTTTTTGTTGCTCTTGTTGTATTTGAGCCAATAACTCTGCTTGTTTTTTTGCTTCTAATTCTGCTTGTTGCTTAGCCAATAACTCTGCTTGTTTTTTTGTCTCTAGTTCTGCCTGTTGCTTAGCCAATAACTCTGCTTGTTTTTTTGCTTCTAGTTCTGCCTGTTGTTTAGCCAATAGCTCCGCTTGTTGTTTTTTTGCTTCTAATTCTGCCTGTTGTTTAGCCAATAACTCTGCTTGTTTTTTTGCTTCTAGTTCTGCCTGTTGTTTAGCCAATAACTCTGCTTGTTTTTTTGCTTCTAATTCTGCTTGTTGCTTAGCTAATAATTCTTCTTGTTGTTTTTTTGCTTCTAGGTCTGCCTTTTGCTTCTCATAATTCTTTTCGGCATTTGTTTTATTAGCGATATATAAAGGATTTTTAACAATTGTGATTGCTTCATTATATTTTTCTATTGCTGTGTTATATTCCCCTGTATTAGCAAGAATATTACCTTGAGTGTTTAACTCTTCTGCCTGGGGGTTATTTCCTTGTGCAATTCTAGTATTTCTTTGTAAATATTCTTGTATTTCCTTTGTTATTTCATTTCCTATTTGATTATTGTAAAGATAAAGTTGTGTAACAGAATTATTAGTTTTCAACCCTTCGGCAATAGCCTTAACTCCTTCCTCTCCTATTTTATCATTGTAAAGATTAAGGTAAGTAATAGAATTATTAGTTTTCAGCCCTTCGGCAATAGCTTTAGTTCCTTCATCTCCTATTTGATTAAAGTCTAGACTAAGCTGAGTAAGAGAATTATTAGTTTTAAGTCTTTCACCAATAGCCTTAGCTCCTTTATCTCCTATTTGATTACCTTTTAGATTAAGTGTAGTAATAGAATTATTAGCTTTCAACCCTTCGCCTATAACCTCCGCCCCTTCATCTCCTATTTGATTATTGCTTAGATAAAGCATTGTAATAGAATTATTAGTTTTCAACCTTTCGCCGATAGCTTTAGCTCCTTCATCTCCTATTTGATTATAGTAGAGATGAAGTTGAGTAATAGAATTATTAGTTTTCAACCCTTCGCAGATAGCCTTAGCTCCCTCAGCTCCTATTTGATTATTGTGTAGATAAAGTGTAGTAATAGAGTTATTAGTTTTCAACCTTTCGCCGATAGCCTTAGCTCCTTCATCTCCTATTTGATTATTGGTTAGAGAAAGTGTAGTAATAGAATTATTAGTTTTCAACCCTTCGCCGATAGCCTTAGCTCCCTCAGCTCCTATTTGATTAGTGTGTAGAGAAAGTGTAGTAATAGAGTTATTAGTTTTCAACCCTTCGGCGATAGATTTAGCTCCTTCATCTCCTATATTTGTACTATTGAGGACAAGAGCAGTAGCGCCGTTTTTTAAACTATTAGCTTGTGCGGTAAATCCGTTCTTTTCTAAAAAATCTATGAATTCTTTCATATTATACTCCTTGGTTAAATAATTGTGACTCTTAAAATACTAATTAACATGGTAGTATAATATTAATATAATTAAAAAAGCCAAGTAATATTTAATTATTAGTATAAATTTTATATTTTTATTAGTTTTTAAAGAGAATAGTATAAGCAGGGAGCAAGCCATTTGCTTATACTATCCTTGCTTTATAAATACAAATATTGTAATATTAGAAAATAGGAATTTCATAAATGAAAATATTAAATATAGAGACGGTGATTATCCTGTATTACTTGCATTGTTTGCTGATCACGATTGGGCTTACATATAGGCGTTGTTGCATGGCTCATAATTTACCGTATTATGGTTATTACAAGTATGGTGTCATACCGTGGCTTGACACCGACGCGTTTTTAAAAATACTCAAAATATAGTAATTTTTGATTCACGTGGGCATAAATGCCTCCTCGCAATGACGATTCCGGTAGCCATGCAACAACGCCTTACATATCAACGTATGACATCAAAAAAGTAGAAAAATAATAAATTAAACTAACTCTTCATTTACGAGCAGTATATTTATGATTGTCGGCGTTGGAACAGATATAGTACAAATTCCTAGAATCGAAAAAATATTATCTTTATATAAAGAGCGTTTTACTAAAAGAATTCTAGCGGTAAGCGAGTTAAAAAAACTTGCTTTACTAAATGAAGAAGCACATGCCGGTTTTTTAGCAAAACGTTTTGCCGCAAAAGAGGCTATTAGTAAAGCCCTCGGTACCGGAGTCGGTAGAGGAATAAGCTTTAAAGATATCATAATATTAAATGATAGCTTTGGGAAACCTTTTGTTGAGCTTGCCTCAAATTACTTAGAAAAATTTACTTCCGTAAATATTCATCTATCTATTTCGGATGATTATCCTGTTTGTATTGCTTTTGCAGTAATTAGCAAATAATAGCCCAATATATTTTAATTGGGATGATTTAATTTGTTATTCTCTATAATTTTGGGCGTTTTTAACCATCCACGCAACAACACCGGCTTGACCCACTACTGTACGAACGTTGAAATAAAGAGGTAAAAATTCTGTCATTCCGTGGCTACGACCACGGAATCCAGCTTATAATATCATAAAAAGATTCTAAAATAAGTCTAATATGGCTTTATTTTCCTGGATGCCGTGATCAAGTCACGGCATGACACAGCCTTTTTTCAACGTTCGTACAGTAGTAGGCTTGACCACGACATGGCACCGCGGCATTTTTAAAGAATACCGAAATATAGCAATTTTTGAGCCATGCAACAACGCCACGGTGTTCCCAAAATCTAGAAGTTGACCCTTAGCTTCACACTAGCTTGATGCGCTAAATACTTATTGGCGATATTACTATTATAGTGAATGCCGTATTCATAACTCTTATATTTCGCAGTTATGCCGCCACCAAAATTAATACTAGTTTTAGCTCTCGTTAATGTCATACTCGGCAGCGGGTTCTCCATACCAAACAATCTCGCATCAATAGCCGATGCTTTATCTCTAAAATTACGATGCACAAAACCATATATTTCCGGCGTTATGACCATATGACCGAGATTAATGTGTTTTGCTCCTCTAACCCCTACTATCCCCTCTATTAAACTTGCTGAAATACCCTTAACTGCCAAATTCTGATGATCCGTACCGCTTTCTTGATAGCTAGCATCACGCATTTTGTCATATCTCATACCGATCATCGGTTTGAAACTCACGGAAGAAGACGAGATATAATTATAACCGACCATTAATTGACCGGTATAGACATATGACTTATGTTTACTATGAGCTGTTTGATAACCGGATATTTTATTTCCGATAACTACCGCTCTCTGCGCATAGTTTTTAACTATACTATCCCCATATAACCCTATGCCGCTGATAAACCAATTCTTATTAGGAACATTATATAAGCCGTATATTGAGTAAATATTACTTCTTACTTTGCTCTCATCTCCTAGCTTCTCATTCTTATATTTAATCTTAGTTATAGCTCTAGTATATGCGTACCCTAATAATAAATTATCACTGACAAAGCCATCATAGCCTAGCGTTGCCCCACTATTCTTACTTTTATAATCACTGATGCTAGCAGAGAATTTTTGCGCAGAATTACCGATAAAAGGGCTTACCCATATGCCGTGCTGATTATAGGTCTCATCTCCTGCTCCCACTATTCCTAACGTCCTATTAGATGCATCTGTATTCATTCTCTGATTAATAACTGACATAATTAATTGGTTATGACCTCTAACCACCATAGATGCCCGCTCTGCATGGTACATCCCGGCATTTGCTAGTATTTGTTCTGCTCCTTTTACTACAGGCTCATCTGACGGCTTATTTACTTGCTCCTCTATTTGCTGCGTCATACTATTATCGGCATGATTGGCAGCATTATTTTTACTATTTTCTTCATTTTCTAAATCTTCTTCTAAACTAGTTTGCTCTAAAAACTCTTTAATAACCGCCGTAACTCCTATTTTTTTCTCATCTTCATAAGCAACGCTATTATCATCCAATGCATCATTAGTTTCTAATGCCCCGGCTACCGATAAGCTATTATTCCCTTCAACTAAAGCCATTTGCTCTATTTCTTGTAGCACAAGCTCTATATCTTCAAAAGTTAGGGCATTATCCGCGTTATT
Organism: Rickettsia endosymbiont of Orchestes rusci; assembly: GCF_964030945.1. NCBI lineage: Bacteria > Pseudomonadati > Pseudomonadota > Alphaproteobacteria > Rickettsiales > Rickettsiaceae > Rickettsia > Rickettsia endosymbiont of Orchestes rusci. The sequence continues at coordinate 203,015 of NZ_CAXIQG010000002.1, read as the reverse complement.
ATTAGGCAATGCTCTAGATAGCAAGGCATCTGCTTCTTTATTAGTTTGTAACACACTATCTAAAATATAGGTGATTGAAGCCGGAGCAGGGCATAGCGAATCTAGGACGTCCCGGTCAAGGTTTGAATCATCATCTACGTCCCAATCCTCTAATATTTTATTGCTAAGCCTAACATCTTCTACCTCACTATCTACTCCATATAATAAAGTAGTATAATCGCTATCATCCCATGTCAAGATAGCTTCGTTATCCTCATCCTGAGGCGTCCCGTCTTTTTGCTCCTGCTTTAACTGCTGCACTTTGGAATATTTTGATGGCCTTCTGCCCGGTGTTCTTGGTCTTGATACTGCTCGTAGTAATGGCTGCCTATCTAATTCAGGTAACGGGTCTATTAGTGCTGTTGCTCCTTGTGTGCTAATACGCTCTGACCCGGAAACACGGCTATAAGAACTAGGCTGGTATGCTTGTGCCTCTGATAGTACCGTCAATACCGATATTGTTACTAATCCCGCTCTGATTATTTTCTGAATTATTTGTTTATTCTTGTTCATGATTTTTTTCTTATTTTAATTTACTGTTATTTACTAAATTAGATTAGATATTTGTCTTAATTATACCCTAGTATATTTTCCTATATCACAATCAGGTACCGTCAAGTTAAGTTGTAATAGATTAAAGAGGAAGAATTCTTAGAAAAATCATTTGATTATCTTCAATACAAAAAATAACTCTACCGATTTTACCGGCTGTTAAATTTGATCTTACTTCGTATAGCAAAGATTATTAAGGTATAGGCGTTAAATTTAAGCGATAAAGGTCTATAAAGTCCGTCATTGCGCGGATCAAAAACTCTACGTCATTGCGAGGAGGGACGTAGTCCCGACGCGGCAATCTAGTCTTTGTCATGCTGAACTTGTTTCAGCATCTAATACAAAAATATCCTGAAATAAATTCAGGATGACTATTATTTTCTGGATTGCCGCGCTCCGCACAAATGCGGCGTTGTTGCGTGGATGGTTAAAATCGCTTAAAACTTGTCATACCGTGGCTTGACCCACTACTGTACGAACGTTGAAAAAAGGCTGTGTCATGCCGTGACTTGATCACGGCATCCAGGAAAATAAAGCCATATTAGACTTATTTTAGAATCTTTTTATGATATTATAAGCTGGATTCCATGGTCGTAGCCACGGAATGACAGAATTTTTACCTCTTTATTTAAACGTTCGTACAGTAGTGGGCTTGACCACGGTATCCAGAAAAAATTAAAAAGCCTAACTGGATACCGTGGTCACGCCGGCGTTGTTACATGGCTCGATAAAGCGGCAGTATGTCATTCTAGCTAAAAGCGGGAATCCAGAAAAAACAAAAAAGTCATCCTGAATTTATTTCAGGATCTACTAAAAAGATGCGCAAAACTTGTTCAGCATGACAAAGACTAGATTGCCACGTCGGGACTGCGTCCCTCCTCGCAATGACGTAGAGTTTTTGAGCCACGCGGGCAATGCCCTTAAGTTGACACCCATGTCCCCACCATGAATACTCTATTATTTTACAATCATTATGAGCTAGTTCTAACAACCAATTTCTTACCGATTTTTTACTTATTTTAAGCCAATAAAACCGTACTAGTTAATAATTTTTAATTTTAAGCGGCAACATACCATATTTAGTAGCATTGTGCAACTCAAAGCATCGTCCGGTTAAGTGAGTCGGTAATGAAGGAGGTTGCACCGTCAAGTTAAGTTTATACGCGTTAAAACACTACAACCTTAGACAACGCGAACTATGGATAAGAATTATCCATAGTTCGGTTTAAAATATTGAATAATCAAGGGTAAAAGCGGTTTCACCCTTGATTATAAAATTAAATATAATTAGCAGGATTGTAGTTTAAAAGGTGTTGTTGCATGGCTCGAATTTTCGATGTCATTCCCGCCTTGTTGCATGGCTCATAATTTTCTGTATTATGATTATTATAAGTATGGTGTCATGCCGTGGCTTGACCGGCGTTGTTGCATGGATGGTTAAAAACGCCCTCGGTGTCATTCCCGCGTAGGCGGGAATCCGGAGAAATACTTAAAATAAGTAAAATTATATAATAAATTACTATTTAATTTGCTCATATTAACTTTCTGGATTCCCGCCTACGCGGGAATGACACCCTTTTCATGGCAATTTTCGATCCATGCAACAACGCCGGCTTGACCACGGCATCCAGCCTTTGACTAAGATTTTTTCTGGATACCGTGGTCAAGCCCACTACTGTACGAACGTTGAAAAAAGGCTGTGTCATGCCGTGACTTGATCACGGCATCCAGGAAAATAAAGCCATATTAGACTTATTTTGAATCTTTTTATGATATTATAAGCTGGATTCCGTGGTCGTAGCCACGGAATGACAGAATTTTTACCTCTTTATTTAAACGTTCGTACAGTAGTGGGTCAAGCCACGGTATGACACCGAATTGCTATGCAAAAATATTGAGCCATGCAACAACGCTTGTCATTCTAGCTAAAGGCCATAACTGTCCGAAGTTGAAAAATAAATAGAGAAACTATTTGAGTTTTTCACTCTATTATATATCAAAATAGTAGTATTTTTAGCATTAACGGCAAAAAAAGTACTATTTAATAATCTTAATTTTTTAACTTCGGACAGTTATGGCTAAAGGCGGGAATCCAGGCTTTTTTTGTCATGCTGAACAAGTTTTGCGCATCTTTTTAGTAGATCCTGAAATAAATTCAGGATGACTTTTTTGTTTTTTCTAGATTCCCGCCTGCGCGGGAAGGTCTTGTTGCGTGAATACCCAAACCGTCATGGTAAGGCGCCTCTTGGCGCCGTGGCCATCTAAGTATAAATATATTTTTATACTAAACTTGTTTAGTATTCTAATTAAATCCCTCATTATATTCGGGATAGTCTGGATGGCCACAGCCACTTCGTGGCTTCGCCATGACGGGTTTTTATTAATTTTCGATCCACGCAACAATATCGCACGGGAATGACATACGGCACTTTTTTTGATCCATGCAACAACGCCTCCGGTTGCTCGCAATGACGATTCCGGTATCCACGCGGGCAATGCCTTTTCACAATGGCACATAGATTATCCATGAAGTAATATACAGCTAAATTCAGAAAGATTTAGACAAGATGAATTTAAAGGTGAGCTAAGCTACCGTACTAGAGTACGTGAGCATAGGCGAATCCAGAAAAATTCGCTTGTATCAAGCGATCGCGATGACGCTGTACATAAACAAAAAGGCTCTCTTTTTGCAAAGAGAGCCTTCCGTTAGAATCCCAAAGATATATTTGGGAAAGTCTATAGATCGGTAATTAGAAGTTTATGCGAACTTTTAATGTACCAGTATGAGCAACATACTTACTTGCTAAGTTTGCATCATAACCAATTCCATACTCCATTTGAGGACCCGGTCTTGTAGTTACGCTTAAACCTAAATTATAAGATGTTTTATCAGTTTTGTCAGGTTGACCGATGAACGGAGTAACTTGTCCATCTAAGCTAGACTGAATTTTAGCCAGTTTACCGCTTACTTTGTGAGTAACAAAAGCATGCGCTTCCGGATAGAACATAAATTGACTTAAATTCATAGAATCACCGATAACTCTAGCACCGACTATTACATCCGTCTTATCACTAAACTTGCTAGTAACGCTTTTGTTCTGGAATGTAGTACCGGTTTCTTTATAACTTTCATCAGATGATTTAATATATCTGATTCCGGCCATCGGAGTAAGTAACACATTTTCCATTACTTTAGCATCGTAACCGAACATTCCTTCAACTGCATATGTCAAGTTATCATAACTAGCACTAGCAGTTTCCGTAACTTTCTGAGCGCTATCATTTGCCAGGTAACGTTTGTTTTTGTTCTTCACCTGGTTAGTGCTAAATGTTGTTGCACCTTGGAAGAAGAAATTATCAACAAGTTGTTGCGCACCGTATAAAGAGAATGAGAAGCCGTTAATTGTGCTTTTATCGCCTGCTCTATAATTTTTATACTTCATATCGGTTTTTGTAACACCGATAGCGGCACCGATCATTAAGTTATCATTAGCCATGGTATCGAAACCGAAGATACCGCCGGTAGTTTTAGCACTATAACCGGCAACACCGCCTTTTGATTTCTGAGTTGCATCACTATATATAGCTTTAGCCCAACCGCCGTAACTAACATTATCCTCAGCATCATCGGCAGCTCCGACTACTCCGCCCTCAGGACTTGCAAGTACGCCTTCAGGAGCTCCGGCAGGACCGTGAAGATATCTAACTCCGTGTACCCTGTTAGCTAAAACACTGATATTCTCTGCAGCTATATCTTGCATTACTGCAAGGTTATTAGTGTCTTGTGCAGTAAGAGCTACGATGGCTTGAGCGGTATCCGCTGAATTTAAGTTACCTATATTAGTAAGGAACTTCTCCGCATCACCCGTATTATTAGGATTTAAAATTGCCCCAACGTTTGAAGCTAAACCGGGAATGTTACTATATTGGGTATTTGACGCTAAATCACCGGCTATTACTTTCCCTGCAATATTCGTACGCTGTAAGAAGTAATCCTTACTTGTAGCATCTTGAATTATACTATAATCAGAGAATCTTTGATTAGAAGTGAAAGTCGTGCCGTCTAAACTAACGGAATTACCGTTTGGCAGAGTAAGGTTAGTCCCGCCTCCTATCAATAAGTATTTGGTAGTAGGTGTATTTACGCTATCTTGATCGTTAATTGTTACGTTAGTTAACACATTACCTGATGCCGTAATAGTTCCGCCGTTGATCACGATGTGACCGAGATCGCCGCCGGCCAAGGTTGTATTAAGAGAAGTGTTAGGTCCCCATGTAGAAGCACCGCCCGTAAATACTAATTCATTAGTTCCAAGGGTAATTTGACCGTTTACTGATGAAGCACCGCTAAGCACTACTTGCTCATCCAAAACAGTTAGATTATATCCATTAAAATTAATAGTTTTGGAATATATATCACCTTGTAAACCGGCTACTGAACCGCTAGCACCGGTAAATTCTACTAATGCAACAGATGTACCTGATTCGGCTATATCACCGACTGTAGCACTTCCTTGGAATGTTACGTTACCTTTGTTAGGTACTAATGCATTAATAGTAGTTGTAGGTAATAAATCCGCGCCGTTTAAGAAGACTACATTACCGGTACCGGCAGTACTTCCTAACTGAAGTGAAGTATCAATAATACCGCCTGCAGTATAAGTTACACCATCTTCAATTATAGAGTCATATACACGAGTATTACCGGTATTTATTGTATTAGTCGAAAAAGTTACTGTTTTTAATTTTTGAGTTGCGCCGCCTAAACCGTTAACTTGTCCGGCTCCGTTTGCAACGTTAAATGTTGCAGTTCCTTGCTTATCTTTATTAGTGAAAATGCCGCCAAAGAAATTCGGTGTTTGAACTTCAATATCATTATTACTATTTAAAATAATACTTACCGGATTACCGTTACCACCAACTACTTCAGTAGCCGCTATAATACTATCAGCTCCACTTACTGCAACTGCACGTAAATTGGTACTACCTGCATTACTGGTAATATTTATACCGTCAAGTTCCATACCTACAGGTAAAGTCAAAATAGAAGAAGCTCCGAGATTTTTGTTATTGAAAGTAATAAGCTGTGGCACTTCCATAGCAAGCTGATTACCGTTAACAGCTTGGAGTATAGTAACATTACCGCCGGAAACTTTTAATGCCGCTAAAGAGTTATTGGCAGCAGCACCGGTATTTTGAAGATTAACGCTAATAGTATTAGTATTAGTAAACTCTAAAGTTCCTTCACCTGCACCGCTTGTATTAATACTATCTGTTTGATAGTTACCGCTTAATTGTAATGTACCGCCTTTATTTATTGTCGTTATTCCTTTAAATAGCGACGCTCCTTGTAATGTTACGGTGGTATCGGCATCTACGGTAATGTTGTTAAATAAACCGGTACCTGCAGTACCGATTGCACCGCCAACTATATTAGTACCACCGCCGGTAAAGAAGAATGAACCCTTGTTATTTGTATCAGTAGTAATGTTGGTAGCATATAAATTAACATCTTTGCCGACATTTAATGTAACATCAGTAGCACCATTAGCAACACCAACAAGTTGGAATTTAATTGCTTTTAATAAAGAACCATTGCTACCTAATTGTGTTCCTGGTGCAAGAGTAGTTATGTTGTTAGGATCAGCTTGATCTGGGTTAATAATGACTGTACCATTACCTGGCGTATCTGTTGTGGTTACAATTTTATAAGTATTGTGCGATAATGTTACTATTGAATTATCACCCATAACTAAACTGTTAATAGCCACATCACCGCCACTTAACACTAGATTACCTTCACCTATAGCCAATTGTGCAAGAGAGTTAGTTGCATTTTTAATAGGTGCCGCAGCATCAAATGCACCGATTTTACCGCTAATAGTTAAGGTTTGTCCTTGTGTTAAAGTGCTTGCATCAACTGTACCTTTACCATCAGCTGCTAATACTAAATTATAATTAACTTTAATATTACCATTAGGTGTAGCATTAGTAAGTTTAACGACACCACCAACATTTGCTCCAAAATTAATACTTGCACCAGGAGCGTTACTACCAATAATATTTGCTCCGCCAAGAGTTAAGACTTTATTCGCAACATCAGCAACGGTAATATTACCTAGAGGAACAGGATTCTTAGCTGCAGTGGCGTTAAAGCCGATGTCACCGCTAATTGTAGCATTTCCTTGAGCAACAAGTGTTCCAGCTTGAAGAGCATTAGCTCCTGCTGTTGCGTTAACATTACCTGTCAACTCGAAACCGTCGGCAAGAATAAAGCTACCACCAACATTTGACAGGTTAAGATCGGTAGTATAATCACCTGCTCCTAATGTTACGGCTACAGCTGTGTTATTTTCAATTGCTTTTATATTTGTTGCTACAGGCTGGGTAGCATCGGCAGCAGCTAACTTAGCAGTATTTGCACCGGTAAAGAGTATTGTTGGAAAATTAGCACCATTAAGGCCTGTTGCATCCCCGGTAAAGTTACCTGTAAGAGTTGTGTTATCTGCAGTACTATTTACAGTAAGAGTGTTACCTGCAAAGGCACCGAAAGTTACAGCACCAAGATTTGAAGTTTTACTAATTGTAGCTTGCGAAGCAGCTGTAGTAAAGTTAGTAGTACCATTAGCTCCAACATCAACTGCTTGACCGAAAGTAAGTTGTCCTCCTTGTAACTCAATAGCTTTAGCATAAACTTGACCATCAATAGTGGTAGCATTAGCTGCCATACCTTTTAATATAAATCCTTGAGCTCTAGTAGTATTGTTAGTACCAACTACCGCAACTGCATTTCCTGCTTTATTACTTGTAAGGTTAGCGGCTGCACCAGCAAGAGAAGAATCAAAAACGATTACACCGTTATTATCTCCGCCAGTTGCTCCAAGAGTTCCATTAGCAACGGCAAAACTAAAAGCTGCCGCTGCTTTACTCTTAAGTATAAGGGTAGCATCATTAGTAAGACCGATTGTACTATTTGCTACAGCTTGAAGTGTTAAAGAATTACCGGCCGTTGGAGTCGAATTAAACCTGATAGCACTGCCAGCAGCAACAGTGATAGTTTTTGTAGTAGCAACGCTTGCATCATTAAATTCTAATATATCAAGATTTCCTGCTGTAGCACCATTATTATTAACGGTAATAACGCCATCTGCTGCACCATTAGCAACTTTAAAGTTGGTAGCAGTCATAGCTTTTGTAGCATCAGCAGAATTAAGATTAAGGGTAATACCTCCGGCAGCAAAATCAAAATTTCCAAGACCACTAATATCGTTATTGTTAATAGCAGCATTACCATTAAATCCAGCAACACCAGCAGCGCTTTGTGCTAAAGCAGCATTAGCAGCAGTAATACCTTGACCTGTTATGGTAAGTGATTGATTAGCAGCGGGAGTGAAGTTAAAGGCGTTGGCAGCATTACCAAGATTAGATATAAACCCTAACTGAGTATTGTTAGTAATAGTAACAGCTAAATTGTTCGCAGTATTTAAAAGTATACCGTTAAAATCACCATTCGGGGTATTAAAATTGATTGCTCCATTAAAAGTAGCAGTAATAACTGCACCGGGCACAGCTCCAGCTGCAGATTGAACTGGTAAGTCAGCTGGCGCAGCAGTCTGATCAAACCCTGTACCATCAAGAGTAGTAGCAGGAGCAGCTATTGTCGTTCTACTAGCTTGCGCAAAAGCCGTACTTCCGGTTCCGACGATTGCAGCCGCAGCGAAAGCCACGGTCGAGGCGGTCGTTATTCTTTTTAAAAAACTTGGTTTTTGAGCCATATTTTTTCCTATTTTAAGTTTAAAAATTTTAGTATAAACATTGAAATACACTTTAAGTAGTATATCTTAACGATTTATTGCTGTAATAATCAGTGTTTGCCGATGATTACCGCAAATACTTAAAGCCTATATCAAAGGTCTCTAAACACCTCGGTCAGTATAATATAAAAACTACACAATTACAAGAACCGCGTTAAGTTTTTTTATATAGTTTTAAACGTCGCGATATTTTTATCACAAAATATTAATTAATTTTTGTAAATTATTTTTGCTCTAGGTGGATACCGTATTTGACTACGAGCAGGAATTGTTGCGTGGATACCGGAATCGTCATTGCGAGCGACCAAAAGCGTTGTTGCAGGACTCTAAAAAAGTGCCGTATGTCATTCTAGCTAAAAGCGGGAATCCGGAAAATTATAGTCATCCTGAATTTATTTCGGGATATTTTTCAAGAGATGCTGAAACAAGTTCAGCATGACAAAAAAAGCTAGATTCCCGCCTGCGCGGGAATGACATCAAAAATTTGAGCCATGCAACAAAGCCTTCACGCAACAATAATGATATAGCAACTTACCGTTCTTCAAACGCTAATTCTTTCGGGTTGTTTTCCCATCTTAATATTTCATCGATTTTGTTATGCCAAATTCGCATAATTTCTTGCTCATAAGCAACAATTTCCGCTTCAGACCAGCTAAATTTGTGAAACATCTCATTTGCCGCTTGAAGCACCGTATTATTATTTTTATTAAAAACTTCTTCTAAATGTTTATCTTGTTCTTGCTTATAATTTAAATGCGCGGCTCTACCGAGTTCAGCCACTTTATGCATTTCACGACTACGCACCTGAATTTCGGCATTACGCCTAGAATGAAGGAATTCCACTATCGCATGAATAGATTGATAACCGTTTTCTTTAGGTTTCTCAATATAATCTTTGATATGTTTTAAACTAAAATGGTAAAAATCATTAATTATATCGAGAGACGTATAACATTCGGCTTTACAACCAACAATAACCCTGAACGCAATAAGATCGCTCAATTTGTCAATAGTAATTTCTTTCCTTTTCATTTTCTTTAAAATAGAATAAGGATCCTTTAGTCTGGCGTATATTTCAGCACCTACTCCGTTTTTATGCAGCATATTTTGAAGCAGGTTAATAGTTTCGTGAATCAAGTACTCCTCCTATTAAAACTAAATATGAGATTAATTCAAATTGTTTTTTAAATTTATAAATCTGTTACGTTATATAAAATATAAGTGTTGCCGTGAGTGTTTATTTTAAAAAATCATTTTGTTAGCAACTTCAAATTATTGCACGCTTTGCAATTTGATAACAACCATAACACACCCGGTATGATAGGTGAAATTAATTCTTTAACTTAAAATTTAAAAAACAGATTAATATTAAAATTAGATATTTTCAATATATTTATTTAATTATTTGATAATATTTTATTTAAAATTTACTTAGATTTGTATTTTAAGAAGGAAAATTTGGGGAATTATGTGTAACTCCGTGGCTTGACCGGCGTTGCCAGCGTGGATATCAAAGTCGTCATTGCGAGGAGCCGTAGGCGTTGTTGTATGGCTTGATAAAAGCACTAGTATGTCATTCCCGCGGAAGCGGGAATCTAGAAAAAAGCACTTTTTAGGTCATCCTGAATTTATTTCAGGATCTTGTTAATAGATGCTGAAACAAGTTCAGCATGACAAAGAAAAGGCTGGATTCCCGCTTTCGGGCGTTGTTGCATGGCTCGAAAATTAATAAAAAACTCGTCATTGCGAGCGACTGGAAGGAGCGCGGCAATCCAGGCTATCCCGAATGTAACGAGGGATTTAATTAGAATACTAAACAAGTTTAGTATAAAAATATGTTTAACTGGATTGCCACGTCGGCATAAATGCCTCCTCGCAATGACGATTCCGGTAGCCATGCAACAACGCCCCGCTTTTAGCTAGAATGACATCGAAAATTCGATCCATGCAACAAAGCCGGCTACGACCACGGAATCCAGTCTTTTTATTAAGGCTTTTTCTGGATACCGTGGTCAAGCCCACTACTGTACGAACGTTGAAAAAAGGCTGTGTCATGCCGTGACTTGATCACGGCATCCAGGAAAATAAAGCCATATTAGACTTATTTTAGAATTTTTTTATGATATTATAAGCTGGATTCCGTGGTCGTAGCCACGGAATGACAGAATTTTTACCTCTTTATTTAAATGTTCGTACAGTAGTGGGGCAAGCCACGGTATGACACCGCAGTACTTTTAAAAAATATCCGAAATATAGCAATTTTTGATCCACGTGGGCATTGCCTCTTCGCAATGGCGGCTTCAGCCGTCCACGCGGGCAACGCCATCACCGCAATTTTTGAAAAAGCACAAGCTTAAACTTCAACCGATAAACAACTCGGAAAAATTTTCTACCCCGCATGCCGGAGCAGCACCAAAAACCGCAGTCATGTTATCGAAATTACCGCTGCACTCAAGCACTATGTCAATGCCGGCGGCAAAAGCTTTTTCGGTAATGTCAGCCATCCCGCCGGATAACGCTTTCATCTCTATCGCATCGGAAATGATCAGTCCTTTAAAGCCGATTTCTTCTCTGATATAATTAATAACTTTTTTTGATAAGGTAGCGGGATTATCCGGATCAAGTGCTTTATATATTATATGCGCCGTCATAGCGAGTTTGCTAACCGGCAATATAGCCAACTCCTTAAAAACATAAAAATCCGTTTTCTCTAGCTCTTCTAAAGAAGCTTCTACGCTCGGTAAGGCTTTGTGGCTATCCTTTGTAGCTCGCCCGTGCCCCGGTATGTGTTTAATGCAGCCGGTTACTTTTGCTTCAGCCAACCCTTCAAGTGCAGCTTGACATAAGCGAATTACGGTAGGGGGAGTAGAGCCGAAGCTTCTATCGCCGATAATATCATGCGCTCCTTCATGTCTTAAATCCGCTACCGGCGCGAAGTTTAAATTAAAGCCTAGTTCTTTAAGCTCTTTTGCTATTTCTTTATAATTTTGTTTACATCTTTCGACTGCAATGTCTATCCCTTTCTGCTCGGCTATATCGGCGAATGTTTTAGCGCTAGGCGCTGATTTGAAAGTAGGAGAGATAAGCCTTTTAACTCTGCCGCCTTCTTGATCGACGGAAATTATACAATGCTCCCCTAACACCTCTTTTATACTACCGATAAGGTTAGTAAGTTGTTCTCTATCCTGAATTTGTATTTTTTCACCTAAACCATCCGTAATAGTTTCCGATTTTATATTACGCCTGAATAAAATTACTCCTAGAGGAGGATGATTTTGAAATAACTCTATTTCTTGCGCAGTTAATTCAGTACCTGCTATACCGATAATTATCGGCTTTACTTGTTTTTCTTTCATAAAGATACCTCTTGATATTATTTTGTATGTACAGCGTCCTCTCGATCGCTTGATACAAGCAAATTTTTCGACATTTGCCTGTACTCACGTACTCTAGCTTAGCTCTTCCTTAAATTCATCTTGTCTGAAGCTTTCTGAATTTAGTTGTACTACAAGCCTAATTGTATTCTAAGGGAATATTCAAGCAACTGCATATCATTATTAGAAATTATTGTAATTTTTGATTTTAATCTTGTCTTACTTATCGTCATTATTTGATCAGCCATTGCTTTACTTTGTTTACCGTTTAGCAATATATAAGCTTCACAAGGATAACATTTACTAGTATTGTTAGTTAAAGGAATAACTTGTACGCGATTTAATGCTTGATTTGAATAATCATTGCTAATAATTATCGCCGGTCTTGTTTTATATATTCCTCCGGCAATAGAAGGATTAAAGTCTACCCACCATACTTCACCTCTTTTCATGAAACCCATCTTGCGCCAATCCTTCTACCCAGTTATATGCTTCTTGCTCTGCTGCTATATCATGAGCCATATCTTGATAAGCTGCTTCAAGATATTCGTTAATTACATATGGTTTTACTAAACGCTCTATAAATTTACTAATTTTACGTTCACCGATTACTGAATGTAACTTATAATAAACAGCTTCATCAATAGTAAGTGTTAATTTCTTCTGCATAATATACCTTTCATACGTGTATTATACGTATAATACTATATTTATAAAGATTAATCAACTATTTTTGTAAAGCATTTATACAGGCGGCGCAGAGAAATTAGCAAGGAATTTTGTAATATCATTTGACAAAATATTAAGATTTTTAATCAGTATATCGATTTTATAAGAGAGGGGAGTAGTATCTTGTTTTACCGATATTTTTTTATTATTAGTTATATAATCTTGTATAGTTTTAAGATCCCTATCGGTGTAGTATCTTCTGTTTTTTATTTTATAAATGCTCAAATTAAGGATATTATCTTCTAGATACCTTAATTGATGAGAAGAGATATTTAAAAATTTTATTGCTTCGCTAGTAGAATAATATTTTTTATCTAGTTTCTTATTAAATATTTTTTCCGGTATCTTTTTTTGAGACATTTTTTTCCGAAGATTCGTTAATTAATGTTTTTAAGTTAGCAGAAGGGGTAAAACGCAATATTCTTTTTGACTCTATAGTAACCGGTAATTTAGTATGGAAATTTATACCGGGTCGTGGTTTTTTTTCGCTAATTTCAAAACTACCGAAATTTTTTAAAGTTAATTTTTCGGTAAATGCTGTTTCTAAAATATTAGAGAAAATAGCATTAACAATTTCTTCGCATAAACTGTTTGATAACCCCAATTTAGAGCTTAACATAGCGGTAATTTTTTCTTTGGTAACGGTCATAAAATATAACCTTTTTGCAAAGCGTTCGGTGTCATACCGTGGCTTGACCACGGTATCCACTCTTTTTATTAAGTTTTTTTCTGGATGCCGTGATCAAGTCACGGCATGACACAGCCTTTTCTTTAACGTTCGTACAACACATGGTCAAGCCACGGTATGACACTATACTTGTAATAACCATAATACGGTAAATCACGAATCTGCTTTTGCCTTTTCGTTATACTCGCTAATATTTTCATTTAGCTTTTCTAACTTATTAACAATATGTTTGCGCATTTTTTCTTGTTTTTGGGCATTAGCATTTTTATATTCTGCCATTTTTTTGTTTAGATGATCTAAAGATTCCTGTAGCTTTTTGGCTCCTTCATCTTTTTTATCTTTCATCTTTTCCTGAATTGCAGTTACTTGATCGGATAATTGAGTATAGGTATCGCTAAGGCTTTGATTAAATTTATCTATGCCGGTTTTAGCTAAATCTTTCAAATTATCTTTTAATTCCTGAAGATTTTCGGTTACTGTTCTAGTTTTCGAGGTAGTTTCTGCATTATCCTCTTCGTTTTGCGTTGTTGCTGAAGAAAAAGCGTTAGAGGCAAATACTAAAGCAGCAGTTGTTGCAAGTGTTAATAAAATTTTATTTTTCATTGTTAGGACTCCAAAATAATTTTTAAATGGGCTTTAATTTTTATGTTTGTTATTATAGTCTTCGATTTTTTTACTTAATTCACTAAGTTTTTTCACTAAAACCTTGTGATATTCTTCTGCTTTCTTACCTGTCGCTTTTTGATATTCCGTCATATTTTCTTTTATGCCGTCATATTGTTTTTGTATCGATTCTAAAGAGCGATCTTTATTATCTTTAGCGTGCTTTTTCAATTCATCTATTTTAGAAGATAAATTATCGGCTATATCATGGCATTTCTTATTAAATTCAGCAGCGATAATTTTAGCGGAATCTTTAAGGGTATTTTGTAATTCTTCAATCGCTTTGCCTATTGTTTTCATAATAACCTCATTATTGAAAATAAATACTATAAACTATAACTTAAAATGTAAGTTATTTAAATAATAAATTATGTTATATAAAAAAGCAACTACTACAAAAATTATTAATAGAAAAACTATATAAAAAACAAATGCTTTTTGTTAAAATTTATTATAGTATACAATTTTAATTATATAGGGGTTTTATGATGTTAAAAATAGGTGATGTTGCATTTGATTTTTCAGTGCCGGTAAGTAGCAATAAAAATATCAAATTATCAGATTTAAAAGGAAAATTTGTTATACTATATTTTTATCCGAAAGACGATACTCCCGGCTGTACTATCGAAGCACAGGATTTTAATAAATTAAAACCGGAATTTGAAAAATTAAATGCCGTAATTATAGGAGTATCAAAAGATAATTTAAAATCACATGATAAGTTTAAAGAAAAATATTGTTTAGAGTTTGACCTAGCCTCTGATGCAGACTCTGATATGTGCGAGCAATATGGGGTGTGGGTTCAAAAATCAATGTTCGGTAAGAAATATATGGGAATTAATAGAGCAACTTTTTTAATTGATACCCATGGTAAAATCCTTCATATCTGGCCTGCAGTAAGTGTCAAAAATCATGCTAAGGAAGTTTTAGAAAAATTAAAAGCAGCAAATAAGTAGGCGTTTGGGGTTTGCTAGGATGTCATTCCCGCCTTTAGCTAGGAATGACATCCGGCACTTTTTTAGAACCATGCAACAACGCTTATAGCTTCTCGCAATACTGAAAATTCTTTAAAAACTCAAAGTCTTTGCTTTGTAAGCAAAAAGATTCCGGCAAGGTTATTTTAGCTACAAATCCGTCAGTTACTTCCGTTTTTACGAATAAAGTTATTTTTGTGTTACTCTGCTCTAGTCCGCAGCATTTTGTTAATAAACTTACTATCTGTTCCAATTCCGTATAACTACTTGGGAAAAGTTGTAACTCAATTTGCTGATTGTTAATTGCTTCTTCAATAGACATGAAGCTTTTAGCGGTCAGCTTTATGCCACCTTCGTCTTTTATTATATCGCAATTAACGATCACTAGGCTTTTAACATTCAGCAAGTGATTATAATCGCGTAACACCTCCTCGCTAAAAATAGTTAACTCAAAAATATCATCGGGATCGGAAAGCTGTAGCGTAATAAATCTTCCTCTTGCCGACATGCGAGAATCTTTTTTCTGAATCACGCCGGCAAGCGTTACTCGGCTAGTGCCGTGCGGTAAATCATTATGCAAATTTGCCGAACTTAAAATATTTAATCGATTAAATATTTCTTGATATTCCGATAACGGATGATGAGTTATAAATAATCCCAATGCCTCAAATTCATAAAAGGCTAGCGTATTTTTATCGGCATGGTCGCTTGCTATTAAAAGCTGCGGGCTTAAACTATTTACCTTAATTAAACTAAATTGATTAGAAGCTTGTTCTTCATAATAAGAAATTGAATAGGCTAAAAGCTTAGCAATACTTAAAAATAATTGCTGACGATTATCGTGTAACTCATCAAAACAACCGGATTTGATAAGATTTTCCAGTAACTTACTATTGATAGATTTAGGCGGCATACGCTCGATGAAATCGATAATGGTCGTAAATCGCCCTCCTTTCTCTCTTTCCTCCGCCGCTAACTTACCGAAATTCACGGTAACACCTTTAATTGCGCCCAAAGCGAATATTATAGACTTTTGTTCTGCCGATATAGTAGCTTCGATGTCATTCCCTCCTTGGCGGGCATGACATCCTATACTAAAATAACCGGTGGAAATATTAATATTCGGCGGGATGATTTTGATATCATTATCTTTTGCTTCTTGCGAAAATAAGCCGATCTTATCGTGATTACTTAACTCAAGGTTCAAACATGCTACCAAAAATTCAGCAGGGTAGTTAGCTTTAAGATAAGCCGTTTGATACGAAATAACTCCGTAAGCCGAAGCATGTGCTTTGTTAAAACCGTATCCGGCAAATTTAGCAAGCGTCGCAAAAATTGATTTAGCTTGACTTGCTGAAATATTATTAGCTACCGCCCCTTTAACAAAGATTTCCTCCTGCTCCTCCATTTCTTTTTTGATTTTTTTACCCATAGCTTTACGGAGTAAATCAGCGCTGCCAAGAGTGTAACCGGCAAGTTTCTTAGCAATTTCTAATACTTGCTCTTGATATATTACTACGCCGTAAGTTTCTTTAAGTATCGGCTTTAGTAATTCATGTAAATAGTCCGGTTGCTGCGTGCCGTGTTTACAAGCGATATAGGTCGGGATATTTTCCATAGGACCGGGACGATATAAGGCGCCAAGAGCTATCAAGTCTTGTACGGAATCAGGCTTTAGACGCCGAAGCGTATCTTTCATACCCGCACTTTCAAACTGGAAAACCCCGCCCCCTTTACCTTTGCATAACATTTGATAAGTTTTTTCGTCGTCAAACGTCATGTTATTAAAGTCGATCTCGATGCCTTGTTCTTTTAAAAGCTTTTTACAGTCGGTAATGACAGTAAGAGTTTGTAGTCCTAGAAAATCAAACTTAATTAAACCGGCAATTTCCGAGTATTTCATCGAATATTGCACTATTAACATATCGGAATTAGTATCTTTGCAAACGGGTACTATTTCGACTAAATCTTTGCCGGCTATGACGATTCCCGCGGCATGGGTAGAGGCGTGCCTATGTAGTCCTTCCAAAATTAGCGAAGTATCTAAAACTTGCTTTATTAACTCCTCTTCGCCCTCTAAATTATATAATCCTTTGCCTTTAGCCGCACTTGAAAGCTCAGGGACTTCCTTAATAGCCTGATCTAAAGTTATGAGATGAACGGCACTAAACGGTACTAGCTCCGTTAAATAATCGGCATATCTATATGCTAAGCCAAGTACGCGGGAGACATCTTTAATTACCGCCTTTGCTTGCATTTTTCCGAAAGTAATTATTTGACCGACCCTATTATTGCCGTATTTTGAACGAACGTAATTTATAACTTCTTCACGTCTTTCTTGGCAAAAATCAATATCAAAATCCGGCATTGAAATACGTTCCGGATTTAAAAATCGCTCAAATAATAAACCGAATTTAATCGGGTCAAGATCGGTAATTAACAGACTCCAAGCTACTATTGAACCCGCTCCCGAACCTCTACCGGGACCGACTAATATTCCTTGCTCCTTACTCCATTTTATAAAATCCGATACTATGAGAAAATAGCCGGCAAAGTCCATTTTACAAATAATCTCTAATTCATAATTAAGACGAGTAAAATATTCCTCCTTAATTG
Organism: Rickettsia endosymbiont of Orchestes rusci; assembly: GCF_964030945.1. NCBI lineage: Bacteria > Pseudomonadati > Pseudomonadota > Alphaproteobacteria > Rickettsiales > Rickettsiaceae > Rickettsia > Rickettsia endosymbiont of Orchestes rusci. The sequence goes on along the minus strand of NZ_CAXIQG010000002.1, from coordinate 185,566 downwards.
TTTCTTGCTCCTTCGGAGAAATATTTTCTAATTTAAATTTTGTCGATAATCTCGCAAGCAAACCGTCTTCTGCGTCTTTTTTAATTAAATCCGTTTCGCTAATATTTTCGGTAGAGAAATTAGGAAGCATCGGCGGGTTGGGATGCGCCGCTATGTAACAACGCTGACTCAAATTTACGGTATTCTCTATTGCTTCCGGCAAATCTGCAAAAAGCTCTCTCATTTCCTTAGGGGATTTAAAATAGCAATTATCGCTAATCGTTTTACGATCTTGATATTCTTTGGTAACGCCGGCAGAAATACACAATAATACGTCATGCGCGTAATGCATGCTTGCATCACTGAATAATAGTTTATTAGTAGCAACAAGCGGAATATCTAAATCATATGCTATTTTAATATGAGCGGCTTCGATAAATTGTTCTTCCGGTAAATTATGCCGCATAATTTCAAAATAAAACCGGTCACCGAAGATTTCTTTTAATTTACGAGCGGCTAGGACAGCCTGCGTTTCATCTTTGGCGAGCAAGCTTTTACCGATAATACCGTCTGTATAACAACAAAGCGCAATTAAGCCTTCATTATAAGTAATAAGGTCGTCAAAAGTGATGTGATCACAAATTTTGCGATCATTTTTAGTGAAGATTAAGCTAGATAGCTTAAGTAAGTTTTTATAACCTATTTCATCTTTTGCAATAAGTAGAATCTCGGCAAAATCGGCTTTATAGTCAAATGACCCCCTAATATTATCAATAGCTACTTTATCGATATTATTCTCTATATTAAGAATAACACCATGTATAGGCTGCACGCCTTTTTTAGCAGCTTGCAAGGCAAACTCCAACGAGCCGAATAAATTACCCCGATCGGCAAGACAAATAGCCGGCATTTTTTGCCGTACGGCTAATTCAACTATTTTGTCGATCGTTAACGCGCTTTCTAAAAAAGAATAAGAACTTTGCGCTCTTAAATGTACAAATTCAGCTTGCATTTTATGTATATAAATTATTGTTCGATTTATAAAATAGCTCGGTGTCATACCGTGGCTTGACCCACTATTGTACGAACGTTGAAAAAAGGCTGTGTCATGCCGTGACTTGATCACGGCATCCAGGAAAATAAAGCCATATTAGACTTATTTTAGAATCTTTTTATGATATTATAAGCTGGATTCCGTGGTCGTAGCCACGGAATGACAGAATTTTTACCTCTTTATTTAAACGTTCGTACAGTAGTGGGCTTGACCACGGTATCCAGTATTTAATTTTTCTGGACCCCGTGGTCAAGCCACGGGGTGACAGAACACGATGCTCATCATACCCTACACCCAACTCCGTAATATTCAAAACCTGCCGCTTTTACTGAGTCTGCATCTAAAATATTTCTAAGATCGATAATTATCGGCGATTTAACCGAATTATAAATTATTTCCCAATTTAATTCATTAAATTCCGACCATTCGGTAGTAATAACAATTGCATCCGCTCCGGAGCAGGTCTCAATTGCCGATTTTATATATAATAAATTTTCATTTTCAAAATATTTTTGAGCATTATCTAAGCCTACAGGATCAAATGCTTTAACATACGCACCTTTAGTTAGTAAAATTTTGATAATTTCAATTGCCGGACTAGCTCTGATATCATCGGTGCCGGCTTTGTAAGTAAGCCCTAGAACGGCGATATTTTTACCGAGTAAATCATTACCTATTAAATTGCTAATTTTATCTACCATATCAAAAGGGCGCTTCCGGTTACTATCAATTACCGCCTCAAGGATTTTACAATCAGCACGGTAATTTTTAGCAAGCACCCTTAAGGCTAAAATGTCTTTCGGAAAGCAAGAGCCGCCAAAGCCGGGACCGGCATTTAAAAACTTTGTGCCTATTCTTTGATCAAGACCCATACCGTAAGCTAAGTCTTGAATATTTGCGCCTGTTTTTTCACATAAATTTGCCATTTCATTAATATAGCTAATTTTAGCGGCTAAAAAACTGTTGGAAGCATATTTAATAAGTTCTGCCGTAACTAAATCAGTCACTAGCAGCTTTATATTTTGGTTAGTTAGAGGCAAATAAATTTCTTTAAGCAATTCTTCCGATTTTTTATTATTAACTCCGATAATTATTCTGTCAGGAACTAAAAAATCATTAACGGCTGTTCCTTCCCTTAAGAATTCAGGGTTTGACGCAACATTAAATGTAAAGTTTTTCTCTGCTAAATAACTAATAATTTTATTGCAACTGGTCGGTGGAACAGTAGATTTAACCACTAACAGACAATCCTTATTTATCCGATTACAAATTTTATCGATAACTTCAAAAACATATTTTAAATCCGCATCACCTGACGGTAACGGCGGAGTCCCGACGGTAATAAAAACCGCCTCGGCAGTTGCAAGCTCGGCATCATAATTACGGGTAAATTTTAATCTTCCGGATTTTATCGATTGCCGTAAATATTTATCAAGATCGGCTTCATAAATCGGCGATATACCTCTATTTAGCTTAGCAATTTTAGATTGATCGGTATCAAGACACACGACATTATGACCAAGATAGCTCATTATAGTCCCCGATACGAGTCCGACATAACCACAACCGATAAAGGTAATATTCATAAAATTTTTATTATGTATTATTTAATTTTGTATTATAAAACTTTAGAGTATACTTTATACTTGATTAGCGTTAATTTAGACAAGACTTTTTTAATTATACTGCTCGTCTTTTAAGAATTGGGAATTGTCCCCCCGTGACTTGATCACGGGGTCCAGAAAGTAACAATCTGGATACCGTGGTCAAGCCCACTACTGTACGAACATTTAAATAAAGAGGTAAAAATTCTGTCATTCCGTGGCTACGACCACGGAATCCAGCTTATAATATCATAAAAAGATTCTAAAATAAGTCTAATATGGCTTTATTTTCCTGGATGCCGTGATCAAGTCACGGCATGACACAGCCTTTTTTCAACGTTCGTACAATAGTGGGTCAAGCCACGGTATGACAATGCTTCACTTACGAGCAGTATATCTACATATAATTATAAAATGAATTTTATCAAAAAAACTTTCCTTAACCTCTTTATATTTCTTGTTATATTTTCGATAATTATGACTTTTCTTATATATAGAGCTAATAAAGGATATATGGATGAGCCGATTAAAAAAATAATCGAATTTTATTTAAATAGGCAAGATATAAAAGCCGTAATAAGTGATTTGAAATTTAAGGAAAATCATCTATCAATTAATAAAATTTCATTAAATTTTATAGATAATGCACAAGGAGAAATTTCTAATTTTCAGCTTGTTTTTAATTTGCATGATTTAATATCTCATTCTTCGTTATCGGCTAATATTAATATCGATAAGTTTGCCGTTATCTCAAATAATAATGAAGAAATTATAAATACTAAAATAAACGGTGATTATACTTTAAATATAATAAAAAAGAGTGCTATTACTAAGTTAAATTTAGCTGAAATAAGAAGCGATATCTTAGCCGATAAAAAGGGTGCCAATTTACCGCTTGGACAAGCCGCATGCTTATATAAAACTAATCCTTTGCAAGGTAATAAAAAAAAGATTGATTGTAAACTTACCTTTGAAGAGCAAGCTTTTTTATCGTTTAACGGCATAATAACCGATAAAAATATTGAAGCAACTGCTAGTGCTACAAATATCCCGATAATGATTTATCAAACAATAGAAAAAATTATCCCAAATAACGGGGTAATATTATATTTACAAAAACATATTAAATCCGGTTATATCCAGAACGGTGAAGTTAGCTTAAAGCTCGATAAAAATTTTGTTGAAGATGATATTTTAGAAGAAGAGGCGTTAAAAGCCAATTTGCATATATCAGATTTTGAATATAAATATCATAAAGACTTACCGGCTCTTAAAAATATTGATACTAATATTGTGGTGTCCGGACCTAATGTAAAGTTTTTAGTAAAACAGGCTTATACCGGCAAAAGCCTTATTTCAAACGGAATTATGAGTTTTAAATGGAAGGGGCTTGCAAAATCGGAATTTATTTTTAACGCTACCGCCAAAGGTGAAGTCGTAGATTTAATTGATTTTATTCCTGAAGAGGCATATCAAAATACTAAAGCTCAAGGTATCGATCTTAAAAAAATTAAAGGGACGGCAAGCTCCGTAATTGAACTAATAATTTTTATTAGTCCCGATATACCGAATAGCTATAATGTTTCTTCAATATTAACAAATATTTCGCTTGATGCTTTTAATAATAATATATTGTTACGAAATGCTGAAGCAAAAGGCACTTATAAAGATAATAAAATAAGTTTTAGCGGCAAGGGTAAGATTAACGATTATACTAGTAGTTTTACGTATGATCATAATATGGCAGAAAATACTAATGAATGTGTGTTAAAAATTAAAACTAATATTACTGCCGCAAACCAAAAAATAGGAATATTTAAATTAATTTCCGGCAGTAGCGTTTTTAATTTTGAATATAACAAACAAAAAAATAATAAAAATTTTATCAATGTTAGCTCTAACTTAGATAATTTAGAATTTTATATCGATAAAATATCTATCCATAAAAAATTGCATAAAAAAGCCAATTTAACTTTAAAATCTAGATTAAGCAATACTTCTTCAAGCAATAATATTGAGTTTAACCTTTCGGGAGAAGATAATTTAAAAATTATCGGCAATACTCTAATAAAAAATGACACCTATAACATTACTTTACCGGTCATTAACTACGCTCAAACAAGCTTGAGGGGAAAAATTACTATGAATAAGAATAGTCTCACTAGCGAGCTTACGGGGGCTAACCTTGATTTATCACACTCTAATATGTTGCAATTTTTAGAAAAAGAAGGAGAGGCTCGTAATATCTCCTTAAAAGCTAATATAGGAACGGTAAGGCTAAAGAATAACGTAATGCTCAATAATTTAGATTTAAAAATAAATTGCGATAAAGTAAAGTGTTTTGCCGGCTCCTTAAACGCAGCTATCGGGGATAAAAAAGTTCAAATGTCTCTGGTAGCTAAAGAAGGTTTTGAACAATGGTTAATTGATTGTGATAATGCAGGTAGCTTGCTTAGAGGAATCGGTCTATATAATAATATGAAAAACGGTAATATTCAGCTTACTCTCAACACCAAAAGATATGAGGTTAAGAAAGGCGAAATAATACCGATATTAGACGGCAGGTTTACTATCAAACGTTTTGTGATAACGGATACGCCTTTTTTAACGCGAATAGTATCTTTTGTGTCGCTACCCGGTTTTATTAGTTTCGTGGTGAATAATAAAAATGTTTTATTTGAAAATATGACAGGTAAGTTTAGCTATAACGGCAATATTATAACCTTGTCCGATGCAGAAGCGCAAGGACCGTTTTTTGATTTTACGATGAAAGGTAATATTGATACTAAGAAACAGCAAATTAAGCTCACAGGAAATGTTATCCCGTCATTTTTCTTAATTAGTACTATTATAACAAAAATACCGGTAGTAGGTAAAATATTTTCTAAAGTAGCACCTTACTCGCTGGAAGTGAAGTATTAAATTGTTGTGCGGATAGGTTAAGCATGTTCTATGTCATTCTAGCTAAAAGCGGGAATCCAGAAAAATTATAGTCATCCTGAATTTATTTCAGGATCTACTAAAGGTGCTGAAACAAGTTCAGCATGACAAAGAAAAGCCTGGATTCCCGTTTTCACGGGAATGACATAAGAGTGCAGAGAATAACATCAAAGCCTAAACCTATATTACAAATAAATAAAATGAAAAAATTGTTAATAACATTAATTAACCCCAATCGATATTATCTAATAGGAATTTTATTATTAGGTCTAACCTCCGGTTTTGCGTTTACCTTAGTATTTTTCACTATTCCGTATCAATTATCCGAAGCAAAATATACTACCGATATAATAGGCTCGATGTCTTTAGCGGCATTTCCTTATTGTTTAAAAATAATATGGGCACCTTTTATCGATAAATATTCCGTACCGTTTCTATGTGCTAAATTCGGACAAAGACGAGGCTGGGCGTTGACGGCTCAAATATGTTTATTATTATCTATAGTAGGTTTTTTAGTTATTAATCCGAGTGATAATTTATATATTACCGCAATTATTGCCTTTATTATTTCTTTTTGCGCGGCTACTCAGGATATCGTACTAGATGCTTATCGCATAGAGCGCCCTGCTAATAAAGAAGAATTAGCGCTCGCAATTACTTTTGGCGGTATAGGGTTTCGTCTTGGGATATTAATAGCTAGTGTCGGGGCTTTATATTTATCTAGTATTTTTAGCTGGCAGGCGGCTTATCAAGGAGCATTTGTCGTAGCCTTAGCCGGACCTATAGTAATCTTATGTATTAAAGAGCCGAAACCGAAAGAAAAACGCCATGCTACTCTACATTTAATATCGATAAAGCAATATTTTGAGGTTATCCGCAAGAGTATTTTATCGTTAAAATTAAGTCAGCCTCGTTGGCTACTAACTATTTTATTTATTTTCCTATATAAAGCAGGTGATTCGGTGCCGATGGCTATGAGCTCCCCTTTCTTTCTTGATTTATCTTTTACCGCTCATGAAATTGCTTCAATCTCCAAAGCATACGGTTTGGTAGTGATGATTATAGGGGGAGGATTAGGAGGAATTTTAACCTCAAAAATCGGCATATTTAAAAGTGTGCTAATTAGCGGCACTATCCAATTATTATCGCCTCTAATGTTTATGATACTTGCGATTATGGGGCATAATATTCCGGCATTTATAGCTACTATTACTATACAACATTTTTGCTGCGGTCTCGCCGGAACGGTAATTACTATCTATCTTGCCAGCCTTTGTAATAGTGAGTTTATCGCAACGGAATATTCATTAATTGCCTCTCTTAGCTCGTTTGCTAGAATTACGCTTGCTTCTTTAGGCGGTTTTTGTGCAAAATATATCCCTTGGTCACAATTTTTTTTAGGCAATGCTTTATTTAGTATGTTATTTATAATAGTGTTCTTGAAAATATATCGTAAAAAATCAGTTTAAGGGAAAGCTATTTTATTTAACTTGACGATGCCAACTTCTCTTTCCTCCTATCTCGTACAGCGTCATCTCGATCGCTTGATGGTGTTGTTGCATGGCTCTAAAAAAGTGCCGTATGTCACATTCTAGCCATGCAACAACGCCAAGCTTGATACAAGCAAATTTTTCGACCTTCGCCTGTGCTCACGTACTTTTGGTACTGCTTGCGCAGGCTCGTCTTTAAATTTATCTTGTCTGAAGCTTTCTGAATTTAGCTGTAGCTTAATATTTTATTTTTACTTTAAAAGCAAAATTTTTTTGCATAGTAATTTTAGCATAAAGCTAAACAGATATAAGAGATTGTTATAATTATTCAATCATATCTTAAACTAATTAGAGCCGGGTGCTAGGGGATAAACTCAATCATTGAAAACAATAATTTCCCGTTGCATTTAATGCTGCAGCACTCATGAAACGGCCCCCTAGCATAATAACACTAAGGTTTAATAAATGTTTTGCAATGATGGAGTTTAAACACCATTAACGGATGGTACTGTAACAGAATAATTTAGATAATCAAGGAAATTAAGTTGTTTCCTTAAGATATTAATCTAATTTTCGGTTGTAGTGATGTTAAAAATACACGAACGATATTTCAACGGCGTTGTTGTATGGCTACCGGAATCGTCATTGCGAGCGGCTGGAGGCGTTGTTGCGTGAATTGGAAATTGCCATAAAAAGGATGTCATTCCCGCGAAAGCGGGAATCCAGAAAAAACACTTTTTAAGTCATCCTGAATTTATTTCAGGATATTTTGTAAGAGATGCTGAAACAAGTTCAGCATGACAAAGACTGGATTGCCGCTCTAGACTACGTCCCTCCTCGCAAAGCATTGTTGCGTGGCTCGATAAAAGCAGCAGTATGTCATTCCCGCGCAGGCGGGAATCTAGAAAAAACACTTAAAATAAACAAAATTATATAAAAATTTACTATATAATTCGCTTAAATATCTAGATTCCCGCCTGCGCGGGAATGACACCGAGAGCGTTTTTAACCATCCATGCAACAACGCCGGTCAAGCCACGGTATGACACCATACTTGTAATAACCATAATACGGTAAATTATGAGCCATGCAACAAAGCCTATTTCAACCTGAAAGCTAAGCTAAGGATTATTTAGGGGGTAGATATTAATCTAAGCGACGAGGAAGTAGAGTTAACGAATATTTGAATTAAAGAAAGATATAGTATCAGGGTTAATCTTATTTAATAAACACTAAATTATTTTCTGAAGAATCGGCTACGCTAAACTTGTAATTTAAATATGAAAAATTTTTTAATTCGCAAGGATTATCGATTGAGTTGGTAGCTATAAAATTAACCATATTGCCGCGTGCTTTTTTAGCATTTATTCCGATAGTTTGTAATTTACCGTTTTTATTTTCTTTAAAAAATACATTAATCATTGGATATTGAAGATGGCTAATAGCAATAGCGGAAGAATATTCAATAGAAGCCAAATTAAGCAAATACTTATTTTTATGTTGTTCAAGGGTTTGATTGATATAGCTAGTAATTTTTTCTTGCCAAAAATCGGCAAGGTTCTTTATATCAGGTAATTTAGTTGCCATTTCTAGCCGATAAGGTCTAATAACATCTAAAGGTCTTAAAACGCCGTATAACCCGGATATAATTAGTAAATGAGATTGTAAAAAATTTAATTGTTTATACTTTAATTCTTCGACTTTAATATTATTATAGACATCACCGTCATAAGCAAAAATTGCTTGTTTAAGCTCTTGCTTCTCAAAATTTTGAAATCTTTGTCGATTAAGCTGTGCAAGGTTGGAACTTATATTCATTATTTCCGTTAATTGCTCTTGAGAATAATTTTTAACTATGCCAAGCAAGTAATTTGTCGTGCTTAAAAATACCGGTACGGTTGACTCTTGAAACGAGATAGCCTTAAAATTAAGGGTTTTTGCGGGGGAAATTATACTAAGCATTATATTTATAACATATCGATCGTAAGGCTTTCAAGTTAGTATAAGAAAGCCTACATAAACCATTTTAAAGATATTAACGAGTAGGGGGAGTAGGAACTCTTGAAATATTATTGCCTATATTCCTATTCGTATCCTCTATCGTTCTCATAATAGCCGGACTCGGATCGGCCTCAATTGTTAAAACAGGATTTGGTTTAGTAGGTGCTTTATCTTTGCAGCCTATTAAAATAGCAGCAGCAAAAAAAAGTATCAAATAATTTTTATTCATAAATGACCTAAATATATTAAGAGATTAGTATAAAGATAATCGGTTGCTTGTTCAATGTCAATAATTGCTTTATGATTCTAAATTTTTATCTTTTGGATAAAACCAAATAACTAATAGCCCAAATAAAAGGCAAAGATTTAAAAGCAAATTATACTCGGTTATTGATAAGCCGAATATCTTTAATGCTGCTTTGGTACATGAGGTTATCGGCTGGCTATAAAATATTTCTTTGATATGTTTTATAGATAAACCTTTCGGGATATGAATCATTGAAGAGCAAAGAGCGCTCGGCTCAAAAATTCCTCTCTCTACACCGCTATGGTAAGCGGATAATAGACAAGAACAAAATAAGGTAAGGAAAATAAAACCTAAGGTATATTTGCTTAATTTTCTGATTATTAAAGCAGTTAGAGAAATTTTAATTAAAGTTAAATAAGGAAATCTTTCATATACGCATAAAGGGCAGGGGGTGTAGTGTAATACATATTCTGCGAAATAGGCGGTAGCTAAAGCGATTATAGAAATCGTAATTAGACCTAAATGAAGAATACGGAAACTGTCTTTTCTAATGAAATTTATAACTGAAGCGATTAACATATTTAAATCTTTTTAAATGCAGTATTCTTAACTAAGTATAGGCTTTATCGCATTGTTGCGTGGATAGATAAAGTGTTTTCTATGTCATTCCCGCTTTCGCGGGAATGACATAGAAAATTCGAGCCATGCAACAACGCCTCCTCGCAATGACGAGGTTTTTATTATAATCTTAAAGAATAAAATTGTATAAAACTATAAAAAACACAAGTCATATTTTACAATTAATTAAATTTAGTGTAGATTGTCTTTCATTGTTAATATAGTACAAGTAAAATAAAAAAATGTCAGAAATATTTGAAGAGGCGATTAGATCGAATGCTTGGCCTTTTTTAGAGGCAAAAAAAATATTAGATCATTTAAAAGGCAAAGTTCCGGCTAAAGGTTATGTATTATTTGAAACGGGTTACGGACCTTCTGGTTTGCCGCATATCGGAACATTTGGGGAAAATGCACGGACAATTATGGTACAGGAAGCATTTAAACAATTATCCGATATCCCGACAAAATTAATTTGTTTCTCCGATGATATGGACGGTTTGCGTAAAGTGCCTAGTAATATCCCGAATCCTGAAATGGTAGCTGCTCATATGGATCAGCCGTTAACCGCTATTCCCGATCCGTTCGGTGAATATGAAAGTTACGGTCATTATATGAATGCTAAAATGCGGTCATTCCTTGATAGATTCGGTTTTAAATATGAGTTTTATAGTAGCACGCATTGTTATAAATCCGGCATGTTTGATGAGATGATGATTAGGGTACTTAAAAAATATGACGAAATAATGGAGTTGATGCTGCCGACTTTTCGAGCGGAGCGAAAAGCAACTTATTCGCCTTTTATGCCTATCTGCCCCGAAACCGGTAAAGTTTTGCAAGTGGCTATTGAAAAAATTGATCCTAGTAGCGGAACAGTTACTTATAAAAATGAAAAAGATAATTTTGTAGAAGTGCCGGTAACAAAAGGACATTGTAAATTACAATGGAAGCCGGATTTCGGTATGCGCTGGGCAGCTTTAAGCGTCGATTATGAAATGTACGGCAAAGATCATTTAGCAAATGCACGGCTTTATTCCGAGATTTGCCGAATTCTTGGGGGCGTTCCGCCGGTGCAATTATGTTGTGAATTATTTCTCGATGAGAACGGCGAAAAAATTTCTAAATCTAAAGGTAATAGTATTAGCGTCGATGATTGGCTAAAATATGCGCCGCTGGAAAGTATGTCGCTTTTTATGTATCAATCGCCGACCAGAGCAAAACGCTTATATTTTGATATAATACCTAAAAATGTCGATGAATATATTACTTTTAATAAAAAATATCATGCAGAAGAAGACCCCGTAAAGAGATTAGCAAATCCCGTTTATCATATTCATCACGGGCAGGTTCCTAAAATTGAAACTTTCGGCATCACTTACGCATTACTTTTAAACCTCGCATCAGTATGTAATCCTTCAGATAAATCAGTGCTTTGGGCGTTTATTACAAGATATGAACCGAGAGCAACGCCTGCAACTGCTTTATATCTTGATCATTTAGCAGATTTTGCGGTAAAATACTTTAATGACTTTATTAAAACGCATAAATCATATTTAATGCCGACGGCCAAACATAAGATTATTTTAGAAGATATTTTAAAAATGCTGACTAGTTTAACGAGTGATATAGAATCTGAACAAATTCAGACTGCAATATATGATATCGGCATGAAAGCCGGTTATGAAAATTTACGTGATTATTTTAAAGAATTATATCAAATACTATTTGGGCAAAGCGAAGGTCCAAGGCTTGGAACCTTTATTAAGCTTTTCGGAGTAGCGGAAACGATAGAATTGATTAATGAGAAGCTAGGTAAAAGTGCTTAGGGTATTGATAGTTGTGCTGATAAAAATGTTTACTATGTCATACCGTGGCTTGACTCACTACTTGTACGAACGTTGTCACATAGCTCTAATGTCATTCCTGCGAAAGCAGGAATCCAAAAAATAAAAATGTATTGGGTATACATATTATGTTCTGACCGCAATGGTACTTTATATATTGGTATTACTAATAATATAATACGTCGTGCTTATGAACATAAACAAAAAACAATAAAAGGTTTTACCTCAAAGTATAATATTACAAAACTTGTTTATACAGAAGAATTTGCTGATATTAAAGAAGCACTTGCAAGAGAAAAAAACTTGAAAAAATGGAAGCGTAGTTGGAAAATAGAACTTATAGAAAAAACTAATCCTGAATGGGATAATTTAATTGAATAGTTTTCTGGATTCCTGCTTTCGCAGGAATGACATAGAGTTATACAACAAAATTATACTTTCGTAGGAATGACATCAACGCTAAAATAAAAACAAAACTATTAACAAATGAACGATATTTTTTCCAGTACATTACCTATTTTTTTGATTACTATCCTTGGTAGTATTATCAAAACAAAATGGTTGACCTCGGAAGAATTCTGGCGAGGGATAGAAAAATTATCATATTTCGTATTATTTCCGGCGATGCTGTTTAATTATGTGTCCACTGCCGACCTAAGTGTTTCATCAATAATTAAATTAGTATTCGCTCTTATTATATCCACTTGTATTATCTCGATTATTTTAGCTATTTATCAGAAAAAATATAATATTAATAAAATACAATTCACTTCAATATTTCAAGGTTCAATTCGTTATAATAGTTACATTTTCTTTGGTGTAAGCGCTCCGCTACTAGGTCAAGAAGGGCTGGCTATAGTTGCCGTCATCTCTTCTTATATGATTATTTTTACTAATATTTTATCGGTTATAATCTTTGCTTATTATATTCCCGATAAATCAGTAGCTACTACTCTTAAAACCAGCATTCTTTTAATGGTTAAGCTAATAATTCGCAATCCGTTAATTATCGCAACTATTTTCGGGTTTATGTTTAATTATTCTAACCTTGAACTACATCTAGGTTTGAAAAAAACATTAGATAGTCTATCTAATGCTGCTTTAGCTATAGGAATGTTGAATGTCGGCGCAGGTCTTAATTTCACTATTCATAAAGAGCTTTTGTTTAACGTAATATTAACGGGTTTTGTTAAATTAATAGCTTTTCCGATCGTAACGGTAATAGTTTTATGGTTAATGTCAATTGAAGGAGTTACTAAATCCGTGGGAGTACTATATAGTTGCTTGCCTTGTGCAAGTACGGCTTACGTACTATCTCGTCAACTTGGCGGTGATCCGGAATCAATGGCGTCTATCATAACATTTACTACTTTCTTCTCGGTAATTACTTTGTCGCTTATTATGTATATGTTGGGGTAAGGGGGCATTGTTGCGTGGATCGAATTTTTGTAAAGCGTGCGGTGTCATACCGTGGCTTGACCCACTACTGTACGAACGTTTAAATAAAGAGGTAAAAATTCTGTCATTCCGTGGCTACGACCACGGAATCCAGCTTATAATATCATAAAAAGATTCTAAAATAAGTCTAATATGGCTTTATTTTCCTGGATGCCGTGATCAAGTCACGGCATGACACAGCCTTTTTTCAACGTTCGTACAGTAGTGGGCTTGACCACGGTATGACACCGTACTTGTAATAATTATAATTTTACTCACCTGTAAAATTATGGGTTTCTCCTGCTAAATCTAGTTTTATATCACTCAAATTTAAATAAGAGCTAATATGTGCTAGTATTTCATTAGGCAGTCCTAGATCACTCTCTACAGTACTATTATGTTGTACAACCTTTGTAAGCTCAAAATAATGCTGATTGATATGAGAATCAATCTTTTGCACTTTATCAGATAAATTATTTGTTCCTGACAGTAAATCTATGAATTTTTTACTTTCTTCTTTACCTTCTTCATATTTCTTAAAGTCATTAAGGCTAGCTGATTCAAGGTTTTTAGCAATTTCTATTATTGAATCTAATTTTTCATGGGGGTTTTTAAATTCTATCTTAGTTCCTGCTCCAGTAATTGAAGCAACGTATGCTCCATTAGCCGCACTATTAGTTGCCGGGGCTGAATTATGAATAGTATAATCAGCTCCATGATGAGTAAAATTAAAATCTGATTGCGCACCTATAGTTACTGTGTTCATTGGTAAATCTTTACCGGTTTGAGTCAATTTACTATTTTCTCCTACAGAAACAGCTACAGGCACTGTTCCTTCATAATTATTATTTAAATCTATAATACCATGAATAATATCTATATTATTTAAGGGTAATTCACTACTAGTAACTGTAAGGTTACAATTGTCGTGAACTTCAATATCAGTAAGACCACGTATTGTAAGAAGGCTCATATTATTTATATTATAAGGCCCATCAATTGTAATATTTCCTGCTTCTGCTATAGTAATTATAGAATTATTTTCGCTTAATTTCACACTGGGATTTAAAGCGTTTCCTTTTATTGTTAATTTAGGCATATCTATTTTCCTTAATTTAATTGTTAAGTAATTATTAATTAGAGCGCTATTATAGATGATTATTCTTAATAAATCAATTAAATAATTAATATTCTCTTAAGTTTTTAATTATATAATATTTTTGGTAAATATTTCTGTTGCTAATTTAGGTTGTGTGCAAAAACCTATCAATAATTTCTTGATCTAAGAAGCTATAAGTTATAAATTACAACCAAATAATATAAATATAAATTATCATGGATGAGATGAATAAAATTAATTACGCTGAAGCGTTAGAATATCATAGCAAAGGTAAGGCGGGAAAGCTTGCTATTTCTCCGACGAAACCATTAGTTACGCAGCAAGATTTGTCGCTTGCTTATTCTCCCGGCGTGGCTGCTCCTTGTCTTGAGATTGCTAAAAATATCGATGATATTTACAAATATACTGCAAGGGGGAATTTGGTTGCGGTAATATCTAACGGTACCGCAGTTTTGGGACTAGGTAATTTAGGTGCTGCTGCCTCAAAGCCCGTAATGGAAGGGAAGGCGGTATTATTCAAAAACTTTGCCGATATCGATGCTATAGATTTGGAGGTTAATACGGAAGATCCTGAGGAATTTATTAATGCGGTAAAATATCTTAATTATAGTTTCGGGGGTATTAACCTTGAAGATATTAAAGCCCCTGAATGTTTTATAATTGAAGAAAAGTTAAAAAGCTGCATGGATATACCGGTATTTCATGACGATCAGCACGGTACGGCAATTATTATTGCTGCAGGGCTTATGAATGCCTCATATCTTACTAACCGCTCGTTTAGTGATCTTAAAATTGTCGTAAACGGCGCAGGAGCGGCAGCGATTGCCTGTATTGAGTTGTTAATAGCTCTAGGAGCGGATAAGTCAAATATAATTTTATGCGATACGAAGGGAGTAATATATAAAGGTCGTGCTAGCGGCACGAATAAGTGGAAAGAGATATATGCGCAAGAGACAAATTTACGTACTCTTTCGGAGGTTATGGAATCGGCTAACGTATTTTTAGGGTTATCTTCTAAAGGTGCGGTATCAAAAGAAATGGTAGCAAAAATGGCTAAAAACCCGATTATTTTTGCCATGGCTAACCCCGATCCGGAAATTACGCCTGAAGAAATAAAACTAGTTCGAGATGATGCAATTATTGCAACCGGTCGCTCGGATTATAATAACCAAATAAATAACGTTATGGGATTTCCGTATATCTTTCGCGGAGCCTTGGACGTCCGAGCTAGAACTATTAATCAAGAAATGAAAATAGCGGCCGCCCGTGCAATAGCCGAACTTGCTAGAAAGCCTGTACCGGAAGAAGTATATAAAGCTTATTTCGGGCGTAAAATGGTTTTCGGAGCTGATTACATCATTCCCGTGCCTTTTGATCCAAGATTAATTACCACTATTCCCCTCGCTGTTGCCAAAGCTGCCATAGATAGCAAAGTCGCTAAAATCCTTGATTTTAATATTAGCAAGTACAAAAAAGAATTAGAAAGTAGATTAAACCCTACTTCTAATTATATGAGCTTACTCTGTGAAAAAATACATAATGCATCTATTAAAAGAATCGTGTTTGCCGAAGGTGAAGAAGAGGAAGTAATTATGGCGGCTATTATGATGCGTAACGATAAACTAGGTTATCCTATTATAGTAGGACGTCGTGAAAAAATAGAAGCTACTTTAAAAAAAATAGGTCATGATACTAATTTAGACGGCATAGAAATAATGAATGCGTCTATCAATGAGAATCTTGATAAATATATTGATTATTTATATGAAAGGTTGCAACGGAAAGGGTATCTCTACCGAGATTGTGCAAAACTTGTCAAAACAGATAAAAATATTTTCGCAAGCTGTATGGTAGCGTGCAAAGATGCCGATGCGGTTCTAACAGGGATTACCAAGAGTTATGCAGATAGCCTTGAAGATATAATGAAGGTAATCCCGGTAAAACGGAAGCGTAGAATTTTAGGCTATTCTATTATGATCGCTAAGGAACAGAACATAATTATTGCCGATAATAGTATCACTGAATTTCCAAATAGCTGGGAGCTTGCTCAAATTGCCGTGCAGACCGCAGAAATTGCTAAAAATATGGGCATGATACCGCGGGTTGCACTTCTTTCATTCTCCAATTTCGGTAATGCTACCAAAGAAAAAACCGCTCGTATTCGTGAAGCGGTAAAAATATTAGATAGTTTGCGGGAAGATGAGGAGTCGGAACTCAATAATATGAAGTTAGATTTTGAATATGACGGTGAAATGTCGGTAAATGTAGCTCTGAACTCTAATTTACGTAAATTATATAAATTTTGTCGGTTATCGGGACCGGCTAATGTGCTAATTATGCCTGGTTTAAATTCCGCCGCTATCTCTACCGAATTATTACAGGAATTTTCTTCTAATGCCTTTATCGGTCCAATAATTAACGGTTTTGAATATCCTGTTCAAATCTTACAAACCGGTGCTACTGCTAATGATATATTAAAAATTGCAACTTTTGCTTGTATTGAAGCAGCTTTTAGTAGTTAATTAGCGTTGCCCGCATGGCTCTAAAAAAGTGTCGTATGTCATTCTAGCTAAAGGCGGGAATCCAGAAAGTTAATATGAGCAAATTAACATAGTAATTTATTATATAATTTTGCTTATTTTAAATATTTTCTGGATTCCCGCCTGCGCGGGAATGACATCGAAAATTCAAGCCATGCAACAAGGTATCCAGTCGCCAAGGTATCCAGTCGCTCGTAATGACGATTCCGGTAGCCGTGCAACAAGGCCTAGTTAATTTAATAAAATATATAAAGTATTTGAATTAAAATAACTTTATATGTATAAAGATATATATAAAGATTAAAATTAATTAACTTAAGAGGGAATATTATGCCTTTCTCTGAAAAAAATAAAAAAGAAATAATTAATTTTTTTAATAATCATTCTAAAGATGGTATAAAAAAAATTAAAGATTTATGTTTGCAGCAAAATAAAGATTTTGTAGAAGAAATCGCTAAGTTTTTTTGTGAAGAAAAAAGAAATTTAAATTTAGAATCGGTAGGAGATTACCTAGGAACCCGCGGAGAAGATAACCAAAAAATATTAAAAAGTTTTGTTAAACAATTTGATTTTAAAGAAAAGTTTTTTTTAGAAAGTTTGCGGGATTATTTAAAAACATTTAAGTTGCCGGGTGAAGCTCAAAAAATAGATAGATTAGTTGAAGCTTTCGGAAAAAAATATTGTGAACAAAACCCTGACGGGGAAATAAAAAGTAAAGATGCGGCATATATATTAGCGTTTCAAACAATCATGCTTAATACCGATCTGCATAGTTCTAGTATTGCCGCTTCTCGAAAAATGACTTTTGAAGAGTTGAAGAAAAATTTGCGCGGTACAAATGATAATAGAGATTTTAATGAAGAATTTTTAAAAAAATTATATAATAAAATAAAAGCAGAGCCGTTTGAATTAAATTTTACGGAAAATGCCGTCGGTTATGAGATAAACAATGTAAATTATCAGAATGATACGGTTTTTAAGAATTTAAATAATTTTCTTAAGAGTAACGATAATGATATAAAAAATATTTTTCCTAAGTTAAAAGATATTGATGGATTAAAAACTGAGCTAAATCAACCAAAATTTTGGTTAAATAAATTTACGGGTTACGAAGGAGAGATAAAAATCCAAGATATAAAAGGTGCGGAAGTTCAAATACAAATTTATGAGCCGAATATTTTCTCACAATGGTTGTTGGGGGGAAAATCTAAAGTTATAATACAACCTTTATGTGAGGAGGGAAAGCAACCGACACCGGAGGCTGTCAATTTAGCTGCTCAAATTGCTGCAAGTTTTGATACGGACGTAATCGGTATTAAAGCGACTTATGATTATTTAAAAGAAGACTTAGAAAAAGCTTATAAAATTTTGCGATTTCCTGATCAGGTAAAAACTCCTATTGTCAGCACTACCACACAGCTTCATAATTTGTTAAAAGAGACAACACGGAAGGTGCAAAAGGAAGAGCCGGAATTACAAAAAGTTAAAGATAAGCAGTTATCACCTGAAGCAAAATTTAATGATCTTGAAACAGCAGACTTAGGAGATAAATCATCAGATAATAAAATTAGCAAAGTAACCGAGAAGAAAGCACTTACTCTTGCAGAAGAACTTGCAACAAAATTTGCCGTTAGCAAGAAACAAGATGCTACTGTTAGGACTTCATCCTCTCAAGTAAAATCTTCTGAAGAGAAAATAAATAATCATGAAAAACGTTTAGAAGAGTTAAAACAAAAGCAAATAGTAGCGCAGAAATCAAAAAAAGATGCTGAAGCCGAACTAAAAAAATTGAGAGCAAGCAAAGAAAAGGCTCCAAGTAAAGCAATAATAAATAATATTAACGAACGCATGAGAGAGATTAATAATAAAATTATACCGGAGGCTGAGGCTACGTTAAAAAGTTGTGAAAAAGAAATAAATACTATAAAGGATACTGCCAAAAGAGCAGAGCAGTTTAATAATAAAAACAGTAGTAATAAGGCTACAAAATCAGAACCGACAGCTGTAGAGAGACAGGCTCAAGGAGCTATGGCCGCGATAAAGCGTAAAAAAGAAGAGGTAGAGAAACAAAAACAGCAAATATCGGGAGTAGTAAGTAATGAACCGCGCCAACCTTCTAAATCGCTGCTATCACCTAGCGCTACTCCAATGCCTCCACCTCCGCCTCTACCTCCTGTTGGATGGAAACCGCAACAACAATCAGTCGTAAATAAATCGGAAATTCCTATTAATATACAACAACAGGTGATTAAGGCCGGAGAGGTAATTAAGCAAGAACCTACTAAAAGCGGCGAGCAAAATGATCATAAACAAGAATTAGCGAACGCAATAAAAAAACATCAACTGAAAAAGGTTGATCATCGTTCTAGTTCTAGAAGAAGATAGATAGTGTGAGTGGCAATGCCCGCGTGGCTCGAATTTTCGATGTCATTCCCGCGCAGCATTGTTACGTGGATACCCAAACCGTCATGGCGAGGCGCCTCTTGGCGCCGTGGCCATCTAAGTATAAACATATTTTTATACTAAACTTGCCACCTATATAAATTTTTTGGTATTCTAATTAAATCCCTCATATATTCGGGATAGCCTGGATGGCCACAGCCACTACGCGGCTTCGCCATGACGGATTTTTATTAATTTTTGAGCCACGCGGGCAACGCCGGTCAAGCAACTAGATGACAAGTTTTAAGCGCTTTTAACCATCCACGAACACCTCTTCGCAATAACAGAGTAGAATCGATCCACGTAATAACGCCTCTGCAGAAATGTAGCCGACGCAGTTTTTTTAAAAATACATTTAAATCAAAAGACTATATAAATATTTACTTTTCAATAAGCCCCCAATTGTAAGCGAATGTTTGTACAAATACTTTTTGTTCGTCTTTATATTCATTAGCTAACTCATTTATTTTTTTTATAAAATCATTTTTATGTGATTCTTCCATTTTCTGCAATTCATAAGCTATGCTCTCCATCATTTGAATAGCAGAGTCGTCATTTATAATATCTTCATTAGAAAATTCTAAGAAAATAACTATATCTAATATAATTTTTATTAAATGACTATTCATTTCCTAAATACCTCCTCAGCTTTGCACATATTCCCGCGCCATTTTAATCACTTCTGGGTAATTAACTTTACCGGTCGGGAATATCGGTATTTCTGGAACGTTAATAATAAATTTAGGCAAATGCATTGCTGAAACCATGACTTTGTCTATTATGTTTATAAAGCTTTCTTTAGTAATAATAGGGCTAGTGGTAAAAAGTAAAATCTGCTCGCCTTTTTTTTCGTCAGCTAAA
Source organism: Rickettsia endosymbiont of Orchestes rusci (assembly GCF_964030945.1). Taxonomy (NCBI): domain Bacteria; kingdom Pseudomonadati; phylum Pseudomonadota; class Alphaproteobacteria; order Rickettsiales; family Rickettsiaceae; genus Rickettsia; species Rickettsia endosymbiont of Orchestes rusci. The sequence goes on along the minus strand of NZ_CAXIQG010000002.1, from coordinate 165,392 downwards.
TAAATGACGGCATTTATACTGTTAGGATCTGAATCTATTCGTGTTGCTAATTCCTCTATAGCTGCCAGCGAAATCATCTCGCCGGCTATTTTGGCAAAGCGTTTAACTCTTCCGATGATAGTTATATAGCCTTCCGAATCGATTTTTACGATATCGCCCGTATCATACCAACCTTTTTCCTGTGACGCTACCGATTGAATAGTGCCGGGCTTATCTAGGTTTAAATAGCCAAGCATAATATTCGGTCCTTTGACGAATAAACGCCCGCCTTCTTTTATTCCTTCCACCGGTTTAATATTATATTCGATTTTAGATAGTAATCTTCCGACTGTCCCTTGTTTATTGTGCATAGGAGTGTTACAGGCGATAACCGGTGCGGTTTCGGTAATGCCGTATCCTTCAAAAATTCTGATGCCGTATTTATTAAGCCATAATTGTCTGGTTTTCTCTTGAAGTTTTTCTGCGCCGGCAAATATATAACGTACGGAATAAAAATCATAAGGATGAGCATAGCAGGCATAGCCGTTTAAAAACGTATCGGTACCGATTAAAATAGTCGCTCCGACATCATATATTGTTTCGGGTATAGCACGGTAATGCAGCGGTGAAGGATAGAAAAATGATTTTATACCGTTAAGCGTCATAATAACCGTGCCGGTAAGACCGAAACAATGAAACATGGGCAGCGCAATAAAAGCTAAATCCTCAGGACTAAAATGTATTTTCGCGGATATTTGATATCTATTAGCTTGTAAATTTTGATGAGATAATGCTACGGCTTTAGGCGTGCCTTCAGTACCTGAAGTAAAGAGGATAACAGCCGCATCTTTGTCGCTCGGATTACTGCATAAGTGATTATAATAGCTTTGTGGAAAAAAACTACCGACATACGATTTTATTTTTAGCCATAAATCGATATCGTCTTTCACGTCTTCAAGGTAAATTATTTTTATATTAGCCTCAAGAAGCTTAGCTATTACTTCCTGTAAAGCGGCTTTTTCAATAAATTTTCGAGAGCTATAAATTGTTGCAACTGCAGCCGTTTTGCATGAGGCGACAATGGTACTTGCGCCGCCTACCCAGTTAATCATGGCGGGTATACGCTGACAAAATTGCGTAGCATAAAAAGTAATAATTGTTGTGGACATATTAGGCAGCATTAGCCCTACATGTTCATTTAAAGCAGTATTTTTTTTAATTAAATCGGCTAAAATAAAAGATTTAAATAATAACTGCCGATAAGTAGCTGAATTATTCTCGATATCGTCAATTATTTTTTTATTAAAACCGTGAATTTTAGCAGATTCAATAAGAGATTGAAATAAAGTATTCTTATAATCGGAGCTTTCAAACATCATATCGGCCATGATATCATACAGAGCTTGCCCGATATATTTACGTCTTTCTCTATTATCCATTATTTCTTGAGGTGAAAACTTTACCGGCGGTAAAACGGTAATAGTAATTTTGGGGAATATTTTTCTTTTTAATATATTTTTTAGTTTGGAGAAATGTGTAAATTGTGTTCCGTCTATTCTAACCGGTAAAATTACTGCGTCGGCTTTATCGGCAATCATGCCGGGACCTTCGTAAATTTTCATTAAAGAACCGGTCATGCTTATTCTTCCTTCAGGAAAAATAGCTATTTTCTTATCTTTTTGAATTTCTTTTATTAAAGTTTTTATAGCCATGGCGTTAGTCGGATCAACCGACAAAGTTTTTACCATTTTTAAGAAAGGCTTAATCCACCATACTTTTTCTATTTCAGTATTGATAGCAAAAGTCATTTGCTCCGGCAAGTAAGTTGCAAGTAGCGGCGGATCAAGATAAGAAATATGATTAGCTATAATTACGGCTCTTTTTCCGGCTTTATAAAAATTCTCGATTCCTTTAACTTCAACTTTATACATTAAGTCAAAAAATGCTTGAAAGATACTTTTTATCACGCTAAACGGAATAATCTTAACTTCCGGCATTAAACGATAAATATAAAAAGCAACACTTATATTAAGTAAGCTTACCACCAATATAACGAACGGAATTGAGAAATTTAGGTAAAATAATAATGATAATATTATAGTAGAGGCCGCCATAAAAATTGAATTGATTAAATTATTTACGGCTATAATGCGGCTGCGATGAGCGGGGCTTGTGAAATATTGCAATACCGCAAAAAGCGGTACGATATATAAGCCACCGATAGCTGCAATAAAAAATAAATCTATAACGATACGCCAATTATGCTTTTTCGATAAAAATACCAAAATGCTTTTTAGTTGTTCAGGTTCATAGTGAATTGCGCTTATTCTGCTGGCAAAAAACAGATCGATACCGAATATGCTAATTCCGAGTGCCGAAATAAAAACATATTTGGAAGTAATTTCATTTTCAAAAATCTTGCTACACCAAAATGATCCTGCTCCTACCCCAAGTGAAAAAATTGCTAAAAATAAATTAGCGACATTTTCATCGGCACCGAAAGTTTCTTTAGCAAGCAGAGGAATTTGAGCAATTATTGCAGCCCCGATAAACCAAAACCATGAGATGCCGAGTATCGCTAAATATACTTGTTTCTTAGCTTTAGCATATTTTAGCATGTTTAAGCTTTCGCTTATGATATTAAAATTTATCTTAATACCCGGATTAGCATTATTTGATTTCGGTGTAAAAAAACTAGTAATAAATCCCAAAATAGCAACTATAACTAAGGCTAGGATAATGAAATTGCTGCTGATAGTATAATAACTACCTATTATAGTACCGATAAAAATACTAATAAAAGTTCCCGCTTCGACAAAACCGTTAGCGCCTAGTAACTCATCTTTATTTAAATGATCCGGTAAAACGCTATATTTTATAGGACCGAAAAATGTTGAATGAATTCCCATAAAACAAATGGAGAAGAAAAGGATTAGCAGGCTATTATGAAGAAAGCCGTAAATAGCAACACCGATTATAGCAATTTCGCAGCTTTTAATGATTTTAACTAAAGTGGATCGTTCATATTTATCGGCAACTTGCCCGGCAATACTGGCAAATATTATAAAAGGTAATACGAAGATAGTATTTGCGGCTAACACCAGCATATTACTATATTCGCTTAAATGATTTGATAAGCCGTAAGTTATCAGAATAATAAGAGCGTTTTTTAATATATTATCATTAAGGCAACCGCAAAATTGTACTATAAAATTCGGTAAAAAACGCTTATCTTTAAAAAGATATAATTTATCTGATTCCATAATACTCATTTTAAAAATATGAGGTATATTATGCAATTTATCCCAGCATGTCAAATATATAGCTTCAAGCATTAAGGTCTATACACCAAATTTTGCAAGTCTCGCTTGTGCTCACGTATAGCTTTAATTTGTTTACATAGTTAGATTATTATGTTATTCTAATCTAGACGGTCTAGCTATAATTAAAAGCTAGGCATTATTAGGAGGTTATTAGTATGGATAAATGGCAATTACATGAAGCAAAAAATAAGTTGAGTAACATTATTGATACGGCAATGCACGGCAAACCGCAATGTATTACTAAAAGAGGAGAAGATGCAGTAATAATCATAGGAATAAATGATTATGAAAAGCTTATAAAGCAAAAACTTAATTTTAGTGAATTCTTATTAAGCGGTCCAAAATTTGACGATTTAGAAATTGAGAGAGCAAGAGGTAAGTCTAGAGAGGTTGAATTATGAAATATTTGTTAGATACTAATATTATATCGGAATTACGTAAAAAAACTCCTGATATTAGAGTAATGGAATGGTTTTCAAATATTCATCCTAGTCAGTTATATTTGAGTTGTTTAACTATAGGAGAAATAAAAATTGGAGTATTGAAAATAGCTAAAAAGGATAAAGCAACAAGCTTAGGATTGATGAAATGGCTAGATAGTTTAATAATAGATTATGCTGAGAAGATTATTGGGGTTAACCTAGAAATTTGTGAAGAATGGGCAGAATTGATGAGCATAGATAGTACAAATGCTATTGATAGTTTGATAGCTGCACAAGCAAAGCAAAGAAATATAATATTAGTGACTAGGAATATTAAGCATTATAGTATGTTTGATATACGAATATTTAATCCTTTTGATACTCACGGCAGCGTGTAAACATGCAACAATCAAGTTTTTTACTGCTGCGTCGTTTGTTTGCGCACCTCCTCACAATGCTGACGGATTTTCTTACGTCTTTGTAAATTTTCTTTTAACGCACTTGATAAATTATCGAATTTTGTTTTTGATTTGGGTTTTACGGGTTTTTCTGAATTTTCTTTTGTTATAGTCACTTGATATTACCGTTACTTAGTTATTGCCTTATAAACTAGGGTTTTAAAGCCGCAATAAAAATTTCTACTAGGCTTTTCACAATTTTATTATATAGTATACATCAATCATTAAACAGATAAAAGTACATATGAGTCAATTTAATATACATTCTTCTGAGTTACTTGATGAAAAGCGAAATATTGCGAGGCAAGGAGGCGGTGAAGAAAAAATTAACTTGCAACATAAAAAAAGTAAACTAACAAGTAGGGAACGAATAGAAATATTGTTAGACCCTAGTAGCTTTACCGAGACGGGTATGTATGTATCACATAGATGCGATAATTTCGGCATGAAAGATAAAAAATTTTTAGGTGACGGGGTAGTAACCGGTCACGGCACTATAAACGGTAGGTTAGTTTTTATTTATAGTCAGGATTTTACGGTGTTTGGCGGTTCGCTCGGTGAGCATCATGCTAAAAAAATCTGTAACATTATCGACGCTGCTATAGCTAGCGGTGCGCCGGTTATCGGTATTAATGATTCAGGGGGCGCTAGAATTCAAGAAGGCGTAGACGCGCTTGCCGGTTACGGCGAAATATTTCAGCGAAATGTTTTGGCTTCGGGAGTTATTCCGCAAATTACTTTAATTATGGGGCCTTGCGCCGGCGGTGCCGTATATTCTCCGGCTTTAACCGATTTTATATTTATGGTTAAAAATACTTCTTATATGTTTGTCACCGGTCCGGACGTAGTTAAAACCGTTACCGGTGAAGAAGTAAGCCAAGAAAAACTCGGTGGTGCGCATATGCATACGACTAAAAGCGGTGTCGCCGATTTGGCATTTAAAAATGACGTGGAAGCTCTTTTAGAAGTCCGTAAATTCTTTAATTTCCTGCCTTTATCTAATCGTAGTCCTATGCCTGTGCGCTGTACAGTCGATCCGGCCGATAGGGTGGATATGTCTTTAAGTACCTTAATACCCGTTACCCCTAATAAACCTTATGATATGAAGGAATTAATAGAGCGTATTGTCGATGAAGGAGAATTTTTTGAATTACAGCCGGATTTTGCTAAAAATATTATTATCGGTTTTGGTTATATGGAAGGGTATCCGATCGGTTTTGTAGCTAATCAGCCGTTGCATTTAGCTGGATGCTTAGATATTAACGCCTCAAGAAAGGCGGCAAGATTTATCCGTTTTTGCGATGCTTTTAATATTCCGATCGTTAGTTTGGTCGACGTACCCGGCTTTTTACCCGGTACCGCTCAGGAGCATGACGGTATTATTAAGCACGGAGCTAAACTTTTATACGCTTATGCCGAGGCAACCGTTCCTAAAATTACCGTAATTACCCGCAAAGCTTACGGAGGAGCTTATATAGTTATGAATTCAAAGCATTTGCGAGGTGATATAAATTATGCGTGGTTTAATTCGGAAATTGCCGTTATGGGAGCCGAAGGAGCGGCAGAAATAATATTTAAAGAAGAATGTAAAGACCCGGAAGCAAAAAAGCAGAAAATCGCTGAATATAAAGATACGGTAACATCGCCGTTTGTTGCGGCTTCTAGGGGGTATTTAGACGATATTATAAAACCGCAAAATACTAGATGGCGGATATGTAAGGCGTTAAATTTCCTGCGTACTAAAAAAGTCGAATTACCTTGGAAAAAGCACGATAATTTGCCGTTATAGGTTATAACGCCATTGCGAGCGGGCATTGTTGTGGGGATTAGTATAACATCCGAAACCGTCATTGCGAGGAGGGACGAAGTCCCGACGTGGCAATCCAGTTGAACATATTTTTATGCTAAATTTATTTAGCATTCTGATTAAATCCCTCATTCCATTCGGGAGAGCCTGGATTGCTTCGCTTCGCTCGCAATGACGATGCGGCATTTTATGCGAAAACGATATTAAAAAAATTAATAATACATAAATTATGACTAAACCATTATTTGATAAAGTTTTAATCGCTAATCGCGGTGAAATTGCCTTGAGAATAATCCGTACCCTAAGGAAAATGGGCATTAAATCAGTTGCGGTATATTCTGAAGCAGATACCAGCTCAATGCATGTGCAATATGCGGATGAGGCTTATTATATCGGTAATTCTCCGGCAACAGAAAGTTATTTATCCACCAAGAATATTATCTCGGCTATTCGTGAGAGCGGGGCGGGTGCCGTGCATCCCGGCTACGGATTTTTGTCCGAAAATCCGAATTTTGCTAATATTTTAAAGAGGGAAGGCGTTACTTTAATCGGCCCGAGTGCTACGGCTATTAAAAAAATGGGCGATAAAATTGAGGCAAAAAAAATTGCGATTGAAGCAGGAGTTAGTACCGTTCCGGGTTATATGGGAACAATCAGTAATGTTAAGCAAGCAATCGATATTGCCAATGAAATAGGTTTCCCCGTAATAGTTAAAGCGACTGCCGGCGGCGGCGGGCGCGGTATGAGAGTAGTAAAAGATCAAGAAGAAATGGCTAGTGCTTTTGAATCGGCTAAGCTTGAAGCGGTAAATAGTTTTAGCGACGGTAGATTATTTATTGAAAAATTAATCCAATCGCCTAGGCATATTGAAATTCAATTACTTGCCGATCAGCACGGCAATAACGTTTGTTTAGGGGAGCGGGAATGCTCTATCCAGCGTCATCATCAAAAAGTAATTGAAGAAGCTCCGAGTTCCTTTATTACCGAAGAGATCAGGCAACAAATGTACAGCCAAGTAATATCTTTAGCCAAAAAGGTCGGATATTATTCAGCCGGTACTGTTGAGTTTATAGTAGATAGCGAGAAAAATTTTTACTTTTTAGAGATGAATACTAGGCTGCAGGTAGAGCATCCCGTTACCGAGCTGATTACCGGCATAGATATAGTTGCAGAGATGATAAGAATTGCCGCCGGCGAGAAACTTTCATTTTCTCAAGAGGATGTGCAGTTAAAAGGTTGGGCGTTTGAATCACGAATTTGCGCAGAAAATCCAAGTCGAGGATTTCTCTCATCTAGCGGTAGGATTACCGCCTATTCCGAACCTGCGAAAAATTCTAATATTCGTATAGATACCGGTATCGGACTCGGCGGTGAGGTAAGCATGTTTTATGACTCGATGATTGCAAAATTATGCACTTACGGCGAGACTAGAGAGCAGGCAATCGAAGTTATGAGATCGGCTTTAAGCTCATATATAATTAACGGTATTTCTCACAATATAAGTTTTTTAGAAGCGGTAATGTTACATCCGCGTTTTGTCAGCGGTGATATTAATACTGCCTTTATAGAAGAAGAATATCCGGACGGCTTTTCAGGTGCCAGCTTAACTTCTGAAGTTACCGGCGTATTTGTTGCCACCGCTATTTTTATTTATATTTCGGAACAAAAACGTGCTTCGTCAATTTCCGGCAATATTAATAACCAAAGTAATAAAATCGGTACTAGATGGGTAGTATCAATTGACGATAAATTATTTCCGGTGTTAATTACGCCGGTTGAAAACGGTTATAATATACGCCATGAGAGTGATCGGTTATATATTCGTAGTAGTTGGCATTTAGGTAGTGATCTTTTTTCATGCTTAGTTAACGGTAAAAAAGCTAATGTTAGAATTGAAAATATACCGACCGGCTATATTTTATCGCATGCCGGTATTAGCGTAAAAGCCTTTGTCCGTTCCCCGCGTATATCGGAGCTTGAGGCATTAATGATTGCAAAAATCGTTAAAGAAGAAAGCTCGGAACTACAAGCTCCTCTAACGGGACAAATTGCCGCAATTAAAGTAAAAGAAGGTGAAGAAGTAATAGCAGGGCAGGAAATCATGATACTAACCGCTATGAAAATGGAAAATATAATTCTAGCAGAAAGAGACGGAAAAATAGCCAAAGTTTTTGTTAATGAAAAAGATCATGTATTAAGAGGGCAAGTATTATTAGAATTTGTTTAAGAATTTGCAAAGCAAACCGGTGTCATACCGTGGCTTGACCACGGTATCCAGAAAACTCATGATAAAAAGACTGGATACCGTGGTCAAGCCACGGTATGACACCGAATGCGTTTTTCGATCCATGCAACAATGCCTTCCTGCGAAGGCAGGAATCCAGGCTAAAAAGCCTTAGCTTGTAAGGCTTTTTTCTATATAACTGTAAGTTATCGTTACATTTGTTTAATTCTTCTGGATTTCCGCCTTCGCGGGAATGACATACAGCACTTTTTTCGAGCCATGTAACAACACAGGGTCAAGCCACGGTATGACACCGTACATGACTTTAATTTTACTAAGTTCTTGCCGCATCCAGAGACAACACTCATAGTAATTAATCATTATGCCAAATTATTTTAAACCGCTATTACAAAAATATCTTCATAGTCAGTATCTTCACAGTAGAACAATAATTTTTATTTTAATGATCGTTGCGACTATTTTAGCTTGTGCTACTTATTACGTAATGTCGGTAGAGTCAAGAAAAGGCGGGCTAGACCCTAGTAAAGTTATAGGATTTATATTAGTCGATTTAGTAATTTTTTTAATTTTAGGTATATTACTCGCTCGCAAATTCTTTCAAAGCTTTTTTACTAAGGGTGACGATCAAAATGTTTCCAAGTTACAGAATCGCATTATTATTGCTTTTAGTTTGGTTGCTACCGTTCCGACTATTATTGTTTCGGTGTTTTCCGCTTATTTCTTTAATTTCGGTATTCAAGTTTGGTTTGATAAAAAAATTTCGGCCGTTTTAGATCAATCCATAATAGTCGCCGAATCTTATATTGACGAACATAAATTACAGCTAAAAGAAACCGTTTTATCCGTTGCCGAGGATTTAAGCGATATGTATTACGACTTGGTGCATAATCCCGCTTTATTTACCAAAACGCTAAATACCGAAGCCGAGATGCGCTCACTAGATGAAGCAATAGTTTTGAACAAATCTACTAATACTATTATTGCTAATACTTTTTTAAGCTTTTCATTATCCTTTGCAACTATACCGGCGCATTTAATAAAAAAAGCGGATTTAGGTGAGATAGTGGAAGTAAAGTCCGATCCTACTAAAATCCGTATGTTGATTAAGCTCAAAGAATATAATGACGTATATTTATTAGTCGGGAGATTAATTGACAATAAAATTATTGATCATATCGATAAAACTAACGGTGCGGCAGGAGAGTATTATCGTCTTAAAAATCAAGTTTCAGGCATGCAAATTAAATTTTCGATAATTTTTATTTTCATTGCCTTATTGCTTTTGTTAGTGGCGATAAGTTTCGGCGTGATGTTTACCGCTAAAATAGTAAATCCTATAAAAAAATTAGTTAACGCCACGGATAAAGTAAAAGACGGTGATTTAACTATTCAAGTTTCTGAAGATGAAGTCGACAAAGATGAAATAGGCGCACTCTATTCGGCATTTAATAGAATGATTAAACAGCTTAGCCGTCAACAAAGAGATTTAGTTATTGCCCAGCGCGCGCTTGCCTGGTCGGATGTTGCAAAGAAAGTAGCGCATGAAATTAAAAATCCGTTAACTCCTATTTTACTTGCTTCGGAAAGATTGCTTAAAAAATTTAGTAATGACGTAAAAGACAAGGTAGAATTTGAGAATTATTTGTACATGATTATCCGTCATACTAACGATATAAAAAAGATTGTTTCTGAGTTTGTGCTTTTTGCAAGGCTCCCCGCTCCTAGTTTTGCTCATTGCGATTTAGTCTTGTTTATAAAAGAAATAGTCAAATCGCGTAAATTAATAAATGACAAAATATCATATGTTTTTAATAGTGATGTTAATTCGATTGATTTTGTCTGTGATGCTACGCAAATAAATCAAATAATGATTAACTTGTTAAAAAATGCTGAAGAATCCATAGAGTCTACAAAAAATGCAACAAAAGGTAATATTTCGGTTGCTATAGCATCTTCATCTTCGATAGTTACTATATCCGTAATAGATAACGGCATCGGCTTTCCGCCGGAGCTAATCGGTAGAGCAGCGGAAGCTTACGTAACTACTCGGAATAAAGGTATGGGGGTAGGGCTTGCTATCGTTAAGAAAATAGCCCAAGAACATTGTGCTACCTTAGATATAGCTAACAGAAAACAAGGCGGGGCAGTAATTAATATAGAATTTAATACCGAAGAACTAGCGAGCAAAATTAAACGCTTGAAAGTGTAGTGTTTTCGTGAATAACTAAATCGTCGGCTCCCGGAATCGTCATGGCGAGGCGCCTCTTGGCGCCGTGGCCATCCAGTTTTTGTCATGCTGAACTTGTTTCAGCATCTTTTTTGTAGATACTGAAATAAATTCAGGACGACTATTATTTTCCTAGATGGCCACAGCCACTTCGTGGCTTCGCCATGACGGATTTTTATTAATTTCTCAAACCATGCAACAACACCTACGACTTTCCGCAATGACGATTTAAAATAAAATAAAAAAAATAGAAATAATTTAAAAAATGTAGTTGACAAGGGGCGATATCTTGCTTATAACTACTCCTACGAAGGCGATGACTTACAAAGGTTTCGCAGCTGTTTTAAAAGTAAATAATTAGATATAGATAGTGACAGCGAAATGTACATATCACTTTAAGTGATTAATTAAACCTGTCAATTTTTTGAAGTAAAAATAGACAGAATCAAACTTGAGAGTTTGATCCTGGCTCAGAACGAACGCTATCGGTATGCTTAACACATGCAAGTCGAACGAGTTAATTAGGGCTTGCTCTAATTAATTAGTGGCAGACGGGTGAGTAACACGTGGGAATCTGCCCATCAGTACGGAATAACTTTTAGAAATAAAAGCTAATACCGTATATTCTCTACGGAGGAAAGATTTATCGCTGATGGATGAGCCCGCGTCAGATTAGGTAGTTGGTGGGGTAATGGCCTACCAAGCCTACGATCTGTAGCTGGTCTGAGAGGATGATCAGCCACACTGGGACTGAGACACGGCCCAGACTCCTACGGGAGGCAGCAGTGGGGAATATTGGACAATGGGCGAAAGCCTGATCCAGCAATACCGAGTGAGTGACGAAGGCCTTAGGGTTGTAAAGCTCTTTTAGCAGGGAAGATAATGACGTTACCTGCAGAAAAAGCCCCGGCTAACTCCGTGCCAGCAGCCGCGGTAAGACGGAGGGGGCTAGCGTTGTTCGGAATTACTGGGCGTAAAGAGTGCGTAGGTGGTTTAGTAAGTTGGAAGTGAAAGCCCGGGGCTTAACCTCGGAATAGCTTTCAAAACTACTAATCTAGAGTGTAGTAGGGGATGATGGAATTCCTAGTGTAGAGGTGAAATTCTTAGATATTAGGAGGAACACCGGTGGCGAAGGCGGTCATCTGGGCTACAACTGACACTGATGCACGAAAGCGTGGGGAGCAAACAGGATTAGATACCCTGGTAGTCCACGCCGTAAACGATGAGTGCTAGATATCGGAGGAATTTCTTTCGGTTTCGTAGCTAACGCATTAAGCACTCCGCCTGGGGAGTACGGTCGCAAGATTAAAACTCAAAGGAATTGACGGGGGCTCGCACAAGCGGTGGAGCATGCGGTTTAATTCGATGTTACGCGAAAAACCTTACCAACCCTTGACATGGTGGTCGCGGATCGCAGAGATGCTTTCCTTCAGTTCGGCTGGACCACACACAGGTGTTGCATGGCTGTCGTCAGCTCGTGTCGTGAGATGTTGGGTTAAGTCCCGCAACGAGCGCAACCCTCATTCTTATTTGCCAGCGGGTAATGCCGGGAACTATAAGAAAACTGCCGGTGATAAGCCGGAGGAAGGTGGGGACGACGTCAAGTCATCATGGCCCTTATGGGTTGGGCTACACGCGTGCTACAATGGTGTTTACAGAGGGAAGCAATACGGCGACGTGGAGCAAATCCCTAAAAGACATCTCAGTTCGGATTGTTCTCTGCAACTCGAGAGCATGAAGTTGGAATCGCTAGTAATCGCGGATCAGCATGCCGCGGTGAATACGTTCTCGGGCCTTGTACACACTGCCCGTCACGCCATGGGAGTTGGTTCTACCTGAAGGTGGTGAGCTAACGCAAGAGGCAGCCAACCACGGTAAAATTAGCGACTGGGGTGAAGTCGTAACAAGGTAGCCGTAGGGGAACCTGCGGCTGGATTACCTCCTTTAAAGACTAACTTAGTATATTGCTTACTTTGGTAAGGAATATACTACAAAAAATATACTCAAAGTATTTTTAAAATTGGCTAGGAGACAAATGATGAGTATGAGGAGCGTATTTAGATACGTAACGAAGTACGAATTCATGCAGACGACGACGTCCAATTTTAATAAAGACGAAGAGTATATCAAAGTCCGATTTTTGCTGTCACTATCTTTAACTAATTATTTACGATTTAAAAAATCTATTACCCCTCTTTCTTATCTTCAGTTCCTTTATAGAATTATCTAGTTAAATCCACAGTAAAAGATAGTTTATAGTTATACGTATAAACGTATAGCAAAAAGCATTAAGGTATAGACCATAATGGTTAAAGCTATACGGTAAAATTGTAATCAACGGCATTGCAAAATAAAGATAGATATCGTCATTGCGAGCGACTGTAAGGAGCGTGGCAATCCATAAAAAATAACAAAAAATGCTAACTTTTAGCTGGATTGCTTCGTCAATCACTTCGTAATTTCCTCGCAATGACGATATCAACTCTTATTTTGCAATGCCAATCAACCACTAATTAAAACACTTGATTTAAGCCACTTCAGCATATATTATACAGCGTATTTCAGAAGGCTTCAGACAAGATGAATTTAAAGGCGAGCCTGCGCAGCGTACAAAAGTACGTGAGCACAGGCGAGTCCTGAAAAATTCGCTTGTATCAAGCTTTATGAAATACGTTGTACAGCCGTATAAAATAAAATAGTGTATATATGATCGATGAAAACCTGAATAAAGCAGTATCTTACTACATGGCAATGCAGCATAAAAATTTTGACGAAATGGCTTCATGCTTACATCCTAATATTCATTTTATAGGTCCTTTATCAATTTTGGATGGCAAAGAATCAGTTGTAGAGGCTGCTAAAAATTTTGCTATGTTTTTTAAGAATCTTACAATTAGAGAGAAATTTAATTCTGGAAATAAAGTTATGTTGGTACTTGAGTTTGATTGCCCTGAACCAATAGGAGCTTTTCGAGGTTCTTCATTCTTAACATTTAACGAAGGGCTTATTTCTTGTATAGAATTATTTTATGATGCTCGTCCTTTTGAAAAGAAAAAAGAAGAGATTTTTACTCAAAAATAAGTTCTAAGTTCTAGGCTCCGTGAATATTTCTAAAAAAATTTAGTTACCCCTTAGCAATCCTCTTTAGGAAATGCCTACTAGATTCTCAAATAGAGGTTGCTAACTTAAATAAAATTGATTATTATTAGGTCTATAATTCTAAAGGGGTCATATTTAAATCCCTCATTATATTCGGGATAGCGGATGGTGTCACAGGCACGCAGTTCGCTCGCTAGGCATTGTTGCGTGGATACTTCTAACGGATGTCATCCCGTGATTTATGAACTAGAGCCAGTTAAAAATCTAAAACAATTACCATTGTAAGTTGTTTTTCTGGATACCGTGGTCAAGCCCACTAGTGTACGAACGTTTAAATAAAGAGGTAAAAATTCTGTCATTCCGTGGCTACGACCACGGAATCCAGCTTATAATATCATAAAAAGATTCTAAAATAAGTCTAATATGGCTTTATTTTCCTGGATGCTGTGATCAAGTCACGGCATGACACAGCCTTTTTTCAACGTTCGTACAGTAGTGGGTCAAGCCACGGTATGACACTGAATGCGTTTTTTGAGCCACGCAACAATGCCCGCTCGCCATGACGGGTTTTTATTAATTTTCGAGCCACGCAACAACGCTTCGCATTCTTTACAATATTCCATTTATACCTTTGAATATCTCTTTTTATCCTCTCTATCATTCTTTGTTTTGCAATGTCTATATCTTATATTTATTATTTTTTAACTAAAAAATAATAAATGGTTTAAATAATCAAATTATATCTTTAAAATAATATTATAAAATTAAAACATTAGGATAAATATATGAATTATTTAGGTTATGGTGGCGTATCCTTTGGAACGGTATTAGCAATAATTGTATCGTATAATGCAAACAAATCAATATTATGGGCAATAATTCACGGTTTTTGCGGTTGGTTTTATATTCTATATTATGCATTATTTAAGCAGTAATTGTTATAGTAAATTGAATTGGCTGATGATGCTACTTGTCAGATACTTATAATAACAGGCTTCACTTCTTGCACCTGTTATAAAATTCAATTGCATTCACTATATTTTAGAAACATTACCAGTAATTTAGCTATCATACCTATTGAATTTTATTTATTTGAATTACAATAATTATTTATTGAAAAACGATAAATAATTATTGACAAACAAGTTATCTCGTAATATATTTCTATTTAAGAATTATACGAGCTATACTCGATGAACTTCAAAAATTGCCTAGCCTTCGCCAATTTAATTTTGACAGCGAATTTTGTAAAGCTCGCCTTTACGCATGTATATTTATACACTTGCGCAGACTCGCTTTAAAATTCATCTGTCAAAATCAAATTGTTCTTGGCTTTTGTCGTCTTAATAAGCTCTGCGGTACTCACGTATTAAGTATACGCTGTGCTCCGAGGGCTTTAGACTCCTTGCTCTTTTTGAAGTTGATCTTCGTATACCAACTTTTCATTTCATAGAGGTACCCACATGAATAAAATTCAGAAAGTAAGTTATTACGTTTCTTGGCTTCTTAACTCATTAATTATTGCGATTCCAAGTTTTTTACTATTAAGTTGGATTTTTATAGATTCAGAAATCATGAAAAATTTAACTAATAGAGGTATTGTGGCAATTTCTTATTCTCATGACGGAGTTTATACTAATTTTAGTTTAATAAAATGGACGATATTCTCAAAATTTTTAGGGTTTAGTGCTTATACTTTCGGAGTATTACCTTTATTATTTAATTTATATTATTTAAAAAAGATTTTTATAAATTATTCCGTAGGTGAAATATTTAATGTTTTAAATGCCAAATATTACAATAATATTGCTTGGATATTTTTCTTAAGTGCTGTTTTGATAAAGCCCCTAAGTGATATGTTACTAACTTTTGCAGTGACTATGTCTAATCCTGTCGGGCAACGTTATATTGCTTTGTCTTTTGGAACGCCAAATTTACAAGATATCTTTTTTGGAATATTAGTTATTGTGATTTCGTGGGTAATGCTTGAGGCAAGCAAAATACAAACCGAATATAAATTTACTATTTAAAAAAATATTTCAATGAGTATTGTTGTAAATCTAGACGTAATGCTTGCTAAAAGGAAAGTAAAACTTCAAGATTTAGCTGAAGCGGTGGGGATCACGGTTCAAAATTTATCGATTTTAAAAACCGGTAAAGCTAAAGCTATACGTTTTTCAACCCTTGAAAATATTTGCCAGTATCTCAACTGTCAACCCGGTGATATTTTAGAATTTCAAGAAGTTGAATCGTAACGTTGTGCGGATACCTCAAACGTCTGAGCTGAGCGAACTGCGTGGCTGTAGCAATCCAGAAAATAAAATAATAATTTCCATAGCATTTTTGCTATTTTTTTTCTGGATTCCTGCTTTTGCAGGAATGACCTCCTCGAAAACTCGAGTCATGCAACAACGCTATATTATTTGTGGCTTCGGTATCATCACAGATATTATAAGCATCAAAATATTCAGGGAATTTTTTATACTCAGGCGGAAGCCCTAATTTAGTTTGTCCCCTTGTTTTTCTTTTTTTAATTTTCTTCACAAAATATAATAAATTATTTAATATATAGCTTAATTTGATCTCCCGGCATATTATAATATGAGAGATGTAGTTAATGATCAGAGAAGCAATAAAAGATTGGATTGATAGTCATGAGAGAAAAGAATGGTCAAAACTTATTATGGAATTTAAAGGCATTAAGAACTTTCCTGATGTTAAGACATTAAGACAGAATCTTAAAGAATCTAAAAAAGAATTATTTTAGAAAAGTTTTTTAGGCATTTACATTAATAGCACTATAAAATTTACACAATTATATAAAAACCCACATGTCAGATTATACGGAAATTATGGGATATATTGCCGGTATATTAACTACGATTGCTTTTGTCCCGCAAGTAATTAAAACTTATCAATCTCGTTCTACTCAAAATATTTCATTATCTATGTATGTTATATATTGTACTAGTGTAGTATTATGGCTTATTTACGGTATTCTGATTAATTCATTTCCGCTTATTATAACAGAAACAATAACCTTAATCTTATCCGGAGCGATACTTATTATGAAATGCTTATGGAAATAGTCTGCAATCTATTTTCAAGAATTTTAAAAATTTTATTGTAATTTATATTTATAGCCCGTGCCAGCGTTTGATTAACTTAGTATCGATATCGAAAAAATCTAATACCCGAGTAACTGAATGGTTAATTATATCGCCTATTTTTTCAGGATTGCTATAAAAAGCCGGTACCGGCGGGGCGATTATTCCGCCGTAATTCGATATTTTTAGCATATTCTCCAAATATCCCGTATGAAGCGGGCTTTCCCTAACCATTAAAATAAGTTTTCTTTTGTCTTTTAACACTACTCCCGCTGCTCTGCTAATTAAATTATCTTCAAATGAATGGGCAATCGATGCTACGGTCTTCATGCTACAAGGTGCTATTATCATGCCTAGCGTTTTAAACGAACCGCTTGAAATAGCGGCCCCCATATCCATAATATTATAATAATGATCGGCAAGGTGTTTAACTTCTTTTACTGAATATTTAGTTTCAGCAGTAATAGTAAGGTGGGCGGCGTTTGAAATAACTAAATGAGTTTCGATATTTTGCTCTTTTAATATTTCGAGTAGCCGAATGCCGTAGATAGCTCCCGATGCGCCGGAAATCGCTATAATTAGTTTTTTCTTTTGATCCATTTTAAATAAAAACCTTATCTTATTACTACAATATTTACATTATTCATCTTTAGCTTCTTTTCTGCGCTGCTCAATTAATTTATCTACCAAGCTTTCTTCAGAAGAATGATATTTATTAACTGTATTACGAGCTTTTTTTAGAATAAATCTTAAAGGAGGTATAGTTTCCCCTTTTGCTCTGCATGTCATAATTAATTCTATATGTATTTAAAATAGTATATAATAATAATTTATCATAAGAAAGTTATAGTATCCAATAGTATTTTTAGAACTATAATAAATTGATTAGCATTAGGTTCTGTGAAGGGAATTATTTAGCAATGCTCGTTAATTGAGTCTGATATTTGTTGATTAACAGTATTTCATGTAGTACCATTATAGGTAAGGGAATTAAGAGGATAAATTATGACATATTTAATTGTTAGTGAATCTAGAAAAAGCTTATATAAATTAATTGATGATTGGGAAGATATAGAAGAAACCTTATTTGTAGCTTCTAATAAAAAATTAAGCGACTCAATTATTGAGGGGTTAAACACGCCTTTTGAAAAATGTACTAGAACCCTAGATTAATAATTTAAATAAAATGTATAGCTTGCACTTTGTCTAAAAATTCCTCAACTCCACTTCTATTAATTCGAGCGTTGTTGCATGGATCGGAAGTTGTTGCAAAAAGGTTGTCATTCCTAGCTCAAGGCGGGAATCCGGGAAGTCATATAAGCAAATTAAATAGTAGATTTATTATATAAATTTTGCTTGTTTTAAGTATTTTCTATATTCCCGCCTTGAGCGGCGTTGTTGCATGGCTACCGGAATCGTCATTGCGAGGAGGCATTTATGCCGACGCGGCAATCCAGTTAAACATATTTTTATACTAAACTTGTTTAGTATTCTAATTAAATCCCTCATTACATTCGGGATAGCCTGGATTGCCGCAGCCACTTCGCGGCTTCGCAATGACGAGTTTTTTTATTAATTTTCGAGCCATGCAACAACGCCGCCTTGAGCTAGGAATGACATCAAGAGCGTTTTTAACCATCCATGCAACAAGGCCATTAATTCGTCATACCTAATTATGCAAATTGCTAAAATATTATTACCGCTGCCGAAATTATTTCCGTTAGATTATATAGTCCCGACTCATCTAGATTTACATTTAGGGGATTTGGTAATAGTGCCTTTTAGAAATAAAGAGGTAACGGGGATAGTATGGGAATTAGAGGTTACAACAGATAAGGAAAAACTTAAAGCGGTAATAGAAAAAGTACCGTTGGAATTTAGGCTTAATTTAGAAATTTTAGAATTAATAAAATGGATGAGTGAGTATTATTTAAGTGAACTAGGAGGGGTTGCTAAATTAGTGCTGACTATAGATATTGCCGAGAAACCGATTAAAGTTAAAGAACAAATAATAAATGCAGATTTTACGTTGCCTGATTTATCTAACGAACAGCAGCAGGCAATCAAGTTAATAAAGCAAACCGATAAACCTATCATAATCAAAGGAGTTACCGGCTCCGGTAAAACGGAAGTATATTTTAATTTAATCGCCGATTATTTACATCAAGGAAAGCAAGCGTTGATCATGCTGCCGGAGATTGCTCTTAGTATGCAAATTATTAATCGTTTCACCGAGCGTTTCGGTTTTGCGCCGGTAATATGGAATTCTTCCGTATCTAAAGCTCAAAAGAAAATGATTTTGCGGGGGATATTAAGTAATAAAATTAAAATAGTAATCGGCGCGCGAAGTAGCCTTTTTCTGCCGTACACAAATCTTGGTTTAATCGTTATTGATGAGGAGCATGACGATTCTTATAAACAAGATGACGGCATATTATATAATGCACGAGATACGGCAATAATAAGGGCAGGATTTGATAAGGCGCAAATCGTTTTATGCTCCGCTACTCCTTCTATCGAAACAATATATAATGTAATTCAAGGGAAATATCGGTTAATTACTTTGGCTTCTAGGTATAAAGATGCTGCTCTGCCGACAATGCAAATAATTGATATGAAAAAAGAAAATTTAGCAAAAAATTCTTATTTATCGAAACCTTTAATAACAGCTATTCACGAAAATTTAAACAATAATAAGCAAATATTATTATTCCTTAATCGCAGAGGCTACGCACCTTTAATGCTATGCAAGCTTTGCGGTCATCGTTTTACTTGCAAATCTTGTTCTGCTTGGTTGGTGGTGCATAAACGAACCAAAAAACTCGAATGTCATCATTGCGGTTATCAAAGCAAAATTTATACTAGCTGTCCGGAATGCAAAGAGGAGGATTCATTAACAATTTGCGGACCCGGAATAGAGAGAATAGAGGAAGAGGCAAAAGCACTTTTCCCAAATAGTGTAATTGCGATAATTAGTAAAGATCACGCGGGGAAGCCGGAAAAAATAGCCGAGTTACTGCATAAAATGGAGCATTTGGAGATTGATATTTTGATAGGGACGCAAGTAATAACAAAAGGTTATAACTTCCCGAATCTTACTTTAGTGGGTGTAATAGATGCCGATCTCGGAAGTAGTAACGCCGATTTGCGATCAAGTGAGCGGACTTACCAGCTGCTTCATCAAGTAGGAGGCAGAGCAGGGAGAGGAGAGGCAAAAGGGACAGTGTTAATGCAAAGTTATTATCCCGATAATATGATTTTTGCCTATATTAAAAACCCCGATGAAGATGCATTTTTTCAATATGAGTTGCAAACAAGAAAAACTGCCGATATGCCGCCATTTACAAAAATGGCTTCAATAATTTTATCCGGTACCGATGAGCATAAAATACTTGAAATAGCTAAAAATTTGGTAAGGATTGCGCCAAGCAGTAGGGCAAAAATTCTTGGTCCCGCTAGCTCTTTAATGTCGAAACTTGCCGGTAAATATCGCTACCGAATACTCATAATAGTCGATAAAAAATTTAATTTGCAAAAATATTTAAAATTTTGGCTAAGTTTAATGAAAATTCCGGCTAGCTGTCAGGTGAAAATTGATATTGATCCTAAAAGTTTTTATTAAAGCTTAATGTCATTCTCGTTTAGTATTGTTGCGCGGAACGGAAAATAATAATTATAATCCACGCAATAACGCCATCTCTAGCTAGAAATGCTATAGAATACTTGAAATTATTTGGATATAATATTAAAATGAAAGGAAAATTAAAAAGATTAAATTTATGTATCCATTAGTAAGGCTAAGAAGAAATAGAAAAACCTTTTGGCTTCGCGAGATGCTCGCAGAAAATCGTTTAACGGTAAATGATTTAATATTGCCGTTATTTATTGTTGAAGGTCATAATGAAAGGCAAGAAATTAAAACCATGCCCGGTATATATCGTTTATCTATCGACCAAGTAATAGAGACTGCGAAACAAGCATATAAAATGGGCATTAATGCTATTGCTTTATTTCCTTGTATTGATGAGGAATTGAAAAGTGATAATGCCGATGAAGCTTACAATTTGGATAATTTAATTTGTCGAACGATACGCAGCATCAGGAATGCCGATATTGATATAGGTATTATCTGCGATGTGGCGTTAGACCCTTATACTACTCACTCGCATGACGGTATTTTACATAACGGTGAGGTAGATAATGATAGATCAGTTAAAGCCCTTTGCAATCAAGCATTAGTCCTTGCTAAAGCAGGTGCCGATATTGTTGCTCCTTCCGATATGATGGACGGGCGGATTATGGCTATCAGGGAGTATTTAGATCATGCAGGTTTTATAAATGTTAATATTCTTGCTTATGCCGCTAAATATGCCTCAAGTTTTTATGGACCTTTTCGAGATGGGTTAGGTAGTAATAAAAAAAATTATTTAGATAAGTCTAGCTATCAAATGGATATACGCAATATAAAAGAGGCGATGCTGGAAATAGAACATGATATCGCCGAAGGAGCTGATATAGTCATGATCAAGCCGGGTATGCCGTTTTTGGATGTTATTCGTGAGGCGGCAAATAATTTTAATACCAAAATTTTTGCCTATCAGGTTAGCGGTGAATATGCCATGCTAAAATTCGCAGCACAAGCCGGAGCGATCGAGTGGCATAAAAGTTTATTAGAATCGTTAATAAGTTTTAAACGAGCCGGCGCAAGTGCCATCTTTACTTATGCAGCGCTTGAGGCTGCGCAAATATTGAATATAAGGAAATGATGTATTATATTATGTTATTTCCATGCAGACACGCATAGATGGCAGTTTAGGGAATAAAAATAGAGTTTGTCATTGCGAGGAGGCGTTGTTGCGTGGATACCCTAAACGTCATTGCGAGCCGCTGTAAGCGTTGTTGTGTGGCTCGATCTTACCCCGTCATTGCGAGGAGGGGCGTAGTCCCGACGTGGCAATCTAGTTTTTGTCATGCTGAACTTGGTTCAGCATCTCTTGCAAAAGATCCTGAAATAAATTCAGGATGACTATAATTTTTCTGGATTGCCGCGTCGGCACTTTGTGCCTCCTCGC
This sequence comes from Rickettsia endosymbiont of Orchestes rusci, assembly GCF_964030945.1. Lineage (NCBI taxonomy): Bacteria > Pseudomonadati > Pseudomonadota > Alphaproteobacteria > Rickettsiales > Rickettsiaceae > Rickettsia > Rickettsia endosymbiont of Orchestes rusci. Next base: position 143,653 of record NZ_CAXIQG010000002.1, on the reverse strand, counting down.
AATGACGATTCGAGTATCCACGCAACGCCTCCTCGCAATGATGCTTCAAACATCGCCATACTAGATGACCTTAAGAAGGTAATAATACAAAATAATTTAGAACCTAAAAACAAAGAACAATAATTATGAATAAACAAAAGCAAACGAATATTATTAAAATAATTATCGGTATCGGTTTAGTAATAGGAGTAATTTCCTTATATTTGTTATTATCAATAGAAATGCCTAAAAAACCTCTTGCCGGTCAGGGAAATATGTATGGTAATATGCATGACGGTGAAGTTCAGATCGGCGGCAATTTTGAGTTGATAGATCAAGGCGGGAAAATATTTAACAGTAATAGCCTAAAAGGAAAATTAAGTTTAATTTACTTTGGTTTTACTTACTGTCCCGATATTTGCCCGACTTCCTTGCAAAAAATAACAGAAGTTGTAAATAGCCTTGATAAATACGACGTGGATGTTACGCCGGTATTTATTACTATTGACCCAAGGCGCGATACTCCTGTTGTTCTTAAAGAATATTTAAAACATTTTTCTCCTAAATTTATCGGTCTTACCGGCAGTGAAGAACAAATTAAAGAGACGGCTGATAAATTTAAAGTATATTATGCTGTCGCAAATCATGATAGTGATAAGTCAAGTTATATGATTGATCACTCATCTTTTGTTTATTTAATGGATGCAGAAGGTAAATATTTGAAGCATTTTTATTTAGATTCTCCTCCTAATGAAATAATAGATTTTTTAAGAGTAATTAATTCCGCAAATAGAAAAAATTAAATGGACAATTATTTACTATTATCATATTTATTTACTTTTTTAGTTCTTGCGTTAATTTTAATTAAAACGTGGCTTAACTATAAAAAGAAGTAAATTTTCAAAAGAGTTTTGATGCAAAAAGGGGTAAAAAATAGATTAATAGCAATAATAATTTGTTTGTTCTTAGCAGCATCAGGTATATGTATTATATTATATAATTTAGAGAAAAATATAATTTTTTTTCTGCCGCCGTCTAAAATTAATGAAATTGATAATACCAAAGAATTTAGAGTAGGGGGGCTTGTAAAAGTAGCTTCAATAAATAAAATCGAGGCAGATAAAATTAGTTTTATTATCACCGACAATATTAAAGATTTAGAAATATTTTATAAAGGTGTACTTCCTGCTCTATTTCGTGAAAATCAAGGTATAATAGCTATAGGAAAATTATCAAATAATAAATTTATTGCTCGGCAATTATTAACCAAACATGATGAAAATTACTATCCACCGACAATACAAAACAATACAAAAAAAGAGTAAATATGTTAATCAATAAAATTAAAGCAAAAGCAAACGCCGAGGAAATAAACGTAATTATTGAAATTCCGATGAATGATAAGCCGGTTAAATACGAATTTGATAAAGAATCGGGAGCAATTTTTGTTGATAGATTTATGCAAACCTCGATGAGCTATCCTTGTAATTACGGCTTTATTCCGCACACGCTTTCCAATGACGGCGATCCGGTAGACGTGCTTGTTATAGCGCCTTATCCGGTGATACCGGGCTGCGTTATTAAATGTCGCTCTATCGGAGTATTAATGATGGAAGACGAGTCGGGCTTAGATGAAAAAATTATTGCGGTGCCTGCCTCTAAGCTTGATATTACTTTTGATAATATAAAAGAATTAGAAGATATATCGGACATGCTCAAACAACGAATCGTACATTTTTTTGAGCATTATAAAGATTTAGAAAAAGGTAAATGGGTGAAAGTTACCGGATGGGAAAATGCAGTGAAAGCTCAAGCTTTGATTGAAGAAGGGATTGATAGAGCAAGAAAATAATACAATACTTTTGACATGTGAGCTTAATTGGAGTACAATAAAAGAAAAATAAAATTATGCAAGTAACTCATAATAATAAAAATTCTCTTAAAAGTGAAAGAATGCAAATAAGAATAGACTTTGATTCTTATAACATTTTAAAGCAAGCTGCTTCTTTCTCACATGAAACTTTAAGCAGTTTTATTAAAAATGTTTCTTTAATAAAAGCAAAAGAAATTATAAATGAACATGAAAATATATATTTATCAAAAGATGATTGGAGTAAATTTTTAGAAGTCTTAGAGAATCCTCCTTTACCTAATGAAAATTTAAAAAATGCATTAAAAAAATATCGTAAATCTGCAGGTCATGCGTAGATTTATACTATTAAATAAAAGTGAACATGATAGATCAACATTTTTATGTGGTGTTGATGAGCTTGATGAATATTTAAAAAAATACTCCATACAAGATATGAGGAGTAAGCTGAATAAGGTTTTTGTCTCTTTGGAGCAAAATAATCAACTTTCAGGTTTTTATACATTAAGTCCTACTTCATTTCAAAGAGATAATTTATCGTTATCTGAACAAAAGAAGTTACAGCTAAATTCAGAAAGATTTAGACAATGTGAATTTAAAGGTGAGCCTGCGCAGCGTATAATAATACGTGAGCACAGGCGAATCCAGAAAAATTCGCTTGTATCAAGCTTTCTGAATGACGCTGTACCGTATTATCCTTTACCCGGGATATTAATCGGAAAGTTGGCAGTAGATATGAAATATCAAGGTTTGGGTATCGGTTCAGAGCTTCTTATAGATGCCCTGAAAAGAATATATATTGCTAGTAAAAATGTTTTTGGTATCTATGCGGTAATAGTAGAAGCTAAGAATGACAAAGCTAAATTATTTTATGAGCATTTTGGTTTTATAAATTTTCATAATAAACCAAAATCTTTATACTTACCGATTAAAACTATAGAAATATTATTGTCTAAATAAAGGTTTATTATGGATACTATAAATTACTCTGTGCTTCGTGGCAATCTTGCTAGTATTTTTGATAAAGTAAACGAAAATCATTCTCCTATAATCGTTACTCGTCAAAAAGGTAAACCGTCGGTAATTATTTCTTTGGAAGATTTCAAATCATATGAAGAAACAGCTTATTTAATGGCCGGTCCCCCCAATTTTAAGTGCTTAAATAAAGCTATAAACGAGATAGAACAAAATAAGGTTACACGTCAAGAGTTAAGCTACTTATGAGAAACACACAGTGAGCTTATTTCGTTCAGGGATTATAGTAGCTTTTTTTACGTTAATTTCTCGTATTTTCGGTCTAGCGCGGGAGTTATTTATTGCTTCATTATTCGGTTCGACAAATATTGCCGACGGCGTTAACGTGGCTTTTAAACTTCCAAATTTATTTAGACGAATTTTTGCCGAAGGAGCGCTTTCAAACGTATTTGTTCCGATCTTTAACGAGAAAATGTTAACCTCAAAAAAGGCTGCTAGCTATTTTACCGGTGAGGTTTTTACTATTTTATTATTAACTTTAATAATTTTAATAGTATTAATGCAAATTTTTATGCCCTCGCTAATGTTTATTATCGCTCCCGGCTTTCACGGCAACGCGGAAAAATTTACTCTGACGGTTTTGCTGTGCCGTATTACTATGCCGTATTTGATATTTATCTCTATAACTGCTTTGTTTGGCGGAATTTTAAATTCGGTAAAGAAATTTGCCGCCTTTGCTTTTGTCCCTAGCATTCTAAGCATCTGCGTAATAATTTGTACTTTATGGCTAGATAATTATTTAGAATCCGTAATAGCAATAAGTATGTCTTTAATAATTGCGGGTATATTACAAGTTTCGTTTATGTTTATTTGTGTAAAAAGAGCCGGCTTAGTTTTTCCGTTAGTTTTTAAACCCCAAGATAAGGATGTAAAAAAGTTTTTAATTAATATGGGACCGGCGGCTATTAGCTCAGGCGTTCAACAATTAAATCTTTTTATTTCTCAGTCTCTCGCTAGTTTTATCGAAGGAGCAATTTCCATATTATCATATGCCGATAGAATATATCAATTCCCACTGTCGATAATAGGTACTAGTTTTGCTACTATATTATTGCCGGAATTATCCAGAGTCTATAAGTTAAATGATTTTAAGGCAGCTGTCAAAATTCAAAATAACGCAATTAAAATGGGGTTGTTACTATCCCTGCCTGCTACTTTCGGTATTATTATTTTATCGCATCCTATAATTCATATAATTTATGAGCGAGGGCTTTTTACCCCGCAAGATACAATTTATACCGCAGAGGCGATTTCTGCTTTTGCGCTGGGTCTTCCGGCTTTTATCTTAGCAAAAATTTTGACTCCTATTTTTTATGCTAACGGAGATACTAAAACTCCGCTTAAGATAACTTTATACTCACTTATCGTTAACACATTGCTTAATATCATTTTAATGGTTCCTTTAAAACATATCGGGATTGCTGTTGGAACTTCCGTAGCGGCATGGTATAATTTATGGCTATTATATAGTTATAGTAAAAAACAAAATAAATTTTATATAGAGTCTGAAGTAAAAATTTTTTGTTATAAAATCTTAGCTAATTGTTTAATAATGATTTTAGTAATTTGGCTAATAAAATCTTGTTATCAAGAATATTTTTATTCTGAATATTTATTAGTTAAAATTTTTGCTTTAGGCGGAACTATTTTAGCCGGCATAACTGTTTTTTTCGGTTTGGCTTTTTTATTTAAGTTACATTACTCCGGGGATAGTCATTGCAAGGAGCCGTAGGCTTTGCTGCATGGCTCGAATTTTTGCAAAGTGTTTCGGTGTCATGCCGTGGCTTGACCCACTACTGTACGAACGTTGAAAAAAGGCTGTGTCATGCCGTGACTTGATCACGGCATCCAGGAAAATAAAGCCATATTAGACTTATTTTAGAATCTTTTTATGATATTATAAAGCTGGATTCCGTGGTCGTAGCCACGGAATGACAGAATTTTTACCTCTTTATTTAAACGTTCGTACAGTAGTGGGCTTGACCACGGCATGACACCGTACTTATAATAACCATAATACGGTAAATTATTAGCCATGCAACAACGCCTATGCCTCCTCGCAATGACGATTTTTTTAAATGTGGTTTCGATCCACAATTATACCGCTCACTTAAGAAAGATAACTAAAATGATTACAACCAATAAAAATGAATCAAATTACCAAGATTTGTTAAAGAGCTTGGCTATTATAGCGATGATCATCGATCATGCGGGGCTTTACTTATATCCTGAAGTGACGGTTATGAGAGTTATCGGGCGGATAAGTATGCCGGTTTTTTGCTTTTTTGCCGGATATAATTTTCATGATAAGCCAAAACATAAAATAATAATATTCGGTGTTTTGTTACAGATATATACTACTATATTATTTAACCAATTTCTTACCGCCAATATTTTAATTCCTATTTATTTAGGGCAATGGTATCTTTACTATTTTCGCAATGACTTAAATAACTTCTTTTATTGCGGTTATTGTCATGCCGTAGTGCTTGCGATGTTATGGTGCGTTAGCTGGTTTCTTATTGACTACGGTACCGTCGTGATTGCTGTTATGGTGCTGGGGTATATTGCCAAACATGATCCGTTGAATTTGCGGCTTTGTGTTTTTGTCTCGCTAGTGATTTCGTTATTGCATACGGTGACCGGTTTTAATTTGTCCGACGCTTATATTATTTTGACGATTATTTTATCAATCACTGTCTATATATTGATGGTAACAAGAGATTTTACTCAAAAAACTATAATAAACTTAAAATGGATAAGTCGCCATACTATCGGTATTTATTGTATTGATTTGGCAATTATGGAGTTCATCTTTGTTTACACCTATACCGCCGGTTTGAAGAATTGGTGGCTTTTAGGGTAAGGATTATATTTTATCCTTTGCCCCTATTTGCCTTTTTGTTAGGTGTCATAGATATTGTAGAAGAGTAGGTATTATTTTTCTTTGCAGTAATAGTGTCGCTTACTTTTTGTATAATTTCTAAATCGGTTGTAGAAAGAAAATCTACCGATAAAGGCTCTATTGATTTTTTGATGTCCTTATTAATGTTTTTATTTTTTTCAATTTCTCTCTTCATTTCTTCATATTTACCTTTAGTTACCGGTAAAGTATAAATATTACCTTCTCGCTCAATATAACCTATTGCATTTTTATCTGTGCCGGAAAATTTTAAACCAAGTGGATTACTTAACTTTATAAGCTGCCCTTGCTCATTGTAATGAACGGTAAAGTAAACTGCTTTACTTAGCAGCATATTTTGACCGTGATGATCCTGCAAAACTAAAGAAAGATTAATAGAGGTTTCAGGAGAATCGATATTTATAGGAAAATCTATTTTTCTATGAATAAAGATAGTTTTTTCTTCATCATTCTCGGTAATATTAATTGGAATATTTATAGCTGTTTCAGTTAAAGTAAATAATTCTTTATCATCTTTTTTTATGGTTTTTGTTTTAATAGATTCTTTATTTGTGGTTTTTACTCTATCCCAATTTATGGGCCGGAAATCAGCTGCCGCAAGAAGTTTTTTATATCCTGATATCTCTAAGCTATTGATTTTATTCTCAAAATCTTTTTGTATAAGATAATTGTCTTTTATTTTATTCTCACCGAATTTTTTTTGAAAAGCAGCTAATATTGCTTGCTGCTTATTTAAAATATTTTCTTGTAATACGCTAAGGAGATTATTTGCTTTCTGATTAATAATATCTCGACTTAGCTTAGAAATTTTGGATGTAGTAACTTTATTGTCTTCTGTTACTCTTTGTTTTAGTTTTCCTTCTAGTTCTTCAATTTTTCTAGTTAAGTTTAATATTATTTCTGTTTTAATAGATTTTCTTAAATCGGCAATTTTTTCTATTAAATGCTTCTCGACACTACTTTTTTTAAGAAAAATACCTCGAAGGGATTTATCACTTAATTTAAGTTTTTTCCCGCCTTTTTTTCCTTTTTCATAATTAATAATTTTCTCAAAATGGTCGGGATATTCTTGAATTAATATTTTTAACTGTTTTTCATCTATTTGATAGTAAGGAGAAGTAAATTTTTTAGTTATTAAAGTGCTTAATTTAACTTCTAAGCCGTATTCTTTTAATGATTCTTGTCTCTTTTTAATAATAGTTTTAAAGGAATTTTTAATTTCTTCCGGCGTAACTTCTTGTGGTTTTTTATCGTTAAATATTTTAGGCATTGCTTGTTTTGCCCAAGCAACTAGGGCGTCGTTGCTATAATATTTAGACATTTCTTCAAAACTTTTATCTATAGTGCTATCTAGATTATTTTTGGAAGCTGCTAGCAAACTATCGGCAAATTTAGGGTTATTGCTTCGGAGATATGACGGAAATTCTCTAAAATGGTTGGTAGGACCAAAGCCGGGCAGGTGTTTCATTCTGGAATTAGGATGAATCTTATTTGTTAATTTATCAAGGCTGCCGGCAAAATCTATTCGCACCATTTGGGGTAAAAGGTTAGAGGTTTTAGTATCTCTAATAATTCCTATATTACCGGCATGGATATCAAAATCACCGATTAATAAACTTGCCGGCATAACTTTTTCAAAACCTTGATATTTAAGTTGTTCAAATGCTTTGTCATAAGTTCTATGTACTAAGTTTCTTGTTCCCATAAAAAGAGGTCTGCCGCCGTCTTTTCTAAACCAAGAATTTGGTTTAGTTGCAGGAGACATATATTTATCCATGTCAACATGCATGTCGTTGCTATAATTTTTAAAGAATTCAGATTTTACATAGATATTAGAATCGGTATTTTTTGATTTTTCTCCGCGAGATATTTTATCTTCTAACCGATTCGGAGCAATGATAGAAACTTGTGCGCCGTTACCCGGGCTTATTGCTTCAAAAATTTTTGAGCCTAAAAATTCCGATATATTTTTTGCAGGTAAGCCCTCTTTTTTTATCATGGCTTTGGTTTCGCCGTCTATGCTTTCATACACACCGCCATACTCTCCGGATTCGTTAGCTCCTCCTTCTTTACCTTTTAAAAACTTCCATCCTTTAAACTGTGATTTATTAGACATTATCTTTTCTCTTATGGTTTTAAAAATCGGAAACAAGAAGTAATATGATCGTTAACTACACCGATTGCTTGCAAAAATGCGTAGCAAGTAACAGGACCAAAAAACTTAAAGCCTCTAGCTTTTAAGTCTTTGCTAATTATTAAAGATAGGTCTGTTTGAGTCGGAATATCCGATAGCATATTAAAATTATTATAAATAACTTCACCCTGTGTAAAGTGCCAAATATAATTACTAAAGCTTTTAAATTCATTTCTAATTTGTAGAAAAACTTGCGCATTACTAATTGATGCTTCAATTTTCAGCTTATTCCGTATAATACCGGAATTTTGTAATAATAAATGTTTTTTTGTATCGTTGTAAGCGGCTACTTTAACAAAATCGAAATTATCATAGGCGTTGCGATAATTTTCTTGCTTTTTTAAAATAGTTGACCAGCTAAGACCGGCTTGAGCAGTTTCAAGTATAATAAACTCAAATAACTTTTGATCATAATAGACAGGATTCCCCCATTCTAAATCATGATAAAGAATATCTAATTCACTTTTAGCCCATCCGCAACGTTGCATATCTATGATTTTTTTCTGAAGTTATTTCTACGCGGTATTGTTGCGTGGAACGAAAATTGCTATATTTCGGTATTCTTTAAAAGTACCGCGGTGTCATCTAGTTGCTTGACCGGCTTTGTTGCATGGATGGTTAAAAACGCCCTCGGTGTCATTCCTGCGCAGGCGCGTTGTTGCATGGATGGTTAAAAACGCTTAAAACTTGTCATACCGTGGCTTGACCACGGTATCCAGAAAAAATTAAAAAGCCTGACTGGATGCCGTGGTCAAGCCACGGCATGACATCGCGGTACTTTTAAAGAATACCCAAAATATAGCAATTTTCGATCCATGCAACAACGCCGGCTTGACCACGGCATCCAGTCTTTTTATTAAGGCTTTTTCCGGATACCGTGGGAGGGGCCTCGGTATGACACCATACTTGTAATAACTATAATGCGGTAAATTATGAGCCATGCAACAAGGCTATTGTCGCGTAGGAATGACATCAGTCCAAATCCTGCAAGTTATACAGTATAAATTACAACCCTAATTTTCGAGGCTTATAATATTTAACCCAAATATCTACTAGTAATTTGGTAATAATAATTGCCGAGAACATCGAAGAAATAATACCGATTGTTAGCGTAACCGCGAAGCCTTTTATTGCTCCGACACCGAATATGTAAAGTAAAAAGGCGACGATCAAGGTCGTAATATTGGAATCAAGAATAGTAGCAAAAGCAGATTCAAAACCTATTTTGATTGAATAAAGATTTGAAGCTCCTTTGCGTAGCTCTTCTTTGATTCTTTCATAAATTAATACGTTAGCATCAACTGCCATGCCGATCGTTAATATTATGCCGGCAATTCCGGGTAACGTTAATGTTGCCTGAAAAAGAGACAATAATGCTAAAATATATAGCATTGCAATGCTTAAGGCAATATTAGCAAACAGTCCTAACACACCGTATGACCAAATCATAAATATTACTACGGCAATAAAGCCGATAATCCCGGCTTTTTTACCGGCTTCGATAGAATCAGCGCCGAGATTCGGACCGATACTTCTTTCTTCTATTATTTTTAGCGGGGCAGGGAGTGAACCGGCTCTAAGTAATAAGGATAATTCATTTGCCGATTCGACGGTGAAATTACCGGAAATTATGCCGTTACCGCCTAAAATCGGCTCATTTATTACCGGTGCGCTAAGTAATTTATTATCCAGCACGATAGCCAAACGTTTACCGGCATTATTTTTAGTTATTTCGCCGAATAATTTACTACCTAAATTATTGAAGGAAAAAGCCACCACCGGCTGTGAATTTTGATTAAAAGAGGCTGAAGCATTAGTCAGTTGATCACCGCCTAAAATAGCTTTTTTCTTGATAACTACATAATATTCTTGATTATTCTCGCTTTCTCCTTTCACTAAAATCGAGCCGCTAGGCACATGCCCCTTAACCGCTTCTTCTATATTTGCCGTTTCATCGACTAAATGAAAAGTTAGTTTTGCCGTTTTGCCTAAGATATTTTTTAAGTGAGTCGGGTCTTCCTCGCCCGGTACTTGCAATAATATATGCTTATCGCCTTGTCTATGCAAGGTAGGTTCTTTTGTGCCGGTACTGTCAACCCGCATCCGAACAACCTCAATAGATTGATCGACTACTTCATTAAGAAGATGATCTAATTTTGCATCGCTATAGCTAAGCTTAAGTTTATTATCTTCATAGTCAATAGTAATTTCAGAATCGATTTTATTAACGATGTTTTTGACTAGTTTCAATTCTTCAGAGTTACGCAATTCTAATTGCAGAATATTTTGTCTAATTGTAAGATTTTTATAACCTATTTTATCTTCTCGAAAAGATTTTCGTAAAGTATCGGCTAAATTATCCATCGAGTCGTTTAAATAACTATCAAAATCTACGTCTAATAATAGATGCGCTCCGCCTCGGAGATCGAGTCCTAAATTCACCGTATTATGCGGTAAAAATCTAGAATTTACCGCTATAAAATTAGGCAAAGCGCAGATAATCGCAATTATTGTACATATAATAGAAAGAAAAATTTTCCCTTTAGGAAGATTTTGCACTGATTACCTTCTTATCTTTTTTATTAATATCTTTCTTGTTGGTTTTAATTTCTTTCGGGCGACTGGTAATATCAACAATTGCGCTTTTTAAGATTTTAATATGGACGTCTTTAGCTATTTCAACTTCAATTTTATTATCCGTATCGTTAACTTTACTGACTGTTCCGAAAATACCGCTATTTGTTAAAATCTCTTCACCTTTTTTTACGTCGCTAACTAAACTTTCTCTTTGACGGCGGCGTTTTTCTTGCGGGCGAAGTAATAAAAAATAAAATACCGCGAAAATTAACACCATCGGGATCAAGCTAGTCCATCCTGACGGAGCTTGTGCCGTTTCTACCGGCACGACTTCCGTTTCCTGTATTTCTATTATATCGCTATTATTTGCTGTATTAGTTTCGTTAGACGACATATTTCCCTCTACATATTTTAAATTTTAGTATGTTAAAAATAGCTTCTGAATAGTTTTTATGCAAGGGAAAATAAACGAAAATTTTACATAGGAAAGGGATAGGTGGCTTATATGGCTCGGTGTCATGCCGTGGCTTGACACCTTATAATAATTATAATACGAACTAAATAAATATCTGGAGCGGGTGAAGGGATTTGAACCCTCGACTTCGACCTTGGCAAGGTAGCGCTCTACCCCTGAGCTACACCCGCTTAACTTAAATAATAAGCGAAACTTGAATATAAAAAACAACTAACTAAAAAGCAAGCTAAAATATGCAAAATAACGAATATATTTATTATTAACAAATATCCCTTGTTTGACTCTACTGCCTATGTTATAAAATGTGTGTAAGAAGCCGTAGCTCAGTTGGATAGAGCGAGCGATTCCTAATCGCTAGGTCGGAGGTTCAAATCCTCTCGGTTTCACGCAATACCGATTCTTAATAAATTCCCAAATTTATGCTGATTATTGATAATCAAAAAATATTAGATGAGTTTTGCGCTAGGCTGTCTAATATTGATATAATAAGTATTGATACGGAATTCTCACGCCGTAATACTTATTATGCTAAGTTAAGTATTATTCAAGTTAAAGCCGGAAGTTATAGCGCTATAATTGACGGCTTAAGTAACCTAGACCTTGCCGTTTTTAATCAGATATTAATTAACGATAAAATCCTTAAATTATTTCATGCTCCTCGCGAAGATTTGGAGATTTTTTATTATTTATTCGGGGTGTTGCCTTGTAATATCTTTGATATTCAAATTGCCGCCGATATTTGCGGTTTCGGTAAGCAACTAAGCTATGATGATCTTTGCTATAAAATTTATGATGTAAAAATCGATAAAACTTGTCAAAAATCCAATTGGTTAAAACGTCCGATAAAAGAAGAAATGTTAAATTACGCAATGCAGGATTTAGAATATCTGGAGGTAATTTATAAAGAATTATATAAGATAATTACCGAAAATAATTTAATAAAAGAATATAATACTCAACTGCAATATTTACTTAATATTAAAAACTATTTTGTCAAACCTGCAGATGCTTGGCAAAAAGTTAGATTTAGAAGAGAATCAAGCGAATTTATTGCTAAAATGCAAATTCTTGCTAGATATCGTGAAGAGCAAGTAAAGCAAATAAATATTCCTCGTAGACATTTTATTATAGATGAAGATTTAATAAAGCTTTGTCAAGCATTGCCGGTAACGGCAGAAGATTTTAAGAATCTAAAGCTAAAAAGTCGATATTTACGTAAACAAAAATATAGTGAGCAAATAATAAATTTGTGCAAGAAAATTAGTTTAATGTGAGTTACCGCTTAGAATTACTTTCGATGTTATTTTAGTTCAGCCTTGTTGAGTAGATTGGAATCGTTACAAAAACATCGTCATTGCGAGGAGGCATTGTTGCGTGGATAGGTTAAAGCATATTCTATGTCATTCTCGTGAAAACGGGAATCCGGAAAAATACTTTTAACGTCATCCTGAATTTATTTCAGGATCTATTATGCCGCTATTATTAAAGCTCACAGGACCGGAAATCTCAACTAGCTTTATCGCCAGACCATAAGGCTCTTGACCTGACTGCGTATTCATCAATATATTCTCTTTTTTCAATCCCTCTGCATTGTGGAGTACTAACTTTTTTTCTCTAAATTATCTAAGTTTTTACTTATTATTGCTTCATAATAAATAGGAGATTCATGATATAATCGCCAAATAAATTTCTCAAAATGGTCTATTTCACCGCCCAACATATCATATACCATATCCGGTTTATCAGTATCTCTCTTCATAACTAAAAAACAGGAACTATTCATTATTGATGTGGCTATAGTATTCCGGACAGTTAGTATGAGACAATATTAACAGAAAGGAAATACAGTATGACAAAAACAAAAATGTATTCTAGTGAATTTAAAGAATCAGCAGTTAAATTGGCAACTGAATCGAAGCGACCTGTTATTCAGACTGCAAAAGAATTAGGTATCAGTAAGAATACTTTATATAGTTGGATAGATAAATATTCTAAACAATTTGAAGAATCAATAACAAGAACAGATGAACATCTGTATGATGAATTAAAAAGATTAAAGAAAGAGCTGGTGATAGTAACACAGGAGCGTGATATACTAAAAAAGGCTGCAGCGTACTTTGCAAAAGAGTCCCTGTAAGGTATGCATGGATAAAGAAGCATCAAGATGATTTCTCAATTGCAATTATGTGCAAATGTATGAAGGTATCACGTAGCGGTTATTATGAGTGGTTAAATAACCCTGGATGCAATAGGGATAAAGAAAATAGAGAATTAACCTGTAAGGTTAGAGCTATTTTTCAGGAAGGTAGACGAAATTATGGATCTAGACCCATTAAAAAGGCTTTGTTGAGGCAAGGCATAATTGTTAGTCGTAGGAGAATTACAAGACTAATGAATGAAGCTGGCTTAGTATGTAAAACTAAGTATAAATTTAAAGCAACTACTGATTCTAAGCATAATAAGCAAGTTGCTCCTAATTTATTGGATAGACAGTTTAAAGTTTCTAATGTTAATTGTTATTGGGTTGGTGATATCACCTATATCCCAACTGGAGAAGGATGGTTATATTTAGCAACAGTTATTGATCTATTTTCTAGAAAAGTAATAGGCTGGTCAATGAATAGTAATATGAAAGCTGATTTAGTTAATAATGCTTTGCTAATGGCAATATGGCAACGTAAACCACCTAAAAAGCTTATTTGGCATACTGATAGAGGTAGCCAATATTGTTCTGATAATCATTTAAAACTTATAAAACAACATGGTATTATACAGAGTATGAGTCGTAAAGGAAATTGCTGGGATAATGCTGTTGCTGAAAGCTTTTTTCATACTATAAAAACAGAATTAATTTATCAACATAAATTTAAAACTAGGGAGGAAGCAAAACATGCTATATTTGAATATATAGAGGTATTTTATAATCGTATAAGAATGCATTCTGCTAACGATTATCTATCACCAGTACAATACGAAAAAATACAAAAATGTGCGTAAAAAACTGTCCGGAAAACTGTTGACAGATCATTATCTCAAAAAATGGTATATCTCCTTCTTCAAAATATTCAGAAACCCCAGGAATTATTGGTGCATCTTCTTCCTCAAGAATTATTGAGGCTATTTGATCGGGGGAAGATATTCTATTAATATAGTCTGAAGTATGATCATTGTTAATTGATGCAGTTAAAAACCCATATCCTACTGCATACCAAAAATCTTTTAAAGCATCCGGAAATCTAAAGCCTATTCTTATTTCTTCTTTTTGTACTTCTTCTTTTGAAATAATATAAAATGTATTAGCTTCACTATTATTATCTTCATTTGTTATATATTTCTTTAAATAATCATATTTTTCCATAATTTCACCTCTTTTATTTACCAAATATTTCTTTAAATACTGAGCCTATCCCATGAATCTCTTGATGCTCGCTTCTACTTAATTACAATAAGATGCTGAAACAAGTTCAGCATGACAAAAGAAAGGCTAGATTCCCGTTTTTACGGGAATGACATCAAAAATTCGATCCATGCAACAACGCCCCTGCGCGGGAATGACAGCGAAAGTCTAACCGGCAACTTACGTTAGTTTCCAAGATTTAAATAATAGTGCTTAAAGATTTTTTGCTAAATTACTGAATTTAGAATATTGGCTATCATAATGAAGCTGCACATTGCCGACTCTGCCGTTACGATGTTTGGCTATTATAATATCGGCAATATTATAAACTTTATTAAGTTTCTCTTGCCATTCAAGGTGTTTTACATCACCTACAGACGGTTCTTTTCTTGTTAAATAATATTCTTCACGGTAAATAAACATTACTATATCCGAATCTTGTTCAATCGTTCCTGATTCTCTAAGGTCTGATAACATCGGTCTTTTATCTTCTCTAAGCTCCACGGCTCTCGATAGTTGAGATAAAGCGATAACCGGTATATTTAACTCCTTGGCTATTGCTTTTAAACCTTGGGTAATCTCTGAAATTTCGTTTACCCTATTTTCGGATTTACCGACTCCTCTAATTAATTGCAGGTAATCTATAAATAATATTCCAAGATTATGCTTTCGTTTCATTTTCCTTGCGCGTGTGCGAATAGCGGAAATTGACAAAGCTGCGCTATCATCGATAAAAAACGGTAATTCAGATAATTTTGCCGCCTCAGTGCGGAGATTATTATAATTCTCTTCGTTAAGATGTCCGGTACGTAGCGCAGAAGAATTAATTTCCGTATGCATTGACAGCAAACGCGTGGTAAGTTGTTCCGAAGACATTTCCAACGAGAAAAAACCTACGGACTGCATTTCTTCCTGTTGTTTGGTATTTTTTAACTGCATTGCTTTGCAGGCATTAATTGCTAGATTTACGGCAAATGCCGTTTTACCCATTGAAGGGCGACCGGCAAGAATTATAAGATCTGAATTATGAAACCCTGATAATGTTTGATCTAAATCACTCAAACCGGTAGGGACGCCTATTACGTGATCGCTATTTTTCATAGCTCTATTAATACTAGCTAACGACTCAGAAATAGGCGTACCTATTTTTATAAAGCTTTTTTCATTTATTCCTTCACTTGCTAAATTATAAAGCTTTACTTCCGCATGTTCAATTTGCTGAGGCGCATCCAAATCTAAAGAAGCATTATAAGCGTTATTTACTACTTCTTCACCGATTTGGATTAAGTTACGTCTTAACGCCAAATCATATATTATTTTGCCGTAATCTAACGGATTTATTACCATCATCGCCAGGGTCACTAGCTTGGTAAGATATTCGACTCCTGCTATTTCTTGAAATAAAACATCTTGGTGTAGCATGCTACGAAGAGTTATAGGAGTGGCTATTAAGCCTTTTTCGGTAATTACTTCAATTGCATTATAAATTTTTTGATGAATAGGCTCTAAGAAATGTTCGACGCGCAAAAATTCCGATACGTAGTTTAAAGAATCGTGATTAGTTAAAATTGCTCCGAGTAGCATTTGTTCGGCTTGAACATTTGACGGTAAAGTTCTAGGTACAGGTAGGGCTTTATCTTCCTCCTTATTAGAAAGATTTACTATTTTTGATTCATTATTAACTTTATTGCGTGCCATTTTATATTTTTACTTTCAAAATTAGTCTTTGTTATCTTCATAATACCCAAAATCGTCATTGCGAGCGACTAAAGGCGTTGTTGCATGGCTACCAGAATCGTCATTGCGAGGAGGCATTTATGCCGACGTGGCAATCAAGTATAAACATATTTTTATACTAAACTTGTTTAGTATTCTAATTAAATCCCTCATTACATTCGGGATAGCCTGGATTGCCGCAGCCGCTTCGTGGCTTCGCAATGACGGGTTTTTTATTAATTTTCGAGCCATGCAACAACGCCGCGACTAAAAGGAGCGCGGCAATGACGTTTGGGGTATCCACACACCAATATTATACGAAAATAACATCACCTATTTAAAAATTTTTCTGCTTCAAGGGCAGCCATACAACCGGTTCCTGCGGCGGTAACCGCTTGCCTAAAAATTTTATCTTGTACGTCGCCGGCGGCAAAAACTCCTTCTATATTAGTCTTAGTTGAATTCGGTTTAGTGATAATATAATCATCGCTATCCATTTCAATTTGTCCTTTGAATAAATTAGTATTAGGTTTATGACCGATAGCTATAAATACCCCGCTACAATTAATTAAGCTTATCTCTTTAGTATGAACATTTTGAATTTTTACACCCGTGACCGCATTTGGATTTTCGCTACCGATTATTTCATGGGCGATATGATCCCAAATCACCGATATTTTTGGATTTTGAAATAACCTTTCTTGTAATATTTTTTCGGCTCTAAAATTGTTACGGCGATGTATTACGGTAACTTTACTTGCATGGTTAGTTAAATATAATGCTTCTTCAACGGCACTATTGCCTCCGCCTACTACTATTACTTCCTGCTTTTTAAAGAAAAACCCGTCACAAGTAGCACAAGCCGATACGCCAAATCCTTGAAATTTTTTTTCTGAAGGAATATTAAGCCATCTCGCTTCCGCACCGGTACAAATAATTATACTCTCTGCTTCGTATTCCGTGCCTGAGCCGGTAAAAACTAAAAAAGGTCTTTTCGATAAATCAACTTTTGCAACATAATCGGTTATAATCTCAGTACCGACATTCTTTGCCTGCAGCGTCATTTGTTCCATAAGCCACGGTCCTTGCACGCTTTCCGCAAAGCCTGGATAATTTTCAACATCGGTAGTAATAGTAAGCTGCCCGCCAGGTTGACTGCCGTGGATTAATATCGGTTTTAAGGCTGCCCTTGCCGTATAAATTGCTGCGCTAAGTCCTGCAGGTCCTGAACCTATTATTAATATTTTAGTTGTAATTGTCATAATATGTATTTTGTTGTTTTATTAGGATTGTTGTATGGCTTGAATTTTTGTAAAACGTTTGGTGTCATACCGTGGCTTGACCCACTACTGTACGAACGTTTAAATAAAGAGGTAAAAATTCTGTCATTCCGTGGCTACGACGGCGTTGTTGCATGGACGGTTAAAAACGCCCTCGGTGTCATTCCCGCGCAGGCGGGAATCCAGAAAATTATAGTCATCCTGAATTTATTTCAGGATCTTTTTCAATAGATGCTGAAACAAGTTCAGCATGACAAAAAAAGCTGGATTCCCGCCTACGCGGGAATGACACCCTTTTCATGGCAATTTTCGATCCATGCAACAACGCCGGCTACGACCACGGAATCCGGCTTATAATATCATAAAAAGATTCTAAAATAAGTCTAATATGGCTTTATTTTCCTGGATACCGTGATCAAGTCACGGCATGACACAGCCTTTTTTCAACGTTCGTACAATAGTGGGCTTGACCACGGTATGACGCCGTACTTGTAACAACCATATTATAATAACCATAGAGTATACTAAACCTTTTCCAACCATGATTTTATATAATTAATTTGATCAACATTCATTAAAGAAGGAGTATGACCTGCATAGCTTACTTCATAAAGATCAAAGTTTTTTGTTTTTTGCATTTCTTCAATAGTGGATTTGGTCAAAATATCAGATTTTACTCCATGAATAACTAGTAATTTGCATACTATTCTGTGCCATATCATCCACATATTAACATCTTTTGATTTAGTATCATCAATTGCCATGCTATGAACTATGCCGGAATCGTAATTCATTTTATATTTGCCGCCGAGTGTAGGGATAACACTATATTTAGTTAGATAATTCCAATCTTCTTCGTTATTAATGCCGATTTGGGAATAAATAACCTTTAAATGTTGTTTTGCACTATCTAAATCATCAAAAATAACAGTTTTTTTAGCATATTTGCCGATTTTAACCAAAGGAGCTGAAGAAATAAACGGACCGATATCGTTTAATATCATAGCTTTAAAAATATTCTTATATTTACTTGCAAGTACCATACCGATTATACCACCCATTGAGGTGCCAAGCCAAATAGGTCTTTTGATATTTAATTTTTTTAGAAAAAGCAAAGTATCTTTAACATAGACATGATAATTATAATGCTTATTCATTTCAAAATTTTCGCTATCGCCGCGTCCCGGATAACTTAAAGCAATCACTCTAAAGTTATTACTTAACCCTTCGGCAATTTTATCGAAATCATGAGCATTTCTAGTTAAACCATGTGCGCACACTATTATGTTAGGGTTTTTATGGTTACCGAATTCAAGATAAGAAATTTTGTGCGGCGGAATATATTGCGCAGATAGCCAATTAATATAAGGACCGATTTTGATTGAATTTGTTTGCATTTATGCTACCGATATTTTTAAAATCTTATTTTAAAAGGTTAATTTAAATTATTTAAAAATATACTTACCATAGTCGGCATATATATTACTACGAAAAGTAGAGATAAAAAAACTGTAGCTGCCACTTTCTCGGGATAAAATTTTTGTAAGTTGGCTATAACTATAGTGTTCGCGGCAAGCGGTGCCGTAGAAAGCAGCTTTAAAGCATTATAATGATCATTATTATACCATCCGGTAATAAAATGATCAAATAAAATAAAAATACCTACGCCGAGTGGATAAAATAAAAATTTTGCCGTGAAAG
The DNA here is from genome assembly GCF_964030945.1 of Rickettsia endosymbiont of Orchestes rusci. Lineage (NCBI taxonomy): Bacteria > Pseudomonadati > Pseudomonadota > Alphaproteobacteria > Rickettsiales > Rickettsiaceae > Rickettsia > Rickettsia endosymbiont of Orchestes rusci. Next base: position 124,506 of record NZ_CAXIQG010000002.1, on the reverse strand, counting down.
TAGCAAGAGTAAATTTTATATCTATTTCAAATTTTTTAAGGCTTGATAGGGCAAGACCGACCATAACCATGCCTAGTATAGAAAAGGCCCCTCTCATATTATACAAAAAATCATCTAAAAAATCCGGTAAAGTAAGACCGCAAAAACTAAATAAGCATCCTAATAAAAAAGCGTTTAAAATAGGAAGTTTTATTACTTTTAAAATACTATCCGTAGTATTAGCAAAACTTCGCATGCAAATATAAAACCCAATCGAAGATTCATAAATATTCACGCCTATTACCGCCATCATATAGATACCTATAAAGTATAATCGTCAAATAGAGCGGCAGCTATCGGCAGCATAAAATAACCTCCATTTGCCGTGCCTGCCGATAATGCTATAATGTTACGTGTATGATCTTGCCAGAATTTACCGAAGAAATAATAAGAAAATAGCGATAGCAAAGTAGCAATGATAAACGTCACGACCGTAACGCTTAAGGCAGAAAGTGTAAGGGTAGTACTAGCTGGAATGGTAAAAAATACTATAGGTGAGATAAAATAGAATAATAAAGAAGAAATACTATCTTTCTCAACATTTGAGTATTTACCTGCTAAAAAGCCTATTACTACGCTTAGCAATACGGAAATGGTTTTAAAGAAAACTATACTAAAGATTATCATGAAAAAAGCCAAAAATAACTACAGCGTCATCTCGATCGCTTGATACAAGCGAATTTTTCTGGATTCGCCTGTGCTCACGTACTCTAGTACGGTAGCTTAGCTCTCCCTTAAATTCCTCTTGTCTGAAGCTTTCTGAATTTAGCTGTATCAAATGATCTATAACCGTCAGAGAACCTACTGAATCTTAGTAAAAATAGCAAATAATATTTATAGGCTGCTTATTAAGTTTTATCCGGAGTCATACTTATAAGGCGTTGTTGCGTGGCTCGATAAAAGCAGCAGTATGTCATTCCCGCGCAGGCGGGAATCCATTTTTGTCATGCTGAACTTGTTTCAGCATCTACTAAAAGATATTCTGAAATAAATTCAGGATGACTTTAAAAGTATTTTTCTGGATTCCCGCCTGCGCGGGAATAACACCGAGAGCGTTTTTAACCATCCATGCAACAACGCCGAACCAAGTTCAGCATGACAAAAACCAGATTGCCATGTCGGGACTTTGTCCCTCCTCGCAATGACGAAGTGAAATTGATCCATGCAACAACACCTACTTATAATAACCAAAAATTTCATTTTTTCATTAATAATAATTTTAATTATTACTCTTTAAGCAATTTTTAATTGTAAATTACTATTACTTATGTTATTTAAGGTGCATAAAATAAGTCTATTATGCACATGTTTGTTAAAATTTCATTTTTTGTATTTGTTATATTTTTTTATATAAATTCTTATGCAATACCTGTTCCTATCGGACTCGAATTAAATAAAGCAACGATAACCGACATAATGAAAAAATATAAAATTACTAAAAAAGAATCTAATTATTGGCAAGGATATAATTATTTTATAGATATTAAAGATATTAATTTAGAAAAGATATCGCAGGTTTTAGTAATATGTAATGATTTTAACATTGTAGAAGCCGTAATTTTAACAATCGATAAAAATAAATTTGAAGAATTTTATACTGCTTTAACAAGTAAATATACGTTAATAAAAAAAGATATAAAGCCGGAAGGAAGTAAAAGCGCTGCTTTTACGGACGGTGATTGTTCAATAATACTTGAAGCCCCGGAGATTAGCTTTGATATGGAACTTACATATGTAACGGATAATTTTTATAAAAAATTTTTAGATAAATTGGAGCAAGAAGAAAAATTGCAACAAGAACAAATAAAGAATTTGTTGTGAAAAAGGTTAAAACTGTCATCTAGTTGCTTGACCACGGTATCCGGTTAGGCTTTTTAATTTTTTCTGGATACCGTGGTTAAGCCCACTACTGTACGAACGTTGAAAAAAGGCTGTGTCATGCCGTGACTTGATCACGGCATCCAGGAAAATAAAGCCATATTAGACTTATTTTAGAATCTTTTTATGATATTATAAGCTGGATTCCGTGGTCGTAGCCACGGAATGACAGAATTTTTACCTCTTTATTTAAACGTTCGTACAGTAGTGGGTCAAGCAACTAGATGACAAGTTTTAAGTGATTTTAACCATCCACGCAACAATGCCCTCCTCGCAATGACGGGGGAAGATCAAGCCATGCAGCAACGCCGGTCAAGCCACGGGGTGACACAGTTCTAGGTGCTAATACACTTTTAACTACGTATAACTTTTTTCTTTCCTAGTTTCTTAGCTTTGGATTTATTATTAGAGGCAAGTTTAATAGAAGGCTTAGATGGAGCAACGTTAAAATGTTGATCTAACAACCCGATCATTTGTTTATCTCGAGAAAGGGCAGTTTTCCTGCCGGTAACTACGGCGATTAAAGATTTGCCGTTTCTAGAGGCAGTAGTTACTAAATTAAAACCGGCAGGGGTATGATAACCCGTTTTTAATCCGTTGGCACCCTGATAATTTTGAGTAATTTTATTATGACCATATACCGTATTACCTCTAAAAACAAAACTGGTTTTTGAAAATAAAGGATAGAATGAAGGATAATTTTTTTGTAATGCCAATGCTAATTTTGCAAGATCTCTGGCCGTAGTTTTTTGCAAAGGATCATGCCAGCCGGAAGCATTTTTAAAATAAGTATCTTTCATGCCCAATTGATGTGCGCGAACATTCATTAAATGAGCGAAATCTTTTTCTGAGCCTTTCATATTCTCCGCTACGGCTACTGCGACGTCATTAGCGGATTTCACGATTAAAGCTATAATTGCCTCTTTTACGGTAATAGTCTCACCGGCTTTTAACCCAAGTTTACACGGAGCCATGTTTTCAGCTTTTTTTGATACGACTAATTTTTTATTTAGAGATAACTTGCCGGTTTCGATTGCTTCAAACATTAAGTACAAAGTCATAAGCTTTGTTAGAGAAGCGGGATAAATTCTGATTTGAGCATTTTGAGCATGTAAAACCTTGCCGGTTTTTGCATCAACTACTAAGCTAGTTTGAATAGGGGGTTTCGGCGAAATTTTGATAGTTTTTTTCGCTTCGCTTATCGGCGCAATAAAAGTTACGATAAAAACAATAAAAGATAATAAAGTTTTTTTTAACATAGAATTTTTTTTTGTAAAAAATTATAGTCATCCTGAATTTATTTCAGGATATTTTAATTAGATGCTGAAACAAGTTCAGCATGACAAGACTGGATGCCGTGATCAAGGAACTAGAATGACATTAACTCAACTCTACTTTCTTATTAAGATAAACTAATATAGCAAGCCCAGGCAAGGCTAAAATTATAGTTAATATAAAAAACCCGTCCCATCCTAGTATATTTACTAATTTGCCGGCATAAATAGTGACCGTATTGTTACATAAAGAGGCAGCACTACTAAGTAATGCATATTGTGTAGCGGAATATTTTTTATTACATAAATTGCCGATATAGCCAGTTAATGCAGTAGTTCCCATAGCACAAGCAAAATTTTCTATAGAAATAGCAACTAGTAATGCTTCAAAAGACGGCGTTTGGTGATTAAGCCAGATAAATGCAAAATGTGTAAGACTTTGGGCTATGCCGGTAATAATTAACCCTTTGAAATTTCCAAGGCGATACATTACAATCCCGCCGGCAAAACCGCCGATTAGCGTTGCAAGCAGTCCGTAAAATTTAACAATTACGGCTATTTGTCCTTTTGTATAGCCTAGTTCTATGTAAAAGGGCGAGGCAACAGCGCCAAGCATCGCATCGCCTAGTTTAAAAAATATTACCGCTAAGAGGATAGTTACCGCAAATTTTCGAGTAAAAAATTCTTTAAAAGGATTAATTACCGCGTATACCCAGGACGTAAAAGAAATAATATTAATTTTTTCTCTTAACAATTCTTTTTCTTTTACGGTTATTATAAAAATTGTTGCAATAGCAAAAATGATACCCATCCCAAGAAATGTTGCTTGCCAATCATCACCGGTTATTTCTGTAAAATATAAAGCACCGGCACCGGTAATAAGCATACCGATTCGGTAACCGAGTACGGCAGTTGCGCTCGCTAAACTTTGTGTTTCTTGATCAAACTTATCAATACGAAGAGCATCAACGGCAATATCAAATGTGGCGGATAAAAATCCTAGTGCTATCGTTAAAAAATATAGTAAAGTTAAAGAAGCCGAGGGTTTAACGCTGCTCATAGTAATTAACACTAGGGCGATTAGGCTACTGCATAATATAAGCCAGCCTTTTCTGTGACCGAATTTACTTAACAAAGGCACTTTAAAACTATCGATTAAAGGCGACCAAAATACTTTTAAAGAATATGATAATCTTGCAACGGCAAAGGTGGTAATAACGGCAATGTCGATTCCCGACTCTTTAAGCCATACTCCCAGCGTAGAAAAAATTATAGCAATAGGCATCCCGCTAATTACTCCTAAAATTAATATTTCAAATAATCGATAATCTTTAAAAATTTTCTTTAGGAGCATTGTTTTGATTTTTTATTAAGGGGCGTTTTGAGTTTAAGAGTTTCTTCGATGTCATTCCGTGACTTGATCGGCTTTGTTGCATGGCTCGCAAGTAGAGTAGTCTCTTCGTTAAGGAAGAGGCGCTAAAAGTTAAGCGGCGTTAATAAAATTGATAACTTTGCACTTAATTTTAGCCTGAGTTGCCCTACTATCTTCACGTTTATTGGTTAAACGATCGCGGCAATGACTCTTGATTTGCCACATCGTAGTCTCCACCAACGAGCGAGCATGATAACCGCTTTTCTCCTTCCAAGACTTGCGAGCAAGGCTCTTGTCTCCGTTTATACTATTATAATTTATGTAATTAATTGCTTCATCTCTTTCCTGTAATTTTTCTCTATCTTCCTTCTTAATATTTCGATTCTTACTAGATATTCTAGCTGTTCTTTTTGGAGGTATCAGCTGCCTTGCTCCTGATTGCTTAATTGCCTTCCGACAGTCCACACTATCATATGCCATATCCCCACATACTGCCGTTATATCTTCTTCTATTGCTTCTAAAAGAGACGCTAGTTCTACACAATCATTAACCGTTGATTTTGTATATTTCCCTTCTAATATCTCACCAGTTTCTACATTAATTGCTACATGCAGCTTCCGCCATTTCTCATAGCCGGGCTTCTTCTCTTTATGTTTCAACCTTCTCCATTCGCTCGACCAATATAATGATAATCCTGTTGAATCTATTGCTACCGTTATACTTTCTTTTCTACTATTTATTAGCTGCTTCTTGTCTCGTATTTTTACCTTTAGACTCCCAGCTCTTCTTGATAGTGTCGTATAGTCGGGTATTGCTAATTTTACTTCCAGCTTCTCTAACACTGACTCTACAAATCCTTCCGTTTGCCTATAAGCTAGCTTATAAAATTCTTTCATTAACAAGCATAACTCTATTACATGCTTGCTATATATTATTTTACCTCCAGGCTTCCGATATCCTCTATAATGCCATCCTTCGATTGCCTCTTCGGAAATAAAAAATTCTATTCTTGCTATTTTCTTTAATTTCTGGTTATATAACGACCAGTTGCGCTGTTGTCTGTACTTTTTCATCATACTTTCTTAATAGCGCAACTACTCTACTCTTTCAACCTCTTTTATACTCTTTCAATCTCTCTTCTCTTTTTCTTCCTTTTTTACAAACTCCTAATCATCTTTACAACAGCCATGCAACAACGCCGACTTGATCAGGGAATCCAGAAAAACCTTTAATAAAAAGGCTGGATCCCGTGGTCAAGCCACGGGGTGACATTTCTAACCCTTCATTTATTAGCAGTATATACCATTAATATAATGTAATATATCAAAGTACAAACTATTTTTTACGTATTTTGCTTGTACCACTTAGTGCTATCCATTTTTCATATATATTATCTTTAGCTTTTACGGTTTTTTTTGTATGGCTCAGAAAATACCTAAATCCGTCATTGCGAGCCGCTGCAAGCCTTGTTGCATGGCTAATAATTTACCGTATTATGGTTATTATAAGTACGGTGTCATGCCGTGGCTTGACCACGGCATCCAGTCTTTTTATTAAGATTTTTCTGGATACCGTGGTCAAGCCCACTACTGTACGAACGTTTAAATAAAGAGGTAAAAATTCTGTCATTCCGTGGCTACGACCACGGAATCCAGCTTATAATATCATAAAAAGATTCTAAAATAAGTCTAATATGGCTTTATTTTCCTGGATGCCGTGATCAAGTCACGGCATGACACAGCCTTTTTTCAACGTTCGTACAGTAGTGGGTCAAGCCACGGTATGACACCGAAACACTTTGCAAAAATTTGAGCCATGCAACAACGCCACTTTTACAATTAAAGGTAATATATGAAAAAAATAATATATAGCAATCAAACTTTCCAAAATATGATAATAAAGTCGGCTACCGATAATGAAGTGGTAATTGTCGGTTATGCAAGCGTTTATAATCTTGCGGATCATCATAACGATTTAATCGTTAAAGGAGCTTTTGCTTCAGTAAATCATAGTAATGTTAGATTTCTTTGGCAGCATGATAGCAAAAAACCGATAGGGGTTATTACGTATCTATCGGAAGATGATTACGGTCTAAAGATGGAAGCCGTAATTAACAATAAAGTCAAAGCCGGTAGTGAAGCAATAGAGTTAATAAAGCAAGGAGCAATAGACGGCTTATCTATTGGGTTTTACGTGAAAATGTCAAATTATAAGGAAGTAAAGCAACGAGTAATTACCGAAGCGGAGCTTGTGGAGGTAAGTATCGTAACTTTTCCTGCCAACCATAATGCTAAAATTTTATATATCACTAAACAAGAGGATAATATGGAGCAAAATATAGTAACCAAAGATGTAATCACCGATCAAATTAATGCCCGGAAAATTAATGAGTTGCAAGAAAAAATGCATAATATACAAAATTTTCTAGCAAGACCGACCGGCTTAAATATCGAAGATACCGAGTATAAAACTGCTTTTATTGATTATATACGCAAAGGAAACGAAGACTTGCTAATGCAAAAATCATCATCTTTAAATAGTAATGCCGAAGAAGGCGGCGTGCTAATATTGCAAACTTTATATAATAGCATTATTAGCGAGATTAATGCTCGTTCGCCGATGAGGCAAATAGCTTCAATTGAAACAATTTCTACCAGTGCCCTTGACGTGATAAGCGAAAACGGCAAATTCACCAGTGGCTGGGTCGGTGATGTGGAGTTAAGAGAAGAAACGTCGTCAGCAAAATTAAAACAACAAAGAATTTTTGTGCATGAGCTTTATGCGCAGCCGAAAGCAAGCCAAGCATTGCTTGACGATGCAACGATTAGGGTAGAAAATTGGCTAACGGAGCGTTTGCGTGATAGTTTTGTCAAAATGGAGAATGACGCTTTTATTAACGGTGACGGAGTAAAAAAACCGAAAGGCATCTTATCGCCTGACCATAACAAAATAGAAAAATTTAAGATGGGTAACAAAGTCACTCTGGAAAAATTATTAGATTTTATTAATTCTCTTAAGGAAGAATATTTAGCGAATGCGACGTTGTTAATGAATCGTGTGACATTATCGGAAATACAAAAACTAAAAGATAATAACGGGCATTTTATTTGGCAGCAATCACTTTCCGATTCGTTTAAACAAACTATTTTCGGTGTGCCGGTTATTTGCTGTTCGGATATGAAACCGATCGGCAAAGATACATGCGCTATTGCGATCGGTGATTTTAAAGCAGCGTATAAAATAGTCGATCGCAGCGGCATTAATATTATGCGTGATCCTTATACTGAAAAGCCTTTTGTTAAATTTTATGCAGTAAAAAGAGTAGGGGGCGACGTAGTAAATCCTGAGGCTATTAAGCTTGGGTTGTTTGGTTAAATTGTCACCCCGTGGCGGCATTGTTGCGTGGATGGTTAAAACCGCTCTTGATGTCATTCCCGCGAAAGCGGGAATCCAGGCTTTCTTTTGTCATGCTGAACTTGTTTCAGCATCTATTAAAAGAGATCCTGAAATAAATTCAGAATGACTTAAAAGTGTTTTTTCTAGATTCCCGCTTTTAGCTAGAATGACATACTGCTGCTTTTATCGAGCCATGCAACAAAGCTATTGCTACGCGGGAATGACATCATCAAAGGAGGAGTTGAATTCGCTATGTTTCACAAAAATAATTTTCAAATTATTAAAATATTTCCGCAAAAAATATGGAGTTTAGAACAAGTAAAAAATTATATGCGAATTGAAGGCGGTTATGACGATGATTTAATATTAGGGCTAATTGATGCAGCAATCACGGCAGCAGAAAATTTTACTAAGCTAAATTTTATCTCAAAATATGTAAAATTTATTTGTAACATTCAAGGTAAAAATAATTTTGCTCTAAAATATCAGCCTATAAAAGAAATATTGAAGGTAACAATACAAGGGAAAGAGCAAGAGGCTAGTAGCTATTTTTTTGATAATGGTATTTTAAGGTTAAAGCAGGAATTGGCGAGTAAGGAGCTGACCGTAGAATATATTAGCGGCTTTGACGATAACAATATTCCTCATTCGGTAAAACATGGAATTATGCTGCATATTGCCGAAATGTATGATCGTCAGGGGCAAAACTCGGTTGGCTTATCGCAGGAAGTAAAAAATTTATACCTGCCGTATAGGAATATTCAAATTTAGGTAATACTGTGTCAATAGTTGTATCGTCATTGCGAGCGAGCGAAGGCGTTGTTGCATGGATCGAAAAAAGTACCGCGATGTCATGCCGTGGCTTGACCACGGCATCCAGTCAGGCTTTTTAATTTTTTCTGGATACCGTGGTCAAGCCCACTACTGTACGAATGTTGAAAAAAGGCTGTGTCATGCCGTGACTTGATCACGGCATCCAGGAAAATAAAGCCATATTAGACTTATTTTAGAATCTTTTTATGATATTATAAGCTGGATTCCGTGGTCGTAGCCACGGAATGACACAGCCTTTTTTCAACATTCGTACAGTAGTGGGTCAAGCCACGATATGACAAGTTTTAAGCGATTTTAACCATCCATGCAACAACGCTTTCGAGGGAATAACACCGAAGACGTTTTGGGTATCCATGCAACAACGCAGGTACAAGCCGTGGCATGACACCCTACTTAATTTAATAGGTAATAAAATGATGGTGCTAGGCAAAGCGGGTAAATTACAGTTGGTGAAAATCCAACCTACGTAAAGTTTAGCCAACAGCGTAGAACCAAATTTCACATATATGGAGGTAACGAATTATGTGAAGCTGAGAGGAGGGATGTAGTGGGTTGTAACGCAAGTGAAGGATATAAGCTCCGAAATATACGATATCGTAGAGGTTGACATGCTTCATTTCATGGAAAACAGGATGTGTAGTTGCGGTAAGGCAAGCAACTATTGCTCTACCGGAGTCGCAGGCCATGACACGCTACAAGATGGAATTTACCTGAACCTAGGAGATCCATTGTATTCTTACGCAAGTGAGTACTTTAAAACAAGCTGTTAAGAGCAAGAATTAAAGGATGATACAATGGAAGTCGGACTGACTCATAGTACTCTGAGCATGGGAAAGCCATGTACATGGGGAAGGGGTCAGCAATATAGCGTTAGTGTAAGTACGCTTAATTCACTAATACACGGAGGTTAGAGAGTAGAATGGAAAGTAAACTTAAACTTATATCTGCTAAAGCTAAGGAAGATAAGAAGCTAAAATTTACAGCACTTGTGCATCATGTAAATAAGGAGAATCTTATTAAATGTTACAAAGAGCTGAAAAAGAACAGAGCTTGTGGCATAGATGAAGTAACGGTTGAAGAATATGGCAAGAATCTAGAGGAGAATGTAGAAAACCTTGTGCAGAGACTAAAAGATAGAAGCTACAGAGCTAGTGCAGTTAGAATGGTATATATACCTAAAATTAACAGCAGAGAAAAGCGAGGGCTTGGTATTTCAACAGTTGAAGATAAAATAGTGCAATTAGCAGTGAAGAAATTGTTAGAAGCAATATATGAACAAGATTTTCTAAAATGCTCTTATGGATTTCGTCCTAACTTAAGCTGTCATTCAGTAATAAAAGCCTTAAATGAAGTAGTGATGAAAAAGCCAATTAACTATGTTGTAGAAGTTGATATTAGAAAATTTTTCGATAACATAAATCATTATTGGTTGCAAAGGTGTTTAGAAGAAAGAATATTAGACAAGAATTTTATGTGGCTAATAAGAAGGCTTTTAAAAGCTGGAGCAACTAAGGATGGTGTTGTTAGTAGCAGTGATCAAGGTACACCGCAAGGCTCAGTAATAAGTCCCTGAACGCAATTGACACATTTGAGAATCTAATGGAATAATATGTTTTACATTTATCTCTTCGCTCACAGTATCTACCTCTACCTCTTCGATTAAAAATTTCACTATGTTTCTTTTTTCTTCAAAAGTATGTGAATCTAAATTTTTATTTATTTTGCTGGAAAAGTCATCTAAATTACGAATTACAGTTAGTAGCTTTTTTGATTCCTTTTCCTGGTTGTTTAGATAATTAATTTCATTACCAAGTTGCTCAATTTTTGCACGGATATTTTTTAATTTAGTTTCTATTTCATCTTTTTCCACTAGTCCTGTTTGAAAAAGATCAATTAACCTAATTCGCTCTCTTTTATAGCGATTAACTTCATTATTTTTTTGTATAACAACAGCCCCATAATCAGTCTTATAGGATTTTAAACGACGCTGATATTCATCTATGATAGTTTCCGGAGTCAATAAAAGATTTTTTATTGATTTCCATACTAAATCATCTAACGCTTCAGTTCTAACAGGATGTCCAGTGCATACCCTACCATCTGCCCAACGGTGACCATCCTGTCCTGCACAGCGATAATATAATCTTTTATATTTACTGTTAGATGCCGGCTTGCCATAAATGGCATAACCACATGTTTTGCAACGCAATAATCCACTTAGCAAATAATTATGCTTCTTATTATTGCGAGGAGCAAATTTAATATTATCTTTTAGTTTTTGTTGTGCAAAATCAAATATCTTTTCATCAATTATTACTGGAACTGTTATATAAATCCATTCCTCTTTTGGTCTATCTCTTGAGCTAGAAAGTTCGCTACGCAATGGATTTTTACTATCTAATGCCAGCTTGGTTTTTTTATTTCTTGTAACTCTTTTTGTTTTTCTAAAAGCTGCTGATCCCTTATATGCTGGATTACGCAGCATCCCCCATATTACTGACCGCTCCCAAAATGTTTTACCAGTTCGTGTTAGATAAGATTTATTTGTAAAATATTTTGTAATTTCTCCTATACTAAAATTCTTTTGACAATAAAGCAAAAATGCTTCTCTAACAATGGGTGCTTCTTCAGAATGTATAAGGTAGCTAGCATCCTTTATCTCTGTAGCTTTTTGATAATAATAACCATAAGGTGCTCCTCCCAATACATTTACTTTACCACTCCTAGCAGCATAAAGTTTACCACGTCTTGATCTTTCCAAGATTTTTTCTCGCTCATATTCTGCTACAACTCCTTGGATTTGTAGTAGCATTTGATCTTCAGGTGTGTCACCAATATTCCTATTAACAAAAGAAAAAGCTACTCCTAATCGTTTCATTTCTTCAATAAGTAATACTTGATGTGCACTTTTTCTAGACAATCTATCAGGACTTAATATATATACTTTAGTTACTTCTCCTGCAAGTGCTTTATCCCTAAGGCGATCTAAACCGGGGCGTTCTAATGAAGCTCCACTAATACCATCATCAATAAAATGTAAATCTGGATCAATCTTTTCTCCTAAAGTATTTGCATGCTCAATAATATATGATATTTGAGAATTAATAGTTTTTTCTTGAGCTTGCTTTTCACTCGATACCCGAGCATACAGTCCTATTTTTAACAATTTTAAATTTAACATCGTCTTTCCCCTTTAGTGCAATTTTTTCTGTTGGCAAGACAACTTCATAAGCTGATTGCAGTCGTTCTTCTCGTCCAAAATTGTAGATACTTTGGGTAGTGACGTGCCATTTTGGCTTTTTCTTTTTGTCTTGCATACCACACTTTCTCTGGATATATCAAATTCTGAAGTAACACCCCAACGATAAACTGCAAACCTACGACCAGCTTGATAAATTGGGTGATTATTTAATGAAATGATACAACTTAGTGAAAATGTGTCAATTGCGTTCAGGGACTTGCAAGTCCAATACTTGCAAATATTTACTTACATTATGTCTTAGATCTATGGTTTGAGAAAGTCTTTAAGTCAAAAGCTAAAGGCTATGTTGAGTTAATAAGATACTGTGATGATTTTGTGGTGTGTAGTGAAAGTGCTAAAGATGCAGAAGAATTTTTAAACTTACTACAAGATAGGATAAAAGCTTTTGGATTAAGCATATCAGAAGAGAAAACAAGGAAGGTTAAGTTTGGTAGACGACCTTGGCAACTAGCAAGTAAAAGGAAAGAGAAAGTGGAGACATTTAACTTTCTTGGTTTTACTCACTATTTTGGAAAAAGTAGGCAAGGATACTTTGTAATGGGTCATAAGACAATGAAGAGTAGTTTTGCAAGAAAACTAAAAGAAACTCAAGAATGGTTAAAGTCAATAAGATCTCAAATAGCTTTGAAAGAATGGTGGCCAACACTAAAATCAAAACTAACAGGACATTATAATTATTATGGTATTAGCGGTAATTTTCAATCGATCTCTAAGTTTTACTATAGAACTGTACAAATGGTACATAAGTGGATAAACCGAAGAGGTAGTAGAAAAGTAAGCTATAAATGGTTTAATAACTATTTGCAGTGGAATCCGCTACCAATGCCAAAAATAAAGTTTTCTTTATATGGTACTACTTCAAAGCAGAATAGCTATATTGAAGAGCCGTGTGTGGGAAAACCACAAGCACGGTTGTGTGTCCAGAGAAACTGGTATGTTCAGTAGGAGATAGACCTACTAGATTAAAAGTTAGAGATCTATAGCTAGGATAGCAGCATGGTGAGAAATCAAGATGTTGGAACCTATCGACAAACTTATCTATAGGGTAAGAGCGAATTATCAGGCCGCAGCGAAAGCGAACACATAGATGGCTCCGAAAGTGTGAAGCCCCGAAGGCCGAGCTAGCGACCGTAGAGTGAAGGCAATATGTTCAACTGAAAGCTAACTGATACAGTTGAGCACTTCGGCGGAGTGGTAGTGGCAGCATGATAATAAGGACATATTAAGTGACTGGAGAAGTCCTCCTCATCCCAGGAAGAAATCTTCTGGAGCAAGGTAGATTCTATAACTAGAAACACTAGGAAATGAATTGAAGATGAGAGGATGGCGGATGGGTGTGTATTAGCAATGAAGCAGGGTAATGTCTGTGGAGCAAAGGCACCCTACTGATAACATTATTCCAACAACAAGGGAGGTAAAGACGAATGATAAAAACGTCTATAGAATTACAAGACCTGAGAAGGAAGATATATATCAAAGCTAAAGCTGAAAAGCAATGGCGATTTTGGGGATTATATGTTCATGTATGTAAGATAGAAACACTAAGAGAAGCCTACACGCTAGCTAAGCATAATAAGGGAGCACCTGGAATAGATGGTGTTACCTTTGAAATGATAGAGTTAGCTGGAGTTGAACAATTTCTGGAAAACATACAAACAGAATTACAATCCAGAACCTATTATCCTGACAGGAAAAGGGTAAAGGCAGTTCCTAAAGATAATGGAAATAAAATGAGGAAGTTATCCATACCAACTATCAAAGATAGGGTAGTGGAAGGAGTGCTAAAACTGATTTTAGAACCAATATTTGAAGCTGACTTCCAACCGGGATCATATGGATATCGCCCTAAACGGACTGCAGCTGCAGCTATCGAAATAGTTACAGTAGCAGCAATTAAGGAAAAGACAAGAGTAATAGATGTAGATTTACGCTCTTACTTTGACACGATTGCTCACGTCCAGCTATTTACAAAGATAGCAGAGCGTGTAAATGACAAAGATGTTATGAAACTACTAAAACTGATAGTTAAAGCTGGTGGAAAAAGAGGCATAGCTCAAGGCGGGCCACTATCACCTCTTTTAAGCAATATTTACCTAAATGAAGTAGATAAAATGCTAGAAAGAGCAAAGTGTGTGAGCAAACTAAAAGATGGCTATGACCACATAGAGTACGTTAGATGGGCTGACGATCTGATCATACTGATTGACGGCTATAGAAAATGGCAGTGGATAGAGAAAGCAATCAATATAAGGCTAAGACAAGAATTGTTAAAAATAAAGGTTGAACTAAACGAAGAGAAGACAAAGACAGTCGATCTAAAGAATGGTGAGACATTTAGCTTTTTGGGTTTTGATTTTAGACGAGTAAAAACTACGCAAGGTAAAATTGGAATCCAGAAGACGCCTAGAATGAGAGCGCGAACTGCCCTGCTAGAAAAACTAAAAGAGATATTCCGCAAGTTTATATCGCAACCAGTTGATAGAGTAACATACCTTATCAACCCGATATTGCGAGGCTGGATAAATTACTTTAGGATTGGTAACTCTAGCCGTTGTTTTGGATATGTACGAGACTGGGTAGAGAAGAAAGTAAGACGCCATTTAATGAAATCACGTGGATTGAAAGGCTTCGGCTGGGAAAGGTGGAGTAGGAGAGACTTGTATGAGAAGATGGGATTGTATAACGATTACCAAATTCGATATTACAGACCTTTGAAAGCAATAACAGCGGATAGGCCATAGGCAATGATAAGAAGTTATCAGGAAAGCGTAATACGGGAAATCTGTACGTTACGTTTGACGAGGCGGGTGATGGAAAACGGGGGTAATAAGACCTACCGCGCCATTGCTCGACCCTACCTGTGAGGGCTATCATAGCAATGAAACTTTATTAATTAAAGGATGGTAAGAGCTATGATTTCTACTCGGCTATCAGGAATTGATAAAGATTTTGCTCGGGAAAGACTAGCTAAACATTTTGTTTATGAATCATATGATGAGGAGAGTAGCTTGTTTTTTAATAGGGCCTCGGTAGGATTTGTCCTGCTTGGCTGGCCACTGGTTGGGACAAGCTTGCAAGCTCAAGGAGAGATAGCTGAATTTTTAAAAAGTGATGAGAATTTACCGGCAGGCAGTAGTTTTCAAATATTGATGATTGGCTCTGATCATATAAGAGAATATCTAGATAACTGGCAATTACATAGAAAGGGCAGCATCTTTGCTGAGCTTAGCAGTAGAAGAGTAAAGTTTCTAGAGCAAAAAGCAAAGGCAGAGGGAAATATCAAAGATGTCGTTTTATTAATTTCAGTAACTATTCCGACGCTGACGATTGATATTAATGAGATGATACGAAGAAGAGAAGTATTGCAAGATACATTTAAATCAATTGGTCTTACTACTTATAATGTTGAGGCAACATTGCTATTAAAATTTGTCCGTTTAATATTTGGCTGGAGAGAAGAAGAGCATCCTGAACTTAACCCTTATGAAATATTATCTGAGCAGATTTTACCCGGTAATTTTTCTTTATATGAAAAGGAAGATTATGTAAGTCTTAATGATAATCAAATATTTATAAGCTTAGAGGCAGGAAAAAGACCGGCAGAGTGGCGTTTATCAGCCATGGATTTATTTTTAGGTAATGAGCTAAGACGAGATGAATATATTAGAGCAAATTTTTTAATTCATTTTGGTTTGCAGATTATACCAAATCAATTAGTTGCAAAAACAGCAGCAATTACCAAAAGAGAAGCTTTAGAGAGAAATATTAATGCTGGGATGGGTAAATTCTTTCCTAATCTGCAGTACGAGGCACAAGATTTAGCAGGAGCAGTAGCGTGCTTGCAAAGCGGTGATAGAGTAGTAAATATCCACTTAAATGTCATTATGTGGGATCAGAAGAATAAAGCCAAACAAGCAGCATCACAGTTTTGTGCGCAGCTTCGTCGAAGTGGCTGGTATTTTGTCCCTTGTAAATATGATCATTTAGCAGTAGTGCTTGCTAGTTTACCGATGCAGTTAGTTGAAGCAGCACCTAATTCTTTAATGGGTAAATTTAATAGATTCAATAACATATTTAATAAAAAGACTCGAGGAGTTGGCGTAGCATTATCAAATCTTGGTAGAGGCATAAGGACTATTGCCTCAGAAAGTAAGGTGTTACTGCCTATCATTGGTGAATGGAAAGGGGATTTAAGCTCGCCAGGTATGTTACTTACCGGTAGAAGAGGACAGATTATGTATTGGTCGCCCTTTGGCTCAGCATTAATTGGCTCAAATTTATATACTGCATCTGCAGCTCCAAATGAAAATTTTAATCTTTGTATAGCAGGAGTGCCTGGCTCTGGCAAATCAGTGTTTATGCAAGAACTAATGTTATCGGTCTTAGGCACTGGCGGCAGAGTATTTGTTCTTGATTATGGTAGATTGATCTTGCAACAAAAAAACGTACAAATTAAAGAGAGGAGTTATTAATTTTTTTATAGTTTAACTCGTACTCATTTGGAGTTTTGTATTTTAAAGTAGAATGTCTCCTTTTTTGGTTATAAAATGTATAAATATAGGTAAATATATCAAGTCCTGCTTCTTCTATGGTTTGATATTTTTTAAAATAAATAAGTTCAGTTTTTAAAGTATGAAAGAAGCTCTCCATAGCAGCATTATCATAGGACACACCGGTTTTGCCATGACTTAAAACAATTCCATGGTTGCTCGCTGCTTTATAAAATTCCAAACTAGTAAATTGGCTTCCAAGATCAGAATGATGGATAAGACCCTTAAGCGGTTTACGTTGTAATGTAGCCGAGTTAAGGGCTTTAATTATCAAGTCTGTTTTCATTGTTTCGTCTATTGCCATGCCTACTACTTTCCTTGAGAACAGGTCAAGTACTATAGCAAGGTAAGCCCACTTATTATTTACAGAAATATAACTAATATCTGCTACCCAAATGTTATTCGGGCTTGAGACAGAAAAATTTTGTTTAACTAAATCCTCTCCCCTGTGATAAGGTTTATTGGACTGTTTTGTAGTCTTTTTAAACTTCTTATACATTTTTGCTTGAATGCCGTTTACTTGCATCAATCTTGCTACTCGAGGACGTGAACATACAAAGCCTTGTTCTCTTAATTCTGCATGAATTCTTGGACTTCCATAAGTTTGATAAGTTCCAGCAAAAATAGTTTTAATCTTACTTACCAATTCCTCATTATATTCAGCTCTTTTACTTGGCATACGATTAATAAAATCATAATAACCACTCCTGCTAACCCCTAAAATCTTAGCCATCTGATCTACACAAAAATAAGAGCTATGATTCTTCATAAATTCGTACCTTTGTTTGAGGGAGCTGAAAAGATGACCACTGCTTTTTTTAGGATATCTCGCTCTTGTTTTACAAGATGTAATTCCCTCTTTAAATCTCGTACCTCTTGATTCACTACATTGCCACTACCAACAAAGCTAGCCTCTCCTTTGCCTTTGTAATTCTTAAGCCAATATCCCAAACCAGATCGTGAAACCCCTAAATCCTTAGCAATATCATTGATGCTTTTACTACCTTTATTTGCTAAATACAGTTTTACTGCATTAATCTTAAATTCTTTATCGTATATTTTTTGACTCATTGCAAATCCTCCTAAGATTTATTTTATCTCATCTTAATTCTATCTGTCCGTTTTTTTATAGCAGGATCAGATCATTTAAAAGAACTTGTTTGTTATTAGGTGGTAATTATATTGAATTTGATGTAAAAAATCCGATATCAATTAATCCATTCTCAGAAATTCCAGCAGGCGGCAGTGAAGACTCAATTGAAGCACAGGCAGATTTTCTAGCAAGTTTTCCATCGATTCTAGCTACCATGGCAGCTCCTCAGTATGGCACTAATGATTTGCAGCAACCAATGCTGCAAAAAGCCTTAATAGCTGTTTGGCAAGCAAAAGGAACAAGAGCTGAGATAACTGACATAGCAGATTGGTTGCTTAGAAGAGAAGAGTCTTACGCACAAGAACTTGGTAATATGTTATTTCCATTTACCCGTGATGGGCAATATGGCAAGTTTTTTAGCGGTAAGGCAAAATTATCCTTAAGCTCAGATATCGTGGTAATTGAAACTGATCATCTTCGTAGTAGCCCGGCACTACTTGCAGTAATTGTACAAATCATGATTGTTCATATTAACCAAGCAATGGTTAAAGGTGATAGGAAGCGTCCCTTTCTAATCATGATTGATGAAGCATGGAAATTACTATCTGGCAAGAGATCTGGAGAATTTATTGAAGAAGCAGGAAGAATAGCTAGAAAATACAACGGCTCAATAACGCTTGCTACTCAGCAATTAACTGATTACTTCAGGGAAGCAGGATCGGCTGCTGAAAAAGCTTTTGAGAACTCATCACATAAAGTGATTCTTAAGCAAAATCCTGAGAGCTTTAAAGCAATGAGAGCAAACCCCAAACTTGCAGGTTTTGTTGATGAAGATTGGAAGTTAAATTTACTGCAATCAATTCATTCAAATCCACCGCATTATAGTGAAGCAGCAATTTATGGACCAAGTGTTCATGGAGTTGTGGCAAGATTAATGTTAGATCCATTTACTCTAATGCTGACCTCTACTAATGCTAGGGATTACCAAGCCATAGAGGATAGAATGATTGCGGGAATGAGCGTTACAGATGCCATCAATAATATACTGGAAGAGCAAGGCTTAGTTTAAAGTTTTATGGGAAAATATGAGAAGATATTTAGCTCTAAAAATTATTATTATAAGCTCCTTTGTTTTATTTGTGATTGTATTAAAGGTAAGTTATGTAAATGCACACAATAATAATTTAGACATAAGCATAGACAATAATTCTAAAATAGCAATTAGAGATTATGGAGTCAGGGGTCATGTATTTCCAATTATTGAAGAGTCTTTATTAGAGGTCATTATGGCGAGGCTCAAAATAGCAAAACAAAATGGCGTTTTAGAGAAAATGCAGGAAGAATTTAAAAATAAAGTACAGCAAAAAATCTCTAGACCAACTGCTATCTTAGCTTTAGCAAAAACAAGCATAAACCGAAATTGGCACTATGATCCGAGCTTTATACAAAAGACAGATATAAAAGATCAAGCGGGAAAGATCATAGTAAAAGCTGGAACAAGTGTGAATCCTTTAGAAAAAGTAAGTTGGGGGGAGCTATTGATATTTATTGATGGTGATGATGAGCAGCAGATTAAGTGGGTTAAATTACGAATAGGAAAATTAGTACTTACTAAAGGAAATCCTATTAAGCTGGCAAAAAAGTTAAATAAGCCGGTGTTTTTTGATCAAGGTGGAATGCTTACTACTCGTTTTAAGATAAAAGCTATTCCAGCTATAATAGAACAAGAAGGGATTTTATTAAAGATTAGTGAAATAAAGATTAATTGAAATGTTATAGTATTTGAGTAAAAATTAAGGTGTGAATAACAACTGATAAAATCCGGAGGTAATGTATGAAGAAGTGGCAATTACCAGAAGCAAAGAAAAATTTAGAAAAGATAATAGATCAGGTATTACAAGGTAGGGTGCAAGCAATAGTAAAATCTAGTGGAGAAGTAGTATATTTAATAGCAGGTGAGAAAAATAATATGATAGCAGAGCAAGCAAAGGTAGGTTGTCAAGCAAATACAGATTTAATAACTTCTGAAATATACAAGTAATAATGAAGTTAATAATGTTTATTATAATTATTTTGCTTGGTAATTATAGTTATGCATCAATTGGCTGCGTAGGCAGGTTTGTAAATCCAATCACTGATGTTTGCTGGAAATGTTTATTTCCAATTACTATCGGAGGAGTAAAAATTGTCTCAAGTTCTATGGCTGATACTAATAACCCAAGGCAAATTGTTTGTTTTTGTCCTAAGCCTTCGATTCCGATGCCGGTTCCTGGAATTCCAATTGGATTTTGGGAGCCAGTGAGATTGGTTGATGTGACTAAATCCCCGATGTGTATGGTAAGTCTTGGAGGCATTAATCTTGGGACTAGCATACAAAAAGGTGTTAAGGATGATATAGAGGGAAGTAGCTTTTATCATGTTCATTGGTATATATATCCAGTGATTTACTGGCTTGAGATATTACTTGATTTTGCCTGTTTAGAGATGTCACAAGTAGATATCGCATATTTAACTGAATTTGATCCATTATGGGGAGACGATAGCAAAGCTGCCATATTAAATCCTGAAAGTTTATTATTTGGAAGTATTGCAGCTGGGTCAGCTTGCATAGCTGATTGCATTAGCTCTAGTTCTGGTAATCTTGCTAACGATGCAATGTTTTGGTGCTGTGGCTGTCAAGGCTCTCTTTATCCCTTTACCGGTACAACTAGCTCTTATAATGGCGGAGTTGGAACTTCTGCATTAATAGTGGCTAAATTTATGGCTAAGTTACATAGGGAGTTGTTATTATGGGGATATATGGGGAGTAGCGGATTATGCGGTAAATATCCAATGCCAATAATCAAGAAGAGCCAATATAGACTGCAGATGACTTACCCTATACCAGAGGTGCATTCTTGTAAAAAGATTGGTGAGACTGAAACTACCTGGCAGGGTGCACGCGAATTCCCGGTTAAAGGTGAGGATTTTGGTTATTTAATCTGGAGAAAGAGATCATGCTGCCTCTTTTGATGTTATAAGTTTAGGAATATGTGTTTCAGCTTAAAAACAGTAAGTTTAATAATTTTATTACTGCTAAGTAGCAAGAGTATTGTGGCACAACAAGAAGGTTTAAAGCTGATACAGCCTAAAACTCAAATTTACATTTTTATCTCATTTTCAATGCCTGATTCAGCATTAAAGAGTTATTATGTTGAAGCAGAACGAGCAGGAGCAAAACTTGTAATGCGAGGTCTAAAAAATAATTCTTTTTTAGATACTAAAGCAAAAGCCGATGAAATTGGTATTAGTTTTGATATTGATCCCAATCTATTTGAGGAATATCAAATTACTTCTGTACCAGCAATAATAGTGAATAGTGAAGGCAAGGGAGTAAAAAGACTAACTGGTCACATGTCATTACATGATGCTTTAGAAATTATGAACAAAGAAAATTCATGAGGTTCACGTTTTTATCAATGATTATTGTATTGTTTAGTTTTAATGTGATTGCTAACATTCACGATAGTTATAATAGGGCTAAACAATATGAAAACAGTATCAGGCTTGGCAATCCTGATCAAATGGGCAATAAAGTAATATTTGATAAAGATGTAAATGTTTCAAATTTAAGTCAAATGAAAGATCAAGATTTAACGAAGCAAGGCACTCAAATGTTGAATAATGGTTTAGAGGGGCAATTACTGCAACAAAGTGAGATCAGGAAAATAGATGGACTACAAGAATATGAGCTTAATCCTAAAAACCCCTTAATTATTAATTCAGCTAAAATTGAGGCAGATCCTTTAAGACATACAGAAGGAGATAATTTTTCTAATAGTGAAACAATTATAAAAACAAAAATTGCAAAGAGTTGTATTGAAGGGGTAGATTTTACGGTTGATATAATGAGGGAGCTATATTTAGAAACAGAATTAATAGATAAATGGGAAGCATGGCAAGATAGAACTATTGATATATCTGGAGAGGAGATATGTAGGTTACATTACCATTTGCTATATCCGGTTCATTGGAAAAAGAAACGCAATGGTATGCATATGCGTAGCGATATTGGCACTCAAAATGAAGTAAGAAGTATTATTGCCCAAAAGCTAGGAGTAAATTTAGAACAAATTAGTGAAGAAATTGGTATTAATCCAAGGGGCAGCGGAAATTTAACTGAATGTAGAAGACATGAGGTAAAGTGGGATAAATATAATTTTAAATATAGATTTAGAGAAAAGGAAAAAGAATTTAAGGAAAAAGGAGAATATTGGCTTCTTTATCCAGAAGAATTAGAATCATTAATAGAGCATAATGAATGTCATGAGCTAGGTACGGTATGTTTAGAAAGAGGAGAGAAGATATTTTATGATCAATATCGGGTTAATCGTCCATGTTGGAGCGAGCAAATTAAATATCAATGTAGTAGTGAGCCAAAAGATGGCTGTCATCATTTAAAGAAGCAAAATTGTGAACTTGCAAGCAGTAATTGCGTTAAACAATCTGCGAGTATCTGTTTACAGTGGAGGCGAGATTACATATGTATAGCCCAGAAAAAAGAGCTTAGCTCTTCTATAGCAGGATCACAAATGTTTTGTTTAGGAGGGGATTGTCATACTGCAACTATTGTGCCAAATACTGATATGGGAAATGTTGGGTATCTTGCCATGCTAAATGAAATGAAAAAGGATATGCAGACAAATCCGATTATGGTTTTTAAAGGTACAAGCAATAGTTGTCGTAAAACAAATATCGGTAATTTTCTTAATTGTTGTTCCGGATTCAAAGGTTGGGGTAAGGATCTAGGGCTTAGCAGATGTAATGCAGAAGAACAAGCCTTAGCCTTAAAAAGGGCAAAAGGTCAGTGCTACTATGTTGGGACATATGATCTGTCAACAGTTTTCCGGACAGTTTTTTACGCACATTTTTGTATTTTTTCGTATTGTACTGGTGATAGATAATCGTTAGCAGAATGCATTCTTATACGATTATAAAATACCTCTATATATTCAAATATAGCATGTTTTGCTTCCTCCCTAGTTTTAAATTTATGTTGATAAATTAATTCTGTTTTTATAGTATGAAAAAAGCTTTCAGCAACAGCATTATCCCAGCAATTTCCTTTACGACTCATACTCTGTATAATACCATGTTGTTTTATAAGTTTTAAATGATTATCAGAACAATATTGGCTACCTCTATCAGTATGCCAAATAAGCTTTTTAGGTGGTTTACGTTGCCATATTGCCATTAGCAAAGCATTATTAACTAAATCAGCTTTCATATTACTATTCATTGACCAGCCTATTACTTTTCTAGAAAATAGATCAATAACTGTTGCTAAATATAACCATCCTTCTCCAGTTGGGATATAGGTGATATCACCAACCCAATAACAATTAACATTAGAAACTTTAAACTGTCTATCCAATAAATTAGGAGCAACTTGCTTATTATGCTTAGAATCAGTAGTTGCTTTAAATTTATACTTAGTTTTACATACTAAGCCAGCTTCATTCATTAGTCTTGTAATTCTCCTACGACTAACAATTATGCCTTGCCTCAACAAAGCCTTTTTAATGGGTCTAGATCCATAATTTCGTCTACCTTCCTGAAAAATAGCTCTAACCTTACAGGTTAATTCTCTATTTTCTTTATCCCTATTGCATCCAGGGTTATTTAACCACTCATAATAACCGCTACGTGATACCTTCATACATTTGCACATAATTGCAATTGAGAAATCATCTTGATGCTTCTTTATCCATGCATACCTTACAGGGACTCTTTTGCAAAGTACGCTGCAGCCTTTTTTAGTATATCACGCTCCTGTGTTACTATCACCAGCTCTTTCTTTAATCTTTTTAATTCATCATACAGATGTTCATCTGTTCTTGTTATTGATTCTTCAAATTGTTTAGAATATTTATCTATCCAACTATATAAAGTATTCTTACTGATACCTAATTCTTTTGCAGTCTGAATAACAGGTCGCTTCGATTCAGTTGCCAATTTAACTGCTGATTCTTTAAATTCACTAGAATACATTTTTGTTTTTGTCATACTGTATTTCCTTTCTGTTAATATTGTCTCATACTAACTGTCCGGAATACTATAGCCACATCAATATTACAATTGTTAAACTCCATAATACTGTTTAATACTGTTTCACCACTATTATTTTTAGTATTGACATCAGCACCATTGTGAATTAGCAATGATACTAAATCTAAGCTATCAAATATAACAGCATAGTGTAATGGTGTTTCACCACTATTATTTTTAGCATTGACATCAGCACCATAGACCATTAGCAATGATACTAACGCTAAGTTATCAGACTCAACAGCATAGTGTAATGCTGTTAGACCATCATCAGTTTTAGCATTGACATCAGCACCACGAACCATTAGCAAAGATACTAAATCTAAGCTACCAGATTCAACAGCAAAGTGTAATATTGTTTCACCACTATTAGTTTTAGCATTAACATCAGTACCATTGTGAATTAGCAAAGATACTAAATTTAAGTTACCAGATTCAACAGCATAGTGTAATGCTGTTAGACCATCATCAGTTTTAGTATTGATATCAGTACCATTGTGAATTAGCAAAGATACTAAATTTAAGTTACCAGACTCAGCAGCAAAGTGTAATATTGTTTCGCCACTATTAGTTTTAGCATGAATATCAGCTTTATTTTGAATCAACCAATTTACTAAATTTAAGTTACCAGACTCAGCAGCAAAGTGTAATATTGTTTCGCCACTATTAGTTTTAGCATGAATATCAGCTTTATTTTGAATCAACCAATTTACTAAATTTAAGTTACCAGACTCAGCAGCAAAGTGTAATATTGTTTCGCCACTATTAGTTTTAGCATGAATATCAGCTTTATTTTGAATCAACCAATTTACTAAATTTAAGTTACCAGACTCAGCAGCAAAGTGTAATATTGTTTCGCCACTATTAGTTTTAGCATGAATATCAGCTTTATTTTGAATCAACCAATTTACTAAATTTAAGTTACCAGACTTAGCAGCAAAGTGTAATATTGTTTCGCCACTATTAGTTTTAGCATGAATATCAGCTTTATTTTGAATCAACCAATTTACTAAATTTAAGTTACCAGACTCAGCAGCAAAGTGTAATATTGTTTCGCCACTATTAGTTTTAGCATGAATATCAGCTTTATTTTGAATCAACCAATTTACTAAATTTAAGTTACCAGACTTAGCAGCAAAGTGTAATATTGTTTTAGCATTATTGACATTAGCACCATTGTGAATTAACAAAGATACTAAATCTGGGCTACCGTAATCAACTGCAGAACATAATATTGTTTCACCACTATTAGTTTTAGCATTAACATCAGCACCATGGGAAATTAGCAATTGTACTAAATATAAGTTACCATCATAAACTGCAGAACATAATAGTGTTTCACCACTATTAGTTTTAGCATTAACATCAGCACCATGGGAAATTAGCAATTGTACTAAATATAAGTTACCATCATAAACTGCATAGTGTAATGCTGTTAAACCATTATCAGTTTTAGCATTAACATCAGCACCATTTTTAGCTAATAATTTCGCTGAATCTAAGTTACCATTCTTAGCAGCACAGTGTAATGATATTACACCATGACAATTTGTAGCATTAGGATTAGCACCATGTGTGATTAATAATGGCACTGATTCTACACAGCCAAGTTGAAGTCCAAGATGTAATAACTGGTCCTTATTACTATCTGATATATCATTTATTCTCTTATTCAGCTCTGATGGATCTACTAATAAGGTTATTATAGGAAGCATTTGAGTAATGTTTTTGTTTATAGTAGTTGATAAAAATTCCTTTTGACCATATTGTTCCAAAACAACTTTATCGTTTATGGTAGCCAATAATGTATTGTATGTTGTGTTAATTATATCTGTTTTTGGTGAGGGTGGCTTAAATATTGATCTGATATTGGAATCTTCATGTCTCTTTGTATAAGTTATAGTTGCCGGAAAAGCACATTCAGCTAATATTGGTTTGTAAGTGATGTTAATAAAAACACTATTATGTTCGAATAATAGATTACTTGCCGGAATCTGTACTACTGCTAAAGGTACTAATTTATATTCTAAAATGTTACTCAAATTGAGATTTATATTTAGAGAAAAGTCGTAATGTATAGTATTAATGTCTTTTATCAAAAGTGATAAATTATTATTATAATACGTTATATATTCTGGGGTGGTGGTCCGAGACAATGTGCATGTTGTAGTGTTATTGACAACAAAATGAGTACTATGTTGAGTGTGGGTAAATGAAGCAAAAGTATTATAAGTACTCACGTTATTGATTATTTTACTGGTAATAGTTACGATGCTTATATCAACATTGAGTATCCTATTACTATAACTTAATGTAATATTACATAATATTATACTAACATTATTATTAGTACGAGATGCATAATACTTATTTGCTTTATAAGTGTGATGTGCACTACCGTATTGTGTTTGCCTATGCATAGTGGTAGAGCGTATTTGAAGTTCAATATTACCTTTATTACTACCACCTGATATGACTAAATGTATTGATTGATATCCATTATTCTTCGGATATCTAATATAATCAACAAACTGTGATGTTATGGTATTATAATGTAGATGAATTAATTTAGAAAAATCGTAACATGCTTTTTTATTTGGTACAATTGCTCTAAAAGCCAGAATATCATTAAGTGCTGTAATATGAATATCTTTAACAAGTGTTTTTATCCATATAGAATATGGGGACTTAATTCTGTAGCTTAGGCTCGCTTTTATATTTAGTTTTCTAAATATATTTCTGAATTGCTGTTCTATATTGTGAATTATATTATCTATGTCAGGATATAGCCAATGCATATAATGAAGAATTCTATTACGTTCTTCAGGATATTGAATCTTAAAACATAAATCTTGTAAAAGATAAGCAAGATCATTGTGTGCTGTATATAATAAAAGATAAGGGATATAACAATTAGTGATGATCTCTGATATATGCTGAGCATCGGTATTATTATACTCAAGGTTAAAGATACTCACCTTATGTAATAATGGAACAAGCGAAGTTAATATTGCCGTTTCCTGTAGTTTGGGATTAATAGTTAGTAACAGCTCATGAAAATGAATATATTGCTCAGCATATGGTTTATCGTGAATAGTAGATAATTTATTAATAACATCAACTAGATATATAATATTATTATTAAAATGATTATAATCTTCTAGATTAAGATGTTGTATATTTTCATGTAATAGTACTGCTGTGAATGAGGAAGAATCTAGTTGTAATGCTTTTGTAATGGTATGTATTTGGTCAGGATAGGTTGTTTTATCAGAGCAGTATTGATGGTATAACTCTAAAGCTTGATTAATGCATGAATTATTGGTGATATTTTGATATAACATTATTTACTTAAGCATCTGTGAAAGTGTTGCAAGATAAAAAATTTTTAACCACACTATAAAATCTATATCCTGAAATCGTACTGAGCTGTTTTCTTAACTTTAACAGCAAGGAAATGCTATGACAATTAATAATCAAAATCAACCAAAAGATAATCATAATATTACTAATCTTACTAAAACAAATTGGAATCTTCAATTATCTCCCATATCTGTCACATTAATACCATATCAGCAAGAAGAGAATATCATTAACTCGACGATCACAAATTATACTGATATAATTAAATATAAATTAGAATTACAAGAAGCAAATAATAAATTGAAAGAATCTGAGTTATTTAAAAGAGATGTGGTGCAAAATATGGTACATGGATTAAAGATTCCATGTAATAGGATTTTTTCATTAGTAACAGCTCTTTATGAAATAGAAGATAATCCTGAAAAAAAGGATTATCTAGCTAGTGTAGTAAATTGTGCTGAAGAATTACTAGATTATTATAATAATATACTTAGTTATCTACAGAATAATTCTGGATTACCTCCTATAGTTTTAAATAAGTTTGATCCAAAACAGTTGGTAAATAAGATTATTGATAAAGCGATGCCAATAGCTCAACGTAAGGGATTAAATTTATCTTGTAATTTTCAGTATGATTTAACAAATGCTATAATTAGTGATACTTATCGAATAGGAGCAATATTAGAACAGTTAATAGATAATTCTATTAACTTTACTAAAGAAGGTAAAGTTGTGGTAACAGTGAACATGTTTGCGATTAATCCTGCATTATCAGAATCAGAACAACAAAACAGAGAAATGGTATTCCAATTTATGGTGCATGATAGTGGTATTGGTCTGTCTGAAGAAATCAGGCAACATCTTCATGAAAAGATTGATAAATTTGATGTTGCTACGCAATATCATGGACTTGGATCAGGATTAAGTTTTGTAAAGCGTCTAATTGGTGAGCTAAATGGAGAGATTGAAGTAACAAGTGAAAAAGGTAAAAGTACTACTATTGTCTGTAATATACCTGTTAAATTACCTCTTCTTGATGATCTGATTTATGATACATAATGTTGATATTGATAAGGTTTTGATGATTATATATTAACTAATAATGATGATTTTCTTGATTATTGTGCTTCACTTGCTACACTTAAGTAAATTATAGTAAGGAAGGATATATGGCAAGAAGTCAAGAAAATCATCAAAAAACTATAGATCCTATTGTAGGAAAGTTAAAACCTAAGGGTATAGATCTTGAATTAGAAAAAGTAAAAATTACAGCTCTATCAAATTGCCGATACAGTAAAAGGCTATTAACTAAGATCATATTTATTAATAAGATTTCTAGAAACAAAGTTGATCTTAATAAAATTAAAAAAGCAATTTATTTTGCTAAAAAGTATCATGGCAGGCAGAAGAGAGAAACAGGAGAATTCTATTACTCACATCCTTTAGAAGTAGCATACATGGTTTCTGATTATTTATTTAGAACAGATATCATAGTAACTAGCATATTGCACGATTGTATTGAAGATACATTACTTACTAAAGAAATGATTATACAAGAATTTGACCATAAGATTGCTAATCAAGTTGAAGATTTAACACGAGTTAAAAATGATAAAAAAATTAGTTCAGCAGAAATAGTAAAAATATTATATCAGCAAAAGAAAAAAGAGTTGCTATTAATTAAATTATTTGATCGATTACATAATATACAAACAGTCGGAGCTAAAATTCCTGAGAAAGGATGGAAAATAATTTTAGAGACTTTACAATTTTTCTTAACTATTGCTACTTATCTCAAGGTACCGAGAGTTGCAAGGCAATTATATACACATTGCTTAAATATAGCTGCAAATTACAAAAAATTAAATGTACTGAGAGTGTTGCAAGATAAAATTTTTATTTCAGAATGAAAGTATTACGATTTCAGGATATAGATTTTATAGTGTGGTTAAAAATTTTTTATCTTGCAACACTTTCACAGATGCTTAGTAAATAATGTTATATCAAAATATCACCAATAATTCATGCATTAATCAAGCTTTAGAGTTATACCATCAATACTGCTCTGATAAAACAACCTATCCTGACCAAATACATACCATTACAAAAGCATTGCAACTGGGAGTGTTCAACAAACCATACGCGTCAAGTTAAGGTGTAAACTGTCTTTTACAGTAGTTTATGAATAGTTTGATGATAGGCATCATATGTACCTATGAAGACATATTTAAATATAAATGCCTTATTTAGGGTAAAACAAAACATAATGATTTTATACTTAAAATGCTTGAATATGAGATATATTCCTTAACTTGATGCGTATGGTTCTATGAACGTTCTCTTCAGGATAGTAAGAAATTAGCTGTTGAAAAGAATAATGAAATTTTGTATCTTGATTATATATCTGACAGTCAAAATTTAACTGACAATTAGGTGCAAAATTTATAGTGTCTGTAAGATTAAATCTTGACTTCTACAATTTATGATTGACTCCTATATACCGTTACAATTTAATAACATCCCTTCTTCTCCAAGTAGATATTGTGTAGAAGTTTCAGCGAAACGATAAATAACATTATCGCTATTAAGCTGTTTATTATCTTCCCCGATCCTTAATGTTGGAGCTAATGATGTATCTATAATCCCTTGCTTTAATACACTATCTTGAAATAATAAAGAGTGAAGTGCTAATGCTTCATCCTGAGTTACTCGTATTCCACAGCACATAGCAATAAGATTTTCTATCACTTCTAAGCCACAATTATTATATTTTTGTTCCTGTACTTGTTGCTCAGTAATTTTAATATGTAAATCTGGATATAGTTTAGCCAGTTCATCTTCAAAGCTACTTCTCAGTATCTTAGTCATTGGTTTATTCTCAGAGTCCATATAGTATACTGTAACTTTATCTGAGCTATGTTCTAACACTAAGCCAACCCAGTGCTTATTGTATAAATTTATCGGTATTAATAACTTAGTAATATTATGATTATCGTTACTACCGTTAATGTTATCACTAACCGTAAATTCAACAGGGATTTTGGCTAGCAAATCTCTAATAAAATCAAATTTGCTGGAGTCATTAAAAACATAGTCTGCACTGATGATTTTAGCATTTTCGATTCCTGTACTTTTTAGACGTAATTCTAATAGCTGATCCATTGCTTGTTTACTATACTCGTACCAATATTCATCATAATTACCTTCCTCATATTCACGAGTTCCTTGACCCGTAATCGTTTCGTTAAGCTTACTGAGTACTTTATTTTGTAAGTTAGTATCTGTAGGAATAGCTGCTTTTACGACTTGCTCTTTGACAAAATATTCTGGCTGTTGATTGGCAATTTTTTTTAGTAATGTTGGGTATTCTTTAGCGAAACAACTTACACAAGTCATATCCTTGTTATCAGAATTTATTATAGAGGCACACATATATTTGAACATGATCATTTGTACCCTTTCTATTTTTTCATTTGGGATTTCACTTTGGTTTGGACTTTTTAATTTAGAGTGCAAGTACTTTTCCTCAAAGAACTTACTACATGATTTCTGAGCAAATAGTCCTTTATTCTTCCATTGTCCCTTAACTGCACGCTCACATAGCTTGTATATACTATCTTGTATATCACTTATGACTGCTTCCCCTACAATTTCCATTACTTCTTTCTGTACTTCTTTAATGTTGCAGAAAGGCTCAATTTGATAATCTTCTTTAACTGATTTTGCAGCTTCGTCAAAAACAGTTTTACAATCTTCGTCAGAAGCAGATTTAAAATATTTCTTAAGCAAGGCATAAGCATCTTTATTACCTAACCTCTCGGCAGGCGTGGAATACATCTTACCATAAAAATACTCATCAATTTTCTCTTTTGGAATCTCACAAAAAGATTGCTTAATCTTTTTTAATAACGCATCTGGTAATTTGTTTAAATTTTCCATAGTGACCTTGAGTATCTGTCCTTGTTTATCCGTATTTTTCACAATATCCAGAACCTTCTCCGAAACATGATCATTCATATCAATAAGAGACGAGGCTAATTTTCCAAATTTTCTAGCATCTTGTTTGATTGATTTACTTACTTTAAAATTACCTCCTGCTTCAACAAATTTCCCAGCAAGACTGGCAATACCGGATATTACGGTACTTAATGGAGCATCTATTAATTCAATAGCCCTTGCTCCTGCTGACCCAGCAACAGGTATAGTAGAAATTGTACCAGAGAGAAGAGAAACCACTAGACTTTTTTTGGTCTCTACCCAGTTGCTATTTACCGCTTGTGCTCCTGTGTACACTGATAATATGGTTCCTACAAAAGCCTTGTAATATTCTTTAATCTTTACCTTATCTGTTTCAGTTAAATTTTGCTGTTCACCAAGATATTTTTCTAGAATCTTACCATGATTTTGTAATTTCGTACTAAGTTCTGAATCTATTGTATTCAATTGTTTTTCAATATCTGCTATATTTACCTCTGCTGCTTGTAAGCTGTCCTCTATTACTTTGATAGCATATTGCACCTGACTTAAGTCTGTTGTTACCTGCTTCATTTTTTTTGTCAATTCCTCACGGTTTGCTTCAGATAAGCTATTAATATCTTCTTGCTTTAACATATTACTTTTGACAAATTCTAGTAGTTCGTTATGATCTTCTTGAAACCTTTTATACTCTTTTTGAAGTACTTGTTGCAATTGTTCAGTAATTAGTTTGTTTTGTATTTCTTCAAATTTTGCTTGTATCTCTTTAACTTTGCTTTCTAATTCTATAAAATTCGCTAAAGGGTCTTCGATATAATGAATATTTTGCTTAGTTAGTTCTTCGACTTTACCGTTTTTAACTAACTGCTCTGCTTTTTTAAAAAAATCTAACCCTTGATCCTTTCTACCTAAAGTATAAAGAGCAACTCCTTTATTACAATAATATAGAGGATTTGGATTAACATCTTCGTTCTTTTCGCTAATTTCAATTGCTTTTTCAAAGTCTTTAAGAGCTTTCTTATTGTCCATTTTAGGTGTATAAAGAGTTGATTTATAACTATTAGGGTCAATAGCCTTAGCTATATAAGTTAGACCACGGCTATTGAGAACAGCTGCCTTATCAGCAGGATTGGCTTTGCCAGGCTCATCTTCTTCAAGAGAGGCATATTCTTCAAGAGCGATTTTACATTGTTCAAGTGCTTTATCATATAAATTAAGTTTACGCAAACAATCCCCTAAAGATTTATACGTATTAACATTAGGTTGTCGTTCGACAATTTCTTCATAATACTTTAAAGCTCGTCTATATTCTTCAACTCCATACAGTATATTACCATATCTATATAAATATATGATTTCATCTTCATCTCCTGAGGTGTCATTTCTCCTAGATTGTTTACTTCCTTCCTCACCTTGAAGTAGTTGTTCTTTTGCTTCTTTTAAAGTGTTTATTGCTACTTTAATATTTCCTGCTTTTTTTTCAGATTTAGCTCTTTTAAGCAACTCATGTATTTTATCTTTCATAATTTATTCCTTGTTATTTAATAAATTTATGCTTATACTTACCTTAATATTCATAACAATTCCCCAATAATTCCTGTAACAAGCTTTGGTCAAAACTACATATGTGGTTAAAATCTCTGCTTCCAAATAAATTAGTAAGATAATTGCTTGCATCTATAGCTTGATTCAAATTAATATTTAAATCACTGGCAAGTTTCTTAAGTAATATCGGATTATTAAGTAAAGGATTATCGTATTTAATGCTTATTAAGTTAACAACTAATTTATCATTTTTGACACCTTCTTTAGTTGGTTGTTGTGATAAATTTGCATCCTCCGCTCTAATAGGCTCTTTTATTATAAACTTACTTTTAACGTTTACTAATTTTAATGCTTTTTGCTCAGCAGCAGCAATCAACTTGTCTTTTAATAAAGCATGTGGTTTTTCATTACCAATTTTCTTGGAAGTATTACCTTCATTAGAGCTAACCTCTTTATCCTCTGTGTTATCTATTGTATTATTAACTACTTTAGCTCCTTTTTGTTCAAAAACTTTTTGGTTTTTGGCAGATATAACAGCTTTTTCAATAATTACATCTTCTACTATTAAAGGGGATTCAGCTAATGATATCTCTTTTGTTAGACGCCATATATCTTCTTTTGACTGTGGATTGATTCTTTTCTCCCATATCTTTACTGTTGTATCATCAGAACCTGAGGCAAGGTATTGCCCATCAGGAGAATAGTTTATACAACTAACACTAGCAATGTGTCCCTTTAGATCTTTGAGTAATTTACCATCCTCAACATTCCATATTTTTACTGTACAATCCTCAGAATCTGAGGCAAGGTATTGCCCATCAGGGGAATAGCTTAGACACCTACCACTACTGGTGAATCCTTCTAGATTTTTGGATGACCTATCATTAAAATTAGTAAACGTTAAAAGTAAGTTTATAAAAGAGTCTATTAGAGTGGAGGGTGCAAATTTAGCATTCCATATTTTTACTGTGTTGTCATGAGAACATAAAGCAAGGTATTGCCCATCAGGGGCATAGCTTATATGCTGAGGACCGGTGGAGTATCCTGCTAGATTTTTGAGTAACTTACCATTTTTAGCATTCCATATTTTTACTTTACTATCTGAAGAACATGAGGTAAGATACTGACCATCAGGGGAATAGCTTAGACACTCGACAATATAGGTGTGTCCTGTTAGATTTTTAAATAACCTACCATTTTCAACATCCCACATTTTTACTGTTTCATCAGAAGAACCTGAAGCAAGGTATTGCCCATCAGGGGAATAGCTTATACAACTAATACCAGCAATGTGTCCCTTTAGATTTTGTAGTAACCTACCATTTTCAATATTCCATATTTTTATGGTACAATCCTGAGAACCTGAGGCAAGATATTTGTCATCAGGGGAATAGCTTAGACAGTAGACAATATCGGTATGTCCTGTTAGATCTTTAAATAACCTACCATTTTCAACATCCCATATTTTTACTGTTTTATCCCAAGAACCTGAGGCAAGATATTTGCCATTGCGTGAATAACTTAGACAGTAGACAATATTGGTGTGTTCTTTGAGATCGTTGAGCAACTTACCATCCTCAACATTCCATATTTTTACTGTACAATCCTGAGAACCTGAGGCAAGATATTTACCATCAGGGGAATAGCTTAGACACCAGATCACATTGGTATGTCCTGCTATATTTTGGAGTAACACATCATCCTCAACATTCCATATCTTCACTCTTGGTAGATCCGAATAACCTGAGGCAAGATATTTGCCATCAGGGGAATAGCTTATACACTCGACCCTACCGAGGTGTGTTGTTAAAGTTTGGAGTAAGCTACCATTCTTAGCATTCCATATTTTTACTATGTTATCCTGAAAACCTGAGGCAAGGTATTGCCCATCGGGGGAATAGCTTAGACACGTGACAACATAGGTGTGTTTTTCTAGATTGTGGAGTAACCTACCATCCTTAGCATCCCATATTTTTACTGTGTGATATAAAGCACTTGAGGCAGCAAGGTATTTACCTAATTTTCTAAGAGCTATTCCTTATACACTTAATCTTATCGGTATGTCCTACTAGATTTTTGAGTAAGCTACCGTTCTCAGCATTCCATATTTTTATGGTGTGATCTCCAGAACCTGAGGCAAGATATTTGCCGTCAGGGGAATAGCTTATACATTTAATCTCATCGGTATGTCCTTCTAGATTTTGGAGTAATCTATGATTCTTATCATCCTCAGGATTTTCAGCATTCCATATTTTTACTGTGTTATCAGTAGAACCTGAAGCAAAATATTTGCCATCAGGGGAATAGCTTATACACGTATGTCCCTTTAGCTTTTGGAGTAATCTATCATTCTTATCATTCTCAGGATTCTCAACATTCCATATTTCTAATATGGGATCCATATAACAAGAACCTGAGGCAAGATGTTTCCCATCAGGGGAATAGTTTATATACCCTACACCATAGCGTGTATGTCCTTCTAGATTTTGGAGTAATCTATGATTCTTATCATCCTCAGGATTTTCAGCATTCCATATTTTTACTGTGTTATCAGTAGAACCTGAGGCAAGATATTTGCCATCAGGGGAATAGCTTAGACAGTTAATATACCAGGTGTGTCCTTTTAGATTTTGGAGTAAGTTGCCATTCCTAGCATCCCATATTCTTACTATTTGATCATTAGAACCTGAAGCAAGATATTTACCGTCAGGGGAATAACTTAGACAGTAGACAGGAGCATTATGCTCTAAATCAGGATATAGTGATAACTTAATACTAGTCAGATTAGTACCGATAAACTTAGCACCTACTAGGTTTGCATTAGTTAAATTAACTTCAGTTAAATCCGCATTGCTAAAATCTACATATTGAAAAATCCCATTTCTAATGTTTGCTCCTCTGACTGCTATATTACTTAAATTTCCCTCAGAAAATGAATATTGTGCTGCTATAAGTAATGTTATGCTATTAGATGCAAAAGTTACTGCTTCATCAGATTTATCTTGCTTAGTTGCGTCAATGGTCCGTATTAAGAATTCTTGTAAATCCTTGTTATAAACTACGTCCTCTGCGATTAGTTTAATTAGTTCAACATCTTTAACTATGCTATGGCTAGCGAGTATTTCACTTTTTCCAAATCTTTCAACTTCATCTTTAATTTCTTCAAATAAGTAATAATTTTTAAATATAACATGAGCAAATCCTATTTCTACTTCTTGCTCTACTTTAACTTTAGATCCCGAAGTTTTAGTTTCAATTTTTAGCGGTAGAAGCTTTAATATATGATATAATGCCTGTTGCTTGAATAAAGTTGATTCTTCATATCCGAAAGCCTTAAATAACTCACTGTCAGCTTTAATCCTAAATTCATTCTGCAAATGTAGCTGCATAGCTATATATTTACCTAATTCTTTTAACAGCTGATTTAGTTCCTGGGTATTCTTATTAATATCTATATTAAGGTTTGATAATAATTCAACTATTTTGTTTTTTTGTCTTTCGTGTAGAACTTCTACTTTCTTACTTTGCTTAATTTTAACATATTCATCATAAATATCTTGTTTGCTAATAGGTTTTTCTATAGTTGAAGGTATATCTATTGAAGATACCGATTGCATCACAATTTCAAACATAAAACCAGTGTCAATAATTGGTTCTATTTTTAATTTATTAATTTTATCTAAGTAATATTTTTTGTCATGACTTCCATCACTATTATCAACATACTTACTTACATATTCTTCTAACTTTTGTTCCTCTCTATAATTAATAGGGGCAATATAACAAATCTCAAGTTGCTTTGACTCGGGCATGAACCAACTATAATCATTATTATCTAGTAGATAATCCGTTCCACAAGAGATTAATATTTTGGGTTCTCCTAACTTTTTAATATATCCCCTAATTAATGTTTCACGACTAGTAGCAATGCCTAACCCTTCATCAAAACTGTCGATATATAAATGTGCATTTTGAATGTTTTCAAGTTTAAGATTAGTACCTAGTTCATTATTAAAAGAATTTATGACTTTAACTAAATCAATATTACTAGCAAAATTAAAATATATTGGAAGTGGATTACCAGGCTTCCAGTTGTTAACTGCTTCAATGAATTTTAGCTGCAATGTAATACTTTTACCAGCACCAGCTACTCCAAGTAGTAACATTACCTCTTTTTGCCCGTCCCAAAAATCATCTATTTTACTGAATAAAACATCGGTTTTTAACTTGGCATACCTATAAGGATTAAGTTCAGTAGTATAAAGATTTATGTATAAATCTTTAGTCCTTTCTATATCTTCATTAATACTTATAGATGATTTGTTATTTTTAAGTCGCTCTTTGATTTTACTTATATAGTGAGTAAAAATAATATTTTCCTTATAACTATCATCACCAATTGCTTCTATTTTTGTTATGGCATCTTTGATTGAAATCCTTTGCTCTAGATTTGGATTTGTTAAGCTGGTAATTAACTCTTGAATTTCCTCTTCCTTATTGCTAATAATAGCTGTACCGTATTTTGTAATATCTTTTATAATTTTACCACAAGCAAATGCTAAGGCTTTTCTAATATCAATAACTCCTGCTTTTTGTTGCAGTTCTATAGCAGTAAACCCTTCTGTACTCTGAAAAGAATATTTAGCAATATTAAATTTGCTTATTTCTTCTCTATTATCAATTTTAACTATGCCGCCAAGATCAATGATAGTCGCTTTCCTTATATCTGTATCATACAAAGTATTATCTGGCTTTAGATCTGTCATTACAACATTTTTATCTAACAAATCTAGTGTTTTGCTAAACACATCTAATAAATAAGGCTTTTGATATTCCCACTTTTGATATACTGAGTTCGCAAATACTTTAGTTGCTGTATTTTGTGGTAGAATTTCCATCATCACATAACCTTTACGATGGCTATTTCCTGCATTTTGAGTAACTAATGCCATATCAAAAACATTTGGGGCATATATTATATCTGCTATATCATTGGTAAAGTAATCTTTAAGAGTTTCATCAATAATCCGTGCACAAGGTGTTTCCGGGTCTTTAATACTTTTAGTTTTCTTAATACAAACCACTTCTCCAGGTTTTGACTTAGAATCAAATAAGCTTAATGCAAACCTTACTGTACCAAAACCACCTTTGCCGATAGTAATCTGTTGGTTTTCTCCTTTTTTTTGTAACTTATCTTCTAGGTAATCATCGCCAGTAATTTCTTTAATAACTTGTTCATTATCTCTTGTTAGGTTATTTAACAGCAAATACATACCACCATCTTCACCAATAATCACTGTATTAGGCAACTTAAATTTCTCTTTATCAAATCTGCAACTTAAAACTGCATCTTTCAGCTGAATAAATTTAGCCTGATCACTAAAATGCTTTAGTAGTTCTAGTATCTTAATAGTCAGTTGAGTACTAGCAAAAACATTTGTTGGATCTTTCCATAAAAGAAACTCTAGTGCTTTTGTTATTTCAACTAAAATTGGCTTAAATAAATCTTCTTGTTGAAAAATATCTATTGTATCCCTTTTAAATAAGTCTCCACTTACTGCAAGCATTTTTTTTGCTATTCGCCAATCCATTTTGCTATTTCCATTCTCAAATAACAATTTCTGTACTAGTTCACTTATGTTACTTTTGAATATTTCAAGCTTTCTTTTGAATATCTTAAGTGCGTCTTTTCCTCTTAGTTCTTCCTTGACCTTATATGTTACATCAAAGTAGCGTACCCATGGTTTATATAACTCGTCTCCCTGAAAGGTATTATGTAACTTTTTCATAACATCATGTGAGTCAGATTTATATGTATTGGTTTTTCAAAGTAAAGTTTGCATTTTCTATGTCATATAGCCTCTTGGTAATTTTCTAGTTTTTCTGCAAAATGTATCATTTTAGGTGTCTTATATTCAAGCGATTGATGAGGTCTTTGCTTATTATAAAATTCTATATAATCTCTGATAGCTATCTTTGCTTCACGTACCGTTTCAAGATCAAAACGATAAATCTTCTCTTGTTTCAAAGATCTCCAAAAACGTTCAATAAATACATTATCTAAGGCTCTGCCTTTGCCGTCCATACTAATAGCTATGCCTTGTTGCTCAAGTATTTGAGTAAAATCTTTTGATGTAAACTGTACTCCCTGATCCGTATTAAAAATGTCAGGCTTGCCATGTATAGATATTGCTTCATTTAGAGCTTCAATACAAAAATCATTTTCTAAACTAATCGACACCCGCCAACTCAAAATATAACGACTATACCAATCCATTATAGCAACCAAATATACAAAACCTTGCTTTAATCTTATGTAAGTAATATCTGCACAGTAAACTTGATTGGAGCAAACCACCTCTATATTATTTAATAGATATGGGTATACTTTATGAGCCTGATTCCTACGGCTTAAATTAATTTTTGGGTATACTGCTTCAATACCAAGTATTTTATAATATTTTCTTATCATCTTACGACTAACATTTAACCCTTCCGATTTTAGGACATGAGACATTCTTCTAGTACCATAATAGGGATGCTCTGTAAAAATCTCATCAATTCTGTTCAGTACTCTATACTCCTTATCATCTAAGGTATTCCTAGCTCGGTAATAGTAACTTGAGCGGTTTAAATCTAAAAGTTCGCATTGTCTTGCTATGGTTAATTTTGAAGCATAACTTATCATTTTTTTCCTAACCTCTAAATCCAAAGATACTAGATTTTTTTTTGAGCCAGTCTCTTTCAACTGTTAACTGGCCTATTTGCTCAAATAATGATTTAATTAAATCTTCTTGGCCGGTATCTTGTTGTTTAGATTTCGATTTAAATCCAGAAACCATAAAATCTAAAGCTTCTTTCTTCCATTTATAAATCTGATTAGCGTGAACACCATATTTGCTGGTAATTTGAGCTATAGTCATTTCTCCAGATATTGCTTCAATTGCTATTTTTGCTTTTTCTTCTGCGCTATATTTTTTAACTTGTTTTTTCATTTTTTGCTCCTTTTCCTAGGAGATATTATACCTACTTTTCTCTATTTTCTTGTCTAGTTTTTGGGTACCATTATATATGGTTGGTATATCAAACAATAGCAAGTTATTAGAAGATAAGATAAAAGAGCAATTTGACCAAAAAGTTAAGAATCAAGATCAACAAGCGAAATATGCTGAAATATCTAAGATAAAGAGAGCTATAAGCTTATATGAAAAATCAGACTCTATAAAATATTCTATGCTTAATAATGTAGCAAAAAGATATTTATCAGAACATCGTGGAATTAAAGAAGTATTAACAAGATACCAACTAAATAATGATCTTAGAACCAATATGATGTGGGACAGTAATAGCAAACAATATTATCCTGCATTAATTGCTTTTGCTAGAAATAAAGATGGCAATATTACCGGTGGACAATCAATTTATTTAAACAAAGAAACAAATAATAAAGCTGATATTGAGGTTAATAAACGTTCATTTGGTAGAATCAGAGGTTCTTTTGTTGAGATTAATAAAAATAACGAACAGCAGAACGTACAAAGCAGGAACGTACAAATCAGTAAAGATGGCAATAATTCAGCAAGTAATGTAATGATTATAGCAGAGGGGCTCGAGACCGCTTTAAGTATTAGGGAAGCTGGTATTAAAGGCAAAATTCTTTGTAGTTTAGGTGTAAGTAACATTAGGAACTATGAGCCTATCAAAGGAGAAAGAATAATAATTGCTGCTGATAATGATGGCAAAGACGCAGTATCAGTTAATACTGTAATTAAGGCTCAGGAAGAATTAATTAGGCAAGGAGCTATAGTATCAATAATACGACCACCAGAAAAAGGCGATTTTAATGATATGTTAAAATCCCAAGGAGCAGAATCTATAAACAAGCTTATAGAGCCTGAAATAGCAAAATTAACAGCAGCTAGTAAAATAACTAAACAGTCATCCTTAAAAGCAAGTGATGATAGAAAATCACAAATTAAATCTATAGAATTATTATTTTCAAAATTTGCAAATAACGATAATAACGGACTAAATAATTTGCAGCAACAGCAAATAAAAGCTCTAGCAAAGTTTGGCACAGCAGAAAATATCGATACTGCTTTACAAATCTACAGAGAAAAAGGTATAGATTCTTGTCTGCTCTACAGTAACAAGATTTGCATAGCAGCAATAGAGCAGAAGATACAGAAAGATTTACAAATTATGCAGAATAAATTTGATCCTAATTATAATCTTGGTGATAAAAAATTTTGTGATATAGTAGTACATGATTTTCAAGGCAAAAGCCATCTCGTCCCTGAAGATTACTTAAATGCCATAGGAAGAGATAAACAAGTAATGCAATATATAAGTCCAAGCTCAGAAATAGGTAAAGAAATAAGAAGTGCGGTAAAGCAAGTATCTGAGATCAAGCTAAATCAAGGAATAAGAGTTTAGAGTGTAGTGTAATAATATTTTACCAATTCAAAAAATGTAAATATATGAGTGAACAAGGAAACCTGCTGGGTGATCCAGATAAAGGCACGAAGAAAGCTAAGCATGATAAGATATTTCGTAAGGCACTGGAGAATCCTCTAGTTGCCCATGAGTTCTTTAATGCACATTTGCCCCAAAATATTAAAAGTTTAATAGATTTTCCTAGTTTAGCAATGGAAAATACCACATTTGTAGAAAGCTCTTTAAAAGATTCTATCTCTGATGTTTTATTCTCATGCAAATTTGATAAACAAGATGGCTACTTATTTTTGCTTGTCGAGCATCAATCAAAAGCAGATCATTTCATGGCTTTTAGGCTATTTAAATATATGATTAATATTTGTGAGCGATATTTAATACAAAATCCTAAAGCTAAGACTTTACCATTAATATACCCGATGATATTTTACAATGGTCAGGAGAAATACAATGTTGCAAGGAATTTATGGGATTTATTTGCTAATAACAAATTAGCAAAAGAATTATGGATTAATGATTACCAATTGGTGAATGTCCATGAAATTCCTGATGAAGAGTTTAAACAAAGGATATGGTCAGGGATATTAGAATTTTTTCTCAAGCATATACATGAGAGAGAGTTGTTAAAAAGATGGCAAGAAATATCAGATATATTGCCGGAATTAACCAAAATAACGATAGGTTATGATTATCTAGAAATGATATTATATTATACTTTGACAAAGATAGAGCAAGCTGATAAAATAAAGCTAGAGAATTTATTATCAACAAAGTTGAATCCAGAAATAGGAACAAGGCTTATGAGAAGTTTAGCAGAGCATTGGCAACAAGAAGGAAAAGAATTAGGTATTTTTGAAGGTTTACAAGTTGGTGAAGCTAAAGGTATCCAA
The DNA here is from genome assembly GCF_964030945.1 of Rickettsia endosymbiont of Orchestes rusci. NCBI lineage: Bacteria > Pseudomonadati > Pseudomonadota > Alphaproteobacteria > Rickettsiales > Rickettsiaceae > Rickettsia > Rickettsia endosymbiont of Orchestes rusci. Next base: position 82,493 of record NZ_CAXIQG010000002.1, on the reverse strand, counting down.
ATTGGTGAAGCTAAAGGCATCCAAATTGGTGAAGCTAAAGGTATCCAAATTGGTGAAGCTAGAGGAAAAGCTGAAGAAAGAGTTGAGATAGCAAAAAGAATGCTATCTCAAGGTTGCAATATTGCTTTAATTTCTAGTGTAACCGGTCTTGATGAAGCTTTTATTAGTTCTTTAGAGTAAACATATTTCTTGTAAAATTTACTCTGCTGTTTGAAAAATCATTTATAAAAATTCTGAAATAACAAAAAAGTTTTTTATACACAGCTTACCTCTAAAACTCGTAATACTAAATTAGCGATTTAAAGGGGCATTATAATAGGATTTTTCTTTATAAGGTAATCCCCCCCTATCAAACAATTGAAATCTTTTAAAAATACCATTAAAATGGTTTTATATTTTTAGATTTAAATCATAGTTTGTAAATTCATTGGTAATTTAGTAATTGGGAAATTACCCGCAAGTTTTACATAACAGGTAAGATCTGGTAGATTCATAATTTCAGATGGCATTACTAATAATTTTCTTTTCTCTAAGCTATGCATATTTACTCCATCACGCATGGAGTTAGCACCATAAGAGAGATTCTCTTGAGTTTCAATAATTTCTTGCTCACCAAGCATTAAAGCTGATTTATGTGCTGTTTGCCAGTCACTTACTCGAAAAATAAATTTACTGCCAAATAAATCAAGCATTGAAGCTGCTCCTGCATGACCATATATTTCCTCTAATTGATGAATATTCTGCATGCCTGCAACAACGCAGCCACCATATTTCCTGCTTTCAGCTAAAGCTATATGGAGTGAAGATACCTTTTGTAAAGCTGGTAGTTCATCAATTACAAACCACATATTACTATGAGTATTATTGATGTTCCTATTCATTAATGCTTTTATCGCTATGCTAATCCATGCAGCAATAAGTGGTCGAAGCATTACTCTCTGATTAGGAGTACTAGTTATAAATAACCAACCTTTGTCCGCAGTAAACCACTTTCTAATACTAAAACTACCATCAGGCTTTAAATGTTGCAGAGCTTCAATATTTTTACTAACAGTTGCTTGAATACCAGACGAAGTCTCAGGTGCACTACTGCTAATTATACCGGCTACTGCACTATTTTTAAAGATACTGACAAATTCTTTATTATTTGCATAAAGAATAGTATTTATTAGCTTTTTGATGTCTTTGCTATCATGATATAATCTTAATCCTTCAGCTAATACTAGCTCAGCACTTTTAGCAAAAAAATCATCTAATTTTGGATTATAATTACTAAAACTACTGGCTATATCATTATAATCCCAAATTTCATGACAATCATTCCATGGTAACCAATGTTCTGTACCATCTTGCAAAGGATTGAGTAACTTATCACATTTGGAATCAAAAAATCGATCAGTAAAGCTACCTGTTAAATCAACAATAATTGCTCTACCTTGTTCTTTTCTAATCTGAGGTAATAGCTCATTTATCATATTGGTTTTACCGCTACCTGTAGTACCGGTAATAAGAATATGTCTTCTCTCACTATCTTTAACTAATGGCAACCCAGAAAAGCAAATATTAGCAGCTTGTTTGTTTTTATAAAGCATTTTTGCTAAAATACCTGCTTCGACAAAATCTGCTCCCCTAATCTTATCTTGAATAACAGCTTTTTTACCTCGATACATAAAAAAGATGATAGCAGTAAATATTCCAACAGTAAAAGTAATAATACCTTCTTGCCAAGCTGAATGCAATAAAAATTGCCCAAATTGATTGATATTATGCGAATGTGGTGTAACATGCCAAAATTTATGCACAAATTCTTCAGCATTACGGTAAACCCAAGCTTTTTGCTCTAAATAATAGAATTTAATACCTATTTGATCTATAGGATAAAAATGTTCTCCTATAGCAAGTTTTAACTCCGCATATCTCTCTATAATAAAATAATATAAGCTTACTAAGGATAATTTCTGATATATACGCCACATTAACCAAACTATGGTAAATACCAAAGCAACTGTTAAAGCATTGATACTTCCTTGACTAAACATTCGTAGCTGATGAGCAAAGATTTGTGAACCACGAGTAAAATTATTTTGATTTTGTGGTTGCATAGAATTACAAATTATTTTTTAATATCTTTAATTTTTCTTCAAACTCACCAGCCATAAGATCATTACCTAATTTTCTTAAAACTTTAATTATTGCTGTATATTCTTCTATCAGATTAGATTTGTATTTAAGAGCTAAGTGAAAATTTGCTTTGGCTTCTTTTTCTTTTCCCATACTAATCAATGTAATTCCTTTTTCTAAGTAACTTTCAGCATAATCAGATTTATACTTAATAGCTAAATCATAGCTCTTAATTGCATCTTGATATTTACCTAATTTTCTAAGGGCTATACCTTTTTCTAAGTATGATCCTATATAATCAGGATTATATTTGATTGCTAAATCACAATTCTCTATTGCTTCCTTATGTTTTTTTAATATGTTTAAAGACATGGCTTTGTTATAGTATGCTTCTACACAATTAGGCTGATATTTAATGGCTATATTACAGGTTTCAATTGCTTCTTGATATTTTCCTAAGTTTATTAAAGCTGCACCTTTGTTGTTATAAGCATCTGCATAATCTGATTTATACTTAATAGCTAAATCATAGTTTTCTATCGCTTCTTGATGTTGCCATAAAGACATTAAAGATATTCCCTTATTATAATAAGCTTCTGGATATCTAGGATTATATTTTAAAGCAAGATCAAAATTCTCTATCGCTTCTTGATACTTTCCTAAATTATTTAAAGAATTCCTCTTATTATTATATGCTTCTGCAAAACTAGCATTATATTTAATAGCTATGTCATATAAAGTTATAGCTTTCTGATACTGTCCTATTGTATTTAGAACGTTTCCTTTATTATTGTATGCTTCTGCACAGTGAGGGTTATATTTAATGGATAAATCATAATTTTTAATGGCCTCTTGATATTTTCCTAACTTATTGAAAATTATTCCTTTGCTATTATAAGCTATAGCATAGTAAGGCTTATATTTAATAGCTAAATCATAGTTTTTGATAGCTTCCTGATATTTATCTAATTTACTGATGTTACGCAGTATTTATCAAATAGGTATATTTGCCGCCATATTTTTTAATTGCTGAAATGCCATTTGATTAGCTTTTACAAGTAGCTTATATTTTATAGCAAAATGGTTAAGGTGAGTTTTTATTTTAAGTTTTTCCAATTTACAGTAAGCTATTAGTACAGAAAAAATATGGTTACATTGTGAACGAATAACTTTAGTCGGAGACTTTGCCAAACTAGCATTTTGCTTTATTGATTTGTGATATTCTTCGATACGCCACCGTTTTTGATAGAGTTCGTAGAAATATGGAACTTCTAGGCTTAAATCATTGGTAATCAAGTATAATATACCTTGTTTGCCGTTCTCGTTTGTGAAAACTTTTTTGAGTAGTTTGACCGGAAAATCAACTTCTTTAATCCAAACCGTTAAAGTAGTATTATCTTGCATATTTAATGATTCAATACGTTTAAAGTTTCCTAGTTGCTTATCTTGTGCAGAAATAGCTATTGTTCTATTGGATTTAATACCTAAAATAAATTTTTTACGGCATTCATAGTGAATAAACTTTATTGTTTCCTTTGACGAAAACCAATTATCCGCAAGAACGTAAGCAAAGCTTATGTCATTTTTAATAGCTTGTTTGACTAATTGGCGAAATAATTCGTTTTTATTACTACTTGATTTACGTTTTTCACGTCTGGTTTCTACATCACAAAATTTAATATCTTTTTTTATAACTTCATAACCTACAGGGACACTGATATCGCCATAACGGATTAAACATGATAGTAAATTAATACCCTTTACATGCCTACCTTTAGCATGAGAGTAATGCCAACAAATTATTTCGTTTTCATCCGTATATGCTTTCTCTTCAACTGAATCGTCAATAATTAAAACTCCCTCATCTACTTTATCCTGCTGTCTAACTAATCCTTTAACATACGACCATAGCTCTTTAGAACCGTACTCCCCACTATGTAAAAATCTAGTGATTTGATCATGGCTAAGCTCTCCCGATAATAATTCCGATAACCCTGTTGCCGTGGCGTACTTATTTTGACTAATTAAGTAATCTGTATAAATATCTAATAGTTTGTCCTGCAATTCTTATCTCTACATACATTTTTAAAGCTTAGAAATTATATAATTTTTTTACCTTTTTCAATCTATACCTGCGTAACATCTATAATTTATAAAAAGAACTACCAATATTGAAATATTCTTCAGCTAAAATATTAGGATCTTGAATTTGAATGTGTTGGTCTATTTGTTGGTTTGTATTAGTAGAATTAGTATAGTCTTCCGCTAAAACAACATTACAAAATATTAGTGGTAAGATCATGTTAAATGAGCTGTTACCTCAGATTAGAAAAGAACGAGGTAGAGCAATTATTATTGATTTAACAGGTAGCTTTACTGATAGATTTTTTGATCCAAAATGTGATAAGATACTTAATCCTTTGCAAGATGGTACAGAGCATTGGCTACCGTGGAATGATTGTCATGAAATTTGGGATTATAATGATATAGCCAGTAGTTTTAGTAATTATAATCCAAAATTAGATGATTTTTTTGCTAAAAGTGCTGAGCTAGTATTAGTTGAAGGATTAAGATTATATCAGGATAGCAAAGACATCAAAAAGCTAATAAATACTATTCTTTATGCAAATAATAAAGAATTTGTTAGGATCTTTAAAAACAGTGCAGTGTCCGGTATCATTAGCAGTGGTGCACCTGAGACTTCGTCCGGTATTCAAGCAACTGTTAGTAAAAATATTGAAGCTCTGCAACATTTAAAGCCTGATGGTAGTTTTAGTATTAGAAAGTGGTTTACTGCGGACAAAGGTTGGTTATTTATAACTAGTACTCCTAATCAGAGAGTAATGCTTCGACCACTTATTGCTGCATGGATTAGCATAGCGATAAAAGCATTAATGAATAGGAACATCAATAATACTCATAGTAATATGTGGTTTGTGATTGATGAGCTGCCAGCTTTACAAAAGATATCTTCACTCCCTATAGCTTTAGCTGAAAGCAGGAAATATGGTGGCTGCGTTGTTGCAGGCATGCAGAATATCCATCAATTAGAGGAGATATATGGTCATGCAGGAGCAGCTTCAATGCTTGATCTATTTGGTAGCAAATTTATTTTTCGAGTGAGTGATCAGCAGACAGCACATAAATCAGCTTTAATGCTTGGTGAGCAAGAAATTATTGAGACTCAAGAGAATCTCTCTTATGGTGCTAACTCCATGCGTGATGGAGTAAATATGCATAGCTTAGAGAAAAGAAAATTATTAGTAATGCCATCTGAAATTATGAATCTACCAGATCTTACCTGCTATGTAAAACTTGCGGGTAATTTCCCTATTACTAAATTACCAATGAATTTACAAACTTGATTTAAATCTAAAAATATCAAAGCCATTTTAATGGCATTTTTAAAAGATTTCAATTGTTTGATAGGGAAGATATACCTTATAAAGAAAAATCCTATTATAATGCCCCTTTAAATCGCTAATTTAGTATTACGAGTTTTAGAGGTAAGCTGCGTATAAAAAACTTTTCTGTTATTTCAGAATTTTTTATAAATGATTTTTCAAACAGCAGAGTAAATTTTACAAGAAATATGTTTACTCTAAAGAACTAATAAAAGCTTCATCAAGACCGGTTACACTAGAAATTAAAGCAACATTGCAACCTTGAGCTAACATTTTCTTTGCTACCTCTACTGCTTTATTATATTCCCCTTCAGCTTTTCCTTCAACTTTTCCTTCAGCTTTTCCAATCTGGATACCTTTAGCTTCACCAATCTGGATACCTTTAGCTTCACCAATCTGGATACCTTTAGCTTCACCAACTTGTAAGCCTTCAAGAATGCCTAATTCTTTTCCTTCTTGTTGCCAATGCTGTGCTAAACTTCTCATAAGCCTTGTCCCTATTTCTGGATTCAACTTTGTTGATAATAAATTCTCTAGCTTTATTTTATCAGCTTGCTCTATCTTCGTCAATGTATAATATAATATCATTTCTAGATAATCATAACCTATCGTTATTTTGGTTAATTCCGGTAATATATCTGATATTTCTTGCCATCTTTTTAACAACTCCCTCTCATGTATATGCTTGAGAAAAAATTCTAATATCCCTGACCATATCCTTTGTTTAAACTCTTCATCAGGAATTTCATGGACATTCACTAACTGGTAATCACTAATCCATAATTCTCTTGCTAATTTGTTATTGGCAAATAAATCCCACAAATTCCTTGCAACATTATATTTCTCCTGACCATTGAAAAATATCATTGGGTATATTAATGGTAAAGTCTTAGCTTGAGGATTTTGTATTAAATATCGCTCACAAATATTAATCATATATTTAAATAGCCTAAAAGCCATAAAATGATCTGCTTTTGATTGATGCTCGACAAGTAAAAATAAATATCCGTCTTGTTTATCAAATTTGCATGAGAATAAAACATCAGAGATAGAATCTTTTAAAGAGCTTTCTACAAATGTGGTATTTTCCATTGCTAAACTAGGAAAATCTATTAAACTTTTAATATTTGGGGGCAAATGTGCATTAAAGAACTCATGGGCAACTAGAGGATTCTCCAGTGCCTTACGAAATATCTTATCATGCTTAGCTTTCTTCGTGCCTTTATCTGGATCACCCAGCAAGTTTCCTTGTTCACTCATATATTTACATTTTTTGAACTTGGTAAAATATTATTACACTACACTCTAAACTCTTATTCCTTGACTAAGCTTGTGCTCAGATACTTGCTTTACCGCACTTCTTATTTCTTTAGCTATTTCTGAGCTGGGACTTATATACTGCATTACTTGTTTATCCCTTCCTATAGCATTTAAGTAATCTTCAGGCACTAAATGGCTTTTGCCTTGAAAATCATATACTCACTATATCAGAAAATCTTTTATCACCAAGATTATAATTAGGATCAAATTTATTCTGCATAATTTGTAAATCTTTCTGTATCTTCTTCTCTATTGCTGCTATGCAAATCTTGTTACTATAGAGCAGTACAAGAATCTATACCTTTTTCTCTGTAGATTTGTAAAGCAGTATCGATATTTTCTGCTGTGCCAAACTTTGCTAGAGCTTTTATTTGCTGTTGCTGCAAATTATTTAGTCCGTTATTATCGTTATTTGCAAATTTTGAAAATAATAATTCTATAGACTGAAATTGTGATTTTCTATCATCACTTGCTTTTAAGGATGATTTAAGTCCTATTGCATTGCTAGCTACTGTTAATTTTGCTATTTCAGGCTCTAGAAGATTGTCTAATAGATTCTGCTCCTTGAGATTTTAGCACATCATTAAAATCTCCTGTCTCCGAGTGGTCGTATTATTGCTACCGCTGCTCCTTTACTAATTAATTCTTCCTGAGCCTTAATTACAGTATTAACTGATACTGCGTCTTTGCCATCATTATCAGCAGCAATTATTATTCTCTCTCCTTTGATAGGCTCATAGTTCCGGATGTTACTTACACCTAAACTACAAAGAATTTTGCCTTTAATACCAGCTTCTACAATGCTTAAAGCCGTCTCTAGCCCCTTCTGCTATAACCGTTACATTACTTGCTGAATTGTTGCCATCTTTACTGCTTTGGTACTGCTTGCGCTGCTGTTCATTATTTTTACTAATCTCAACAAAAGAACCTCTGATTCTGCCAAAAGAACGTTTATTAACCTCAATATCAGCTTTATTATTTGTGTCTTTGTTTAAATAAATTGATTGTCCACCGGTAATATTACCATCTTTATTTCTAGCAAAAGCAATTAATGCAGGATAATATTCTTTGCTATGAGTGTCCCACATCATTTTGGTTCTAAGATCAAAGCTTAGTTGGTATCTTGTTAATACTTCTTTAATTCCACGATGTTCTGATAAATATCTTTTTGCTACATGACCTGGGCATAGACATATTTTAAAGAATCTGATTTTTCATATAATCCTATAGCTCTCTTAATTTTTACTATTTCATCATCTTGACCTGTTGGGGTTTTAATTTGTTGATTTTTGTTTGCTGCTAAATTTGCTGCTAGATCTTTACCTACGTTGGTTGACACACCAACCATATTTTGTAAATATTTCTTAGCTTCTATAAAATCACAATTTTTTTCTCTTTGTACTAAGGTAAATAAATCTCCTCCCTCTCCTTTACTAAAATCATACCATCTGCCGGCTTTACTGCCATTTATCTTCATCGCTATCTTACCATCTTTCTCCCAGCGTAGACACTTGACTATTTGATAAATGCTTGTTTGGACTGTCTAGCAAATTTCTACCTATTTCTTCCGCTTTAAATGATAATCGTTGCTTTAATTCTACTGCTTTTTGTTTATTAATAGTATTATAATCTATTTTATTCTTTGCCATAATATCCTCTTGTAACTTAACACTTATTGTTGTATCTTGTTTATTACAATTCGTAAGGTTATAAGAAGAGCTTTTCCGCTCTTCTTGGGCTTTATGGCTTGTGGCAAAATTTGTGCTAGTGCTTCTTAGGATTTCTGCTACTTTAGCAGGTGGTCTCTGAGCTTCATTCTTAAGTGGTAATAATTATCATTACTGTGTAATCTATCCTTAATATCTTCTACTACCCCTTTAAACCAATTACCTACTTTATCTATAATATTAGGACTCTTATTTTGCCTTGAATCGTTACCAACTCTTCTAAAGTTTTAAAATTAATGCTAGATAGCCTATTATCTATTTTGCTAAGTTGCGATATTAAACTGGTCCATATTCCTGGTAGCCTTCCTATTATAGTAAAGTTTTACCTCTTCTATGTGTCTTGTCATGGCTACATAAGAATTTCTGCTATTTCCTGCTAGATTATGTAATACATAGACATCTTTAATTGAGGCTCCTTGTGCTTTATACACTGTAGAAGCATAGCCATGTTTAAAGCTTACATCTTGAGGATTAAATTCTATTTCTTTCCCGCTATCTGTTTTAGCTATCAATCTTATCGTTACTTACTGAAGTTATCGTTGCAAATTCACCATTTTCTATTTGTAAATCTTTATTAGTACTGTCTTAAACAAAATACGATCTCCTGCCATATAATCTTCATACTTCTTCAGGCGATGCATAGCGTCTATATTCTTTACCGGTAAGCAAGCCTTTAGCTTTTAGTAACTCCCTGATCCCTTGATTAATACTATCTACTTCAGCATTACGCATGGTAATTATTAAACGCTCATTTAGAGCAAATTTGCTGTTACTCCAATCATTAATTAATCTTGCCATTGATTCTTCTAGCATATGATCAATCTTTAAACATTTATGCTGCTCTAATAACTGCAGACCACCGGCAATATCTGATTTTGCAAAGCATGAAGCCATTTCTCTTGCCCATGCCTTGCTTTGTCTCCTAATGTTACTTAATTCATATGAGCCAAATTTACTAGCCAATACTGTAAACATTCCTCCTCGCTCAATTGAAGTTAGTTGTCTCTCATCTCCAGCCAGTATCAGATTACAATTGTTACTCCTTGCTACTTTCAGCAATTCTAAATAATCACTATTACCTACCATCCCTGCTTCATCTACCACTAGCGTAGGCTACTCTCTTGGTAGCTCAGCTTTGCCATTATATAATTTAAATAAAAATCCTTTTACTGTATAACACTTGCCGGTAACCTTTACTTTTAAGCTCTGATGCTGCTTTATGAGTAGGGCTAAGCCCTATAACATTTTGCCCATTAGTTGGTGGCAATTTTATAAGCCTTCAGCAAGTACTTGTGACTTACCGGTGCCGGCCCTACCTTGCAAGGATCCTAATCCCTTGACTATTAATTAATATATGCTGCAGGCTTGCTCTTTGTGCTTCATTAACACTTGCAAGATTATCGATATCACTCTTAAGCTTAATAACGTTATTAAAATGAATCTGACTATTGATCTTATCTGCTATTCTAACTATCCTTAATTCTTCATCCCTTATGTCTTGAGTAGTATAGTATTTAGTATCCGTGCCATCTTCATTATATAGTTTGATTAATCTATCTGAATTTAATATTTCCCTTATTAGTTTTTGCTTTTCTGCTTCTTCTTTAATCTCTTTTACTGCTTTTTCTATATCCAATTTAGTAAAAATAGCTTGATGACGAATCATGCGATTCAAGCACTCCATCTGCTCCTCTTGACGATCTCAAGATGGGCTAGCCTGCATATTTTATTTTGCTCTGCTATTTCATTGATAATACTTCGCATTCTAGTAGGGCCGACATGCTGCTGTGGCATAAAACTTATCGGGTCTACTCGGATTTCTAAACCTAACTTGGCAAAATATTTATTGATTACTTCTTTAGCTCTCTCATGAATTATTTCCCCTTCTGGGATAATGAACGCTTTGCCCTGAACTTTGGCAAATTTAGGATTTAAATCTACTGCCTTAGCTCCTAATGCTTTTCCGTCTTCTGTGCAAATCTTCTGGTAGTAACAAGCACATGGGCATGCCAATTCTTCTCTCCATCATGTGGCTGATGAATATCAACCTGAACTCCAAGCCCATTCTTTACCCATCCCATCTCTTTGATGATTTCATGAGTAATGGCTATTCTATCATCTAAATCCAATTCCTTATCATCAGGCAGTGCTATAACTATATCTTTTAATAATTGACTGTTTTTTCGCTTTTCTGTACGCTCCACTTCGTTCATTAAAACTCTTGGATTTTTGAATCTTTTATCTACATAATCTGGCAATAAAACAGCATGATAAACATTATCGCCTTTTTTGCTAAAATTATAAGTGATGTTAGTTCTCTCATCTTTAATAATCAGCCTGGCATTATAAGCAGCTTTCAAGGCAAGCATTCTTACCTTCACTCCTACTTACTATTTCTATTCTTGCAAACTGTATCGCCATGGTTTATTAATTCTAACAATGTTCAATCCATCATTGACATTACCATGCAATCTTAAAATCATCCACTGAAACCAGAACCACTTGAACCAGCAAGCAAAAATAAACCGTAAGGTTTATATATTGCGTGGTGCGACACGATGGTACTAAAATAAAGTCTGCAAATATATTGCGTGGTGCGACACGATGGCACTAAAATAAAGTCTGCAAATATATTGCGTGGTGCGACACGATGGCACTAAAATAAAGTCTGCAAATATATTGCGGCTAGGTTGCATTTAGACCTAATTACTATTATTGCGGTGCAAGGTTGGTAACGATCTTGTGCTAAGCGCAATAAGAAGCCTAACTAAATTACTAATCTGGATGGGAAATAGGGGCAAGGTAAAGTTAAAATTGGTTAAACGAAAGTGAATCTTTGTATGGAAAATATCGTAAATATAAAAGCAGATACTCCAGATAATATCTGTTATAGGGATGAAGCTGAAAAGCTTAACTGTAAGAAGGAAGACGCGACCTTCTTTAAAAATGCCAGTTCCCCGGTATACAGAAGGTAACCAACTTAACGCATCTTTAATTAGTGAAACGTGGTAAGCCTATTACTTGGCAACTGGTAGTAGGTAAGAGAGGTCTTAAAAAGCTAATGACACTAAGCTGAAAGGCTACAGGAATAAATAACTGGGTGTATAGGCACTATGTGCTAATCAGAAATGATGCTGACTTGAGACTGGTGATTTACCCTAAGTAAGTAAACAAGATTATGAATTATATTGGAAAAGTTAGATGCAAAACGCAAATGTAACAATTAAGACCGATAATAATAACTTTGAGAAAATTTATTGGCATGCAATAAATTGGCAAGAAGTTAATAAAAAGGTTAATAATCTTCGTAGACGTATCTATAGGGCATCTGCAAATGGTAACATGAAATTAGTACGTAGTTTACAGAAGTTGATGTTGAAATCAAGATCAAATAAATTACTTGCTATAAGACGTATTACCCAAATCAATCGAGGGCGAAGAAGCCCTGGTATTGATAAAATAGTTGTTAATACAGATAAAGAAAGAAATTTGTTAATGGAGAAGTTAGCAAATAATAATCTATCATCTGTTAAACCGATCAAGCGTGTGTATATTCCCAAACGAAAAGGCAAACTTAGACCTTTAGGTTTACCTATTATTTTGGATAGATGTATGCAAGCTGTTGTTAAATCAGCACTTGAACCATTTTGGGAAGCTAAGTTTGAAGGGAGTAGTTACGGCTTTAGACCTGGACGCAGCACCCACGATGCAATACAGAGAATTTCTGCTATTGTTTGCCCTGGCACAACCAGGGGATGGATACTGGATGCTGATATTAAAGGTGCATTTGATAATATTAATCATAATTTTCTTTTGAAAATTATAGGAAATTTTCCAGCACGAAATTGGATTAAAGCATGGCTTAAATCTGGCGTGATGGAAGAATATCAATTCACCAAAACAACAGTTGGAACTCCTCAAGGGGGAGTAATCAGTCCCTTACTTTTAAATACAGCTCTTCATGGAATGGAAGACATACTTAACATAACTTATGATAAATATGATCATCTCCATCCAAAATCTGAATATGCTTTAGTAAAATACGCTGATGATTTTATAGTTTGTGCAAAATCTGAAAGCTCTTGTATTAAAGCAAAGAAGATAATTAACGATTGGTTAAATATTAGAGGATTAGCATTATCAGAAGAAAAGACTAAGATACTTCATATTAAAGAAGGGTTTGATTTTCTGGGATTTAATATCCGGCAATATAATACCAAGAGTAGAAGAAGAGGTATAACACTACTAGTTAAACCATCCAAAGATACTATTAAATCATTTAAAAAGCGAATAATGATTGAATGGAAAAGAAGCTTCTCATGGGAAATTGACAGGATAATTGAAAACCTTAATCCTAGAATAATGGGATGGTGCAGTTATTTTAACAAAGTTATAGCCAAAAGAACTTTTATCCAACTAGATCGTTGGATGTGGATGCGACAAGCAAGATTTGCTTGTAGAAGACATCCTAATAAATACTGGTGGTGGCTTAAAGAGAAGTATTGGGGCAGAATCAAAGCTCGAAATGATAATTGGGTCTTTATGGATAAAAGTAAAGATCTATATCTATGGAAATTACAATGGACAGCAATCAAAAGGCATATTCTAGTTAAAGGCAAAGCATCTCCTGATAATCCAGAACTTAAGGAATACTGGCAAAAACGTCAAGCTAGTAAACCAAAGTACTTCTTTAAAACCAGACAGATTCTTTGGCGTAGACAAGAAGGTAAATGCTCTGTTTGTTTAGATTCAATAGATAATGGAGAAAAGGTGCAAGTCCATCATAAAAGACCTACAAGATGTGGCGGCACTGACCATATTAACAATTTGTGCTTATTGCATACAAACTGTCATAGGCAAGTACATAGCAAGCGAGGCCAACTAATTGCAGCTGTTAGTAAATTGCTTGAGCCGTATGCATAGCAATATGCTTGTACGGTTGTGTGTCCAGAGAAACTAGTATGTTCAGTAGGAGGTAACCCTACTAGATTAAAAGTTAGAGATCTATAGCTAGGATAGCAGCATGGCGAGAAATCAAGATGTTGGAACCTATCGACAAACTTACCTATAGGGTAAGAGCGAATTATCAGGCCGCAGCGAGAGCGAACACATAGGTGGCCCCGAAAGTGCGAAGCCCCGAAGGCCGAACTAGCGACCGTAGAGTGAAGGCAATATGTTCAATTGAAAACTAACTGATACAATTGGACACTTCGGCGGGGTGGGAGTGGCAGCATGATAATAAGGACATATTAAGTGACTGGAGAAGTCCTACTCATCCCAGGAAGAAAGCTCTTGGAGCAAGGTAAATTCTATAACTAGCAAAACTAGGAAATGAATTGAAGATGAGAGGATGGCGGATGGGTGTGTATTAGCAATGAAGCAGAGTAATGCCTGTGGAGCGAAGACACCCTACTGATAACATTATTCCAACAACAAGGGAGGTAAAGACGAATGATAAAAACGTCTATAGAATTACAAGACCTGAGAAGGAAAATATACATCAAAGCTAAAGCTGAAAAGCAATGGCGATTTTGGGGATTATATGTTCATGTATGTAAGATAGAAACACTAAGAGAAGCCTACAAGCTAGCTAAGCATAATAAGGGGGCGCCTGGAATAGATGGTGTTACCTTTGAAATGATAGAGTTAGCGGGGGTTGAACAATTTCTAGAAAACATACAAACAGAATTACAAGCCAGAACCTATTATCCTGAAAGGAAAAGGGTCAAGGTAATTCCTAAAGATAATGGTAATAAAGTGAGGAAGTTATCCATACCAACTATCAAAGATAGAGTGGTAGAAGGAGCACTAAAGCTCATTTTAGAACCAATATTTGAAGCTGACTTCCAACCTGGATCATATGGATATCGCCCTAAACGGACTGCAGCTGCGGCTATAGAAAAAGTTACAGTAGCAGCAATTAAGGAGAAGACAAGAGTAATAGATGTAGATTTACGCTCTTACTTTGACACGATTGCTCACCTTGAGCTATTTAACAAGATAGCAGAGCGTGTAAATGACAAAGATGTTATGAAGCTACTAAAATTGATAGTCAAAGCAGGTGGAAAAAGAGGTATATCTCAAGGCGGGCCACTATCACCGCATTTAAGCAATATTTACTTAAATGAAGTAGATAAAATGCTAGAAAGAGCAAAGGAAGTGAGTAAGCTAAGAGATGGCTATGACCATATAGAGTACGTTAGATGGGCTGATGATCTGATCATACTAATTGATGGCTATAGAAAATGGCAGTGGTTAGAGAGAGCGATCAATATAAGGCTAAGACAAGAATTGTTGAAAATAAAGGTTGAACTAAACGAAGAGAAGACAAAGACAGTTGATCTAAAGAATGGTGAAACATTTAGCTTTCTGGGATTTGATTTTAGACGAGCGAAAACTAAGCAAGGTAAAATTGGAATCCAGAAGACGCCTAGAATGAGAGCGCGAACTGCCCTGCTAGCAAAACTAAAAGAGATATTCCGCAAGTTTATATCGCAACCAGTTGATAGAGTAACATACCTTATCAACCCGATATTACGAGGTTGGATAAACTACTTTAGGATTGGTAACTCTAGCCGTTGTTTTGGATATGTAAGAGACTGGGTAGAGAAGAAAGTAAGACGCCATTTAATGAAATCACGAGGATTGAAAGGCTTCGGCTGGGAAAGGTGGAGTAGGAGAGATTTGTATGAGAAGATGGGATTATATAACGATTACCAAATTCGATATTACAGACCTTTGAAAGCAATAACAGCGGATAGGTCATAGGCAATGATAAGAAGTTATCAGGAAAGCGTAATACGGGAAATCTGTACGTTACGTTTGACGAGGCGGGTGATGGAAACGGGGATAACAAAAGCTACCGCGCCATTGCTCGACCCTACCTTTGGGAGGAAAGCACGCTAAGTGCCTACCTACCCGCTTCTCCCTGTTTTTACAAACAAGGAGAGAACTCTCCTCTCTGCTACTTCTTTATAGGTCTTGAATAATGGTAATCATCTTTATTTGTTTTTATTGATCTTAGTTTGCTGGTTCGGGTAGGTATGGTGATATTTTGATTTTGAATGGCTTGCACAGCTTCATAACCAAATTGTTCTACATAAGATTTTGCATCTTTTACTATACTATTTGACTTTAGCAATAGAGTTAAATTATGTTTTAATAGTTCCTTTATCATAATTTATAAAATTAGAAAGAAAAATTTGTTATCCTTGGCATTAACTATATCTTCTTACTTGTATTATTCTTTTTTTTGTAACTCTCACACACAGCATTAACTTTTTGAACAAATGCTGCAAACTCATCAACTTTTAAGATTTGTTTTTCTTCCTTCTTATATTTAAGCCAAACCTCAATATATGGTAACGAGTTACAGTATTTATCTTCATAAATTTCTATAGGGTTTCTAGTAAGATATTCTTCATGAAAATATCCACGGCACACATAACAAAATTCAATTTCATACGGTATAGACGGTAAAAATAACGGTGCAGATGAGGAAGCCCTTTCGGAATTCATTATATCTAGTTCATGCATCTGAAAAAAGGCTTTACTAGAAAAATTCTCTGGGTTTTCTGCTCCCAGCATCACAAAGCTAGCTTTATCAAAATCCCATGCGTCTTCTGCTTCTAGACGTGCAAATCTGTCTTCATTTACATTTCCTTGCAATTCAGCTACCTTTTGCATCAACAACCATGTATGTTGATGGTTTAGTAACTTAGAAAAATAGAGCACTCCATTTTTTATGTATACGTCACGTATATATGCCCATTCATCTTTAGCTTGGTTTAAAGGCTTTATAATTAGCTGATCACCGTCGTGCTTAAAATAAAATATTTCTAAATTAGTAGGCAAAATGCTCCTACCATTATAAATCTCTTCATTGGCTATAGCAAATTGCTCTTTAGCAAAAGTTCCTATAAATTTTATCCGATAGCTTTCTTCAGAAGCAAGGCGACCATCTTCATATATCATACTCAGCGTTGTAACTCTTATTTCATTTGCATCACTGATTATTTCATATGGTTTTATTATTTCTCTTAGATTGTCATCTCTGATTTCTTCATAATATGCTCTTTTACTCTCTAGTTCTTTATGGCATTTTTCTAGGTCAATAATATTGCTTTTTCTTTCAATAATACAATGTGGAGATATAATTTTTCCTTTATATATAAAATCATTAGGAATTCCTAAATTTTCTTCGTTCTGCCTAGTATCTATAGTATCATTGGACACTTCTTTTGACTCTATGATAGCAAACATATCGTTAGTAATTAAAGTTACTGATACTGCAATAAGAAAAAACTTAAGAAAATTTTTATACATAATACTTCTTTAAACTTAGTGGTATAAACTTTATTTCATTATTATGCTGGACTTTGCAAGCTTAAAAGTTGTATCAAACGTTAGTCTGTTTTAGAAAAATTTGTAGAATTTCCTAGCACTTATAGTTATGAAGTTGACTTCCATAATTTATTGATGATTCATGATGATTATAATAATCAAAAATAAAATTATCTCTATGGATAATGTCATAAAACGTAGATTAAAATTAGAACAAAAAAAAGCTCAAATTATTACTGAAGAAGCAAGACTTAAAATTCAAGAAAGAAAAGCTCGTACCCGTCGTTTAATTGAAATCGGTGGCTTAGTTGTTAAAGCTAAACTTGATGATTTACCCACTAACAGTTTACTAGGAGCTTTTGTTTCTTTAAAAGAAAAATTAATACAAAATTCTAATATCCAAGATCAGTGGACTAAAATCGGCAAAAATATTTTTGATAATCACGAATTAAGATAATTTAATATTAATATCATATATAAAAATTTTTAATATTTAAATTAAGGAGTAGATAAATTGTATATCATCTGATACCATTATATAGTATTTAAAACAGTGAGGTGGTACCCTTTGTCTAGACAAAGGGTACCACCTCAGTGTAAGGTAAAGATATGCCAATAGTAACAAGAGAACAAACAATAGAGCAAATAAAACAAACCCTAAGTTCAAAAGAGATTAATGGTCAAGACAAATTTGAACTATTAAAAAAAGTATTAAGTGATCCAACCATAGACAAACATGTAATGCTGGATTTAGGAATAAAATACCTGAATAACTTAAAGAATCCTAAAGTTATAAATCAATATAAATCTGACTCACATGATGTTATGAAAAAGTTACATAATACCTTTCAGGGAGACGAGTTATATAAACCATGGGTACGCTACTTTGATGTAACATATAAGGTCAAGGAAGAACTAAGAGGAAAAGACGCACTTAAGATATTCAAAAGAAAGCTTGAAATATTCAAAAGTAACATAAGTGAACTAGTACAGAAATTGTTATTTGAGAATGGAAATAGCAAAATGGATTGGCGAATAGCAAAAAAAATGCTTGCAGTAAGTGGAGACTTATTTAAAAGGGATACAATAGATATTTTTCAACAAGAAGATTTATTTAAGCCAATTTTAGTTGAAATAACAAAAGCACTAGAGTTTCTTTTATGGAAAGATCCAACAAATGTTTTTGCTAGTACTCAACTGACTATTAAGATACTAGAACTACTAAAGCATTTTAGTGATCAGGCTAAATTTATTCAGCTGAAAGATGCAGTTTTAAGTTGCAGATTTGATAAAGAGAAATTTAAGTTGCCTAATACAGTGATTATTGGTGAAGATGGTGGTATGTATTTGCTGTTAAATAACCTAACAAGAGATAATGAACAAGTTATTAAAGAAATTACTGGCGATGATTACCTAGAAGATAAGTTACAAAAAAAAGGAGAAAACCAACAGATTACTATCGGCAAAGGTGGTTTTGGTACAGTAAGGTTTGCATTAAGCTTATTTGATTCTAAGTCAAAACCTGGAGAAGTGGTTTGTATTAAGAAAACTAAAAGTATTAAAGACCCGGAAACACCTTGTGCACGGATTATTGATGAAACTCTTAAAGATTACTTTACCAATGATATAGCAGATATAATATATGCCCCAAATGTTTTTGATATGGCATTAGTTACTCAAAATGCAGGAAATAGCCATCGTAAAGGTTATGTGATGATGGAAATTCTACCACAAAATACAGCAACTAAAGTATTTGCGAACTCAGTATATCAAAAGTGGGAATATCAAAAGCCTTATTTATTAGATGTGTTTAGCAAAACACTAGATTTGTTAGATAAAAATGTTGTAATGACAGATCTAAAGCCAGATAATACTTTGTATGATACAGATATAAGGAAAGCGACTATCATTGATCTTGGCGGCATAGTTAAAATTGATAATAGAGAAGAAATAAGCAAATTTAATATTGCTAAATATTCTTTTCAGAGTACAGAAGGGTTTACTGCTATAGAACTGCAACAAAAAGCAGGAGTTATTGATATTAGAAAAGCCTTAGCATTTGCTTGTGGTAAAATTATAAAAGATATTACAAAATACGGTACAGCTATTATTAGCAATAAGGAAGAGGAAATTCAAGAGTTAATTACCAGCTTAACAAATCCAAATCTAGAGCAAAGGATTTCAATCAAAGATGCCATAACAAAAATAGAAGCAATTGGTGATGATAGTTATAAGGAAAATATTATTTTTACTCACTATATAAGTAAAATCAAAGAGCGACTTAAAAATAACAAATCATCTATAAGTATTAATGAAGATATAGAAAGGACTAAAGATTTATACATAAATCTTTATACTACTGAACTTAATCCTTATAGGTATGCCAAGTTAAAAACCGATGTTTTATTCAGTAAAATAGATGATTTTTGGGACGGGCAAAAAGAGGTAATGTTACTACTTGGAGTAGCTGGTGCTGGTAAAAGTATTACATTGCAGCTAAAATTCATTGAAGCAGTTAACAACTGGAAGCCTGGTAATCCACTTCCAATATATTTTAATTTTGCTAGTAATATTGATTTAGTTAAAGTCATAAATTCTTTTAATAATGAACTAGGTACTAATCTTAAACTTGAAAACATTCAAAATGCACATTTATATATCGACAGTTTTGATGAAGGGTTAGGCATTGCTACTAGTCGTGAAACATTAATTAGGGGATATATTAAAAAGTTAGGAGAACCCAAAATATTAATCTCTTGTGGAACGGATTATCTACTAGATAATAATGATTATAGTTGGTTCATGCCCGAGTCAAAGCAACTTGAGATTTGTTATATTGCCCCTATTAATTATAGAGAGGAACAAAAGTTAGAAGAATATGTAAGTAAGTATGTTGATAATAGTGATGGAAGTCATGACAAAAAATATTACTTAGATAAAATTAATAAATTAAAAATAGAACCAATTATTGACACTGGTTTTATGTTTGAAATTGTGATGCAATCGGTATCTTCAATAGATATACCTTCAACTATAGAAAAACCTATTAGCAAACAAGATATTTATGATGAATATGTTAAAATTAAGCAAAGTAAGAAAGTAGAAGTTCTACACGAAAGACAAAAAAACAAAATAGTTGAATTATTATCAAACCTTAATATAGATATTAATAAGAATACCCAGGAACTAAATCAGCTGTTAAAAGAATTAGGTAAATATATAGCTATGCAGCTACATTTGCAGAATGAATTTAGGATTAAAGCTGACAGTGAGTTATTTAAGGCTTTCGGATATGAAGAATCAACTTTATTCAAGCAACAGGCATTATATCATATATTAAAGCTTCTACCGCTAAAAATTGAAACTAAAACTTCGGGATCTAAAGTTAAAGTAGAGCAAGAAGTAGAAATAGGATTTGCTCATGTTATATTTAAAAATTATTACTTATTTGAAGAAATTAAAGATGAAGTTGAAAGATTTGGAAAAAGTGAAATACTCGCTAGCCATAGCATAGTTAAAGATGTTGAACTAATTAAACTAATCGCAGAGGACGTAGTTTATAACAAGGATTTACAAGAATTCTTAATACGGACCATTGACGCAACTAAGCAAGATAAATCTGATGAAGCAGTAACTTTTGCATCTAATAGCATAACATTACTTATAGCAGCACAATATTCATTTTCTGAGGGAAATTTAAGTAATATAGCAGTCAGAGGAGCAAACATTAGAAATGGGATTTTTCAATATGTAGATTTTAGCAATGCGGATTTAACTGAAGTTAATTTAACTAATGCAAACCTAGTAGGTGCTAAGTTTATCGGTACTAATCTGACTAGTATTAAGTTATCACTATATCCTGATTTAGAGCATAATGCTCCTGTCTACTGTCTAAGTTATTCCCCTGACGGTAAATATCTTGCTTCAGGTTCTAATGATCAAATAGTAAGAATATGGGATGCTAGGAATGGCAACTTACTCCAAAATCTAAAAGGACACACCTGGTATATTAACTGTCTAAGCTATTCCCCTGATGGCAAATATCTTGCCTCAGGTTCTACTGATAACACAGTAAAAATATGGAATGCTGAAAATCCTGAGGATGATAAGAATCATAGATTACTCCAAAATCTAGAAGGACATACACGCTATGGTGTAGGGTATATAAACTATTCCCCTGATGGGAAACATCTTGCCTCAGGTTCTTGTTATATGGATCCCATATTAGAAATATGGAATGTTGAGAATCCTGAGAATGATAAGAATGATAGATTACTCCAAAAGCTAAAGGGACATACGTGTATAAGCTATTCCCCTGATGGCAAATATTTTGCTTCAGGTTCTACTGATAACACAGTAAAAATATGGAATGCTGAAAATCCTGAGGATGATAAGAATCATAGATTACTCCAAAATCTAGAAGGACATACCGATGAGATTAAATGTATAAGCTATTCCCCTGACGGCAAATATCTTGCCTCAGGTTCTGGAGATCACACCATAAAAATATGGAATGCTGAGAACGGTAGCTTACTCAAAAATCTAGTAGGACATACCGATAAGATTAAGTGTATAAGGAATAGCTCTTAGAAAATTAGGTAAATACCAGGATGCAATTAAGAGCTATGATTTAGCTATTAAGGACAAAATTGATTATGCTGAAAGTTACTTAGAAAAAGGGATTACTTTAATTAGCATGGAAAAACATAAGGAAGCTAAAGAAAATTTTCACTTAGCTCTTAAATACAAACCTAATCTTATGACAGAATATGAAGCAATAATTAAAGCTTTAAGGCAATTAGGTAATGATCTAATGGCTAATGAGTTTGAAGAAAAATTAAAGATAATGCAAGATAATTTATAATTGGATGCAACAAAATCAAAATAATTTTACTCGTGGTTCACAAATTTTTGCTCATCAGATGAGAATGCTTGGGCAAGGCAGTATTAATGCTTTAACTATTGGATTAATATTTTCTGTAATTTGGCTGATATTACGAATATCTCAGCAATTATCTTTAATAAGCCTATATTATTTTATCATAGAGCGATACACACAATTAAAACTTGCTATAGGAGTACATTTTTATCCTATAGATCAAATAGGTATTAAATTCTATTATTTAGAGCAAAAAGCTTGGGTTTACCGTAATGCTGAAGAATTTGTTCATAAATTTTGGCATGTTACACCGCATTCGCATAATATCAATCAATTTGGGCAATTTTTATTGCATTCAGCTTGGCAAGAAGGTATTATTACTTTTACTATTGGTCTGTTTACTGCTATCATCTTTTTTATGTATCGAGGTAAAAAAGCTGTTATCCAAGATAAGATTAGGGGAGCAGATTTTGTAGAAACTAAAACTTTAGCTACAATGCTTTATAAAAACAAGCAAGCTGCTAATATTTGCTTTTCTGGATTGCCATTAGTTAAAGATAGCGAGAGAAGACATATTCTTATTACCGGTACTACAGGTAGCGGTAAAACTAAAAATATGAATGCTAATTTCTTAATATTTTGCATAAATTTTTCTCAATTATTTTCATTTTTATAGCCTGGTAGTTTAATGTTTCTTTTCTTTATCGCCTTGCTGCTTATTTCAAGATTATCTGCTATTTTCTGGCTAGTCCTTACAATCGTTGATTCAGGAGTTTTATTAAATTCATTTTGAATCTGTATCTTCTTATCTTCCACTTTAACAGATAATTGCTCAAGAAGCTTTACTTTTTCTACTTCATTATTATCTACATTATTAATTAGCATTTGTTCTACATTTTTATCATAAATATCATTTCTTCTGTTATCAATACTACTAATAGCCGCTTGATCATTTAATCGTTGTTTATTTTCATCAAAACTTGTTCTTAAGGCTTCTTTCGACGGAATATTGACTCTACTTACAGAGCTTAAGTTTTGAGGTATAGTATTATTAATTTTAGCTATGTTTAAAGCTATTTGTTCAGCTTCTTGTTGGTGAGTACTCGCCCACATAGCAGCCTGCTCTTTACTACTTACTCCAGGGATATTTTTGGCAATTATGCTATTTAATACCGGTTCATTTAAATTGCGATCAATAGCAGCGGAGTTTTGTGATATATAATTCATATTATAGCTTAATTGCTCGAGATTTTGTTTAGTTTTTGCTATTTCTTGCCCTACAGACTGTTGCTCAGAAAAATTACTATTTAGATTATTACTAAATGACTGCAGATCACTATTTGTGTGACCTAATCTGCCATCTTTAGTAGCACTTTTAATCTTAGATAATGCCTCATTATATGATTGTTGTTGATTAACTGACTTACCTTGATCTTGTACTTTGTCATTACTTGATCCAACTGTTATTCCGAGTATACTAGGTATTCTTAAGCTTATATCGGAACTAGTACCAGTGCCTTTTTTATTACTACTACCGGTATGATCAGTAGCAGCGATGCTATCTGAATTCATCTGCTGCAAGGCTAGATACTGGCTATCAGTAATACCGATAGATTTTGCTTCTTCATAGCTTAATCTCTTGCCTATTTCAGTTGCTATAGAATTTCCTGTAGTAGTTAAATCACTATATCTATCATTTAATGAGTCAAGATAACTTTGTGAGCTCATAAACTGAGATTGATAACTATCTTGCAATAATTTAGAAGAGCGGTAGTTATTTACTAAGGAGTCTACTGCTTGAGTCAGTACTTGTCTGCCGCTGTAAGTACTAGTCACTCTCATTCCCCCATCATCAATAATTCCTCCTGCTAATTGCAAAGTTGGGGTAAGATTTTGCTGGGCAATTGTTCTATTACCGATGTTATAATTATCCATAGAGAGGTTATTATCAGAAATATTAGCCCCAATGCTACTCGCAACCGGTACTGGAGAGAATTGATTAGCCAAAGTGGTAGTTGCATGGGCACACGCCTTTAATACTGCCCAGGATAACATCGGAACTGAAGCGGCCAACATCTGAAACGTTGCAAACTCATGCAGCACCATTTCTGAAAAACTCCCCTGCGATAAGATATTTAAACCAGTAAGGTGACTCACGCCTTTACCGGCTAGGCTAATCATCCCTAAACAATGAATCACGGTAAAAAATACTGGCCAGCTAGTTACCCAAATAATCAAGGTTATCCAGGTCTTAAAGATAGTATAACCGCCCGGCAGCATCGACATTGGAAATACTACGAAAATGAGACAAATCACCAAGGCAAAAAATACTGACTGTAAGATGGGCATGATATTTGCTGCCATTTCTCCTGCAACCAGGTAAGAAAATGATTGCTGAAATAATCCACGAGTCGCATTCATACTTACTAACTGAGGATATATTCTAGAGAGTGAGAATTTTTCTCGCAAGTCATCATAAGCTTCACGATTAGCATTAAGTAACATTGCTTGCCTCATCCACTGATGAATATCTGTCTGTTCTTTTTTCAGATATTTTAGAGTGTCAGAGGTCATAGTTTTTAATCTACTCGCTAATATCTCTTGCCTATCAGAGGTAATCCCTATGCCATTTGCAAATTGAGTCAACAAGCCATCATTTAATTCTTTATTAATAGCTGCCTTAATTAAAGGAGTTACCTGCTTGCAGGTTTTAAAAGAAATAGCAGAATTACTTAGATCTTTATAGTAAATGCCAAAATTATTGGGTATATTTTGCTGAATAAAAGCAATTATATCAGTGGCTCTTTGTGCTTCGGCTTTTTTACCTAAAATATTACCAATTATATAAGGTTTCATAAAACATTGTCTTAAAAATTCTTTTGCGTTGGTTAAAGTTACTGGATCCTCTATTTGAATATCCTTGATTTTACCAATAGCTTTTGCCCCAAACATAATCCCATTCTTCCTGCTTGATAACCCTTCATCAGGTGGAAGTAAATGTTTTTCTAGCATTTCTGATAAGGAATAACTTATTTTTGATGATACTGACGCAAATAAAGCAATTCCTATTGGAATATTATCAATTTTCACAGGAGCATGCATTGATATTTCATCCTTAAGCCATACATTTGCTTTTGGAGCAAATAAAAAGACAAAAATAAAAAAAGATGGAAAAAACCACTCCATGGCAAAAATACCGATATTGCCTCTAAAAATAGCTCTTGTTGCTGCCCAAATTCCACCAATTGTCAAAGCAAATTTACCTACCGGTGTAAAATACTCACTATTTGAGGCAAATACTCTTCCTATGCCATTAAAAACTTGCCATAATATATCTCCTCCACCAAATGTATGTATTACGTAATCTGCCATATTCTTTTTAATTTTTATCTGCTTTGCTTATTTTTGTGCTTGCTTATCTACTTGCTCATCTAATTTTAATTTATAATTAATTTTTAAGCCCTCTCTTTTGCGACTAAATGTTGTTCTATTAATCTTGCTCTTCTATCAATCTGATCGCTACTTGTTAGCATATTACTCCATTTCTCTTGAGCAAAAAGTTGCACTCGATCTAAAGCTTTTAAGTAGGCAGTTAAATGATGATCTGCTACTTGCTTGGATTTTAGCATAGTTACTGCTTTTCTGACCTCAGAGACTACCTCCTTTAAATGCTGCAACAAGCTGTAACTAGCCACTAATTCTGAGGAGCTATCTAAAATAGTTACTCCTGATATTGCTTCTAAAGTAATATAATCATATATTGGAAATGCTTCCCCTATTGAAGATAGGAAAGATATGTCTGCATTACTAAACTCGTTATTACTTGTAAGTTTACTCTTTAATTCATCTAGCTTGGTTTTAGCCTTGCCTTGATATGATTGATCTGGAGCAATACTAATATTGCGTCTTAGAGCTGGGTTTAAACAATTACTATTATCACAAGTATAAATTGAGGCAGATTCTCCACCTTTTAAATGAGCAATCCAGCTCTTTTCATCTTGAGCAAGTGACGCAAGAAAATATACATTATTATCTCTAACTATAATAGTTCCTGTCATTGACATAATGGCATTTCTCATATTTTCAGGAATCCCTGCTTTTTCTGCTGCCTTGATAAAAATATTATAATTATCTAGCATTAGCTCTGAATCTTTATTTTGGATATTCGCTAAAGCTTGTTTCTGCTCTAAATCACTACGACATTTTTTACCGGCAGCAAAATAATCAAAGCCAGAGCTGGATTGTAAATCCTTGCAAACTGATTCTCTCATGGCTGAATCTTTAGGCAAAATGGAAGCGAAAATAGCTTTAGTCATTTCACAATCGCCCTTAGCAAATTGATTCATTTCCATAGCAAGATTTCTTAAATCTTTCAGGGCATTTTCTATTTGTGGAGCAAAAGTTTTAAGGCCCAATGAAAATGCATAAGCTTTTGCTTGCGTACCAATATTTTTCATTAGCTGTACTAACTCATCTCCTGAAATAATCGAAAAACTATAATGGTACCCAAAAACTAGACAAGAAAATAGAGAAAAGTAGGTATAATATCTCCTAGGAAAAGGAGCAAAAAATGAAAAAACAAGTTAAAAAATATAGCGCAGAAGAAAAAGCAAAAATAGCAATTGAAGCAATATCTGGAGAAATGACTATAGCTCAAATTACCAGCAAATATGGTGTTCACGCTAATCAGATTTATAAATGGAAGAAAGAAGCTTTAGATTTTATGGTTTCTGGATTTAAATCGAAATCTAAACAACAAGATACCGGCCAAGAAGATTTAATTAAATCATTATTTGAGCAAATAGGCCAGTTAACAGTTGAAAGAGACTGGCTCAAAAAAAAATCTAGTATCTTTGGATTTAGAGGTTAGGAAAAAAATGATAAGTTATGCTTCAAAATTAACCATAGCAAGACAATGCGAACTTTTAGATTTAAACCGCTCAAGTTACTATTACCGAGCTAGGAATACCTTAGATGATAAGGAGTATAGAGTACTGAACAGAATTGATGAGATTTTTACAGAGCATCCCTATTATGGTACTAGAAGAATGTCTCATGTCCTAAAATCGGAAGGGTTAAATGTTAGTCGTAAGATGATAAGAAAATATTATAAAATACTTGGTATTGAAGCAGTATACCCAAAAATTAATTTAAGCCGTAGGAATCAGGCTCATAAAGTATACCCATATCTATTAAATAATATAGAGGTGGTTTGCTCCAATCAAGTTTACTGTGCAGATATTACTTACATAAGATTAAAGCAAGGTTTTGTATATTTGGTTGCTATAATGGATTGGTATAGTCGTTATATTTTGAGTTGGCGGGTGTCGATTAGTTTAGAAAATGATTTTTGTATTGAAGCTCTAAATGAAGCAATATCTATATATGGCAAGCCTGACATTTTTAATACGGATCAGGGAGTACAGTTTACATCAAAAGATTTTACTCAAATACTTGAGCAACAAGGCATAGCTATTAGTATGGACGGCAAAGGCAGAGCCTTAGATAATGTATTTATTGAACGTTTTTGGAGATCTTTGAAACAAGAGAAGATTTATCGTTTTGATCTTGAAACGGTACGTGAAGCAAAGATAGCTATCAGAGATTATATAGAATTTTATAATAAGCAAAGACCTCATCAATCGCTTGAATATAAGACACCTAAAATGATACATTTTGCAGAAAAACTAGAAAATTACCAAGAGGCTATATGACATAGAAAATGCAAACTTTACTTTGAAAAACCAATACATTAATAAAGGAGAATTACACCTCTAAAATTTAAAAAATTTGTCTAGACAAAGGGTACCACCTCACTTATAGCAAGTAATTTATTTGATCTTGATTTCAACATCAACTTCTGTAAACTACGTACTAATTTCATGTTACCATTTGCAGATGCCCTATAGATACGTCTACGAAGATTATTAACCTTTTTATTAACTTCTTGCCAATTTATTGCATGCCAATAAATTTTCTCAAAGTTATTATTATCGGTCTTAATTGTTACATTTGCGTTTTGCATCTAACTTTTCCAATATAATTCATAATCTTGTTTACTTACTTAGGGTAAATCACCAGTCTCAAGTCAGCATCATTTCTGATTAGCACATAGTGCCTATACACCCAGTTATTTATTCCTGTAGCCTTTCAGCTTAGTGTCATTAGCTTTTTAAGACCTCTCTTACCTACTACCAGTTGCCAAGTAATAGGCTTACCACGTTTCACTAATTAAAGATGCGTTAAGTTGGTTACCTTCTGTATACCGGGGAACTGGCATTTTTAAAGAAGGTCGCGTCTTCCTTCTTACAGTTAAGCTTTTCAGCTTCATCCCTATAACAGATATTATCTGGAGTATCTGCTTTTATATTTACGATATTTTCCATACAAAGATTCACTTTCGTTTAACCAATTTTAACTTTACCTTGCCCCTATTTCCCATCCAGATTAGTAATTTAGTTAGGCTTCTTATTGCGCTTAGCACAAGATCGTTACCAACCTTGCACCGCAATAATAGTAATTAGGTCTAAATGCAACCTAGCCGCAATATATTTGCAGACTTTATTTTAGTGCCATCGTGTCGCACCACGCAATATATAAACCTTACGGTTTATTTTTGCTTGCTGGTTCAAGTGGTTCTGGTTTCAGTGGATGATTTTAAGATTGCATGGTAATGTCAATGATGGATTGAACATTGTTATAATTAACAAACCATGGCGATACAGTTTGCAAGAATAGAAATAGTAAGTAGGAGTGAAGGTAAAAATGCTTGTTTGAAAGCTGCCTATAATGCCAGGCTGATTATTAAAGATGAGAGAACTAACATTACTTATAATTTTAGCAAAAAAGGCGATAATGTTTATCATGCAGTATTATTGCCTGCTCATGTAGATCAAAAATTCAAAGACTCAAGAGTTTTGATGAATGAAGTAGAACGTCTAGAGACAAGAAAAAATAGTCAATTATTAAAAGATATTGTGATAGCACTGCCTGATGATAAGGAATTAGATTTAGATGATAGAATAGCAATTACTCATGAAATCATCGAAGAGATGGGGTGGGTAAGAAATGGCCTAGGAGTTCAGGTTGATATTCATCAGCCACATGATGGAGAAAAGAATTGGCATGCCCATGTGCTTGTGACTACCAGAAGATTTACAGAAAACGGTAAATCTTTAGGAGCTAAGGCAGTAGATTTAAATCCTAAATTTGCCAAAGTTAAGGGCAAAGCATTTATTATCCCTGAAGATAAAATTATTCATGAAAGAGCTAAAGAAGTAATCAATATTATAATCTTGGTGATAAAAAATTTTCTGATATAGTAGTACATGATTTTCAAGGCAAAAGCCATCTCATCCCTGAAGATTACTTAATGCCATAGGAAAAGATAAACAAGTAATGCAATATATAAGTCCAAGCTCAGAAATAGGTAAAGAAATAAAAAGTGAGTTAAAGCAAGTATCTGAGGTAAAGCTTAGTCAAGGAATAAGAGTTTAGATTATAGTGTAATAATATTTTATCAAGTTAAAAAATATAAATATATGAGTGAACAAGGAAACCTGCTGGGTGATCCAGATAAAGGCACAAAGAAAGCTAAGCATGATAAGATATTTCGTAAGGCACTAGAGAATCCTCTAGTTGCCCATGAATTCTTTAATGCACATTTGCCCCCAAATATTAAAAGTTTAATAGATTTTCCTAGTTTAGCAATGGAAAATACCACTTTTGTAGAAAGCTCTTTAAAAGATTCTATCTCTGATGTTTTATTCTCATGCAAATTTGATAAACAAGACGGATACTTATTTTTGCTTGTCGAGCATCAATCACAAGCAGATCATTTTATGGCTTTTAGGCTATTTAAATATATGATTAATATTTGTGAGCGATATTTAATACAAAATCCTAAAGCTAAGACTTTGCCATTAATATACCCGATGATATTTTACAATGGTCAGGAGAAATACAATGTTGCAAGGAATTTATGGGATTTATTTGCTAATAACAAATTAGCAAAAGAATTATGGATTAATGATTACCAATTGGTGAATGTCCATGAAATTCCTGATGAAGAGTTTAAACAAAGGATATGGTCAGGGATATTAGAATTTTTTCTCAAACATATACATGAGAGAGAGTTGTTAAAAAGATGGCAAGAAATATCAGATATATTACCGGAATTAACAAAAATAACGATAGGCTATGATTATCTAGAAATGATATTATATTATACTTTGACAAAGATAGAGCAAGCTGATAAAATAAAGCTAGAGAATTTATTATCAACAAAGTTGAATACGGAAATAGGAACAAGGCTTATGAGAAGTTTAGCACAGCATTGGCAACAAGAAGGAAAAGAAATAGGTATTCTTGAAGGCTTACAAGTTGGTGAAGCTAAAGGTATCCAAATTGGTAAAGCTAAAGGTATCCAAATTGGTGAAGCTCAAGGTATCCAAATTGGTGAAGCTCAAGGTATCCAAATTGGAAAAGCTGAAGGAAAAGCTGAAGGGGAATATAATAAAGCAGTAGAGGTAGCAAAGAAAATGTTAGCTCAAGGTTGCAATATTGCTTTAATTTCTAGTGTAACCGGTCTTGATGAAGCTTTTATTAGTTCTTTAGAGTAAACATATTTCTTGTAAAATTTACTCTGCTGTTTGAAAAATCATTTATAAAAATTCTGAAATAACAAAAAAGTTTTTTATACACAGCTTACCTCTAAAACTCGTAATACTAAATTAGCGATTTAAAGGGGCATTATAATAGGATTTTTCTTTATAAGGTAATCCCCCCTATCAAACAATTGAAATCTTTTAAAAATACCATTAAAATGGTTTTATATTTTTAGATTTAAATCATAGTTTGTAAATTCATTGGTAATTTAGTAATTGGGAAATTACCCGCAAGTTTTACATAACAGGTAAGATCTGGTAGATTCATAATTTCAGATGGCATTACTAATAATTTTCTTTTCTCTAAGCTATGCATATTTACTCCATCACGCATGGAGTTAGCACCATAAGAGAGATTCTCTTGAGTTTCAATAATTTCTTGCTCACCAAGCATTAAAGCTGATTTATGTGCTGTTTGCCAGTCACTTACTCGAAAAATAAATTTACTGCCAAATAAATCAAGCATTGAAGCTGCTCCTGCATGACCATATATTTCCTCTAATTGATGAATATTCTGCATGCCTGCAACAACGCAGCCACCATATTTCCTGCTTTCAGCTAAAGCTATATGGAGTGAAGATACCTTTTGTAAAGCTGGTAGTTCATCAATTACAAACCATATATTACTATGAGTATTATTGATGTTCCTATTCATTAATGCTTTTATCGCTATGCTAATCCATGCAGCAATAAGTGGTCGAAGCATTACTCTCTGATTAGGAGTACTAGTTATAAATAACCAACCTTTGTCCGCAGTAAACCACTTTCTAATACTAAAACTACCATCAGGCTTTAAATGTTGCAGAGCTTCAATATTTTTACTAACAGTTGCTTGAATACCAGACGAAGTCTCAGGTGCACTACTGCTAATTATACCGGCTACTGCACTATTTTTAAAGATACTGACAAATTCTTTATTATTTGCATAAAGAATAGTATTTATTAGCTTTTTGATGTCTTTGCTATCATGATATAATCTTAATCCTTCAGCTAATACTAGCTCAGCACTTTTAGCAAAAAAATCATCTAATTTTGGATTATAATTACTAAAACTACTGGCTATATCATTATAATCCCAAATTTCATGACAATCATTCCATGGTAACCAATGTTCTGTACCATCTTGCAAAGGATTGAGTAACTTATCACATTTGGAATCAAAAAATCGATCAGTAAAGCTACCTGTTAAATCAACA
Organism: Rickettsia endosymbiont of Orchestes rusci; assembly: GCF_964030945.1. NCBI lineage: Bacteria > Pseudomonadati > Pseudomonadota > Alphaproteobacteria > Rickettsiales > Rickettsiaceae > Rickettsia > Rickettsia endosymbiont of Orchestes rusci. The sequence goes on along the minus strand of NZ_CAXIQG010000002.1, from coordinate 50,837 downwards.
ATAATTGCTCTACCTTGTTCTTTTCTAATCTGAGGTAATAGCTCATTTATCATATTGGTTTTACCGCTACCTGTAGTACCGGTAATAAGAATATGTCTTCTCTCACTATCTTTAACTAATGGCAACCCAGAAAAGCAAATATTAGCAGCTTGTTTGTTTTTATAAAGCATTTTTGCTAAAATACCTGCTTCGACAAAATCTGCTCCCCTAATCTTATCTTGAATAACAGCTTTTTTACCTCGATACATAAAAAAGATGATAGCAGTAAATATTCCAACAGTAAAAGTAATAATACCTTCTTGCCAAGCTGAATGCAATAAAAATTGCCCAAATTGATTGATATTATGCGAATGTGGTGTAACATGCCAAAATTTATGCACAAATTCTTCAGCATTACGGTAAACCCAAGCTTTTTGCTCTAAATAATAGAATTTAATACCTATTTGATCTATAGGATAAAAATGTTCTCCTATAGCAAGTTTTAACTCCGCATATCTCTCTATAATAAAATAATATAAGCTTACTAAGGATAATTTCTGATATATACGCCACATTAACCAAACTATGGTAAATACCAAAGCAACTGTTAAAGCATTGATACTTCCTTGACTAAACATTCGTAGCTGATGAGCAAAGATTTGTGAACCACGAGTAAAATTATTTTGATTTTGTGGTTGCATAGAATTACAAATTATTTTTTAATATCTTTAATTTTTCTTCAAACTCACCAGCCATAAGATCATTACCTAATTTTCTTAAAACTTTAATTATTGCTGTATATTCTTCTATCAGATTAGATTTGTATTTAAGAGCTAAGTGAAAATTTGCTTTGGCTTCTTTTTCTTTTCCCATACTAATCAATGTAATTCCTTTTTCTAAGTAACTTTCAGCATAATCAGATTTATACTTAATAGCTAAATCATAGCTCTTAATTGCATCTTGATATTTACCTAATTTTCTAAGGGCTATACCTTTTTCTAAGTATGATCCTATATAATCAGGATTATATTTGATTGCTAAATCACAATTCTCTATTGCTTCCTTATGTTTTTTTAATATGTTTAAAGACATGGCTTTGTTATAGTATGCTTCTACACAATTAGGCTGATATTTAATGGCTATATTACAGGTTTCAATTGCTTCTTGATATTTTCCTAAGTTTATTAAAGCTGCACCTTTGTTGTTATAAGCATCTGCATAATCTGATTTATACTTAATAGCTAAATCATAGTTTTCTATCGCTTCCTGATGTTGCCATAAAGACATCAAAGATATTCCTTTGTTGTAATAAGCTTCCGGATATCTAGGATTATATTTAAGAGCAGTATCAAAATTTTCTATTGCATTTTGGTATTCTCCTAAGTCATTTAATGCACTACCTTTATTATTATAAGCTGCTGCAAAGTCTTGCTTATTTTTTATAGCGAGGTTGTATGATATTATTGCCTCACGATGCTTTCCTATTGTGCATAATACATTTGCTTTGTTATTATATGCTTCTGCAAAACTAGAATCATATTTAATAGTTAAGTCATAATTGTCTATTGCTTCTTGGTATTGTTTTAATGTATTTAAAGTCATGCCTTTATTGTTATAGCATTTAGCACAATCAGATTTATATTTAATGGCTAAATTATAATTTTTAATTGCTTCTTCATATTTACCTAATTTATAAAGAGAGCTTCCAATATTAAAATACTCTTCTGCTAAAATATTGGGATCTTGAATCTTGCTTTGTAGATCTATTGGTTGTGGTTTTTCATTAACAATACTAGTGGTATTTTCTGCAAAAGCACTGCTAAAAAATATTAATGGTAAGATAAATATGAATGCTAATTTTTTGATATTTTGTATAGATTTCTTTTTAATTATTGTCATTTTTATAGCCTGGTAGTTTAATATTTCTTTTCTTTATCGCCTTATCGCTAATGCCAATATTATCTGCTATTTGCTGGCCAGTTCTTATAATCGTTGATTTAGGAGTTTTATTAAATTCATCTTCAAGCTGCTCCCTCTTATATTTTACTTTATCAGATAACTGCTCTAGAGTCTTTACTTTTTCTACTTCATTATTATCTGTACTTTGAATAAGCATTTGTTCTATACTTGTATCATAAATATCATTTTTTCTATCATCAATACTACTAATAGCAGCTTGATCATTTAACTGTTTAGTTTTTTTATCAAAACTTGATCGCAAGCTTTCTTTAGATGGAATATTGACTCTACTTACTGAGCTTAAGTTTTGCGGTATAGTATTATTAATTTTAGCTATGTTTAAAGCTATTTGTTCAGCTTCTTGTTGGTGAGTACTTGCCCACATAGCAGCCTGTTCTTTACTACTTACGCCAGGAATATTTTTGGCAATGATGCTATTTAATACCGGTTCATTTAAATTACGATCAATAGAAGCGGAGTTTTGTGATATATAATTCATATTATAGCTTAATTGCTCTATATTTTGTTTGGTTTTTGCTATTTCTTGCCCTACAGACTGTTGCTCAGAAAAATTATTATTTAGATTATTACTAAGTGAATGCAGATCACTATTTGTGTGACCTAATCTGCCATCTTTAGTAGCACTTTTAATCTTGGACAATGCTTCATTATATGATTGCTGTTGGTTAACAGATTTACCTTGATCTTGTTCTTGATCATTACGTGATGCAACTTTTGTTCCTCCCAGACTAGGAATATTTAAACCTATATCGGCACTAGTACTAGTTCCTTTTCTATTGCTACTACCTGTATGATCAGTAGCAGCGATGCTGTCTGAATTCATCTGCTGCAAGGCTAGATACTGGCTATCAGTAATACCGATAGATTTTGCTTCCTCATAGCTTAATCTTTTACCTATTTCAGTTGCTATAGAATTTCCTGTAGTAGTTAAATCACTATACCTGTTATTTAATGAGTCAAGATAACTTTGTGAACTCATAAACTGACTTTGATAACTATCTTGCAATAATTTAGAGGAGCGGTAGTTATTTACTAAGGAGTCTACTGCTTGAGTCAGTACTTGTCTGCCGTTATCAGTACTGGTCACTCTCATTCCACCATCATCAATAATTCCTCCTGCCAATTGCAAAGTGGGGGTAAGATTTTGCTGGGCAATTGTTCTATTACCGATGCTATAATTATCCATAGCGAGGTTATTATCAGCAATGTTAGCACCAATATTACTTGCAACCGGTACCGGAGAAAATTGATTGGCCAAAGTAGTAGTTGCATGGGCACACGCCTTTAATACTGCCCAGGATAACATCGGAACTGAAGCTGCTAGCATCTGAAATGTTGCAAACTCATGCAGCACTATTTCTGAAAAACTCCCTTGCGATAAGATATTTAAACCGGTAAAGTGACTCACGCCTTTACCGGCTAGGCTAATCATCCCTAAACAATGAATCACGGTAAAAAATACCGGCCAGCTAGTTACCCAAATAATCAAGGTTATCCAGGTCTTAAAGATAGTATAACCGCCCGGCAGCATCGACATTGGAAATACTACGAAAATGAGACAAATCACCAAGGCAAAAAATACTGACTGTAAGATGGGCATGATATTTGCTGCCATCTCTCCTGCAACCAGGTAAGAAAATGATTGCTGAAATAACCCGCGGGTCGCATTCATACTTACTAACTGAGGATATATTCTAGAGAGTGAGAATTTTTCCCGCAAGTCATCATAAGCTTCACGATTAGCATTAAGTAACATTGCTTGCCTCATCCACTGGTGAATATCTGTTTGCTCTTTTTTAAGATATTTTAACGTATCAGATGTCATAGCTTTTAATCTACTCGCTAACATCTCCTGCCTATCAGAGCTAATGCCTATAATATTTGCAAATTTAGTTAATAACCCATCATTTAATTCTTTATTAATAGCTGCCTTAATTAGAGGAGTTACCTGCCTGCAGGTTTTAAAAGAAATAGCAGAATTACTTGGATCTTTATAATATATACCAAAATTATTAGGCATATTTTGTTCGATAAAAACAATTATATCAGTGGCTCTTTGTGCTTCTGCTTTTTTACCTAAAATATTACCAATTATATAAGGTTTCATAAAGCATTGCCTTAAGAATTCTTTTGTGTTGCTTAAAGTTACCGGATCCTCTATTTGAATATCTTTGATTTTACCAATAGCTTTTGCCCCAAACATAATGCCATGCTTCCTGCTTGATAACCCTTCATCAGGTGGTAGTAAATGTTTTTCTAGCGTTTCTGATAAGGAATAACTTATTTTTGATGATATAGAGGCAAAAAAAGCAACACCTATTGGGATATTGTCGATCTTAACAGGAGCCTGCATTGATATTTCATCCTTAAGCCATACATTTGCTTTTGGAGCAAATAAAAAGATAAAAATAAATAAGGATGGAAAAAACCACTCCATGGCAAAAATACCGATATTACCTCTAAAAATACCACGAGTTGCTGCCCAAATTCCACCAATTGTCAAAGCAAACTGTCCTACCGGAGTAAAATATTCACTATTTGAGGCAAATACTCTTCCTATGCCATTAAAAACTTGCCATAATATATCTCCTCCACCAAATGTATGTATTACGTAATCTGCCATATTCTTTTTAATTTTTATCTGCTTTGCTTATTTTTGTGCTTGCTCATCTACTTGCTCATCTAATTTTAATTTATAATTAATTTTTTAAGCCCTCTCTTTAGCTATTAAATGTTGTTCTATTAATCTTGCTCTTCTATCAATCTGATCACTACTTGTTAGCATATTACTCCATTTCTCTTGAGCAAAAAGTTGCACTCGATCTAAAGCTTTTAAGTAGGCAGTTAAATGATGATCTGCTACTTGCTTGGATTTTAGCATAGTTACTGCTTTTCTGACCTCAGAGACTACCTCCTTTAAATGCTGCAACAAGCTGTAACTAGCCACTAATTCTGAGGAGCTATCTAAAATAGTTACCCCAGATATTGCTTCTAAAGTAATATAATCATATATTGGAAATGCTTCCCCTATTGAAGATAGGAAAGATATGTCTGCATTACTAAACTCATTGTTGCTTGCCAGTTTACTCTTTAATTCATCTAGCTTGGTTTTAGCCTTGCCTTGATATGATTGATCTGGAGCAATACTAATATTGCGTCTTAGGGCTGGGTTTAAACAATGAATATTATCACAGGTATAAATTGAGGCAGATTCACCACCTTTTAAATGAGTAATCCAGCTCTTTTCATTTTGAGCAAGTGACTCAAAGAAATATACATTATTATCTCTAACTATAATAGTTCCTGTCATAGACATGAGGGCATCTCTCATATTTTCAGGGATACCTGTTTTTTCTGCTGCTTTAATAAAGATATTATAATCCGTAAGCATTAATTCTGGATCTTTATTTTGGATGTTCGCTAAAGCTTGTTTCTGCTCTAAATCACTACGACATTTTTTACCGGCAGCAAAATAATCAAAGCCAGAGCTGGATTGTAAATCCTTGCAAACTGATTCTCTCACTGCTGAATCTTTAGGCAAAATGGAAGCAAAAAGAGCCTTAGTCATTTCACAATCGCCCTTAGCAAATTGATTCATTTCCATAGCAAGATTTCTTAAATCTTTTAGGGCATTTTCAATTTGTGGAGCAAAGGTCTTAAGGCCCAATGAAAATGCATAAGCTTTTGCTTGTGAGCCTATATTTTTCATTAGCTGTACTAACTCATCTCCTGAAATAATCGAAAAACTGCCAAGATAAGAATCAATACCACTACAGCTCATTGTCAGTGTTGGCGGAGTGATAGAAATCGGATTAAAAGCTGTTTTACTGCTCCGCATTGATAGTCCTCCTGCTGCATAATAGCCGGCAGCTTGAGATTGATATGCACCAGGTTTCGTTACATTAACACTCATCCCTTCAAATACATCCTGTAAATCCCAAGCATAAGATGTTGTTGCTTGTAACAATAAAACTATCATGAGAATATGCATCACATGCTTTATGTAGATCACTCTTCTAAACTTATTGTTACTGATCATAATCATTAACCTTTAGTCCATTATGGTGCTGAACTACCAATAAAATATTTTCAGCAATTGTATCTTCACTAATAATGCCTCTGGCAACTGGATATATTTGTTTGCCGCTGCTATCCACTAAATACAATACCGGAACAAGATTTATAGGATTAAGACGACTTAGCAACCCAGTATCCCTAGTAGTTTTTATATGTTCAAAATTTTCTCCATCATTGGAGACAAATAACAGTTGAAATTTATATTTATTGGCAAATTCTACTACAATGGGAGTAAATGCATAACAATACTCACATCCTTGATTTACTTGCAGAATTAATCCCCAATTCTTAGCTAAAAATCTTAGTTTTTTGCTGTTTTCTTCTTCTTGTCTTACTTCATATAATTTCTTATGTAAGGAATTTACTGGTTCATCCATGTTTACTAGCTTGTAATCTAATATCGTTGCTAGTTGCCACATGGTGGCAAATTTATGTGATTTTTCTAAAATTTGTTTATGTAACCTTTGAGCAATAATGACATTTTCAAGAGTAGGATCATCTAAGGCTTTGTGCTGTGCTCTATTAAATTCCTTCTTTAAAGCTTCTATCCTTTCATCATAAGGCTCAAGTTCTGGCTCTTGCTTTTTTTTATCTTGAGAAAATTTTAATATTTCTGGCTTGTAAACATGATCCTCGTTATACCATAAAAACCCTTGAGGTTGTTGCCAAAACTGATTATTTACATTAAACCTAATCATTTCATTTTTATTACTACTATCTAACTCCATAGTACCGGCAAATGCATGATTTGACCAATCATTGATTAATAACCATAAATTAATTACTAGTAATGTAATGGCTAGTAATAATTTATTTGCTATGTTTACCAGCCACTTCATTATTTTAATAGGATAAATTTGAATCAGTATGATTATTATGAGACCTTTGTTGTTGCATTATAGGCATCTGTTTTTTTAGTTGCTGCGAAAAATTCTTATGCATTTTACTTTTAGCATGATCAAGTAAATCACTAAATAACTCCTCTAAATCCACTTTAGAAAAATCTATTCTTTGCAGCTCTTCTACTGTAAACCCCCTGCAATTAGCATGTTGTGCCGTGCCAAAACTAATAGATAATTGTTTTTTGCCTTGTTCCTGAAATACTCGTGCAAGTTTTGAATTAAAACAACAATAAGTAGATTTTTTGGTAATACATTTCTTAAATATAGGATCTTTCTTAGCACAATATTGATGTGGCTATAGTATTCCGGACAGTTAGTATGAGACAATATTAACAGAAAGGAAATACAGTATGACAAAAACAAAAATGTATTCTAGTGAATTTAAAGAATCAGCAGTTAAATTGGCAACTGAATCGAAGCGACCTGTTATTCAGACTGCAAAAGAATTAGGTATCAGTAAGAATACTTTATATAGTTGGATAGATAAATATTCTAAACAATTTGAAGAATCAATAACAAGAACAGATGAACATCTGTATGATGAATTAAAAAGATTAAAGAAAGAGCTGGTGATAGTAACACAGGAGCGTGATATACTAAAAAAGGCTGCAGCGTACTTTGCAAAAGAGTCCCTGTAAGGTATGCATGGATAAAGAAGCATCAAGATGATTTCTCAATTGCAATTATGTGCAAATGTATGAAGGTATCACGTAGCGGTTATTATGAGTGGTTAAATAACCCTGGATGCAATAGGGATAAAGAAAATAGAGAATTAACCTGTAAGGTTAGAGCTATTTTTCAGGAAGGTAGACGAAATTATGGATCTAGACCCATTAAAAAGGCTTTGTTGAGGCAAGGCATAATTGTTAGTCGTAGGAGAATTACAAGACTAATGAATGAAGCTGGCTTAGTATGTAAAACTAAGTATAAATTTAAAGCAACTACTGATTCTAAGCATAATAAGCAAGTTGCTCCTAATTTATTGGATAGACAGTTTAAAGTTTCTAATGTTAATTGTTATTGGGTTGGTGATATCACCTATATCCCAACTGGAGAAGGATGGTTATATTTAGCAACAGTTATTGATCTATTTTCTAGAAAAGTAATAGGCTGGTCAATGAATAGTAATATGAAAGCTGATTTAGTTAATAATGCTTTGCTAATGGCAATATGGCAACGTAAACCACCTAAAAAGCTTATTTGGCATACTGATAGAGGTAGCCAATATTGTTCTGATAATCATTTAAAACTTATAAAACAACATGGTATTATACAGAGTATGAGTCGTAAAGGAAATTGCTGGGATAATGCTGTTGCTGAAAGCTTTTTTCATACTATAAAAACAGAATTAATTTATCAACATAAATTTAAAACTAGGGAGGAAGCAAAACATGCTATATTTGAATATATAGAGGTATTTTATAATCGTATAAGAATGCATTCTGCTAACGATTATCTATCACCAGTACAATACGAAAAAATACAAAAATGTGCGTAAAAAACTGTCCGGAAAACTGTTGACAGATCACATCTCTGTGGTACCTTCAGTAGAACAGTCGATTGTGTCAAATTTTCTAGCCAGCGATAACTTTCTTTTTCTTCAATAGGTAATCTGGTATAGTTAATACGTTTTTTTAATTCATTAGTTCCTTTAAATTGCTTGCGTGTCCAAAACTTGATGGCACAAAGACCTAGTGGTAAACTATAATGGTACCCAAAAACTAGACAAGAAAATAGAGAAAAGTAGGTATAATATCTCCTAGGAAAAGGAGCAAAAAATGAAAAAACAAGTTAAAAAATATAGCGCAGAAGAAAAAGCAAAAATAGCAATTGAAGCAATATCTGGAGAAATGACTATAGCTCAAATTACCAGCAAATATGGTGTTCACGCTAATCAGATTTATAAATGGAAGAAAGAAGCTTTAGATTTTATGGTTTCTGGATTTAAATCGAAATCTAAACAACAAGATACCGGCCAAGAAGATTTAATTAAATCATTATTTGAGCAAATAGGCCAGTTAACAGTTGAAAGAGACTGGCTCAAAAAAAAATCTAGTATCTTTGGATTTAGAGGTTAGGAAAAAAATGATAAGTTATGCTTCAAAATTAACCATAGCAAGACAATGCGAACTTTTAGATTTAAACCGCTCAAGTTACTATTACCGAACTAGGAATACCTTAGATGATAAGGAGTATAGAGTACTGAACAGAATTGATGAGATTTTTACAGAGCATCCCTATTATGGTACTAGAAGAATGTCTCATGTCCTAAAATCGGAAGGGTTAAATGTTAGTCGTAAGATGATAAGAAAATATTATAAAATACTTGGTATTGAAGCAGTATACCCAAAAATTAATTTAAGCCGTAGGAATCAGGCTCATAAAGTATACCCATATCTATTAAATAATATAGAGGTGGTTTGCTCCAATCAAGTTTACTGTGCAGATATTACTTACATAAGATTAAAGCAAGGTTTTGTATATTTGGTTGCTATAATGGATTGGTATAGTCGTTATATTTTGAGTTGGCGGGTGTCGATTAGTTTAGAAAATGATTTTTGTATTGAAGCTCTAAATGAAGCAATATCTATACATGGCAAGCCTGACATTTTTAATACGGATCAGGGAGTACAGTTTACATCAAAAGATTTTACTCAAATACTTGAGCAACAAGGCATAGCTATTAGTATGGACGGCAAAGGCAGAGCCTTAGATAATGTATTTATTGAACGTTTTTGGAGATCTTTGAAACAAGAGAAGATTTATCGTTTTGATCTTGAAACGGTACGTGAAGCAAAGATAGCTATCAGAGATTATATAGAATTTTATAATAAGCAAAGACCTCATCAATCGCTTGAATATAAGACACCTAAAATGATACATTTTGCAGAAAAACTAGAAAATTACCAAGAGGCTATATGACATAGAAAATGCAAACTTTACTTTGAAAAACCAATACATTAATAAAGGAGAATTACACCTCTAAAATTTAAAAAATTTGTCTAGACAAAGGGTACCACCTCAAACCATTGTCAGTTATTGCTAAACTTGAATGCATTAAAATACCACATTTTTTATGCAAGATAGGTCTACCCATTATATCCTTACCTGTATGGATGTTTTGAGTCCAGCCTATATCTTCAGCTTTTATTCTATATTATATGAAAACTCTGTAGTGTCCTGAAGTACAAGTATCTTTCCTTCTTTATGAGCTGATACACCTACTTCTCCGGCTATTGTTCTTAGGCTTTTACCATGTTTATTCAATATTTTTATTTCCATTATTTGCTCCAGTATTATCATTGTTCATTACCTCCTTATCCAGAGGATTCTACTTTAATACTGTATCAATTTTTAGCCGTTGCTCTGTATCATTTTACTTCCGTTGCTAACATACACCATGAATTTGAAAAATTCTTTTTGCAATATCTATACCAATTGTGGTAACTTCCATATGGACCTCCTGAATTAGTTGTTTTAATATATTTAATATTAACTCTAGAAGATTAGCAACTGCTTTTCATTCTGTATATCAGGAGGTCCATACCATGAGTTCAGTATATCTTACATGAATCTCACAACTTAACCAACCTACCGGCTCTCAGCCGGTAGTAGTTGATTAAAAGTATTACATCCAATAGGATCGTTTTCTTTTTGAGCACTATAATAGTTCTTAACACTATGGCTTATTTGCTTAGAATAATCAAAATTAAACGTTCCATTATTAAATGATTGTTCGTTTAGATTTCTAAACCAATATTTTATTTCTGCTTCTGTTGCATTTGCTGGTGGTACTGATGGAGATTTTTCAGGATATTGTGCTGTACTATGGCATGATAGGCATGAAGAGTTTTTATTATCTATGGGGCCATTAAGTCTACCTAAATATCCTAAAGAGTTTGTAGATACATTAGGATTGATCCAACACTCTGATAGTTTTTTTCTATTCTCGTAACTTGATGTAAAATAATTAGGATCATTACCCCACGTAATACCTACTAATTTCATATTAAACCATGGGTTTTCATTATTCATAGTATTATCATAAATAAATGTACCTGCAACCCATCCTGTTTCCTTTGAACGCCTATCTTTAACTAAAAAGTCAATTTGAAATAATCTCAGTTGTTTAAATACTTTTGGCGTACCTTTGTTATTCTGATTAATATAACCAGTCCAGGTAATACTGTTTTTAAGAGTTGGGATATCTTCTGGTGTTGCCTCTGTAAATACTAATTTTGCACTAACTGTACCATCTAGGAATATACCTTTGGTAATATCGGGTTTGTTGATATCTCGCCATACCTGTCCATATGTGTAAGCTCCTTGTTCATTAACAATAGAGATTGCCCAATTTTGTATTATAGACTTTTGCTTACTATGTAACTCACCGGGTTTAAATGATCTCTCTCTGGTTAAACCGTGCACAAATTCTCTACCAGTAACCCCATAATGCATCCATGGTGCATGATACCAATTAGCAATCTTATTACAGTGCAAATCAAAATCACAGTTAATATTGCCATTATATATATATTTTAACACTGTATAGCCATATTTTGATGGCTCCTCTTTAAATGATATGTGTTGCCATGGTTTTTCTGTATTATGAATTTTAGTTGGATAGTTAACCTTAATTTGAAAGATCCTATCGTTATAACCTAAAGGTATTTTATCACATGAAGATATCACTGTTGAATTAGCATGTGCAATAATATTATCAAATATAAAAAGTAATAGTATTATTATATAATAACCTTTGGTTCTATTATTACCTTTAAATTGTAATAATCTTTTCTTATAACTCATCACTATTAAGAAATACGTATTCATAATACTAAATCTAGGTTTTTGTTTAGGTAATTTCTACTTGCCCTAATAAATCAATGATGTCTTGAGCATCATCAACTTCTGGATGATTAGCATAATAGGATATTATTTTTTCTTTTATATCAGGCTCAGTTTGCTCATTATATAAAGGCATGTTATATTTATTTAGCATCTTGTACATATATGGATGTAATATACATTGTTTTTCATCAATCAAATTAACCTATACTTTCATTCTGAAATAAAAATTTTATCTTGCAACACTCTCAGTACATTTAATTTTTTGTAATTTGCAGCTATATTTAAGCAATGTGTATATAATTGCCTTGCAACTCTCGGTACCTTGAGATAAGTAGCAATAGTTAAGAAAAATTGTAAAGTCTCTAAAATTATTTTCCATCCTTTCTCAGGAATTTTAGCTCCGACTGTTTGTATATTATGTAATCGATCAAATAATTTAATTAATAGCAACTCTTTTTTCTTTTGCTGATATAATATTTTAACTATTTCTGCTGAACTAATTTTTTTATCATTTTTAACTCGTGTTAAATCTTCAACTTGATTAGCAATCTTATGGCCAAATTCTTGTATAATCATTTCTTTAGTAAGTAACGTATCTTCAATACAATCATGCAATATGCTAGTTACTATAATATCTGTTCTAAATAAATAATCAGAAACCATATATGCTACTTCTAAAGGATGTGAGTAATAGAATTCTCCTGTTTCTCTCTTTTGCCTGCTATGATACTTTTTAGCAAAATAAATTGCTTTTTTAATTTTATTAAGATCAACCATGTTCTTAGAAATCTTATTAATAAATATGATCTTAGTTAATAGCCTTTTACTGTATCGGCAATTTGATAGAGCTGTAATTTTTACTTTTTCTAATTCAAGATCTATACCCTTAGGTTTTAACTTTCCTACAATAGGATCTATAGTTTTTTGATGATTTTCTTGACTTCTTGCCATATATCCTTCCTTACTATAATTTACTTAAGTGTAGCAAGTGAAGCACAATAATCAAGAAAATCATCATTATTAGTTAATATATAATCATCAAAACCTTATCAATATCAACATTATGTATCATAAATCAGATCATCAAGAAGAGGTAATTTAACAGGTATATTACAGACAATAGTAGTACTTTTACCTTTTTCACTTGTTACTTCAATCTCTCCATTTAGCTCACCAATTAGACGCTTTACAAAACTTAATCCTGATCCAAGTCCATGATATTGCGTAGCAACATCAAATTTATCAATCTTTTCATGAAGATGTTGCCTGATTTCTTTAGACAGACCAATGCCACTATCATGCACCATAAATTGGAATACCATTTCTCTGTTTTGTTGTTCTGATTCTGATAATGCAGGACTAATAGCAAACATGTTCACTGTTACCACAACTTTTCCTGCTTTAGTAAAGTTAATAGAATTATCTATTAACTGTTCTAATATTGCTCCTATTCGATAAGTATCACTAATTATAGCATTTGTTAAATCATACTGAAAATTACAAGATAAATTTAATCCCTTACGTTGAGCTATTGGCATCGCTTTATCAATAATCTTATTTACCAACTGTTTTGGATCAAACTTATTTAAAACTATAGGAGGTAATCCAGAATTATTCTGTAGATAACTAAGTATATTGTTATAATAATTCAGTAATTCTTCAGCACAACTTACCACACTAGCTAAATAATCCTTTTTTTCAGGATGATCCTCTATTTCATAAAGGGCTGTTACTAATGAAAAAATCCCATTACATGGAATCTTTAATCCATGTACCATATTTTGCACCACATCTCTTTTAAATAACTCAGATTCTTTCAATTTATTATTTGCTTCTTGTAACTCTAATTTATATTTAATTATATCAGTATAATTTGTGATTGTCGAGTTAATGATATTCTCTTCTTGCTGATATGGTATTAATGTGACAGATATGGGAGATAATTGAAGATTCCAATTTGTTTTAGTAAGGTTAGTAACATTATGATTATCTTTTTGTTGATTTTGGTTATTAATTGTCATAGCATTTCCTTGCTGTTAAAGTTAAGAAAACAGCTCAGAGGTTAAAGTGTTAGAATGTTGAAGTCTTGAATTTAACCTCTGAACTAGAGTTGCACCATGCAGCTCTTAACAAGGACAGATATCACCACAATTCTGTGAAGTACAGAGGATTTAAGAGCTTTTTTGACAGATTTTTATACAATTAGGCAAACAGCTGCACAAATGAGACAGTGCTAAATTAATATTGTTTATTATCTCAACTCTTTATCCATTACATATAAATCAAAATCAGCATTAATTATGCTATAAAAAACACCAAAATCTCTTGTAATACAGTATTTTGCTGGCATTTAAGCCTATTTTATACTATAATTATAGTGTAAATATTTGAATAATAATTTCATGTCAGTAAATAACTCAAACAAAACACAACCATTCCTACAATGGGTTGGTGGTAAAAGAAAAATTGCCGATCAATTAATTAAGTTTTTTCCATCAACACTGAATAACTACTATGAACCATTCCTTGGTGGTGGGGCTTTATTTTTTCAAATTAGAGATAAATTTAAACAATGCTATTTATCTGATATTAATCTAGAGCTAGTAACTAGCTATAACGCAATAAAGAAGAATCCAGATAAGGTTAGTAAATTACTAGACTCCTATAAAGAAAAACACTCTAAAGAACATTATTATCAAGTTAGAAGTAATAATGACAGTAACGACCCAGCAAAGATTACCGCAAGATTTATCTATCTTAATAGATATTCATTTAAAGGCATTTACCGGATTAATATTGATGGCAAACCAGCTCAAACTTTCTCTGGTAGGAATTATAGTAAATCTGATCTTGCTTCTCGATTAAAACAGTGTAGTCAGCTTTTAGCTGACACATCTATTTGTGCTATGGATTTTTCGTTCATTGAACCACAAAAAGGTGATTTTGTTTATTTTGATCCTCCTTATCATAAATCAGGTGAGAAGTTTTATACCAGATTACCCTTTGATGAAAATGAGCAAACGAGACTTAAAGATTTTGCTACAGAACTCAATAATCAAGGTATAAAAATAATGATTTCTAATAGTAATACTCCCTTTATTAGAAACTTATACAAAAATTTTAATATTAGTACTATTAAGGTTAAATATTCTATGCCTGAGCACAATAAAATATCTGATGAAGTAGTTATTACAAATTATCAATTACCACAATAGCTTAGTTATATTCAAACTTGATTAATTCAAAGCAATAATCTTGCGTCTTAAAAGCTTCTTCTAGATCTTGCATATGACGATTTCTAACATAGTAATCATTAAAAGCCGTTGTTGATTTAAGGATTACCTTGTTGTTGACTATATCTTCCTCTACCACTACTAATTTACTTAATACCCCAAAATCAATATATTGGTTATAACGTTCAATAAGAAATTTCCTCACTTTATACCATATTGAATCAGTATTTAATTGCTTGCTAAGCTGCAGTAGGTAATTTTGTTTTTCATCTTCAGTATTATTCTGCTTCGCTTTAAGTTCAGCAAATGGTATGATTTGTAACTGCCTAATATTACTGCCATAGATCATTTGTACTTGCTGTAGTATTTTATCTTTGCTATGTTCTGAAAGCGTAATAGTTTTAAGCAGTTTTATTTGATAGCTATTACCTACTACCCCAATAAATAAGCAGGAGCTTAGTAATTTATAAGCTGAATCAGGATCAAAACTACCAACAATTTTACGTTTTAACTGAGCTTGCAAGCTAGTATCAAGGCTACTTTCTATCTTATCTAGGTATTGCTCTTTAGCGTTGTTTAAGTCGCTAGATTTAAACTGAAATGTAGCATTATTAGCTTTAGTAGTTTCACGTAACTCATGAGCTAAAGCTTTAGCCATATAGTTCAGTAGGACTTTCTTATGGCCAAAATGGTGATTGGAATATTCTCCTGCAAGCTTTAAGAGCAATTTGTTGATAAAATCTAGGTTAAATTCTCTCTTTGATTTTACTTGCAGTAAATCAGCATCTTCTTGGCTTAATGGATAAAAATCGGCTAATTTCTTTCTTTTGAACCAGCTTTTATGATTAATAGCAGTAATTGCAGCATTATTGCTACTTGATTCTGTAGGATTATATTTTTTAGAAATGTTATCAATAACTGCTTGCAGTGCAGTATTAATCCGTGTAGCACCTGTTGTGATGTTAGCACTAGATGAACTGATATTATCACCTTGTTGTTCATCATTGATTGATTTTATAACATTGCATTGTAAATTTGCTTCAGGTTTTTGTTCTTGTAACTGAGTTTGGTTATTGTAATTAGATTCATTTTTTTTATTTTGAAAAATTGTAGATTTGCTAGATCTAGATTTATTAGATATATTTTTATTATTATCTATATATATTGTCTCATCCAAACTTTTTTGGGGTTGCCCCAAAACTTCTTTGGACTTCACCCCAAATTTATTTGGAGTTAAGCCAAAATTTTTTTCATCTAAAGATTGCTGAGAAAAAGGTTGGAAGTTTCTAGTTAGTCTAATACAAGGAGTATTACGACATTTAATACCATATTTTACAACTGTTGCTTTGTGCAGATCAATAAAACCTCCATTTTTCAGCTCAAGCAGGCACTGTCTGACACGTTCTTGACAAACTCCCAAGTGTTCCTCAAAGAAATGATAGGTTTCCTGAAGTTCATCAATACTATTATTATGATAGATTTGCAAGCGGAAGACTATTAGAGATAGGAGTTGTTTTGCAGTTTTGCTTAAGATTTTACCATTATTAGAGGTCAGATTATTCCATTCAGGTGGAATAAAATTACCGACAAAATTGTAGAATATAACAGAGCTATTATCACTATTGTTAATATTTAACTTATTATTAGAGTTAGAGGTGGAAAAAGAGGAGAATATATTATGCATAATATTTCTCCTGAATCTCAGTTATAGAAGAGATTTGAAAGCAGTTACAGCTCTGATAACTTAATCTCAAAGGAGAATATAAGGAGCATATAAATTTTTTGTTAAAAATACTAAACTGTGAAAACCCTGGAGATAAGGTGGTGGGCGATGGGGGGATCGAACCCCCGACCTTTACGATGTCAACCTAAAAGCCTCTTTTTCCCTGCTTCTTTGCTTTTTTCTCATATACTAATTTAGTACTCATAACCCTTGTACTTATAGTACTTTCCTTGGGTACCAAAAAATTACAGCTTAACTGTAGTAGAGTTGCAATTATTTGTCAATATTAAAAAAATAGTACAAATCTAAAAATAACATGTGGATATGATGAGCATATAGTTAGTTCAAATTCATGAGCAATTTTTATCTGGTAATTATATTTAGACCTTTTGAATTTGATAAGAAATTATAGCAACTATTAATTGTTAAATTGTATATAGTCGAGATAAATCATCATTTTTTAAAGTATAATCCTATTTAACATAAGATTTGTTTTTCTAAGTAAAGCATACTACAGTTTAATATATTAATTAAGCTTGGGGAGGATTTATGTCAGTTAAATCACTAGTTTTTACTAAAGAAGCATTACATGAAATTAAAGCTCCACAGGCAAAACGAGATGTATATAAAGATACCAAAGAAAAAGGATTATTGCTAATTGTATCATATGGTGGTAGTAAAATATTTTATTTGGGCACAGTACTTGATAAGAAATATCATAGAATTAAAATAGGTGTGTTCCCTGATCTATCAATTATTGATGCTAGAGCCAAAGCATCTGAATTAAAAGGTGAGATCGCCAAAGGATATAATCCTGTAGAAGAAAAAGCTAGATTATCAAAAGAACTGACCTTTAAGGAGCTTTATGATAAATACCTTAATGAATATAGTAAAATTAATAATAAAAGATGGAAAGATTATGCCGCTTCTGTAGATAGATATGCAAAACATTTATATCCTAGAAAAATATCTACTATTCAAAAAACAGATATTCAAGAATTATTTAATAATTTAACTAAAACCGGTAAATATGGAGCTAATAGATTTCTTGAAGTTTTAAGTCCTGTATTTAGTAAAGCAATAGAATGGGAATTGCTGACAATAAATCCAGTTATTGGCATAAAGAAGCACAAGGAACAATCCAGAGACAGGTATTTAACTAGGGAAGAAATACCACGATTTTTTACAGCAATAGCAGACGAGCAAAACCAGGTAATGCAAGACTTTTTCTTAATAGCTTTGTATACATCAGTTCGTAAGGATAATTTACTTACTATGCGTTGGGAACAGGTAAGTTTTGCTGATAAACAATTATATCTTCCAGAAACCAAAAATGGTGATCCTCACCGTTTACCTTTACTAGATCAGGCAGTAGAAATATTAAAAGCCAGGAAAGAGCAATCTACTAGTATGTGGGTATTTCCAAGTGAGACCAGCAGTAGTGGTCACCTGCAGGAACCAAAGAAAGCATGGAAGAGGATTTGTAAAAAGGCAGGAATAGAAAATTTAAGGATCCATGATTTAAGGAGAACAATACCAAGCTGGATGGCAATGACCGGAGCAAATCAATATGTAATAGGACAGCTTCTAAATCATAGAGATCCAAGATCAACAGCAGTGTATACTAGACTTGCCAATGATACTGCTCGAGAATATATGCAAAGAGCCGTAAATACTATTATAAATATAAAATCTTAAATATATGCTAATTAATATATTCATGTTATAATAACTCCTGTATTAAGTGAGTTCTATAAGAACAGAAAGGCTAGAAAAGGAAAGTAGTAAAGCAATTGTTGCAACAAGCTTGGAAATTCCTTTTTTGCTTCTTCTATATTCTTAAGAATTATTGAGTTTTTGAAGATTTTACAACAATGAAGAATTTTATAATTATGAATACTAAAGAAAAAGCTAAAGTACTGAGCTGTTTTGATGTAGCTAATTATTTTTTAGTATTAGTTGATAGAGAAGCAGGGGATAGTATAACCCAGTTAAAGCTGCAGAAATTAATATATTTTGCTCAAGGCATTCATCTTGCTTTATTTGATAAAGTGTTGTTTGAAGAAGAGATCAAGGCTTGGAAACATGGGCCGGTAGTACCGGCTTTACGCTCAATATTTGGCAGCTTTAGAGATAATGTAATTCCTTTGCCCGGAGAAATAGACTTTGCTATTTATGACTTAGCAACAAAAAAATTACTTCACAAAGTATATTCTTTTTATGGTGAACATTCAGCTGCTTATTTACGTCATTTAACACATAAACATTCTATTTGGTATGAAGCTATAGAGAATGCAGATAATACTATTACTAAAGAACAGATACAGGAATTTTTTAAAGCTAATATAATAAATGATATTAAAGATTATATTTTATCAACTACTAAAGCAGATATTGTACAAATAGAAAATGCTGAAGATGGGTGGTGGATGAATTATGATAGTGGCGTACCTGCTGAAGATATTACAGAATACCTTTTGAAGGTAAAGAAGAAAAAAGAAGGTAATAAAAGTTGAAAGTCATTTGGTCTGATGAAGCCCTAGAGCAGTTACAATTCTGGAAACGTACTAACTCTAAAATAAGTAATTAGAATTAATGGTTAATTTAAATTAGCTTTATTATTAAAAAGGAATTGAACCGGCACATTTTCACTATTTTCTATAAGGAAACGATAATATTGTTTTGCAATATCCACAGCGTCATAACTACAGCAGGACTGAATAGCAAGTTTTAAACATTCTAATTTTAACTCTACATCACTTCTAAACATACACAACTCACCAATAATTTATTTCATTAATATTAGCAAATTTACTACTAATTATCAACAAATGCATTTATATAGCTATAGAATTCATCTCCAGATAGGCACAGTTTTAGATGAATTACAGCTTTTTTTATTATGGCTTAAAACTCCACTGGCAATGTAAAAATTAGGATGTTAATGTCATGACTAGCAAAACTTATCTATTAATGGAAATATCACTTAATTAATATGAATAATAATTGTGCTAATCAAAGATTATATTGGTCACTCTCTACTCCACTAAAATATATGGCCTTAAGCTTAGATGAGTGGTTAGTTATCTTACTTGGTATAGTACCTGGGATAGTGTTACTAAATAGCGGACATGCTAAGCTTGGGATGATATGCATTATAGCTGGTATTGTACTTTGTTATGCATTTAAGAAGTTTAAGAAATTATCGGAATATTTTGTACTTAAGAGTTATTTAGTCGCTAAGAAATGGCTATATGCTCCTACTTCTTATCCTAATTTGCTTGGGAAAAAGGTAGGTAAGTAATGGATCATTTATTTAAGCAAAGCTCCATACAAGAACTAGTAAGATATAATAAGAGATTATTGCTGATCACATTGCTGCTTGCGTTTACGAGTCTTTTGGGGATGATTAAAACAGTTAGCACGGAAGAAAAATGGTTATTAATTCCGGCAATAGAGCCGGATCGTCGGATGATAGTATCATCTAGAAGCTATCATGAGACTTATCTTAAAGAATGGGCAGTTTTTGTAATGAAAGAATTATTTACTACTTCGCCAGAAGGAGTAGAGAGGCAAATAGCTGATATGAAGGTGGTATCTAGTAATACAGAGCAATTAGATAAATTTTTTAAGGAACATTTAGATTTTGTTAAAGGATCTAATGTTTCATCAGTATTTTTTCCTAAAAAAGTAAAAGTCATTGCGGATGGAGTATTAATTAACGGCACATTTCGTTATTGGTTTGGAGAAAATAAGCATATAGCAGCTGATAAAACTTATTTATTAACTTACAAGCGAGGAGCTAATCATTTGTTGTTACTTACTGGTATTAAAGAAGAAGAGGTAAATAAGCAATGAAGAGTTTGAAGTCAGAATTGCAGATCTTAGTAGTTTTTGTTGGCATAATGCTTGCAAGCTTTAGTAGTAATGCTTATGGGATAAGCTATATGTTACATGCTGATTCTTTGTTAGAGCTGCAAATAGCAAAAGACGCTCCAACTAGGATTAATATCGAAGGAGAAAAGATTAACGATATCTTTATTCACCCTAGGGAAGCTGCAGAAGTAGTAGTACATGATTCAGGCTGTTTATTTATTTTACCACAGCAAAATAGCAGTAAACTTTACCTAACTCTAATTGGAGAAAATGGTACGATTCAAGATTTAATGCTGAATTTTACTAAAACTAAACCAACACCAATTAGACTTATTAAGTTTGATTTAGAACAAGAAGTAATAAAGTTAACTAATAACAAAAAAGAGAAGCATCATGAATGTAAAAAACAAAGATGTAATAGAAAAAGAAAATAATAAACAGTGTTTAAGAATAATATATCCTTTATTGCCGGTATTATTAATTTTTTGTGTAAATGTAATACTATCTGAAGTAGCTTTAGGAGAAACATTAGAAGGACAGTTAGATCGCATTGGTGGGCTCTCTACCGGTAAACTGAAAACTATCGGGATATCAGGGGCAACGATTTTGTCATCAATTTGGGCAGTAGTCAGGGGTAATTTAAGACTTGCCGGAGCAATTGTAGCTATTGGTATTATTTTAGGATTTTATTTAGAGTGGGTCTCTAGTGGGATGAAAATCAGTTAGATAATTAGGATATTGATTAAAAGCAATGGATCAAGAGTTCAATAAGCAGGAAGAATTACAAAGTACAGTAGAGGATCATAAATTACCATCTACATTTAGTAAAAGATTATCAGAACTCATAGAGATAATTAAAAACAGACCATTAGTAACTTTAGCTTGCCTAGGCGTGATAATGGTTTTGGTATTTTATGGATTTGCCGAAAATGAGGTCAAAACTTCCCGAGGTTTACAAGAAGATAGACAATCAAGGGAAATATCCGGAATAGAAAAGGCCATAGATCCAAGGGCAAAATGGACTGCAGAAATATTAAATGAAGTCAAAAACATGCAGAATCATTTGGAAAAGCTAATAGAGAATAAATATTTAGAAACTAAAACTAAAATTGATGATTTTAGTCAAAAGTTAGAATCATTAGAGAAGCCTCATGAAGAAACTATATTATATGATGGCAATGATTTTAATAATAATCAAAAAATAGAAGATTTACTAGATAATAACCTTGAGCAAAGCATTGTTGCTGCTCCTACTGCTCCAGTAAAAAGATTACTTGGCTATGTAAAAAGAGCTGACTTAAGGATAAAAAAAGACGTTAAAGATTATATTACTACCGGCAGCTTTGCACGAGGGGTGCTGCTTACCGGAGTAGTAGTTGGAACAGGCACTAATAATGCAGCTTCGCCTGAGCCCAAATGATAAGGCTTGTTGATACAGCTATTTTTTCTAAAGGGTATAAAACGGAGCAAATCAAAGAAGCAATTTTAATTGGTTCATGCACTGGGGATATTTCATCAGAGCGGGCTAAATGCCGGTTAGAGACAGTATCTTTACTAAATAGTAATGGAGAGATAATTGAAAAACCGGTAGAAGGCTGGTTAATAGGAGAAGATGGTAGACCCGGCATTAAAGGGATAGTTGTTGATAGATCATCAGATGTAGCAAGAATGGCGGTACTGAACGGCGTACTTGGCGGGATAGCACAATTTTTTCAGAACCAGGCAACAAATAGCATATTTCCGGTGTCACCGATTACCGGGCAACAAAATGCTTTAAAAGCTCAGGATTCTCTAAAAGCTGGTGTTTATGCCGGCACTGGTAATGCTTTAGAAAAGCTTGCTGATTTTGCAATTAAACGAGCAGAAAGCATGAGTCCAGTAATTGTTGTAGCTTCAGGTAGAGTAATAGATGTAGTATTCAGAAAAGGTTTTAATTTAAGAGAGAATAAAGAGGCTGACAAAGTAGATAGATTACTGCCACCAACTACTACTGATTATTCGCAAAAGGCAGCAAATTATAGTAATTATCAAAATTATGCCGGGAATAAAGTGACAAGTTTTTCTAAGGCAAAAACTAAATTGCAAGAACGTTTTATTAAGAATAATGATGATTATGAAATGACAGATATTGATTTGCAATCAGAACAACAATATCCGGGTAATTTTTAATGAATAATAAAATAATTAATCTGCTGTTGTTATTAATGTTAAGCTTTATCGCTTCTGGTTGTAAATTGATGCCATATAGGAATGATTTTGATTGCCCGCTGCCCCAAGGACTAAAATGTCATTCTTTATATGAAGTAAATAGAATGGCTGATTTTGATATGTTTAATCCAAATAATAATAATGATAAGCCTAATTTTAGATCGAGATGCTCTACTAGATGCTTTGGAAGGTATAATAATGATGGTGCTAGGCAAAGCGGGTAAATTACAGTTGGTGAAAATCCAACCTACGTAAAGTTTAGCCAACAGCGTAGAACCAAATTTCACATATATGGAGGTAACGAATTATGTGAAGCTGAGAGGAGGGATGTAGTGGGTTGTAACGCAAGTGAAGGATATAAGCTCCGAAATATACGATATCGTAGAGGTTGACATGCTTCATTTCATGGAAAACAGGATGTGTAGTTGCGGTAAGGCAAGCAACTATTGCTCTACCGGAGTCGCAGGCCATGACACGCTACAAGATGGAATTTACCTGAACCTAGGAGATCCATTGTATTCTTACGCAAGTGAGTACTTTAAAACAAGCTGTTAAGAGCAAGAATTAAAGGATGATACAATGGAAGTCGGACTGACTCATAGTACTCTGAGCATGGGAAAGCCATGTACATGGGGAAGGGGTCAGCAATATAGCGTTAGTGTAAGTACGCTTAATTCACTAATACACGGAGGTTAGAGAGTAGAATGGAAAGTAAACTTAAACTTATATCTGCTAAAGCTAAGGAAGATAAGAAGCTAAAATTTACAGCACTTGTGCATCATGTAAATAAGGAGAATCTTATTAAATGTTACAAAGAGCTGAAAAAGAACAGAGCTTGTGGCATAGATGAAGTAACGGTTGAAGAATATGGCAAGAATCTAGAGGAGAATGTAGAAAACCTTGTGCAGAGACTAAAAGATAGAAGCTACAGAGCTAGTGCAGTTAGAATGGTATATATACCTAAAATTAACAGCAGAGAAAAGCGAGGGCTTGGTATTTCAACAGTTGAAGATAAAATAGTGCAATTAGCAGTGAAGAAATTGTTAGAAGCAATATATGAACAAGATTTTCTAAAATGCTCTTATGGATTTCGTCCTAACTTAAGCTGTCATTCAGTAATAAAAGCCTTAAATGAAGTAGTGATGAAAAAGCCAATTAACTATGTTGTAGAAGTTGATATTAGAAAATTTTTCGATAACATAAATCATTATTGGTTGCAAAGGTGTTTAGAAGAAAGAATATTAGACAAGAATTTTATGTGGCTAATAAGAAGGCTTTTAAAAGCTGGAGCAACTAAGGATGGTGTTGTTAGTAGCAGTGATCAAGGTACACCGCAAGGCTCAGTAGCAAGTCCAATACTTGCAAATATTTACTTACATTATGTCTTAGATCTATGGTTTGAGAAAGTCTTTAAGTCAAAAGCTAAAGGCTATGTTGAGTTAATAAGATACTGTGATGATTTTGTGGTGTGTAGTGAAAGTGCTAAAGATGCAGAAGAATTTTTAAACTTACTACAAGATAGGATAAAAGCTTTTGGATTAAGCATATCAGAAGAGAAAACAAGGAAGGTTAAGTTTGGTAGACGACCTTGGCAACTAGCAAGTAAAAGGAAAGAGAAAGTGGAGACATTTAACTTTCTTGGTTTTACTCACTATTTTGGAAAAAGTAGGCAAGGATACTTTGTAATGGGTCATAAGACAATGAAGAGTAGTTTTGCAAGAAAACTAAAAGAAACTCAAGAATGGTTAAAGTCAATAAGATCTCAAATAGCTTTGAAAGAATGGTGGCCAACACTAAAATCAAAACTAACAGGACATTATAATTATTATGGTATTAGCGGTAATTTTCAATCGATCTCTAAGTTTTACTATAGAACTGTACAAATGGTACATAAGTGGATAAACCGAAGAGGTAGTAGAAAAGTAAGCTATAAATGGTTTAATAACTATTTGCAGTGGAATCCGCTACCAATGCCAAAAATAAAGTTTTCTTTATATGGTACTACTTCAAAGCAGAATAGCTATATTGAAGAGCCGTGTGTGGGAAAACCACAAGCACGGTTGTGTGTCCAGAGAAACTGGTATGTTCAGTAGGAGATAGACCTACTAGATTAAAAGTTAGAGATCTATAGCTAGGATAGCAGCATGGTGAGAAATCAAGATGTTGGAACCTATCGACAAACTTATCTATAGGGTAAGAGCGAATTATCAGGCCGCAGCGAAAGCGAACACATAGATGGCTCCGAAAGTGTGAAGCCCCGAAGGCCGAGCTAGCGACCGTAGAGTGAAGGCAATATGTTCAACTGAAAGCTAACTGATACAGTTGAGCACTTCGGCGGAGTGGTAGTGGCAGCATGATAATAAGGACATATTAAGTGACTGGAGAAGTCCTCCTCATCCCAGGAAGAAATCTTCTGGAGCAAGGTAGATTCTATAACTAGAAACACTAGGAAATGAATTGAAGATGAGAGGATGGCGGATGGGTGTGTATTAGCAATGAAGCAGGGTAATGTCTGTGGAGCAAAGGCACCCTACTGATAACATTATTCCAACAACAAGGGAGGTAAAGACGAATGATAAAAACGTCTATAGAATTACAAGACCTGAGAAGGAAGATATATATCAAAGCTAAAGCTGAAAAGCAATGGCGATTTTGGGGATTATATGTTCATGTATGTAAGATAGAAACACTAAGAGAAGCCTACACGCTAGCTAAGCATAATAAGGGAGCACCTGGAATAGATGGTGTTACCTTTGAAATGATAGAGTTAGCTGGAGTTGAACAATTTCTGGAAAACATACAAACAGAATTACAATCCAGAACCTATTATCCTGACAGGAAAAGGGTAAAGGCAGTTCCTAAAGATAATGGAAATAAAATGAGGAAGTTATCCATACCAACTATCAAAGATAGGGTAGTGGAAGGAGTGCTAAAACTGATTTTAGAACCAATATTTGAAGCTGACTTCCAACCGGGATCATATGGATATCGCCCTAAACGGACTGCAGCTGCAGCTATCGAAATAGTTACAGTAGCAGCAATTAAGGAAAAGACAAGAGTAATAGATGTAGATTTACGCTCTTACTTTGACACGATTGCTCACGTCCAGCTATTTACAAAGATAGCAGAGCGTGTAAATGACAAAGATGTTATGAAACTACTAAAACTGATAGTTAAAGCTGGTGGAAAAAGAGGCATAGCTCAAGGCGGGCCACTATCACCTCTTTTAAGCAATATTTACCTAAATGAAGTAGATAAAATGCTAGAAAGAGCAAAGTGTGTGAGCAAACTAAAAGATGGCTATGACCACATAGAGTACGTTAGATGGGCTGACGATCTGATCATACTGATTGACGGCTATAGAAAATGGCAGTGGATAGAGAAAGCAATCAATATAAGGCTAAGACAAGAATTGTTAAAAATAAAGGTTGAACTAAACGAAGAGAAGACAAAGACAGTCGATCTAAAGAATGGTGAGACATTTAGCTTTTTGGGTTTTGATTTTAGACGAGTAAAAACTACGCAAGGTAAAATTGGAATCCAGAAGACGCCTAGAATGAGAGCGCGAACTGCCCTGCTAGAAAAACTAAAAGAGATATTCCGCAAGTTTATATCGCAACCAGTTGATAGAGTAACATACCTTATCAACCCGATATTGCGAGGCTGGATAAATTACTTTAGGATTGGTAACTCTAGCCGTTGTTTTGGATATGTACGAGACTGGGTAGAGAAGAAAGTAAGACGCCATTTAATGAAATCACGTGGATTGAAAGGCTTCGGCTGGGAAAGGTGGAGTAGGAGAGACTTGTATGAGAAGATGGGATTGTATAACGATTACCAAATTCGATATTACAGACCTTTGAAAGCAATAACAGCGGATAGGCCATAGGCAATGATAAGAAGTTATCAGGAAAGCGTAATACGGGAAATCTGTACGTTACGTTTGACGAGGCGGGTGATGGAAAACGGGGGTAATAAGACCTACCGCGCCATTGCTCGACCCTACCTGTGAGGGCTATCATAGCAATGAAACTTTATTAATTAAAGGATGGTAAGAGCTATGATTTCTACTCGGCCAAAATCAATAGTAAGGAATTTTCAGCATCAAATTAAGTTTTTAGAGAATTTTGCCGCAAGTTCTATAGATAAAGATCGATGGGAAGAGAAGTTAACTGTCTATGCCGAAATAAAACCTTTATGCGATAATAAATTTATTGCGTTAGAGAATATAAATTTCGGGCATGTAGTAACGGAGGGGTTTTTTCTTTTTAAAATTAGGTTCATAAAGAACGTCACTACTAAAATGCGTATTTTATTTAAGGAACGGCAATTTGAAATTAAACGCATTATTAATGTTGATGAAAAAAGTAAATTTTTAAATATTATAGCGTTAGAAATATATGTATCATGATGTTATCGGTGATTTTCAATTAAGCTTATATAAGCTACTCGCCAATGAAGATGAAATAAGGCAAAGCATTGATCAAATATATCTTTCTATTATGCAAGATGCAAAATATCCGTTTTTGCTAATTAATATGTTAAATGTTGATAATATGGCAAATTTGAAACAAAATATTTCGAGGATAGAATTTGAAATATGTATTTTTGCTAATGATAAGAATCGTAATATTTCGCTAGAGCTTGCGGACAAAATTATTAATAAAATAGCCGTATATTCATTTGAATTACAAAATTATATATTAGCGGGTATAAAAGCGGGTAATATGAAATTCAAAGATAGTAATGACTTGATTAGTACAAAACTAATAATAAATTACCAAGCTTTGTTAAAGCAAAAAATAATGAGGTATACTCGTTGAACTTGAAAAATTGGCATCGTCGCCTTTGTAAGTCCTCAGATGCTCACGTACAAGAGTACGCTCCGCTCCTCGGCTTACAGGCTCCTTGCTCTTTTCCAAGTTGAACTTCGTATATCAATTCTTCATTTTATAAGGGTATAGATTATGACACATTTAATTGAGGGGATCGATATTAGTAGTTTACTTCGAGCGAGCAATAAGTTTGAAGAGTTTCGCTTGCATTTAGACACGGAGCAAAATAAAGCAGGTAGTATTAAGGCATTTGAGTTTTGTTATGAATTGAGCTGGAAAATAATGAAGCGTTTTTGCGAAAAAGCTGGCAAAACTCCTTATACTTTAAAAGAAATATTTCGTGAGGCTGCCGTTAGCGGTTTAATTTCAGATCCTCGCATATGGTTTAAATTTATTGAAATTCGTAATATTACTGTTCATACTTATAATGAAGAAAATGTTGAAAAAGTGATTAGTATTTTTGATGATTTTTCAAATGCGGTAAATGAACTTTTAAGAAATTTGGAGAAGTATAATGATCCATCTTGATAAACAAGATTTATTAATATTACACTCTATACTGCAAAAATATCCATATAAATTTTATGCTTATGGGTCACGAGTTAAAGATACTTATAAGAAATTTTCTGACCTTGATCTTTGTATTATGGATAATATTAGTGATGAGCAATTATTTGCTTTGCAAAACGTTTTGGAAGAATCTGATATATCAATAAAAATTGATGTAAAAAGATGGTTTATAGATATGGATGAAGATTTTCGTTCGTTAATTAAAGAAGATATTAAAGAGGTTGATCAATAGAATGAGAATAAATCACAATATTAAAAATTTAATTTTATTACTTTTTATTATAGCAGGAATGCTCATTATTCTTGAGAGAAAATCTTTTACTGAGAAAGAAATTTTTACTTATATATACGATAATGATAAATGGGGTAAAGGTTCTGGTCCTGGATCGTATGAAGAAAATACGGAAGTGTATAGAAAATTATTACAAGAATATTTTAATGATTCAAGGTTTAAAACTATTATAGACTATGGTTGCGGTGATTTTCAAATTATGGAATTAATAAACGTGCCTGATAATAAAATTTATAAAGGTGTGGATGTAGTAAAAAAAGTTATAGAAAATAATAAAAAATTATACGGCAAGGACAATATTCAGTTTTCTCAAATAGAAGATTTTGATCAATTAAAAGATAATGGTTTATTAATTGGGGATTTGTTAATAGTAAAGGATGTTTTTATTCATTGGCCTAATAATAAAATACAGAATTTTTTAGATACTATTCTACCGAATTTTAATTACGCTTTAATTACTCATGATATTGCTGAAGAATGCTTTAACAAAGATATACAATTAGGAGGTTTTCGTCCTTTAGATATAGGAGTATCCCCTTTTAATTTTCAGAATCTTACAGTAATTAAAGAGTATGGAACTCAAGAAACCGGGGGAAAAAAAAGAGTTTACTTATATACCAATCCTAGGTTCTATGAACATTAAGAAATATTCATAGAACCTAAATTCCAAAATTAATAAAAGGTAGATTTATGAATTTTCATAATATACGTATGCCGGAATTTATTGAAGTTTTCGCTGTAGGGAAGGCGGAGTTTGCGACTTCTCATGCTTTAACGATGTCAGGGCGAGAAGTGCGGCATTTAGACCGCATGAATGCCTGTCAAAAATATTTGATTAAAGATTGCCTTTTAAGTAGCGACGAATTTAATCAGTTTAATAGTTTTTTTAAAGCCAGGCGAGGTAGTAATTTTGCTTTTCGTTTTAGAGATTACGCCGATTATAAAGTAACCGGTGAAGTTATTGCTAAAGGCGATGGAAGTCAAAAGCAATTTTATTTAAGCAAATTATATGATGATCCTATTTTCCCCTATAGCCGAGCTATCACTAAACCCGTAGAAAATAGTATAGTATTATATATTGATAATGCAAAAACCGATTATAGTGTAGACTATAATCAAGGAATAATAACTTTACCAAAAGCCTTAGAACAAGAACAAATTTTAACTGCCGATTTTATATTTGACGTAGCCGTAAGGTTCAAAAGCGATAGTTTTGAATATGCTTATTGCAGTGACGGCTCTATTGAATTATCAACTATAGAATTAACGGAAGTGATATTATGAGTATTCTATCATCCGAAAATATTGAAGAAATTACTGCAAAACTACAAAATTTTACTTATTGTTTTCAAATTAAATTACCGGAAGGAAAAGAGCTATATCTAACAAGTAGCGATAAGCTGCTTAAAAACGGTGATATAAGTTTTTTTCCGAATTCAGGTTTATTTGTAAAACAAGGGGAGTTTAACGATTCTGCGCAAAATTATATTACCGTAGAAGGAATATTTGAAAGCGGCGGGATAGAGAAGTTTATGGATTTAACAGGTGCGGCAGTAAAAATAATATTATATACTAACGATATTTTCGAGCATTTTATAACATATTATTGTAGTATCTACACCAAATATGATTTAAACTTTAAAATGCATTTAAAGCCTGAAACGGTAAAATACAATAAAACCATAATTAATAGTTTTAGTAAAACCTGTCGAGCAAATTTCGGCGATAATAAATGCACTGTAGATAAAAATTTATATAGCTCGCTCTATAACGTAAAAGAATTTTTTAAGAAAAGCTTTACTATATCAAATTTAGATAAGGAAAGTGGATATTATAGAGGCGGGGAAGTCAAGTTAGGTAATAATTTATTTAGTAGTAAAATCCTTGATCATTTAGGTGATTTGATTATAGTTGAGAGTATTATACCGGAAAATGTTAAAGCTACCAAGAATACACGGCTCACTAGCGGTTGCAATAAAAAATTTATAACTTGTTGCAATAAATTTAATAATGCTATAAATTTTAGGGGTGAGCCTTTAATTCCCGATTATAATTTTATAAATGTTAATTTAAATGAATAAAAATTTTATAAGACTTGTTTTGCGGGATATTATAAATATGTTCAGCATTACTAAAAATTCTATAAGAAAAAGAAAAGAAATACATATAGTTGATTATTTTAAAATAATTGAAGATGATCTAAATTGCTCGTTTCAAAAAATAAGAAGTGACAAAAAATAGAAATGAATATGAAAGAGACTAAAAATTTTTTTACAAAAAATAATAGATTAAATAAAGGATATTCTAAACCTTTAAACTCGCGTGAGCTAGACAATAATTTTTACCGTAAAAAATTTCAACATATTTTACCGCCGATTGATGTAATGTCCGAATATGAAAATCTTCACCCCGGTACTTTAGAGAAGCTAATAAATATGGCGCAAAAAGAACAAATTCACCGTCATGATCTAGATTTAAAAAATTTAAAAGCTTATGAAAAAAACGCAAAAATAAGTAAAATTTGTGCGCTTGTGTTTGGAATATTTTTATTAAGCTCGATAATATTCCTCATGTTACTTAAAGAATTTGCAGTTACCGGAGTGTTAGTTTTATTTATTATCGGTTTTGGAATAATTTGTTCACAAAAAATTACCAAGAAAAATGAATATATAAAAAGTAAAAATTATACAAATTCATAATTTTTACAGGCAAATAAAATAATATGATGCTATTTAACTTGTAATTTGATATAGAATAAGTTATATGCGAGTAGTATAATACTACTCATAAGAAATGAAGAGTCGGTTTTAGTGTTATTGTTTTTCTACTTTATCGGTGTCATTCTAGCTAAAGATGCAGGGGGGTGACTTAAGGAGCAAAAACGTAAGCCGTTATTGCGAGAAGCTGTAGGCGTTGTTGTATGGCTCGAATTTTTGCAAAGTGTTTCGGTGTCATCTAGTTGCTTGACCACGGCATCCAGGCTTTTTATTAAGGTTTTTCTGGATACCGTGGGAGGGGCCACGGTATGACACCGTACTTATAATAACCACAATACGGTAAATTATTAGCCATGCAACAACGCCGCGCGAAGGCGGGAATGATATAAATCGTAACTCTTCAAATTGGTTGGGTATAACATTTTAAATAATAGGAGATAAGTTTATTTCTAAAGGTAAAAATAATTTTCCTAAAGCGAATAGAGAAATTAGAGCTAGCAAAGTTCGTTTAGTAGGCGAAAACGGTGAAATGCACGGTATTGTGGGTATAAGGGAAGCAATGGAGCAAGCTGAAAAAGCCGGTCTCGATTTAGTGGAGATTTCACCCAATGCGGAACCGCCCGTGTGTAAGATTTTGGATTTCGGTAGATTTAAGTATGAAAGTAAAAAGCGTTTACATGAAGCACGTAAAAAGCAAAAAATTATCGTACTTAAGGAAATGAAATTTAAGCCTAATATTAGTCAGGGCGACTTTGACGTTAAGGTGCGTAAAATAAAAGAGTTCTTGAAAGACGGCGATAAAGTAAAAATTTCTTTATGGTTTAAAGGTCGGGAAATTATTCATAATGAACTCGGTAAAAAATTATTTGAACGTATTGAAATAGAATTAGAAGGACTAGCAAAGATTGATCAGCCCGCTAAGATGGAAGGTAAGCAAATTATTATGATCGTAAGCCCCGACGTTAAAGTGGTAGTGAAATAAATTTGTTATTGTTATAAAACATTGTCATACCGTGGCTTGACCACGGCATCCAGGAAAATAAAGCCATATTAGACTTATTTTAGAATCTTTTTATGATATTATAAGCTGGACTGAAGTGGTCGTAGCCACGGAATGACAGAATTTTTACCTCTTTATTTAAACGTTCGTACAGTAGTGGGTCAAGCCGGCGTTGTTGCATGGATGGTTAAAAACGCCCTCGGTGTCATTCCCGCGCAGGCGGGAATCCGGAAAATTATAGTCATCCTGAATTTATTTCAGGATCTTTTTCAAGAGATGCTGAAACAAGTTCAGCATGACAAAAAAAGGCTGGATTCCCGCCTACGCGGGAATGACACCCTTTTCATGGCAATTTTCGATCCATGCAACAACGCCGGCTTGACCACGGTATCCAGTCTTTTTATTAAGGTTTTCAAGTCACGGTATGACAATGTTTTTTTAATCCTCCGCCACAATCACAATCTACAGATAATTAACAACAAAAGATATATGAGTTTTTCTGATAATTTAGCAAAGATTTTGGATAAATACGAAGAATTATCCAAAAAATTATCTACCGGTATAGTCGGGGAAGAGTTTGTTAAAGCCTCTAAAGAATATGCGGAACTTGAAAATATAGTTGAGAAAATTACACAATATAATAAAGCCGTATCGGAGTTAGAGCAAGCGCGGGAACTTAAGTTAGAAGAAGGCTTAGATAACGAAACTTATGAAATGGTGAATGATGAAGTTAATCGTTTGGAGGATTTGACTCCTAAATTAGAACGAGCGGTAAAAATAGCCCTTTTGCCGAAAGATGAAGCCGATAGTAAAAGTGCTATTATCGAAGTGAGAGCCGGAAGCGGCGGCGAGGAAGCCGCGCTTTTTGCGGCAGTGTTATTTAATATGTATCAAAGATATGCCGAGTTAAAAAAATGGCGTTTTGAAATATTGTCAATTTCCGATACCGGCATCGGCGGTTATAAAGAAGCCACTGCTTCAATAAAGGGCAAAGACGTATTTTCTAAATTAAAATTTGAGTCCGGCGTTCATAGAGTTCAAAGAGTACCGGAAACCGAATCAAACGGTCGGATTCACACCTCCGCTGCAACGGTTGCAGTGCTTCCCGAAGTAGAAGAAGTTGACATTAAAATTGAAGAGAAAGATTTAAGGATTGACACTTATCGTGCTTCCGGTGCCGGAGGGCAGCATGTTAATACGACAGATTCGGCAGTCAGAATTACCCATCTCCCTACCGGTATCGTCGTTGCATTGCAAGATGAGAAATCCCAGCATAAAAATAAAGCTAAAGCGTTAAAAATCTTAAGAGCCAGAATTTACGAAGAAGAGCGTCGTAAAAAAGACCGGTCACGAGCAGATACCCGCAAAGGTCAAATCGGTTCAGGTGATAGGTCGGAGCGTATCCGTACTTATAACTTTCCGCAAGGCAGGGTATCGGATCATAGAATAAATTTAACCCTTTATAAAATAGAAGAAATAGTAAAAAACGGTCAATTAGATGAATTCATCGAAGCTTTAGTAGCAGATGATGAAGCAAAAAAACTTTCAGAAGTGTGATACTTTTCTGCTTTAGGCGTTGTTGCATGGTCCGATAAAAGCAGCAGTATGTCATTCTAGCTAAAGGCGGGAATCTAGAAAAAAGTATAAAAGTCATCCTGAATTTATTTCAGGATCTACAGCTAAATTCAGAAAGATTTAGACAAGATGAATTTAATGGTGAGCCTGCGCAGCGTACTAGAGTACGTGAGCACAGGCGAATCCAGAAAAATTCGCTTGTATCAAGCTTTATGAATGACGCTGTACTAAAAAAGATGCGCAAAACTTGTTCAGCATGATAAGAAAAAGTCTAGATTCCCGCCTTTAGCTAGAATGACATACTGCTGCTTTTATTGGACCATGCAACAACGCCCGTTTGTCTTCACAATTATATTTTGAGCAACAGTCAAGCATTTAAGAAGCTCAAAATAACTAAAATAATTGACAGGTTAAGGCTAATTCTCGTAATGTCACTATATTAACCTTCAAGATAATTAATTATGAACACAGCGTTTATTTTTCCCGGGCAAGGATCGCAAATAGTAGGGATGGGCAAAGAGTTTTACGATAACTTTAAAATAGCTAGAGAAACATTTGATATTGTCGATGAAGTATTACAGCGTAAACTTAAAGATATTATTTTTAACGGTCCCTTGGATAAACTTACGCTAACTATCAATGCACAACCGGCATTAATGGCTGTATCCATGGCAATAATAAATGTCATTAAAGAGCAAACGAAAAAAAATATTGATGAGCTATGTAGTTACGTTGCCGGTCATTCTTTAGGAGAATACACGGCATTATGTGCAGCAGGTAGCATTAACCTAGAGGATACGGCGAAATTGCTAAACGTACGAAGCCGATCAATGCAGGAAGCATGCGTTGAAGGGGAGGGGGCTATGGCGGCTTGCATAAATATTAATTTAAAGGAGCTTGAGCAAATAGTCGAAGAGGTAAGTGAATTCGGCGTATGTCAAATAGCTAACGATAATATAGTAGGTCAAATAGTGGTTAGCGGTAAAGTCCTAGCGGTCGAGAAAGTTATCTCTATAGTCAAGGATTTGGGATATAAAGCTATAAAATTAAAAGTTAGCGCACCCTTTCATTGTAGTTTAATGAAGCCTTCCGAGGAGAAAATGCAAATTGCGTTAAATCAAACGGTTATTAATAAACCGCTTATTCCGGTGATACAAAATTTTACCGCTCAGCCGGTAACGGATATTAATCAAATTAAACAAAATCTAATTTTGCAAATATGCGGTCGAGTAAGATGGCGAGAAACTCTCGAACAATTAAATAAATTACAGGTTACGAATATAGTCGAAATAGGTGCCGGAAATATACTAATAAACATGCTTAAAAAAACTAATTACCCATTTAAATTAAGTAATATAAGTAATTTAGAAGAATTACAAAATTTTTTAGTAACTTCTGATTTATAAAACTTTTAAATTAACTTAATAAAATCATTGGTTTCAGACTCTATCTCTCGCAATTTAGAAAAGCAAACCATAACCATAACATATATGATGGATAAATATAAAGGTGATACTGATTCTAGTTGTCAACCCAGCTTTTTAATATTTGTAACGATGCAACAAAATTTAAAATAGTAAAGTTATTAATTTTAAATTCTATCTCTCTTGATTTAGAAAAGCGAATTGAAATCTTAACATCCGTGATAGATAAATATAAAGATGACACTGACTCTATTTGTCACATAACCACACAACTTTTTAATATTTGTAAAAATACGACAAAGCTTGAAGCTATAGAATGTTTAATTGATCATTTAGAGTGCCGGAAAGGATTACCTGTTTTTTGGTGTTATGATGATACGACAATATGTGCTATGGCGAAACTTCTACAGAATCATCCAAGCATGATTATGAATAATATTTAAATAAGTAACTGATGTTACGCAGTATTTATCAAATAGGTATATTTGCCGCCATATTTTTTAATTGCTGAAATGCCATTTGATTAGCTTTTACAAGTAGCTTATATTTTATAGCAAAATGGTTAAGGTGAGTTTTTATTTTAAGTTTTTCCAATTTACAGTAAGCTATTAGTACAGAAAAAATATGGTTACATTGTGAACGAATAACTTTAGTCGGAGACTTTGCCAAACTAGCATTTTGCTTTATTGATTTGTGATATTCTTCGATACGCCACCGTTTTTGATAGAGTTCGTAGAAATATGGAACTTCTAGGCTTAAATCATTGGTAATCAAGTATAATATACCTTGTTTGCCGTTCTCGTTTGTGAAAACTTTTTTGAGTAGTTTGACCGGAAAATCAACTTCTTTAATCCAAACCGTTAAAGTAGTATTATCTTGCATATTTAATGATTCAATACGTTTAAAGTTTCCTAGTTGCTTATCTTGTGCAGAAATAGCTATTGTTCTATTGGATTTAATACCTAAAATAAATTTTTTACGGCATTCATAGTGAATAAACTTTATTGTTTCCTTTGACGAAAACCAATTATCCGCAAGAACGTAAGCAAAGCTTATGTCATTTTTAATAGCTTGTTTGACTAATTGGCGAAATAATTCGTTTTTATTACTACTTGATTTACGTTTTTCACGTCTGGTTTCTACATCACAAAATTTAATATCTTTTTTTATAACTTCATAACCTACAGGGACACTGATATCGCCATAACGGATTAAACATGATAGTAAATTAATACCCTTTACATGCCTACCTTTAGCATGAGAGTAATGCCAACAAATTATTTCGTTTTCATCCGTATATGCTTTCTCTTCAACTGAATCGTCAATAATTAAAACTCCCTCATCTACTTTATCCTGCTGTCTAACTAATCCTTTAACATACGACCATAGCTCTTTAGAACCGTTATAATGGTACCCAAAAACTAGACAAGAAAATAGAGAAAAGTAGGTATAATATCTCCTAGGAAAAGGAGCAAAAAATGAAAAAACAAGTTAAAAAATATAGCGCAGAAGAAAAAGCAAAAATAGCAATTGAAGCAATATCTGGAGAAATGACTATAGCTCAAATTACCAGCAAATATGGTGTTCACGCTAATCAGATTTATAAATGGAAGAAAGAAGCTTTAGATTTTATGGTTTCTGGATTTAAATCGAAATCTAAACAACAAGATACCGGCCAAGAAGATTTAATTAAATCATTATTTGAGCAAATAGGCCAGTTAACAGTTGAAAGAGACTGGCTCAAAAAAAAATCTAGTATCTTTGGATTTAGAGGTTAGGAAAAAAATGATAAGTTATGCTTCAAAATTAACCATAGCAAGACAATGCGAACTTTTAGATTTAAACCGCTCAAGTTACTATTACCGAGCTAGGAATACCTTAGATGATAAGGAGTATAGAGTACTGAACAGAATTGATGAGATTTTTACAGAGCATCCCTATTATGGTACTAGAAGAATGTCTCATGTCCTAAAATCGGAAGGGTTAAATGTTAGTCGTAAGATGATAAGAAAATATTATAAAATACTTGGTATTGAAGCAGTATACCCAAAAATTAATTTAAGCCGTAGGAATCAGGCTCATAAAGTATACCCATATCTATTAAATAATATAGAGGTGGTTTGCTCCAATCAAGTTTACTGTGCAGATATTACTTACATAAGATTAAAGCAAGGTTTTGTATATTTGGTTGCTATAATGGATTGGTATAGTCGTTATATTTTGAGTTGGCGGGTGTCGATTAGTTTAGAAAATGATTTTTGTATTGAAGCTCTAAATGAAGCAATATCTATACATGGCAAGCCTGACATTTTTAATACGGATCAGGGAGTACAGTTTACATCAAAAGATTTTACTCAAATACTTGAGCAACAAGGCATAGCTATTAGTATGGACGGCAAAGGCAGAGCCTTAGATAATGTATTTATTGAACGTTTTTGGAGATCTTTGAAACAAGAGAAGATTTATCGTTTTGATCTTGAAACGGTACGTGAAGCAAAGATAGCTATCAGAGATTATATAGAATTTTATAATAAGCAAAGACCTCATCAATCGCTTGAATATAAGACACCTAAAATGATACATTTTGCAGAAAAACTAGAAAATTACCAAGAGGCTATATGACATAGAAAATGCAAACTTTACTTTGAAAAACCAATACATTAATAAAGGAGAATTACACCTCTAAAATTTAAAAAATTTGTCTAGACAAAGGGTACCACCTCACGTACTCCCCACTATGTAAAAATCTAGTGATTTGATCATGGCTAAGCTCTCCCGATAATAATTCCGATAACCCTGTTGCCGTGGCGTACTTATTTTGACTAATTAAGTAATCTGTATAAATATCTAATAGTTTGTCCTGCAATTCTTATCTCTACATACATTTTTAAAGCTTAGAAATTATATAATTTTTTTACCTTTTTCAATCTATACCTGCGTAACATCTATTAATAATTGTCTCAAGCCTAATAGTGCCGATCCACGTATCACAGGCAAGACTACGGCTAATCGTTGTCTTGCCAAATTAAGTGCTATATTTAATATGGCTATAAAATGGGAAATTTTAGAAAAGAATCCGGCAGTACTACTTACCATATTTATTCGGAAGAAACACAAGAAATTTTAAAGAATCAACAGAAAGCTTTTAATCAGCAATTTATTTCTCTTAAGTCTATATATTAACAAACATTACAGTTTGTTTGGTAGTGATCTTTAAAGGCTCAAGCCTGATTTGTTATATGCCCGTGCTAATACCAACAGCTAATAAAAATGATATTAGTTGGGAGTAAGCTTATGAAAAAGTTAAATTTTAAATCATGTTACTATTCCAATCGTCTAATAGATAAAATCAAGCAACTAAATGAGATTAGTAGTCAAAAAGTAGACATAGCTCAAATTGAAAAAGCTATTTATTACGCCAAAAAATATCACGGTAACCAAAAGAGACAAACGGGTGAGCTATATCATCCGCTTGAGGTAGCTTATATGCTAGCAAATTATACCGCTACTAGAAAATCGGAATATTATCAAACTCATATTTTAGTAACGGCAATACTTCACGATACTATTGAAGATAGTGTGCCATAGTGAAACAAGAGAATAACAACTACTTGTTCATAAGCTTTATAGAAGATGAAGGAAGGTCCTTCGGAGTCGGTTTACAGGAGCGGGCTTCAAACCACCCAGTGCAGCTATCATAAAGAGTGATGGTTGTGAGCGACTGAGGAAAAGTCGAGATAAACTCGGCAGGTATGGATCAGAAAGACGAATAAACCTGAACTACTGTTGACGCGTCGTAAAAGTGGAAGTTTGACATCAAAACTAGAAGCGTATCCTCCTTCTAGGATAAATTTACAAGAAACCTGATTTACTGTGTAAGTGGTGTCCGGCGTAGAAGTAGCGTGATTCTGATCTTGGCTTTTATAAGGAA
The DNA here is from genome assembly GCF_964030945.1 of Rickettsia endosymbiont of Orchestes rusci. Lineage (NCBI taxonomy): Bacteria > Pseudomonadati > Pseudomonadota > Alphaproteobacteria > Rickettsiales > Rickettsiaceae > Rickettsia > Rickettsia endosymbiont of Orchestes rusci. The sequence continues at coordinate 11,664 of NZ_CAXIQG010000002.1, read as the reverse complement.
CTATGGGAACTAGTCGCCTTGATGTTAAGGAAGAAATATAAAAAGTGGATACCTTGAATATGAGAGTACCGATGCAAGGAACTAGGGCGGAGCAATTCGTAGTAGCGAAGAAGCTTCTGTAATGGAGGTGGAGCGAAGGGATTGCGTTAGGTAGTTATATTTAAAATGCAACTTGCAAAAGGAGGAAATTTTGAATACAACAAAACCATTTACTATTTCAAATAATAGGTGCGTTTGCCTAATGGGAGCGGTGTGAAGCGAGAGTTTCATGCACCGTTCTGCGAGAGACTAGTAGGGAAGTTCTGCTGGTCTACTCTCCCGGAGCTTACAGAAAAACTAATAGCCGAAGGATTTGGCGATCAAATAGCAAATCAAGTTGAATCGTTAAGTAGAAATAAAAAATCTGGCAAAATTAGCTCCGAAGAAATTTTAAATATATTAGTTGCAAGCTAAAGACATGATATAATAATTAAACTTTTTGATCGAATTGATAATCTTCAAACCCTCGGCATCAAATCGCCTGAAAAAGCTCAGAAAATTATCGACGAAACAAAGAATTCATTTATACCCCTAGCTACTCAATTGCAAATGCCGATAATAGAAGAGCAACTAAAGAGCTTATGTAATAGGTATTTAGCAAAAAATCACTCTTTGTTTCAAGATTTTCCTATGGCTATTTTTGAGGATAATTTTCAACCTTGTTGGTAACTTTTCAACTCATAATTTTATTAAATAATTAAAAAGTTGAAAACTTATTAAATTTTAGTTGAAAAACTAAATTTAAAATATTAGTTTTTTAGCAATCATTGGTTTGACATTTTTAAAAGTAGATATTTTTAATTTTAAGCTCATTATAAACCTTATCTTTTAACTATTCTCACCTAAAAGTATAAAATAATTACTTATAGGATATTTATGAAAGAACAATATACATCTGCAACTACTACTTCTTCAAATTCTGAAAATGATGATCAAAATATATTGAATAAACTAACAACAAACGATCCTTCATTTGTCCATCTTGAGTTAAGCAAAATACATTTAACACAACATCCTAATGATTTTGTGCATGGATTACTTAGCTCTCATGCTTATGTAAATTCCGAAAATGGTGATGCAGTAAAGTTTGTTGCTGATGGCAAGAATGATGAACAAATAAAAGTCCGCAATTAGCAGTTAGCCGATTGGAAAGTTTATAAGGTATTTAATGATCCTACGGCAGGTAGGTATTATGGTGCTGCTTACGTCAATGAGCAGACAAAGCAGATGGTACTTGCTCATCGAGGTACTACATTAGAGCTTGGTGATTTATTAACAACAGACTCACCGTTTAAAACAGATTTTAAAAGTATTTTAGGTGGTCAAATAGTAGCGCAGCAAGCTGTAGCATATATTGCCACAAAAGAAATTGTCGAGCATGCTAAACAGCATGGTTATAATCTATCTTTTACCGGTCATTCGCTAGGTGCATGGCTTGCGGAACTAAGTTTATATTTTTCTCATCGTGATTTTAATTACTCGAAAGCAAAGGCGATAACTTTTGATAGCCCTGGCTCTGCATTAACTATAGACGGGTTTAAGTCAAGTATTCATAGTTATGAAATTGATTTTGATGTAAGAATTCTGGACATAACTACTTATTTATCAGCTCCAAACTTTGTAAATGTATGTAATCCGCATATTCATAAAGCTTATAGATTATTTCCAGAAATTACGGCAGCCGAACATACAGACAAAATAATAAATGTGGTAAATAAAGCACCACTGATTAAAAGCTGCACCCCTTTGTTAGCAGGCGTATTATCATTAGCAGGTCATTTACTTACTCCTTTGCTCGCTACTTTTGATCCCAAAACTGGTAAACCAGTAAAGTATGAAAAGGTATTAGATTGGCCTTGTATTAAATATCAATCGAAAGATAACGAAGGCTTAATATATAAAGGTATTACGGCAACAACGCTTGGAAGCTTTTTAGAGGTAATAGATCAATTTGTTAGCGGTAATATCGCAAGCGAACAAATTTGGGAGGTTTATAAACATTTAGAAAGTAAAGCCGAACAAGGTTATCCATTACAGAAAATAACATCACCTAAAGGTGAGTTTTCCCTTTTTTATGAAGGGCATTATAGGACACAAACATTAAATTTGTATCAAGATGTATTATCGCCTATTAAGGGAAGTATTGATTGGTGTTTATCTCGTTTAGCTAAGAGTAATGAAAAAGAGCTTGCAGACATTAAAGAATTAAAAGAAATTGGAGTAAGGCAGTTAATTAAGTTACAACAACAATATAAGATAAAGCAAGTTGACGGCAAAAAAATTATATATTCTTCAACTATTCCGATTGAAGAGTTAAAATATCAATTGTTAAGGTTAATGGAAATAAATTCTTTTATTGAAAATATGTTAAAAGGTTCTGCTTCTATATTGAGTTATACAGAATCTTATAATCAAATATTTAGAGTTAACAAAATAAAACTTGGAGATAAACTGCAAGATTTAGTTAAAAATTTTGTCGGCAGGGAAGAAATATTTAAAAATATAGATCAAGCTTTTAATCAAGAAAAACCTTATCAATATGTAAAGATTAGTGGCATACCTGGAATAGGTAAAAGTAGTTGTGCGGTAGAATATGCAAGAATTCAAAAGAATAAAGATATTACGGTTAGATTATTTAATAGTGATACAAAAGAGAAAATAACAGAAGATTATCATGCTTTAGCTATTGAGCTAGGAATTGATGCTACTCAACCTATAAACATAATTATTAATTTAATAAATGCTAAGCTTAAAAATAGCAGTGATAATACAGTTTTATTTATATTTGATAATGTTGAACGTTATGAAGATATAAAAGAATTTATAGCAAACCTTCCTTCTAAAGTAAAAGTAATAATTACCTGTCGAAACAATAAACTAGCAGATAACTTGTTAGAAGCCTATCCTGTTAAGCTCTTAGCTCTCACTGAACCAGATTCAAAAAAATATATACAAAAAAGCTTACCGGGAAGAGTAACGGATAAAGACGCACAGGAATTAATAAAAGAAACAGGGGTAGTTCCTTATAAATTATCAAAAGCGGTAGCTTATTTGGAGTTAAATGAATCTCTAACTATTAAGGAATATATCACAGAACATGCTAATACAATAAAAACTGAAATTATAAACCAAGAAACTGCAATGTTATTAAGGTTATTAGAGAAATCACCCAAAGCTTGGGAAATGTTACAATATGCTGCTTACCTAGATACTGATTTTATCAGTATAGAAATATTTAAAGAATTATTACAACTAAATTCTATTGAAGTAGGTAAATGCATAAGAACACTCCAAGCATTATCGTTAGTTGACGCAATAAACAAAGCAAGCAAACCTGGGATAAAGCTACATAGAGAAGTACAAGAGGAAGTACAACAATATGTAAAAATATGCCCTAATAATACATTATCGTTACAGGACATAGGTATTAATTTAATAACAGTTTTAGAAAAATTAATGCCTACTATTGACGCAAACCCTGATGATGATTGGAAGACAGCAGAGTTATTTTATATCCAAGCTACCAAAATAGTAAATGACAATTATAAAGAATTTGAAAAAGAGAAACAGGCAAGTTTATATAATAAACTAGCTTCATATTACGATTATGTAGTTTGTGATTTTAAGCAAGCTATCAGTTATTTTGAAACTGCTTTAAAGATGCGCCAAGAGTTATACCAAGGCAATCACCCTGATATTGCTCAATCTCTTAATTCTGTCGGAGGGGCTTATGATAAATTAGGCAATAGCTCTAAAGGGCTGAAATATTACGAAGAAGCACTAAAGATGCACCAAGAGTTATACCAAGGCAATCACCCTGATATTGCTCAATCTCTTAATAATGTCGGATTGGCTTATGATAGCTTAGGTGATACAAAGAAGGCCATAGAACTTTATAAGCAAGCTTATTTAATGCGTGTTAGTACTTTGGGTTTTGATCATCCAGATACTAATGAATCAAAACAACTCCTTGAAAAAGAAGCACCAGAGTTTTTAAAAAACAATGAAACCACCAAATTTATACCTGAAAAAAGAGAATTCAATCTTGTAGTGCTTGAAGTTAAACAGAAACTTCAAGCAGGGATGTATGTTTCTATTTTAGATATAATAACAAAACTGGCAAGTAAAGGAATCTGGAGCGTTGAAGATCCATTAGGCAATAATTGGGGTACATTAGGTTATGTGGAAAATACATATCTTAAGAAACAACTTGGAGATTTAGCAACACCTGAAAATTTAGAAATAGCACAGATGTTGTGTTTTGAAGCAATTAACCTAGCTATAATGAGCAAAGGAGAAAAAGAACGAGATTTTACATGTGTAATAGAATTTGCTAAAAAATATCCTGAATTAATTAAAAAGATAGCAGATGAACATCCTGAATATTTTGTTGATGGCTCAATACTAAGAAAATGTATTAATGATTTTGTAATTATAGAAAAGCTGCTTGGTGTTGATAGTGCAATCTACCAAGAAAGCACTTATGATAAAGAACAGGATAATAATGAAAAAACAGCAGAAAAAACTCCTATCTATCCACAGCAAGAAGGTATACATAAAAAATTAGGAATATCAAATAATTACGTTCCAGAGATAAAAGTTAAAGTACCTAATATTATAATTAAAGCTGCTTTAATACAAAAACAGATAAGTAATATGGTAAATAAAACTATCACTGAAGAAATACCCTCTGCTGAAATATCGATGAGCGGTTATTTTAGATATCCTTTTAGTGATTGTGACTTACATTAGTTTCTCATTAGTCAGAAGAAAACTAACCTCTATAACTCGTGAGAGGAGAAGTCTGCTGGTGTTTCCCCTAAATTTACTACGTTAACCTGAGATGTTATATCCTCTATACTAAGAGGCAAGGACATTATGTTTTCAGCAGTAGAAGTTGTGGTGGTTGTAGTAGTAGTTTGAGCTGCTGAAGTTTCAGGAATTAAACCTAATTTAGCTTTTAACTCTGCTAGATTTGTACAATCTTGTAATTGCTATTATTTCTTTAGGGTTTTTACCTAATACTTGTGCTTTAAATATTTCATCAAAAGGATTTGAATACATTTTCCACGCACCATCACATACAGCTAAATTCAGAAAGATTTAGACAATGTGAATTTAAAGGTGAGCCTGCGCAGCGTATAATAATACGTGAGCACAGGCGAATCCAGAAAAATTCGCTTGTATCAAGCTTTCTGAATGACGCTGTACTCCGTGAGTTCCTCTATGGTTATATTCTTCCATATCTAAATATTTATCACAAAAGCCGCAGCATAACTTAGCGATTCCTATATATCTAGAATCAATTTCAGATTGCAAAAATTCAAAGTGCTTTAATAGAGGTAAGGAAAAATGTATAGTTATATTACATTCCGTATGAAGATTTAAGTGATTATCAAGAATTTTTATTATCAGATTTCATATTTTTATTAATACGGTAAGTCATAACTATTAAAAAGATCGGTGGTATTTTCTCCTAACCTATCCAACTGATCTGCAGCCTCTATAAATATTCCTCTAGCAACTTGATTTTCTATATTTAATTTTTCTCTATAAGAAGAATCGCACACTTTTAATGCAACTTCTCTTAATATTTCTCTTTCTTCTTTTTCTTCTAAATGTAATATTGTTTTTATTTCATCAACGTTTCTATCTTCAACTTGTTTAGAAATATAACAATTTCCATATTCATCACTCTCAAAATATTTTGCTAAATTATTTATTTCTATTGGTTTCGGATCACTTTCGAGATTTTTTAATGCTATAGTATATGATTCTATAACTGATTCAAAAGTGGTTAAAGAAGCTTTATTATTATTTGGAGAGCTTGGATTTGAATTATGCGGGCTATAATGTTGAACTTTCATACAAACCTCTAACTATTTAAATTTTATAAATTTATTATATCATAATTAATTATTTAACTGTTAACACAATTTAAAAACTCTAGAGCTAGATTCTTTGATATATAGGTCATACATGTCGGGGAAGTTAGTTCTGAAAGATTTAAGATCGAAATTACTGCGATTATGATTTTTCCATATTATTAAGCATCTATATTGAAGATACTGAGCTTACAGAAAAACAAATAGCAGAAGCGTTTGGTGAACAAGTAGCGGCTGGGGTTGAATCTTTAAGTAGGAATAAAAAACACGGCAAAATTAGTTCCGAAGAAATTTTAAATATATTAGTTGCAAGCCAAAGACATGATACAATAATAATTAAACTTTTTGATCGGATTGATAATCTTCAAACGCTTGGTATTAAAAAACCCGAAAAAGCACAAAAAATTATAGACGAAACCTTAGACGCTTTCGTACCGTAGCAAAAGATTTAAATATGCCGATAATCGAAAAGCAACTAAAGAAAACTATGCGATAGATATCTTGGTATTAATAGGCTTTTACCGCAATATTCAGAAGATTCTATCGGTAACGGTTTATGTCATTTTTGTTAACTCTATTATTTTTATTCACTTTTTTTCACAAAACAACTAAAAATTAATTTTTAATTAAATTTTAGTTGAAAAGTTAAGTTTAATAGCTTAGGGTTTTAACAATTACAGGTTTTGAAAATTCTAAAAGCAAATATTTTTAATTTTAAGCTCATTACAAACATAATCTTTTAAGTGTTTTTTAATCTGAAAATAATAAAATAATTATTTATAGGATATTTATGAAAGCACAATCTTCACTAACTCCTTCGACTACTGCTACTGTATCAAATTCTAAAAATGATTATCAAAATATACTTAATAAACTAGCGGTGAATGATCCTTCATTTTCAAATCTAGATTTGAGTACATTTCATTTAACACAAGAGCAGGTGCAGGAGATAGCTAGCAAGATACAAAATAATAATTTTGTTGGAAACGTTATTTGGGGTACATATCCAAACTCTACTATGAGTTTAATAGAAAATATTGAAAACAAAATTATTCAGAATAATAAACAATATCAGTACTATCCTAACGATTTTACTCATGGTCTGCTTAGTTCTCATGTCTATTTAGATAGTAAAGATAAAGAGAAAGTGCTTTTTAAAAGCGATGATCCTTTGGCTAAATATAATTCTCATCTTAAAAACTGGTATGTACATAAAGTATTTACTAAAGTCGATAATGCAGGATATTACGGCACTTTATACGTCAATGAGCAAACTAAACAAGCGGTACTTGCTCATAGAGGTACAACACTAGAATTAAAAGATTTGTTTAAAGGTAATTCATCCATACAAACAGATATCAAAGGAGTATTAGGCAAACAAATTGTTGCTCAACAAATTACTTCTTATGTAGTTTCTAAAGAAGCTATAGAATACGCAAAAAATAATGATTATCATTTATCAATTACCGACAAACAGATATTAAAGGGGTATTCGGTAAACAAATAGTTTCTCAACAAATTACTTCTTACGTAGTTACTAAAGAGGCTACTGAGTATGCAAAAAATAATGATTACCACTTATCAGTTACCGGCTACGGGCTTGGTGCATGGCTTGCAGAGCTTAGCATATATTTTTCTCATCGTGATTTTAGCTATCCGAAAGTAAAAGCTGTAACTTTTGATAGTCCAGGCTCAGTAATGCAGATAGAAGAGCTAAAGTCGAATATTATTAACCATGAAACAAAATTTGAGATTGAGAATTTAGATATAATAACTTACCTTTCTGCTCCAAACTTTATTAATAGTTGTAACCAGCATGTCGGAAAAGTTTATAGATTATTTCCTGAAATAACTAAGCCGGAAGTTGTTAATCAAATACTTACAAAATTAGCATGGTTACAAAAAATACCGATGATAGGAGCTAAATTAAAAGAAAATTCTTTTTTATTAGACGGATTACTGTCAATAATCGGTCATCGTTTACCTCCTTTATTAGATAGCTTTGATCCTAGTATCGGTAAACCGATAAAGTGTGAAGAGATATTAGACTGGCCGACTATAAAATATAATCCAAATTTGGCTAAGGTAAAAGAAACAGAGAAAGGTTTTATTAAAGGTTTATTAAATGCAATACCTTATTCAAACATGGTACCCGACTTCATGAAAAGTGCTGCGAGTTCAGTAATATGTAAAGCTATACCCGATAATGCTTTAATGGGGTTACTTAATATATTAATTGAATTAATTAACGGTAATATAAAGTCCGATCAATATTTTACTACTTATAAGTACTTAGAGAGTTCTAGTAATAAAGAAGGATATAACGTTAAAGTAAACTTAAGCGATCGCCAAGAATTCTCTTTATCTTATGAAGGTCATTATAGAACAAAGCCGTTAAACCCTTCAAGGGACGTAATGGCAACAAGTAATAGAGGTAGTAGCGATTGGTATTTAAGCCAGCTAACTAAATTAAGTGTTAAGAAAATAGAAGAAAAGGCAATACCTACTTTACTTAAGCAACAATTAATCGCAATAAAGGAGCAATATACTATAGACCCTGAAGGTAAGAAATATTTATGTACTAAATCAGTTAATATTAAAGCTGATGATGTTAGACAGAATTTAATGAGGCTAATTGAGATAAGCCCTGCAGTTAAAGAAATATTGGAAGATAAATACGCTCATGCCATTAAGCCGGCTAATATTAGCGGAGTATTTACTAGCAATTTACCTGCTATGTCGATAAGTAATTTTATTCATAGAGAGAATATCTTTGAGCAAATAGATAAAGCTTTAAGCGTTAATCATCAGTTAGCAATAGATGTTACGCAGGTATAGATTGAAAAAGGTAAAAAAATTATATAATTTCTAAGCTTTAAAAATGTATGTAGAGATAAGAATTGCAGGACAAACTATTAGATATTTATACAGATTACTTAATTAGTCAAAATAAGTACGCCACGGCAACAGGGTTATCGGAATTATTATCGGGAGAGCTTAGCCATGATCAAATCACTAGATTTTTACATAGTGGGGAGTACGGTTCTAAAGAGCTATGGTCGTATGTTAAAGGATTAGTTAGACAGCAGGATAAAGTAGATGAGGGAGTTTTAATTATTGACGATTCAGTTGAAGAGAAAGCATATACGGATGAAAACGAAATAATTTGTTGGCATTACTCTCATGCTAAAGGTAGGCATGTAAAGGGTATTAATTTACTATCATGTTTAATCCGTTATGGCGATATCAGTGTCCCTGTAGGTTATGAAGTTATAAAAAAAGATATTAAATTTTGTGATGTAGAAACCAGACGTGAAAAACGTAAATCAAGTAGTAATAAAAACGAATTATTTCGCCAATTAGTCAAACAAGCTATTAAAAATGACATAAGCTTTGCTTACGTTCTTGCGGATAATTGGTTTTCGTCAAAGGAAACAATAAAGTTTATTCACTATGAATGCCGTAAAAAATTTATTTTAGGTATTAAATCCAATAGAACAATAGCTATTTCTGCACAAGATAAGCAACTAGGAAACTTTAAACGTATTGAATCATTAAATATGCAAGATAATACTACTTTAACGGTTTGGATTAAAGAAGTTGATTTTCCGGTCAAACTACTCAAAAAAGTTTTCACAAACGAGAACGGCAAACAAGGTATATTATACTTGATTACCAATGATTTAAGCCTAGAAGTTCCATATTTCTACGAACTCTATCAAAAACGGTGGCGTATCGAAGAATATCACAAATCAATAAAGCAAAATGCTAGTTTGGCAAAGTGAGGTGGTACCCTTTGTCTAGACAAATTTTTTAAATTTTAGAGGTGTAATTCTCCTTTATTAATGTATTGGTTTTTCAAAGTAAAGTTTGCATTTTCTATGTCATATAGCCTCTTGGTAATTTTCTAGTTTTTCTGCAAAATGTATCATTTTAGGTGTCTTATATTCAAGCGATTGATGAGGTCTTTGCTTATTATAAAATTCTATATAATCTCTGATAGCTATCTTTGCTTCACGTACCGTTTCAAGATCAAAACGATAAATCTTCTCTTGTTTCAAAGATCTCCAAAAACGTTCAATAAATACATTATCTAAGGCTCTGCCTTTGCCGTCCATACTAATAGCTATGCCTTGTTGCTCAAGTATTTGAGTAAAATCTTTTGATGTAAACTGTACTCCCTGATCCGTATTAAAAATGTCAGGCTTGCCATGTATAGATATTGCTTCATTTAGAGCTTCAATACAAAAATCATTTTCTAAACTAATCGACACCCGCCAACTCAAAATATAACGACTATACCAATCCATTATAGCAACCAAATATACAAAACCTTGCTTTAATCTTATGTAAGTAATATCTGCACAGTAAACTTGATTGGAGCAAACCACCTCTATATTATTTAATAGATATGGGTATACTTTATGAGCCTGATTCCTACGGCTTAAATTAATTTTTGGGTATACTGCTTCAATACCAAGTATTTTATAATATTTTCTTATCATCTTACGACTAACATTTAACCCTTCCGATTTTAGGACATGAGACATTCTTCTAGTACCATAATAGGGATGCTCTGTAAAAATCTCATCAATTCTGTTCAGTACTCTATACTCCTTATCATCTAAGGTATTCCTAGCTCGGTAATAGTAACTTGAGCGGTTTAAATCTAAAAGTTCGCATTGTCTTGCTATGGTTAATTTTGAAGCATAACTTATCATTTTTTTCCTAACCTCTAAATCCAAAGATACTAGATTTTTTTTTGAGCCAGTCTCTTTCAACTGTTAACTGGCCTATTTGCTCAAATAATGATTTAATTAATCTTCTTGGCCGGTATCTTGTTGTTTAGATTTCGATTTAAATCCAGAAACCATAAAATCTAAAGCTTCTTTCTTCCATTTATAAATCTGATTAGCGTGAACACCATATTTGCTGGTAATTTGAGCTATAGTCATTTCTCCAGATATTGCTTCAATTGCTATTTTTGCTTTTTCTTCTGCGCTATATTTTTTAACTTGTTTTTTCATTTTTTGCTCCTTTTCCTAGGAGATATTATACCTACTTTTCTCTATTTTCTTGTCTAGTTTTTGGGTACCATTATAAAGTCTCCGACTAAAGTTATTCGTTCACAATGTAACCATATTTTTTCTGTACTAATAGCTTACTGTAAATTGGAAAAACTTAAAATAAAAACTCACCTTAACCATTTTGCTATAAAATATAAGCTACTTGTAAAAGCTAATCAAATGGCATTTCAGCAATTAAAAAATATGGCGGCAAATATACCTATTTGATAAATACTGCGTAACATCAGTAAGTAATGAAAATTATAAAATAATTATAGAAATTTCAATAGTTAAATGGTATAAAGTAAAGCCGAAAGCATGGAGAGGTGGCCGAGTGGCCGAAGGCGACGGTTTGCTAAACCGTTATACGGGTCAAACTGTATCGAGGGTTCGAATCCCTCTCTCTCCGCCAGTCTGGACAGTTGGCTACTTCTTGCAGTTTATCGAAGGGAAAAACCAGTTGGTAATGCACCTTGCAGCTCTTCAGCTCTAGGTTCGAGAATATGAAATTTAAAAATTCACGTTTTTCGGAAATCGTCGAACCTTTAAAAATTTCGTATGCATTTGTCGTTACATTTATAAAATCTAAAAGCTTTTTGGAAAGCTTATCGTCTATACCGTCATAACTCTTAATTAACTCGCTTAATTCACATTGACGCTCTTTTAATTGCGAT
>NZ_CAXIQG010000001.1:0-261525 GCF_964030945.1 Rickettsia endosymbiont of Orchestes rusci | reverse complement strand
CCAAGCATTCCTCGAAATAGCTCTAATACCTTTTCAAATTCTTTTAAATTAGCTCCTAACTTTATATACGCACCATTAATTGGCGTATCATACTCATCAATAAGAATATATACTTTTTGATTAAAATGTTTAAATAGCAACTCACTTAAAAAGCGTAAAGCATCTTTTATATCTTCTAGTGTAAACTCTCCTGTATAATATCTTTCTAATTGTTTTTTTTGTATACCATCTAATAAATCATTATCGCTTACCACATAATATTTTTTTAAATAACGATGATTGATAAACAACTTTACTACTTGTTTCTCTACACCTTTTTCAATCTCCTTATAACTACTTCCTTTAACATCTTTTAAATTAAGTAGTATCACAGGAAATTGTCCTTGGCGATTCATTGCACTTGCAATAGTAGCAATTTTTAAAGGTTTTAAATCTTTATATTCACCAAATCCTAAATCGACTTCTCCACCAATAAAAAGCTTATGATTTACCTTAATTTCTTCAGATAAAACAGTACCAACCTCATCTATTTCAACTTCAAAAAACTTCTGAAGCATATTCATATTTAAGCTTTTGCCCCAGCGTCTTGGTCTTGTAATTAAAATTACCTCTCCACTGTCTTCCAACAGTTCTTTGATCATTAAGCTCTTATCAACAAATATATCACTGTTTAATAATAAGGTCTTAAAATCGTCAGTACCAATTCTCATTCTAGGCAATTTATTACCTTGCATAAATTTAACCTTTTTATTATTGAGTATAACTATAGCGTCGTCTATTAATTATACACTCTAAACTTAAATTTAGCAAAAAAAATGGAAGAACTTGCCAGCTCAATACAAGATAAAGGTATGTACCATTATAATGAAGTCAATACAAACTAGCTAAATTTAGCTATTGCTAAAATAGCTAATGACGGCAATTATGAGGTAATGCGTTGGATTTACACGGCTGATTAAATTGTCAATTCTATCTCAAAATTTATGTAAATTTTGAATAGCTTAAAAAAAACAGAGAGAAGCATAATTTAAAGGAAAGAATATACAAAACACGAATAAAGAAAAAATTAAGAGAGGCATAGAAACCTAAAGAAGAGCTAGCGATAATCCTCCGTAAGGTAGATTATAGAACTTTTATTTGTAGCCGGTTTATATGATATTTGTGCCCTGCTCCAACTTTTTTTAACAAGCATTATGCTAACTCTCTTGTAACTCACCTTTTACCTTGGTATAAGCATTAATATCTTCTAACTCTTCTAATTTTTCTTTAATTTCTTCATAGGTTTCTATGGATAAGATGACTGCTTTCTTACCATGTGAATCTTCATCTACTACTTATATTTCAACAATTGTTAAAATATAAGTAGCATAGTAGTAGGATATTTATTAGTATAATGGTACCCAAAAACTAGACAAGAAAATAGAGAAAAGTAGGTATAATATCTCCTAGGAAAAGGAGCAAAAAATGAAAAAACAAGTTAAAAAATATAGCGCAGAAGAAAAAGCAAAAATAGCAATTGAAGCAATATCTGGAGAAATGACTATAGCTCAAATTACCAGCAAATATGGTGTTCACGCTAATCAGATTTATAAATGGAAGAAAGAAGCTTTAGATTTTATGGTTTCTGGATTTAAATCGAAATCTAAACAACAAGATACCGGCCAAGAAGATTTAATTAAATCATTATTTGAGCAAATAGGCCAGTTAACAGTTGAAAGAGACTGGCTCAAAAAAAAATCTAGTATCTTTGGATTTAGAGGTTAGGAAAAAAATGATAAGTTATGCTTCAAAATTAACCATAGCAAGACAATGCGAACTTTTAGATTTAAACCGCTCAAGTTACTATTACCGAGCTAGGAATACCTTAGATGATAAGGAGTATAGAGTACTGAACAGAATTGATGAGATTTTTACAGAGCATCCCTATTATGGTACTAGAAGAATGTCTCATGTCCTAAAATCGGAAGGGTTAAATGTTAGTCGTAAGATGATAAGAAAATATTATAAAATACTTGGTATTGAAGCAGTATACCCAAAAATTAATTTAAGCCGTAGGAATCAGGCTCATAAAGTATACCCATATCTATTAAATAATATAGAGGTGGTTTGCTCCAATCAAGTTTACTGTGCAGATATTACTTACATAAGATTAAAGCAAGGTTTTGTATATTTGGTTGCTATAATGGATTGGTATAGTCGTTATATTTTGAGTTGGCGGGTGTCGATTAGTTTAGAAAATGATTTTTGTATTGAAGCTCTAAATGAAGCAATATCTATACATGGCAAGCCTGACATTTTTAATACGGATCAGGGAGTACAGTTTACATCAAAAGATTTTACTCAAATACTTGAGCAACAAGGCATAGCTATTAGTATGGACGGCAAAGGCAGAGCCTTAGATAATGTATTTATTGAACGTTTTTGGAGATCTTTGAAACAAGAGAAGATTTATCGTTTTGATCTTGAAACGGTACGTGAAGCAAAGATAGCTATCAGAGATTATATAGAATTTTATAATAAGCAAAGACCTCATCAATCGCTTGAATATAAGACACCTAAAATGATACATTTTGCAGAAAAACTAGAAAATTACCAAGAGGCTATATGACATAGAAAATGCAAACTTTACTTTGAAAAACCAATACATTAATAAAGGAGAATTACACCTCTAAAATTTAAAAAATTTGTCTAGACAAAGGGTACCACCTCATACTGTCAAATCTGCTACTAATCAGATTTATATTGCTATGATTCGGTTAATGCTTAATAAACTGATTTGTTAACACTTATTTACTGATAGACTCTTACCCTATTTCTTACATATTCTATTCCACATTCTACACCATTCTTATACTTTATGCAATCTGTAGAAATAAAACACTTTAAGCGGATTTAAAACCTGATAAATCATTTGTAGTTTATTCGGACGGCGATCAATATTCAATAAATAAGGAAGTTGAGGCGATAGGATTATATCGGCTTGTATCTCTTTTAGAAAAGCTTTAATGATAATAACTCCAATGAAGTAATTGAAGTTTTGTCGGTATAAAGCTTGCAAATAGCAACACGAGAGTAAGTATCAACGAAAGTTTGTTATAAAAAGTAAAATACAGCTAAATTCAGAAATATTCAGACAAGATGAATTTAAGGAAGAGCTAAGCTACCGTATTTAGAGTATGTGAGCACAGGCGAATCCAGAAAATTCGCTTGTATCAAGTTTTCTGAATGACGCTGTATTACTGCTTTAAAGTAAATCCCTAGTTCGAACTCTAAAAAAAACCGATAGTAATTTTATTCTTTTTTATCCGGCAGGAGTCATAAGTTCAGGGGTTAAACCTGTCATATCTACAGCTAACTCATAATGCTGAATATCTAATTGTTGTGTAGAGTGGTCAACTTCATCTAAAAAGAATTTTTGCTGATCCGTATCCATATTAAGTAACTCTTCTATTGGAATACCCGCTTTTACTATCATAAGGAATTTTGCTATAGGAATACTAGATTCAACTAAATTTTTTACCTGGTAGGATTTTTCGATAAGTAACCTTTGCTGAGTTTCAGGCAGATTAAATAATTCCGGTATAGAAAAGCCAATTTTAATTAAGTTTTTCACGTGATAACAATGTTTAATAAAGAATTTTTGCTGAGATTCTTCCATAGCAAATAAGTTTCCTGCATCTACACCGGCTTCGATTAACATTTTTATGTCATCATTATTTTCAATAAATAATTTTTGCCGATTAAAATCCATATTAATTAACAGTTCTATAACAGAAGAGCCAAACACAGCTAACTTTTGTACTTGAAGGAATTTTTCTATAAATAAGTTTTGCTGATTTATAGTAGCTAATTTTTCGATATAAACTCCATGTCCAGCTAAATATACTACTTCACCAATCTTTTCAATAAATAGTTTTTGCTGATCAAACTTCATAGCAAAAAATTTTTTCATAGAAATACCGGCTTTAACTAACCTTTCTATATTAGGGATCTTTTCAATAAGAAATTTTTGCTTAGTTACATCCACAGCAAGTAATCGCTCTATAGGAAGACCGATTTCGATTAACTTTTTTATACCAAAACTATTTTCAATAAGAAATTTTTGTTGAGTTGCATTCATAGCAAGTAATTGCTCTATAGAAATAAAAATATCAGCTTCAATTAACTTTTTTATGCCAAAACTATTTTCAATAAGGAATTTTTGTTGAGTTGCATCCATAGCAAATAATTGCTCTATAGAAATACCGTTTTTAACTAAGATTGCCACCTGATAACATTTTTCAATAAGGAATTTTTGTTGAGTTGCATCCATAGCAAATAATTGCCCTATAGAAATACCGTTTTTAACTAAGATTGCCACTTGATGGCATTTTTCAATGAGAAATTTTTGCTGATCAAAATTCATATTAAGGAATTGCTCTATAGAAATATTAGCTCCGATTAACATTTTTATGCTAGAGTTATTTTCAATAAGAAATTCTTGCTGAGTTTCATCCATAGCAAGTAAAATACTAGTTCCGATGAATTTTTTTATGCCAGAATTATTTTCAACAAGAAGTTTTTGTTGATCAAAATCCATAGCAAGTAATTGCTCTATAGAAATATTGGCTTCGATTAACATTTTTATGTCATTATTATTTTCAATAAATAATTTTTGCCGATTAAAATCCATATTAAGAAATTGCTCTATAGAAATACCAATTTCGATTAACTTTTTTATTTTTGAATTATTTTCAACAAATAATTTTTGTCGATTAAAATCCATATTAAGGAATTGCCCTATAGAAATATCGGTTTTGACTAACCTTTTTATTTTTGAATTATTTTCAATAAGAAATTTTTGCTGATCAAAATCCATATTAAAGAATTGCACTGCAGAAATACCGATTCCGATTAATTTTTTGATGCTAAAATTATTTTCAGTAAGAAATTTTTGCCGAATTGCATCCATTTTTGTAAAAAGTGAAAATTGCTCGACAGTCATGCCCATATTAAGCAACCCTATTTCGGACGTACATAAATCACGCTTAATGCTATTACTAATTATAGTTTGTTGTAGCAATTTACTATTTGCTTCTACTTCTTCAATAGTAGAATATTTGCTAGTAAAAGCTGCATTGATAGAAGCAATGTCTTTTATAAGATCGCTGAAATTTTGTAGTTTTTTGACTGATATTTCGTCTTTAGGGGTATTATCTTCAATTTTTGATATATTATTTAAATTTATTTTTTTTAGTTTATAATTATTAAATGTTTTAACAATAACACTAAATATTTCATTATTTCTTTCTAATTCTGCTTCAGTTTGCCCGGCTTGTACTTCGGGATGGAATTGAAAAGTCTTAATTGGAACTCCAAACTTTGATTCCGTTGCTACTATTTTATCCTTTGCGAATGCTGTTGGATGTAGAAACTCTGAATCACCGATTTTACTTACTACTTGCTTATGTGAAGCCCAAAAATTATGATGAGTTAAAGTATCGCTATTTTTACCTGCAATAATACGGGCTAATTCAGAATCTTTATCAATAATAACATTAGAATAACCCAAGCCATTACTATGAGTATTAGCTAATTTACCGCCAAAATATACATTTATAAGCTGATGTCCCCCGCATATTCCAACCACCGGTATACCTTTTTGTAAAGCTGTATCTAGCAGTGTAATTTCTGCTATTGAACGTTCCTTATCAGTTTTACCAAAATCTTTATTACTATCAAATAATTCATGATAAACCGCAGCACTATTACCTGGGATTATTAAACCGTCTACATTCTGAAGGAATTTTTTTGCCTGTGCTTTAGCGGTTGCTAGAATTTTTTCTAATGGTTGATCTATAGTATTTAATGGGGTAATTTTTCTATAATCTACAGATATAATATTACCCCCTTGTTCTGTTATACGCTGTTTTACTTCATTTGCAGTAGCTCCTCCAATTTCTGCATTATAGCTTATAGCGATAGTAGGTTTAACATTGCTTAGAAAATTCGGCTTTTGCTCGTCTTGAAAACTCCATAAAATAGTTTCAGAATTTGTATAATTTACTTTTTCTAAATATTTTTTTACTTCTTTCATGTTTGAAAAATAGGTTGCTAGTTTATTGGCTAAAACTACCTCATCTATGGCAAACATTTTAGAAAGTAACGTGCTATATGGTAGTATTTCTTCATACAAATTTTTGTCTATATTGTTTAAAGGCGAAGAATCACTCTTTAATATAAATTCGGCTGTTTGCTCATTTATTTTTTCATCTATTTCATAAGAATTTATTTCATTAAAATTATCTTTCAGCAGCTTTCTTAATTGTTCTTGGCTTTGCCTATTATACTCCTTATCGTGCAATAAAAAAATATTTGACAGTAAAAGCCTAGCATCATCTATACTTATTCCGGCTTGTTCTAAAGTAAGTTCAGAACTATATAATGGTACCCAAAAACTAGACAAGAAAATAGAGAAAAGTAGGTATAATATCTCCTAGGAAAAGGAGCAAAAAATGAAAAAACAAGTTAAAAAATATAGCGCAGAAGAAAAAGCAAAAATAGCAATTGAAGCAATATCTGGAGAAATGACTATAGCTCAAATTACCAGCAAATATGGTGTTCACGCTAATCAGATTTATAAATGGAAGAAAGAAGCTTTAGATTTTATGGTTTCTGGATTTAAATCGAAATCTAAACAACAAGATACCGGCCAAGAAGATTTAATTAAATCATTATTTGAGCAAATAGGCCAGTTAACAGTTGAAAGAGACTGGCTCAAAAAAAAATCTAGTATCTTTGGATTTAGAGGTTAGGAAAAAAATGATAAGTTATGCTTCAAAATTAACCATAGCAAGACAATGCGAACTTTTAGATTTAAACCGCTCAAGTTACTATTACCGAACTAGGAATACCTTAGATGATAAGGAGTATAGAGTACTGAACAGAATTGATGAGATTTTTACAGAGCATCCCTATTATGGTACTAGAAGAATGTCTCATGTCCTAAAATCGGAAGGGTTAAATGTTAGTCGTAAGATGATAAGAAAATATTATAAAATACTTGGTATTGAAGCAGTATACCCAAAAATTAATTTAAGCCGTAGGAATCAGGCTCATAAAGTATACCCATATCTATTAAATAATATAGAGGTGGTTTGCTCCAATCAAGTTTACTGTGCAGATATTACTTACATAAGATTAAAGCAAGGTTTTGTATATTTGGTTGCTATAATGGATTGGTATAGTCGTTATATTTTGAGTTGGCGGGTGTCGATTAGTTTAGAAAATGATTTTTGTATTGAAGCTCTAAATGAAGCAATATCTATACATGGCAAGCCTGACATTTTTAATACGGATCAGGGAGTACAGTTTACATCAAAAGATTTTACTCAAATACTTGAGCAACAAGGCATAGCTATTAGTATGGACGGCAAAGGCAGAGCCTTAGATAATGTATTTATTGAACGTTTTTGGAGATCTTTGAAACAAGAGAAGATTTATCGTTTTGATCTTGAAACGGTACGTGAAGCAAAGATAGCTATCAGAGATTATATAGAATTTTATAATAAGCAAAGACCTCATCAATCGCTTGAATATAAGACACCTAAAATGATACATTTTGCAGAAAAACTAGAAAATTACCAAGAGGCTATATGACATAGAAAATGCAAACTTTACTTTGAAAAACCAATACATTAATAAAGGAGAATTACACCTCTAAAATTTAAAAAATTTGTCTAGACAAAGGGTACCACCTCACAACATAACAAACATAGACATCATCATGGAGAAAATCATAATAGAGATGGATATCATAGTGATAATAAGCATATTTCAGGTTATCATAGGGGGCGTCGAGATGTAGAAGATGAGTGGAAGATAGGAAAGGATAATAATGATGATATATCTATAGGTGATGAAGAATCTACTATAATTAACGGAATAAATTATAATTTGTTAGATAAGCAAGGTAATTTATTATTATTGGATTTATTAATTCGTAAGAAGAATGGTGTAAAATATAATAATCAAAAAGCTATGATGGAGAGTAGAGAAGTAGATACTGAGTATGCTCACAGACTTGCATATAGTAGCTATGTACCTCGTGCTGAAGAGAATGAAGAAGATACGGATTTACTAGGATAAGTTAGATATAATATTTTCGAGTCAGTCATATAATTTGTATGTGTGTCAAGAAAAGGTGAATTAATCTTGTGGGTGAAAGTCCTACTGTGGAAGGAGTAGCTAGCTCCATCATGTCAACACTGGCCGAGAAATGATACAGATTTTTAATATGCACCGGCTAAAAATTAATACAGTATCATAAAAAAAATTATCGAGTCAATCATAAATTTTGTGTGTGTGCCTGTAAATTGTAATGAAGTATTGCCCCCTTATTGTAATGAAGTATTGCCCCCCAATTCATTAGTTTTTAATTATAATATTTTCTAATTTACATCCTTACCTCCTCTAAAACTTTTGTTACCCGTTTCTATGATTTGGCAACGATGTGTTAACCTATCAATAATTGCTTTTGTTGCTTAAAGTACTTATAGGTAAAGATCGTATCTTAAATGATAAGTTTGCTCAAATGGCCTCGCATTATTTGTTTGAACCGATTATATGTAGCCCTTCATCTGGTTGGGAGAAGGGACAAGTAGAGAAACAAGTAGGAGATACAAGACGTAACTTTTTTATTCCGATACATAAAAGGAGAGAGTTACGAATCTATCAATAAGCAGCTTAGAGAGATGTCGTTAGAATGGTCAAAAACAAAGCGTCATCCTGAATTTAAAGAGAGGACAATTTTAGAAGTATATGAAGAAGAGAGGAAATATTTAATAGAATATAGAGGAGGATTTACAGGATATAGATTACATTCAACAATAGTCTCTCCTTCGAGCCTTGTTCATTATGACACAAATATGTATAGCGTAGTATGTGAATATGTAGGGCTTGCAGTACAAATAAAGTCTTATGCATAGGAAATAATAATTTTACATGAGAGCAAAATTATAGGGCAACATGTTCGTTGTTTTAAACGTTATCAGAAAATATACAATCCATGGCATTACATTACAGCATTAGAACGCAAGCCTGGAGCATTACGTAATGGAGCTCCATTTAAAGAGTTGCTGAGTTCACTAGCTGAGGTACTGAGCAAGATACGCAATAGGTTAGAAGTTCATAAAGATAGTGATAAACAATTTATAGCTATTTTACAGCTTATTAATAAGCATGGATTAGCTAGGGTAACTAATGCCTGTAGTTTAACAATTGCTACTGGAGGATGTAGTGCTAAATTAGTTGAGCAATATCTATACCCGTCTAATGAGTTTAATACTGATGAATCAGAGTTTATTCAGTTAAAAGCTCCTCCTGATGCTGATTGTAGCATCTACAGTAAATTATATTTAACAGGGGGAGAAAATAAATGAAAGACTTAATAATATTATTAGATAAATTAGGTTTAGCTGGAATTAAGATGCAGTTAACTGAGAGTATGGATTTAACAAACCAGCCGCTTCCTAATAACGTATATGAAACATTAAAAAGACTATTTGAGGCAGAGTATGAATATAAAAGATCACGTTCCCTACAATATAGATTAGAGTTAGCTAAGTTCCCTACTATAAAACTCTTATCAGATACTTCTGCAGCTACATTAGTTGAGAATATTGATATACAGAAGATCGTAGACAATCACGAAAATATAATGCTGATAGGAGGTTCCGGGACTGCTAAAACTCATTTAGCAATTGGTTTAGCATTTACTGCGATTGCTAAGAGTTATAGAGTAAGGTTTTACACTTTAAATGACTTAGCTACGCAGTTACTCAATGCTAGAGTACATAACTATGAAGTAAGATTTATGGAATCAGTTAAGAGATTCAACCTTATTGTGGTAGATGAATTAGGTTATGTACCTATCAAAGCTGAATCTAGATTCTTATTGTTTGAACTGTTTGCTAAATTATATGAACAATCTTCACTGATTATAACTACGCATCTGAGGTTTGAAGAATGGGGTGATATGTTTGGTAATCCTAAAGCAACAAAAGCAATTATTGATAGGTTAACACATCGTTGCCAAATCATAGAAACGGGTAACAAAAGTTTTAGAGGAGGTAAGGATGTAAATTAGAAAATATTATAATTAAAAACTAATGAATTGGGGGGGCAATACTTCATTACAATAAGGGGTCAATACTTCATTACAATTTACACCGTATGTATCACCCTTTCTGAATGACGCTGTACAACAACGCTTCCAGTCGCCTGCAATG
Source organism: Rickettsia endosymbiont of Orchestes rusci (assembly GCF_964030945.1). Classification (NCBI taxonomy): domain Bacteria; kingdom Pseudomonadati; phylum Pseudomonadota; class Alphaproteobacteria; order Rickettsiales; family Rickettsiaceae; genus Rickettsia; species Rickettsia endosymbiont of Orchestes rusci. Next base: position 251,257 of record NZ_CAXIQG010000001.1, on the reverse strand, counting down.
ACGTTTGGGGTATCCACACAACAACAATCTCCACACTTAATGTCTTTTTATCTATTATTAAGTAAAATTTATTATTTAGTAAAATTTACTTAAAAAATATTGAGGTGGTACCCTTTGTCTAGACAAATTTTTTAAATTTTAGAGGTGTAATTCTCCTTTATTAATGTATTGGTTTTTCAAAGTAAAGTTTGCATTTTCTATGTCATATAGCCTCTTGGTAATTTTCTAGTTTTTCTGCAAAATGTATCATTTTAGGTGTCTTATATTCAAGCGATTGATGAGGTCTTTGCTTATTATAAAATTCTATATAATCTCTGATAGCTATCTTTGCTTCACGTACCGTTTCAAGATCAAAACGATAAATCTTCTCTTGTTTCAAAGATCTCCAAAAACGTTCAATAAATACATTATCTAAGGCTCTGCCTTTGCCGTCCATACTAATAGCTATGCCTTGTTGCTCAAGTATTTGAGTAAAATCTTTTGATGTAAACTGTACTCCCTGATCCGTATTAAAAATGTCAGGCTTGCCATGTATAGATATTGCTTCATTTAGAGCTTCAATACAAAAATCATTTTCTAAACTAATCGACACCCGCCAACTCAAAATATAACGACTATACCAATCCATTATAGCAACCAAATATACAAAACCTTGCTTTAATCTTATGTAAGTAATATCTGCACAGTAAACTTGATTGGAGCAAACCACCTCTATATTATTTAATAGATATGGGTATACTTTATGAGCCTGATTCCTACGGCTTAAATTAATTTTTGGGTATACTGCTTCAATACCAAGTATTTTATAATATTTTCTTATCATCTTACGACTAACATTTAACCCTTCCGATTTTAGGACATGAGACATTCTTCTAGTACCATAATAGGGATGCTCTGTAAAAATCTCATCAATTCTGTTCAGTACTCTATACTCCTTATCATCTAAGGTATTCCTAGTTCGGTAATAGTAACTTGAGCGGTTTAAATCTAAAAGTTCGCATTGTCTTGCTATGGTTAATTTTGAAGCATAACTTATCATTTTTTTCCTAACCTCTAAATCCAAAGATACTAGATTTTTTTTTGAGCCAGTCTCTTTCAACTGTTAACTGGCCTATTTGCTCAAATAATGATTTAATTAAATCTTCTTGGCCGGTATCTTGTTGTTTAGATTTCGATTTAAATCCAGAAACCATAAAATCTAAAGCTTCTTTCTTCCATTTATAAATCTGATTAGCGTGAACACCATATTTGCTGGTAATTTGAGCTATAGTCATTTCTCCAGATATTGCTTCAATTGCTATTTTTGCTTTTTCTTCTGCGCTATATTTTTTAACTTGTTTTTTCATTTTTTGCTCCTTTTCCTAGGAGATATTATACCTACTTTTCTCTATTTTCTTGTCTAGTTTTTGGGTACCATTATATAGTTTGCAATATTTAACTTCTTTTCTTATAGTAATGCACAACAAATATATTCGAGGATACTATGACGACAATTGTTAATGCTAAGTTAGGTTATGATAACTCTAAACCTACATTTGATCATGATTTTGTAAAAACTAATAGGATATTATCTCTTTCCGGAGGCGGAGTAAAAGGCATAGCTGAATTAGTAGTACTTGTTGAAATTGAAGAAAGAACAGGAAAATCTATATCCGAATTATTTCCTATTATTGCGGGTACCAGTGTTGGAGGATTAATAGCTGCCTTATTAACTATTCCTAAAGAAGAAGGTTCAAAAGAAGCCAAATATTCAGCAAAAGACGCATTAGAAATATTTACTAACAGTGCCTCCGAGATTTTTCCTAATGTATTTTTAGGATCATTAAAACAGATATTTACACATAAATATAGTCAAGCTTCTTTAAAAAAAATATTAGACGAATATTTAGAAAATGATAGGTTAAGCGATACTACTTCTCGTCTTATTATTCCGGTAACCGATTTAAATGCCAAAGAAAAAGAAGCCGCAATCTTTGATAGTAATGATAATTATAGTTCACATGTTAAAGTAAAAGACATAATACTCGCAACAACGGCAGCACCGACTTTTTTTAAACCCGTTACAAATAGGGAATATACTAAAGACCGGCAAGAAGGAGATATGTATGCTTATGCGGATGGGGGACTCGGAGCAAATCGTCCGGCTTATGAAGCTTTAAAAACACTTAAAAAAGGTCATAATAGAACGGAACAAGCAGAAATTCTAGATCATACGATGATTTGTTCTATTAACTTTAATAACGATATAAATGTAAATACGTCAGTACCGAAAATTGGTTTAGACGGAGTGCTAGGATGGTTGATTAAAGGTAAATTAGTAGACAGACTCATGCAGGGTAATGAAAATTTATCTACGGCAGAAGTTAAGGTTGATTTACCGGGAGAAGATGAATTTATTGAAATATCAATCCCTATTACTAAAGAAACTAAGAGCTTGGATAATGCAAATTCCAAAAATATAGAAAATTTGATAGCGGTAGGACAAAAATATATAGCAGAAAATAGCGAATCGATTCAAAAATTATGTGATAATTTACTTGATAATATTAACAAGGAACAAGGGCTTAATACAACAGAAAGCCTTTCTGAAATTACTTCCGATAACGCAAATATTATTGACGTTAGCGATGATGAGGAAGGAGTTGATAAAGAACAAGTTTTAACAATAATACAAGAATATGCTGAAGCATTTTGTGAAAAAAACCCTCTTTTAAAAGAAAATATAGATAAATTTTTTAATGCATTAAAAAATTATACTTACGATGAACTAGAAAAATTAGTCTTAAACTTTAATGAGTTAGGAGACCTTAGTGAAAATGAATTAGAAGCATTTGTGACAAATTTCAATATGTTAGAAAATTATACTAGCAATAACCTACAGAATTTAATTTTAAATTTATCTGAAACTACTAACGAAATCTCAAATACACAAAATAATTTCACTCCCTTTACTAGTTGCAGTATGGAAGCATTAAAGGAAGATTCACCGCTTGAAGGAATTGATATAGAAACAGATGATGTATATGCTTAATCTGTAATAAATAAACATCTATTTAAGCGATAAAGGTCTATAAAGTCCGTCATTGCTAGGAGGCGTTGTTGCATGGCTCGAATTTTCGATGTCATTCTAGCTAAAGGCGGGAATCTAGAAAAAATACTTAAAATAAACAAACTTATATAAAAATTTACTATATAATTCGCTTAAATACTTTTCTGGATTCTCGCCTTTAGCCATAACTGTCCGAAGTTAAAAAATTAAGATTATTAAATAGTACTTTTTTTGCCGTTAATGCTAAAAATACTACTATTTTGATATATAATAGAGTGAAAAACTCAAACAGTTTCTTTATTTATTTTTCAACTTCGGACAGTTATGGCCTTTAGCTAGAATGACATACGACACTTTTTTAGAGCCATGCAACAATGCCACTTGTTTCAGGATGACTTTTATTTCTTGGTGTTTCCTGGATTATTTCGGTTAAAGCCTTACAATAATGCTTTTTGCTTTTTCAATTATTTTATTATCGCTATCTACAGTTAATCTGAAATATTATTATCAAAAAATAAAAAAACTAATTTTTATTTAAAATTCAAGAGTTTATATCTACTATAAATATTTAAATTTTTGTTTTTCCTTTATCTACAAAAAATTAATACCGGATAAAAATGGTGCCGGGAGCTAACTTCAGTCATTGAATAAACAACCTCCTCTACTTTTTATGCATGCATAAAAAATAGAGGACTCCCGGCATAAAAACCAAGATTTTTTAAAGTTGGTATTATCAATGATGGAAGTTAAGCATCATTAGAGTAGACATGATACCTAAATAATAGAAATAGTCAAGTAATAAATTAATTTATAGTATCAAAAAATGCGAATTAAGATTAAGAATTATCTTCTAGTATTAATATGAATTTCCGGCAGTTTTTTATAGCCTCAATTATAATGAAAATATTGACACTAAAACGGCGATATGTAACCATTAAATTTTATTTTAAATCTGACCAGATGCGGTTTTTAGCAATATAAAATAATATAGTAAATACTACTAAAAACATCATTACTTTAAGTCCCATCGATTTACGGTGTTCCATTTCCGGCTCTGCTGCCCATTGCAAAAATACGGCAACGTCTCTACTCATTTGCTCAATAGTTGCAGGCGTGCCGTCTATATAAGTCACCTGCCCGTTTATAAGCGGCGGCGGCATAGCAATTTGATCATTGGCAAAATACGGATTATAGCTTAGCCCCGCCATTAATTTAAAGCCGGCAGGTGCATCGGCATAACCGGTAAGCAAAGAATATAAATAATCGGCTCCGTCATGACGGGCTTTAATAATCAATGACAAATCAGGCGGATAGGCGCCGTTATTCGCACTTCTCGCCGCCTGCTCGTTCGGATAGGGATGTACAAAATGATCAGCCGGCAAAGCCGGTCTATCAAACATTTCACCCTCATCGTTCGGACCGTCCTTAACGGTGTAACCTTTGGCTATTTCCTTTATTTCATCTTCGGAAAAACCGATATCTTTCAAGTTCCGGTAAGATAAATTATATAGCCCGTGGCAAACGCTACATACTTCTTTATAAACCTGAAAACCCCTTTGTGCTGCCTCACGGTCAACACTACCGAACACCCCGTCAAACGGCCAATTCATCTTTTTCGGCGGCAAAGCTTCGTTGCCTAGCGTTAAGCTGGAAGTTAGTAGTATAAAAATAGAAATGAGAAGTTTATTAAGCATATATATATTTTAGAAACGAATTAAAAATTTATCATACAGAATCCAATATGCCCACCCAAAACATAATGCCATTGGCAGTACAGTACAAATAGTAATGAATGATTTTTGTGTACGATATATTATTTTAAAATTTAATTGTTTATCCCATATAGTAGAGTTAGTATTAACAAGTTCTTTATATGATAAATAAGTAGCTAATTCTTCTAATAAAGGCAATCCATAAAATAGCCCTTTCTGAAATACCAACAGTTCTCTTTTTAGTAACGAGGAAAAATTATAGTCAGAATTATCTAAATTCACTATTTTTATACCAAATATTTTTTTACCTAAGGTATTACCAAAACAATATATAAATATCGAATTTATTAATATACCAGCCACAACGAGTAATATACCAATAGTATACACTCTAATAATATATCCTTCAGGTATAGTATTTCCCCAAAATTCTAAAATTTTTGTAGCAGAATATTTTATAAAAGAATCAGAATTTCCTGTAATACTTAAAATTACAAGTATTACACCTATTATAAAATCATATATAAGATAATCCAGCATCCTCGCCGCCCATCTCCTCCAAGCATGTGAGGCTGTTACTTTCTGGGGTTCAGTCCAGTTTGTATTTTTCATAATAATGCTCTCAATGTCATTTCCATGCGGAATTGTTGCATGGATGGTAAAATGTCCGAAATGTCATTCCGGCAACGGCGGGCGTTGTTGTATGGCTCGAATTTTTGCAAAGTATTTTGGTGTCATCTAGTTGCTTGACCACGGCATCCAGTCTTTTTACTAAGATTTTTTCTGGATACCATGGTCAAGCCCACTACTGTACGAACGTTGAAAAAAGGCTGTGTCATGCCGTGACTTGATCACGGCATCCAGGAAAATAAAGCCATATTAGACTTATTTTAGAATCTTTTTATGATATTATAAGCTGGATTCCGTGGTCGTAGCCACGGAATGACAGAATTTTTACCTCTTTATTTAAACGTTCGTACACTAGTGGGTCAAGCCACGGTATGACATCGTACTTATAATAACCATAATACGGTAAATTATGAGCCATGCAAAGCCCCACCTTTAGCTAGAATGACACCACAAACAATTACCTATCCACGTAACAATACTTATATATCCTCCGGCAGCGGCAACGGCTTTTCGTATTTGCTAATTAACGGTAATGCTACTAAAAAATGGAAGAAATAATAGCTTGCGGCAAAACGACTTAACGTAATATACGGCTCTTCTGCCGGTTGACCGCCTAAATAACCGAGTAGTAAACAATCTGCAATAAATATCCAGAAAGCAACGCGATAGATAGGTCTGTAATTGCTACTCCTTACCTTTGAGCTATCAAGCCAAGGTAGAACAAATAACACAAATATACTTGAAAACATCAGCAATACCCCGCCAAGCTTTGACGGCACGGCTCGCAATATTGCATAGAAGGGTAAAAAATACCATTCAGGGACGATATGTGCCGGCGTTACTAACGGGTTCGCCGGTATATAATTATCGGGATGCCCTAGATAATTCGGCTGATAAAAGATAAAATAGGCAAATATTATAAAATAAACGCCGAATCCGACAAAATCCTTAACAGTATAATATGGATGAAAAGGAATAGTATCTTTAAGCGTTTTAACATCGATACCTTTCGGGTTATTCGAGCCGTGCCTGTGCAGAGCAACTAAATGTAACATCACTAAAGCGACAATAATAAACGGCAGCAAATAATGCAGCGCAAAGAATCTATTAAGAGTGGGGTTATCAACCGAAAATCCACCCCACAGCCAGGTAACTATAGATTTACCGACAAATGGAATGGCGGAAAATAAATTAGTAATTACCGTTGCACCCCAGTAACTCATTTGTCCCCAAGGGAGTACATAGCCCATAAAAGCCGTTGCCATCATGGTTAGGAAAATAATAATACCGATATGCCAAAGCAATTCACACGGCGCTTTGTAGGAACCGTAATATAACCCTCGGCAAATATGCAAATATACGGCAGCGAAAAACATCGAAGCCCCAACCGCATGCGCATAACGTATTAGCCAGCCGTAATTAACGTTACGCATTATTTTCTCGACGCTATCAAATGCGTAATCGACATGAGGCGTATAGTGCATAGCTAAAACTACACCGGTAATTATTTGAATTACTAACGCAATGCCGGCTATCGAGCCTAAATTCCACAAATAACTTAAATTTTTAGGAGTTTGATACTGACTAAAATGTTTTAAGAAGGAAAAAACGGGTAATCTATAGTCAATCCATTCTATTATTGAGCCAGAAGATTTTTCCGGAGTATTATTTTCGTGCATAAATAATTATCCGATTCTGATTTTTTTATCGCTGATAAAGCTATAAGGCGGAATTGCTAAATTTAAAGGCGCAGGACCTCTACGGACTCTACCGGAAGAATCATATTGCGAACCGTGGCACGGGCAAAACCAGCCGTCATACTCACCTTGATTAGCCAAAGGAACACATCCCAAATGCGTACAAATGCCGATTGTTATTAGCCAATTATCATGCCCGGCTTTAACTCTATCTTGATCCGCTTCGGGATCGATTAACTCCGACAATTTAACATTCCTTGCTTCGGTAATTTTATCAGGAGTGCGATTAGTAATAAAAACAGGTTTCCCTTGCCATTTCACGGTAACGGTTTGACCCACGGCAATGTTAGATAAATCAACTTCAATTGATGATAAAGCAAGCACATCGGCAGAAGGATTTAAGGAATCAATTAACGGCCACGCAGTACAGACTGCTCCAACCGCTGCTATACCGGTAGCGGATAGTACCATAAAGTCCCTACGTGTCTGCTTATTTGATTCGTCTTCCAAGAATTGCTCTTTCATTTTATCAGGGATTCGCATGCTCACTTATTAAGTATAAGCTGCGCTTGCTCACCCCTCAAAATAAAATTCAATTCTTGAAATACTTTCCATATATTTATATTATCTTCAGTATTTGACATAAAAGTAGAAGTAGATTTTATTTAATATTTTTTTATATGTTAGGATAAAAACATATTTATAGTTTACTAATTATTATTATCAGTAGTAGTATTTTTAGCCGGGTCATAAGGATTTACTACAGGAGTAGCAGGTTCCGGTATTGTCCCATCCGGTTGGTTTTGTATAAGCTTATCCATGCTTTGTTGCAATTGTTTTTCACCGGTACCCTCTCTAACTTCATATTTTCCCGGGTCGCCCAAACAATCCCAAAATCTAACCAGATGATTCCAGTCAGCTCCGAGTTTTGGAGTACAATTTTGAGCAGCTGCTTTTGTCTGTTCCAACTCCTCTGAAACAGTTTTAGTTACATAATCTATAAACCCTATATCGTCAAGCCCCTTTGCTACATAATATAGTATGATTAATGATGTAATTGCCACCATTAAGTACCATTTGCTAATAATACCCCAGAGAAACAATCCCATAGGGTTAGCCGCAATTAGCCTTCTTAAAGCTTGCCACATAAATTTTTCCCAACAATTATCAATATATACTCAAATATCTTATACTATCACTTCAATAAAACAAAGAAAATAACTTAATATGCTCTAAATACTATAAATATTTCTAATTAAATACACGGATAAAAAAAATAAAATCGGTAAAAATATTAAATTGATGCCGGTCATAATAAAAATCAATCCCAAATTATCATGTATGTTATTATTTTGCAAAATTAAACCGGTCATTATTACACTCGGTATTAATAAAGGCATAATAAACATACCGAGAAAATTAGCATTAGCCCTAAAATAGCTTTGCATACTACTTGATAAGACAACTAAAGCACTTGCTAACATGAATAAAAGGCATAAGCTAATAAACAAATATATAATTTCCGATAGTTGCAGGCTAAAGAAAACGTAAATAACCGGCATAACTAAAATTATACCTATAAAACTACTTATCAATATAGCACAAAATTTAGCCAATATAATCTTTTCCGAATTAAAGTTTGATAACAATAACTCTAAACTACCGTCTTCTAAATCAGATTTAAATAAAAGCGGCGTAAAACCGATTAACGAAATTAATAAACAAATTACCGAGAAAACTAAACCGAATTTTTTAATATCATCTTGGTTATTAATTAAACTAGTGCTAATAGTACAAAATAAAAAAAATATAACAAGATATTTAGTAATATTATTAATACGATTTTGCACTAATAATTCCCACTTAATCAATAAAAACAAGTTTTTCATGATCAATTTTAATATTTAGTTAGCTGTTGTGTAGATAGGTTAAGCGTGTTTTATGTCATTCCCATGAAAACGGGGCGTTGTTGCATGGCTCGAATTTTCGATGTCATTCTAGCTAAAGGCGGGAATCCAGCCTTACTTATGTCATGCTGAACTTGTTTCAGCATCTCATTAATAGATCCTGAAATAAATTCAGGATGACTATAATTTTTCTAGATTCCCGCCTTTAGCTAGAATGACATACTGCCGCTTTTATCAAACCATGCAACAAGAGCTCCAGTCGCTCGCAATGACGTTGAGGTATCCACACAAGCAATGTCTCCTCGGTTAGCTCTCATACGTAATTAACATATAAATCAAATACATAATTGCCGCAACGCTAAGACCGATACCTATTTCAATTATAAATATTCCGGCATGCTGGGTCGATAATTTATCGATTGTAAAATTTGCCAGAGAATAATAATTTAAATAGTTATCGTTAAACAATAAGGATATCACGCCGACGGAAGCATATATTATTACCCCTAAAGTCGCAATAAAAAGCAAAGAATCGGTAGAGAAATATTGTTTTTTACTATCACCGTAAACTAAATCAAAGCCGATAAGGCTTGATGCAAATATAACACCCGCTTGAAACCCGCCCCCAGGTGAGATCTCACCGTTAATTTGAATATATAAACTGTATAAAAATATATAGGGCAATGCAAAAAGCGTAACGTTACTAATAATCGGATAATTTTTAAGCATTTTTATTTTTCCTTGATAGTAATAATAATACCGAAATTCCGGCAATTAAAATTACGCTAGTTTCTCCAAGAGTATCAAACCCCCTATAGCTTGCAAGCAGCGCTGCAACAAATGAGTCTATACCGATATCATTACTAGTATTTTCAATATAATATTTACTTAAATGCGTGTGTAGAGGTGCATTAATGTCGCCGTAATGCGGTAATTCAAGCCCTACATAAAGCATTGTTATTATAAAAGCTAAGCATATAATAGCTGCCGGAATAATTTTTGCCGAAGCAATTTTTATTTTTTTGATATTATCTTTTAGCTCTAGCGGTAATTTCTTTAACAGACTTAAATATACGCAAGTCGATAGACAGGCTCCTAGTGCCGTTTCGGTCATGGCAACATCCGGTCCGTCCATAAGAAGATAAGATAAGCTAATAAGTAAACTAAATACCGACATAGCAATTACCGTTTCTAATAAATTTTTAGCAATAACAAGTTTTATGGAGATAATAACCAATAAAAGAGCGATTAGATTAAGTAAATAATTACTTAACTCAAAATCTATAATTGCCGGAAAATTAAAAAAAGAATTATTCATTTTTGTATTTATTTTCTTTTTTCAGAAATGAGCTACCTCTGGATGTCATTCCCGCGAGGCAATGCCCGCGTGGATCGTTAAACGTCATTGCAAGCGACTGGAAGCGTTGTCATATGGCTCGAATTTTCAATGTCATTCTAGCTAAAGGCGGGAATCCAGAAAAATTATAGTCATCCTGAATTTATTTCAGGATCTATTAATGAGATGCTGAAACAAGTTCAACATGACATAAGTAAGGCCGGATTCCCGTTTTCACAATTATAGTCATCCTGAATTTATTTCAGGATCTATTAATGAGATGCTGAAACAAGTTCAGCATGACATAAGTAAGGCCGGATTCCCGTTTTCACGGGGATGACATCGAAAATTTGAGCCATGCAACAACGCCGGGCAACTATCATAAAGACATTAATACCGACTTATAACTGTTTTTTCTCTTCAATAAGCTCGAAAACTTCAACTACGTCGCCTTCTTTTATATCTTCGTAATGTTCAAAAGCTATACCGCATTCAAAATTTTCTCTAACTTCTTTAACTTCTTCTTTAAAACGTTTTAGAGTTTTAAGCTTGCCTTCGTGAATTACCACATTATCACGCAATAAGCGCACGCCGGCACCTTTCTTTATAACTCCTTTCGTTACATAAGAGCCGGCTATTTTTCCGACTTTTGAAACGTTAAATACTTGTCTAATTTCTACCGAACCGATATATTGCTCTCGAATAATGGGATCAAGCATACCGCTCATTATCGCTTTTATGTCATCTAATAAATCGTATATTATACTATAGTACCTAATTTCCACCTTTTCTTTTTCCGCCATTGCCGTAGCATTATTACCGGCTCTAACGTTAAAGCCAAGCACAATAGCCTTGGAAGCTTGCGCTAATGTTATGTCGGATTCCGTTATCGGTCCTACCCCGCTATGCAGAACTCGAAGTTTCACTTCATCATTCGGTAATTTTAACAAGCTACCGCTAATAGCTTCAACTGAACCGTGAACATCCCCTTTAATAATTACCGGCAATTCTTTTATTTTACCCGTGCCGGCAGCTTTAAGGAATAACTCCTCCAAGCTTGATCGCGGAGCAATAGAGATTTTACGCTCTTTTACGATACGTGTGCGATATTCTACGATATCTTTTGCTTGTTTCTCATTTTGAACTACGTTAAATTTATCACCCGCATGCGGAACTTCATTTAAGCCGTAAACTTCAACCGGTACAGACGGTAATGCTGAATGTATTTCTAATCCTTTATCGTTATTCATTCGTTTAACTTTACCGTAAGAAGTACCGGCAATTATTATATCACCGTTTTTTAAGTTACCTTGTTGTACTAATATAGTTGCAACTATGCCTTTTCCCTTTTCAACTCTTGATTCGATCACGACTCCGGCTGCGGCACCGACCGGATTTGCTTTAAGATCTTGCATTTCGGCAACTAGTAAAATTGCCTCTTCTAATTTATCTAAATTTATTTTTTTCAAAGCAGAAACCGGTATAACCATAACATCCCCGCCAGTCTCATCACTTATAATTTCATGAACAAAAAGCTCATTTTTAACCTTCTCAATATCGATATCGGGCTTATCAATTTTATTAATGGCAACAATTATAGGAACATGAGCAGCTTTGGCATGATTAATTGCTTCGATGGTCTGAGTTTTAATTCCATCGTCTGCGGCAACTACTATTATTACTATATCCGTTACTTGCGCTCCTCGACCGCGCATTTCCGAAAAAGCTTCATGTCCGGGGGTATCAATAAAAGTAATGGCTTTACCGCCCTCCAAAGTAACTCTATAAGCACCGATATGCTGAGTAATTCCGCCGGTTTCCTGTGCCGCAATATCGGTAGATTTTAAAGCATCGAGTAATGAAGTTTTTCCGTGATCTACGTGACCCATAACAGTCACAATAGGAGCGCGCGGCTTTAAATCTTCATCTTTTTCATTTTTATTAATTAAAATATTTTCAATATCCGATTCTTGAACTCTTTTTACCGTATGACCTAAATTTGTAGCGACTAATTCCGCCGTATCTGCATCGATCATTTGGCTGGTATTTGCCAAAATCCCTAATTTCATTAGTTCTTTTATAACATCAACAGCCCGCTCCGACATACCGCTTGCTAAATCGCTAATACTTATAACTTCAGGGATCGTAACTTCTCTATATATTTTTTCCGGTTGCTGCTGCTGCGCTTTTCGTTTCTCTTTGTCTCTAGCTCTTTTTATTGATGCAAGGCTTCTAGTTTTGCCCCCCAAATCACCGCCGTCTTCACCGAGCATATTAAAGATGTCGGTCTTTTTTAATTTCTTTGGTTCTTCAATTTTGATTTTCGGCGCAACTATTTTTCCTTCCGTTAACTTCTCTCTTCCTATATCACTTTCCGATTCAATGCCAAAACGACTACGAACGCCGATCAAAGGAGATTTTACAAAAGCTTCTACTTTCTTTTCAGGTTTTTGTAAGTCTGCATTAGTCGTAGTAGCATCTTCTTGCGTCTCTTCAAACCTTACCGGTTCGGTATCATTTTCAGGCGGTAAATCTTCCGGAGATTCTTCTTTTTGAATGGTCGCTTGATTCATACTAGCAAGTCTGCTTAAAGTGCTTATAGGCGCATTTTCGTTAGACCTTGCCTGCTCTGCAGCTTTTTTAAGAATAGATAAACGCCTATTAAACTCTTCATTAGTCGATTCTAAATTTTGATTTGAGTTATTTTTTTCTTTACCTAAAGAAAGTGTACCGCAGGTTACGGTACTTTTTCTAACTTCAACTAATGTTCTAGATTTAGAATTAACAAAGCTTTGAGGCCCACTAAGAGACTCAATAGGTTTATTAAGCGATAGTTTTGAATTGCCAAGCGTCAACTTTTTGGGTTTGATTTCCTGGTTATTCGTCATAAATGTTAAACCTTTCCGTAGCAATATTATATTTAGTATAAAGTTTCTCGAAATACGAGTAGTATAACTTTACCGCCTATAATTAGCAATTATTAAATTATTATAGTCAATTCAGTCAAGCCAGCGTTGTTGCATGGATCGAAAAAAGTGTTAATTTGTCATTCCCGTTTTCAGACGTTGTTGTATAATGTCATTCTAGCTAAAGGCGGGAATCTAGAAAAATTATAGTCATCCTGAATTTATTTCAGGATCTATTAATGAGATGCTGAAACAAGTTCAGCATGACAAGACTAGATTCCCGCCTTCGGGCGTTGTTGCATGGCTCTAAAAAAGTGCCGTATGCCATTCTAGCTAAAGAAGGGAATCCAGAAAAATTATAGTCATCCTGAATTTATTTCAGTATCTATTAATGAGATGCTGAAACAAGTTCAGCATGACATAAGTAAAGCTGGATTCCCTCCTTTAGCTAGAATGACACCGAAAATTTGAGCCATACAACAACGCCCCGTTTTCACAAGAATGACATATTCAACTAACTATATTATCCTTTTCTTGACTCTCTTTAAATTCTCCGTGTTGACGGGCGGTTTTAATTAACAATTTAATGTTTTCATCCGTCATATTAGAATTCGGAGCTAAAGTTTTAAATTCGGTTAAATTCACTTCTCCCAAATCTTCTATTGTTTTTATGCCGTACTCGGCAAATTTTAATATAGCATCAGGTTGAAGTTCTAATATATCTATTAATTCTTGTTCAACTCCAAGCTCTTCAAGCTTTTTAACAATTTCTTCGTTTTTAATATCAACGTAATCAACCGCTCTTTTTTTGATCTCTATAGCAAGCTCTTCTTCAAAACCTTCGATCGCCGTTAGCGAATTAATTTCACTATTTGCTATTTGCTCGACGGAAGTAAATCCCGTAACCGATAAAAGTTGAGCTATAACTTCTTCAACATCTAAAGCTTCCATAAATAATTCTGTTGAAGTTACAAATTCATCATTTCTTCTTTTTGATTCTTGCTCTTCCGTCATTATATCGATATTCCAGCCCGTTAGCTTTGAGGCTAAGCGCACATTCTGCCCTCGCCTGCCGATAGCTATACTTTGATTTTCCTGAGATACTACAACTTCCACCTTTCTCTTATCTTCATCAATTAAAATTTTGGTAATTTCTGCCGGTGCCAAAGCATTAATTACGAATTGAGCAACGTTATTAGTCCATAATACTATATCTATCTTCTCACCGTTTAGCTCATTTGTCACCGCCCGAACTCTATTACCTCTAATACCGACACATGACCCTACGGGGTCAACACTGGTATCCGAAGCAAATACCGCTATTTTAGCTTTTGAACCCGGATCACGTGCTACTGCTTTTATTTCGATAATATTATCATAAATTTCCGGTACTTCTAATTCAAATAGTTTAATTAACATTTGATTATCGGTTCTAGATAAGAAAATTTGCGGTCCTTTAGCTTCTAATCTTACATCTTGTACATAAGCTTTAACACGATCATTAATTTTAAAGCTTTCTCCTCTAATTAATTGCTCTCTTTTAAGGATTGCTTCGGTACGCCCCAAATCAACAAATACATCACCATATTCTATTCTTTTAATTATACCGTTTATAATTTCACCTTTTCTATCTTTGAAATCATAATATTGTTTTTCTCTTTCTGCTTCTACCATACGTTGGGTTATTACTTGCTTTGCAGCTTGCGCCGCCACCCTTGCATGATCGATCGGCGGTAAGTATTCATATATCTCATCACCGATTTTAGCATCCGCTGTTTTTTCAAGGGCATCCTTCAGAGAAATCTGAGTTAAATAATCTTCTACCTTTTCTACTATTTCAAGAACTCTTAAAAGATTTATTTCACCTGTCTTCTTATTAATTTGCGCTTTAATATTATATTCGTTACCGTATTTTTTTCGTCCCGCAACCTGGACTGCTTGCTCAACTGCCGAAATTAAATTTTCTTTTGATATACCCTTTTCACGAGCTACGGAATCTATAATTTGTAAAATTTCTACATTACCTATGTTAGACATAAATTTTTACCATAAATTTAGTATATTTTTAATGCAAATAAAGTTTTTACGCTATTTTTTGCCTAGTAATTCCTTAAACATTTCATCAGTTAAAACTAAAGAAGCATTTTTAATTAAGTTAAAATCAATTACTAACTCTTCTCCTTTAAGATTTACGTAAACTTTATCATCTTCGGCTTTAATTATCTTACCTTGATAACGAGTTTTACCGTTTAATAATGCTTTAAGTTTTATATTAACTTCTCTACCGCTAAATCTATTATAATCTTCAAATTTCACTAATGGGCGTTCCACACCGCTTGATGACACTTCTAAATTATATGCGTCATCAATAATATCTTCTACATCAAGAATAGCGGAAATATTTTGGCTAACTTTTCGGCAATCTTCTATCGTTACTTTTTCGCCGTCTAACCTATCAATTAATATTTCAAGTGTTTTATAATTTAATCCTCGCAAACGTACAACCACCGGCTCAAACCCCATAGTTGTTAGGGTTTCTTCTATCAAGCTTATTATTTCTTGTTCAATGGATTGCATTTTTAAATTTTACTTATTATTGGTTACAGCTAAATTCAGAAAGCTTCCGACAAGATGAATTTGAGGAAGGGCCTGCGCAGCGTACTGGAGTACGTGAGTACAGGCGAATGCCGAAAAATTTACTTGTATCAAGCGATCGCGATGACGCTGTACCCCAAAGTGTTCCAGTATCGTGGTCAACCAAGCCTTGTTGTGTGAAGCGTAAAAACGCTCTCGATGTCATTCCCGCCTACGCGGGAATGACATACTACCGCTTTTATCAAGCCATGCAACAATGCAGGTACAAGCAACTAGATGACAATTTTCATGGTATACTTTAAGTATACCACCAACAAAAAAGGTGGGTTAACCCACCTAATTTCCCACCCATATATCGTATTATAAGCAAGATACACCAGTTAGAATATATTAGCAATATTTAATTCAAAATTATGAAATTTTTCGTCTCCCGTAGATTAAAAATTCTTTATTACCTTTTGCCCCTAAAATAGGACTGGCTATTATACCGAATATTTTAAAATTATGCTCGCGCTCAAGCCATGAACTAATTTTATCGCATACTTTTTGATGCAAAAGAGAGTTTTTAATAATCCCGCCTTTTTCTACTTCATGCTTTTCAACTTCAAATTGGGGCTTTATTAAAGCCACAAGCTCACAATCTTGTTTAGCCAGAGTTAAAGAAGCCGGCAATATCGTTGTTAAACTAATAAAACTAGCATCACAAACGATTAAATCAGGCGGGGTAGTAATCTGTTTATCGGTTAAATAACGTGCATTAGTTCGCTCTAACACTATTATACTTGGATTATCTCGTAATCTATGATGTAATTCTCCGTAACCGACATCTACGGCAAAAATTAATTTCGCTTTTCTCTCAAGTAATATTTCGGTAAAACCACCGGTACTGCTGCCGATATCTAGACAAACCAAATTTTGCGGATTAACTTTAAAATGATCTAAAGCGGCAATTAGTTTTAAAGCTCCTCGTGATACATAATTATGCTGCGGCTGTTTCACGGTAATATTAGTACTATTAACAGCAACTTGCATGCCCGGTTTAGTTAATTGCGTAAATTCGTTATGTACCTTCCCTTGTATGATCAGGCTTTGCGCTAAATTAATGTTTTCAACGAGACCCGACTTTAATAAATATTCATCAAGCCTAATTTTACTCATAATATACCTAAGTGAAATTAAAGTCCGTCATTGCGAGGAGGCAATGCCCGCGTGGATACCCTAAACGTCATTGCGAGGAGGGACGAAGTCCCGACGTGGCAATCTAGTCCTTGTCATGCTGAACTTGTTTCAGCATCTTTTTTTAGTAGATCCTGAAATAAATTCAGGATGACTATGTTTTTCTGGGTTGCCACAGCTACTTCGTGGCTTCGCCATGACGGATTTTTATTATTTTTCGAGCCAGGCAACAACGCTAGTGCCTCCTCGCAATAACGGTTTCTTGTTATGTTTTTATTCAGCCTTAACCAGTATGTGCTTCTTCTTACCGACGGAAAGCTTAATTACCTGTCCATCCAATAAAAAATTACTGTTAATTAACATATTTTCATCAAGCACCGTTTGATCGTTAACTTTGCTGCCCTTACCTCTAATTAATTTACGGCTTTCGGATTTTGAAGAGCTAAGCCCGGCTTTATAAAATAATTCAAATGCCGGAATACCTAGTTGCAATATTTGCTGCTCAATAATAATAGTCGGTAAATTCTCGTCAATTTCTCCTTGTTCAAACAATTTAATTGACGTCTCTAACGCCGATTTTGCCGCCCCCTCTCCGTGACAAAGTTTGGTCAAATTAAAAGCTAATTGTTTTTTTGCACCGTTAATATCCGACTCTGCCAAATTTTCAAATTCCGCTAAAGCATTTTTCGATAACTCACTATATAGCCGAGCAAATCGTACAACATCCGCATCTTCACAATTACGCCAATATTGATAATATTCGTAGGGACTTAAAAGGTCTTCGTTAAGCCATACCGCTCCACCGACCGACTTACCCATTTTATCCCCTGAAGAAGTCGTAAGTAGCGGCGTCGTCATCCCGAATACTTCTCTGCCGGTTAGCTTTCTGATAAGCTCGGCACCCATCACTATATTACCCCATTGGTCACTACCGCCTAACTGCAATACGCAATCGTAATTTTTGCTTAAATGGTAAAAATCATAAGCTTGCAATAACATATAGTTGAATTCTAGAAAACTTAAATGCTGCTCACGATCTAAACGTAACTTTACCGAATCCATCGTTAACATCCGATTAACGGAAAAAAACGCGCCGAAATCTCTTAAAAAATCCAAATAATTAAGAGAATCTAGCCACTGCGAATTATCTAGCATAATAGCGTCGCTTTCACCGCTACCGAACTTAATAAATTTCGACAAAGATTTTTTAATACCTTCGGCATTTTTGACAATATCTTCTTTAGTTAGAGCCTTACGTTCTTGATTTTTACCCGAAGGGTCACCGATTTTACTAGTACCGCCACCGATTATCACGATCGGTTTATGTCCCCATTGCTGCAGCAGCCGCAAAATCATTATCTGCATTAAACTACCGATATGTAGCGACGTAGCCGTACAATCAAAGCCGATATAAGCGGCTATTTTTGTTTCTGCCGTTATAGCGGTTAGCCGCTCAAGGTCGGTGCATTGGTGCAAATATCCTCTATTTGCAAATTCTTTAATAAAAGTCATATGTATTTTTTAGTTTACGGTAATTTATAAAGTTAATGTTTGAATATTATATATACTATTATTTAATTTAATTGTATTATAAATTATAATACAATGCTAGTATTTAATGTAATAATAATTTAAATGGTATTTTTATATGTATATTAATACACTTACTATTACCTCTCAAGGGCAAGTATCTTTACCAAAGAAAGTAAGAGAAGTTCTAAATAGTAATATTATCTCTATCGAAATTAATGAAAGTAATCAAGTCATATTATCCCCTATTTCCGATGTTGGCGGTGCACTTGCCGCTTATAAAAAAGATTCCAAACTTTCATTCAATGAAATAAGAGAAAAAGCGTGGCATGAAAATATCTCTCAAACTCTCAAAAAGAATGAGAAATATTTATGAAATATCTCTGTGATACAAATTTTATTGCACGATATCTTCTGGCAGATAATCAAGAAATGTTTGATAAGACAAAAATAGTATTTGATAAAGTAAAAACAGGTCATATTACTTTAATAATAGAACAGACTGTATTTACTGAAGTAATATATTTACTATCCTCATTTTATAAAATACCACGTAAAGAAATATCATTAACACTATCCGAAATGTTTACTTATAAAGGAATAAAATGCAAAAAAGAATGTTTTTTAACTGCTTTAGAATATTATACCAGATATAATATTCATATAGTTGATTGCATTTTACTTGCTGAAGCTACACTTGAAAATATTCCTATTTGCACTTTTGATCAAAAATTACTTAAATTAGCTAGCAAGTATGGAATATCAATTAAGAAAAAACTATAAATATTCAAAGTTTATTGTAAATAACGACATTTTGTGTGACAAACTCTTATAGATAAAGGAAAACTAAATCCTATTAAGAACCAAGTTAAATAAAATTGATTGCCAAAATACTTTAAAAAAATATCCATTGCTTTACTAAATTTTATTTAATATATAATTAAAGTTATTATAAATAAAAATTATAGATATGAAAAATATTTTTTATAGATTTATATTAGTTATTTTCTTATCTTTCATAAATCTATCTGCGGTTGCTGCAAGTCTTAACGAAAAGATACCTTTGTATTTTAAGTTAGTTGATGAAAATCTAGCCGGCCAGAATTCTTTAAATATTAATCTGTGCGATACGCGAATTAAAGACTGGTGTACTACCCCTAATAGGGATTTAGGGCTTGCAGGACAAAAAATAAACGAATATGTAACTATTGAACCTAAAATTGCCGGCGAATGGCGATTTGATCGGAATTATAATATAATTTTTACCCCGAAAGAGCATTTTTTAGCTGACCAAACTTATAAAGTCACTATTAATGAAAAGGCTATTTTCCCACAATTTATAAATTTAGATCAGAATAATATCACTTTCAAAACTCTGCCTTTATTACCTATTATCAAAGAAATGAATTATCTGCAAGATAACGACAAAAAGCTTATCCAAACAAAAATAGAATTTAACTATCCTATTGATCCTAAAACTTTAGAAAAAAGACTTAGCTTTGTTAAATCTACTACCACAGAAAAATTATTTTTTTCGGTAAAATTTAATGATAATAACACTGAAGCTACTATTATTACTAATATAAAGTCTTTAGAAGATAGCGAATATATCGTTTCTTTCACCATCGAAGACGGCGTTAAACTATTATATGGCGAGAAAGATTTTTCTCATAAAAACGTTGATACTCAAAAATATTCGTATAAACAACAGGTATTAATACCTAGCCTATCATCATATTTAAAAGTTACAAAAGCAGTAGCTACCATAGTTAAAGATAATAAATATATCCCGCAGCAAATAATAATAGTTACGACTAATGCCCCTATATCAGGTGAAGAGGTTAAAAACCACTTAGAATTATTATTATTACCGAAAGACAAACCGGCTTCTTCTCAAGGAAGCTTAGGGAAAAAGGATTATGCTTGGCAAAGCCCGAAGGAAATTACCGATGATATACTGAAGAAAGCCGAAAAAGTAAATTTTGAACTTTTGCCCACTGCTTCAAAAAATAACACATTAGACCGCTTGCATAACGTAGCTAATAAAGAGGAATTTGAAGGAAACACGGAACGCAGCACCGCAGCGTACTCTAACGTACGTGAGGATGCGAGTACCGGCTTGACGTACAAATTACCTTTAGAAGCAAGTTATGCAACAGGTCTAATACACAGCTTTAAAATTAATACTATTCCCTCTAGGTATTTGTTACTTAAAATAAAGCAAGGCATGGAAGCTAAAGGAAATTTAGTTTTAGGAAATGATTACAGCCAAATACTGCAAGTACCTAACGAGCTTAAAGAAGTTAAATTAATGTCTAACGGCTCAATATTATCGCTTTCAGGTGAGAAGAAACTTTCAGTTTACTCCGTCGGTATAGATAAATTACACGTAGAAATCGATAAAATTAACCAAGCTGATATTAACCACTTAATCAGTCAAACTAGTAGATATAATAGCTTCCAAAATCCGACATTTATCAATGAATATTCTTTCAACGAATATAATATTTCTGAAGTATTTGAAGAAGATATAGCTATAGACTCTAAAAATACCGACTTACCTAGTTATTCTACGCTAGATTTCGGTAAATATTTAAAACTTGGCTCTTCAGATTCTTATAGCAAAGGTTTATTCCTAACAAAAGTTTCTTATAAAGATGAAAGAGGTAACAAGGTAGCAGAAGATAAAAGATTAATTTTGGTAACCGATCTTGGATTTATAGTTAAAACCGATAAAGACGGTTTGCAGCATATATTTGTTTCCTCTATCAGCACAGGTAAGCCGGCACAAGGCGTTAAGGCGGATATTATAGGTCTTAACGGTGAGATAATAGCAAGCGGTATAACGGACGGTGACGGTCATACGACTTTGCCCGCCATTCGTGCCGGCATTCGGGATTTCACTAGAGAAAAGAAACCTATTGCTTACGTGCTAACGGGCGGTGATGATTTTTCTTTTATGCCGTATGGGCGAATTGATCGGGAAGTTAATTATTCACGCTTTGATGTATCGGGAGCGCAAAGCTCACCTGAAGGGCTGAAAGCTTATTTATTTTCCGATCGCGGAATTTATAAACCAGGAGAACGCGGCAATATAGGGATATTAGTGAAACAAAGTAACTGGCAAAGCAAGTTTAACGGCTTACCGCTAGAGTTGCAAGTTACCAATCCGCGCGGAAAAATAATAGATAAAAAGAAAATAGTGTTAAATGAAGAGGGATTTACACAGTATTTATTCCAAACTAGCGAAGACTCTTTTACCGGTTCATATAACATAGATTTATATTTAGTTAAAGATAAAGACGCAACTAATTACCTTAATAATTTATCCGTAAGAGTAGAGGATTTCCTACCCGATAGAATGAAAATAAACATAGATTTTGATGATGTTAAAAATAAATTATGGATTGCACCGAAAAATCTAAAAGCTACGGTTAGCTTAAGTAATCTATACGGCACACCGGCTTTAAATAGAAAAATTACTTCTTATATTAATGTTAAACCTGCCAAATTTTCGGTAGCTGCTTTTAAGGATTATATATTTTATAGCGGCAAAGAAAACAAAGAAAGCTTTAATGATCGGCTTGGTGATGTTACAACCGATGATAAGGGCGTCGGAATATTTGATTTAAATCTGGCAAAATATAATGGAGCTACTTACAACCTCACTTTTTCAGCCGAAGGATTTGAACCTGATTCAGGAAGAAGCGTTAACGCTAATAAGTCAATTATCGTCTCCCCCTTACCTTATATTATCGGCTTTAAAACCGATAATGATTTAAAACATATCAAACAACAATCGAAGGCTAAGCTCGAATTTATAGCAATAGATAGCTATGGTAACAAAATAGATGCTACAAAATTGCAGCTTATCTTGAAGAAAATTAATTATGTAAATAGCTTAGTTGCAAGCGGTGACGGTAGTTATTCTTATCAATCGACACCGGTCGAAGCTCCTTTATCCTCAACCGAGATTAATATAACAAAAAAGTCCGGCTATATTTATAACCTGCCTACTAAAGAGCCGGGGGACTATGTTATTTATTTAACGGATAAAAATAATACTATTTTTTCTCAGGTGGAATTTTCAATACTCGGCGAAGGGAATGTTACCGCAAATTTAACCGAGAACGCTAACCTTACTTTAAAACTAAATAAAAGTGACTATAAATCCGGTGAAAAAATTCTTTTAAATATTATAGCTCCTTATACGGGCTACGGCTTAATTACTATCGAAACCGATAAAGTCCATAATTTCACCCGGTTTAAAGCAGGTAAAACTAGCAGTATTCAAGAAATTAAAATTCCCGAAGATTTTGCAGGCAAAGGATTTATTAATGTACAATTTATAAGAGAGCTAGACTCTAAAGAAATTTTTGTTTCTCCTTTCAGCTATGCAAGTTTGCCCTTTACTGCCAATATCTATAAGCATGAGCAAAAAATTGAATTAACCGTACCTGACAAAATAAAATCAGGTGAGAAATTGACAGTAGAATATCGCACCTCTAAACCCGGCAAAATTATAATATTTGCCGTTGATGAAGGTATCTTATCTTTTAGCAATTATAAAACGCCCGACCCGCTTAATTATTTTATTAAAGATAAAGCGTTAGAGGTCAAAACTTCGCATATTATGGATTTAATATTACCGGAAAATTCTATTATGATGAAAAGCTTTACGGCAGCCCCCGGAGGCGGTAATTTTATAGATTTAAACAAAAACTTAAATCCGTTTAAAAGATCAGATCAGCCTCCCGTTGCCTTTTGGTCAGGAATTATCGACTCAACGTTAGATAAAAAAGAAGTTACGTTCGATATTCCCGATTATTTTAACGGCACTTTAAGAGTTATGGCCGTTTCGACAACTCTTGATTCGGTAGGTAGCACCGATGCTAAGCTTTACGTTCAATCAGATTTCGTGATTAGCCCGAATTTACCTTTATTCGTTGCACCGACTGACGAATTTATAACTCCCGTAACAATCGCAAATAACGTGAAGGGTTCAGGAAATGCTAAAGTTTCGATAAATATTGAAACAAGCGAAGGGCTTCAAATACTAGACTATCCTCGTGAGATAAAAATAAGTGAAAATAAAGAAACTAGTATTAACGTTAAATTAAAAGCTACTTCACGCCTCGGTTCGGCAAATTTTAAAGTAACCGCCTCTTTGAATAATACGAAATCGGTAATGACTTCTACCGCTAGCGTCCGCCCTCCTCTACCGAACATTACTACTATCGATACGGGATATGCGCCGCTTGATAAAATTACCCTAAAAACCTCTAGAGACTTATATACAGAATTTGCCAAACTTCAGCTATCGGTTGCTAAATCACCGCTAGCTATTACTAGGGGCTTTAAAAGTTATCTTGATAATTATCCGTTTGCTTCTACCGAGCAATTAATAAGCAAAAATTTTGCTAATGTCATATTATATAACGAACAAGAATTAATAAAAACTCTTGAGCTTGAGCGGAAAAAAATTGATGAATCATTATATAAGGCGTTTCAAACTCTCAGCGAAAGACAAAATTATGACGGTGGATTTAATATGTGGGGTAATGCAGCTAGTACTTCAAGCGCTAGTATCTCTGACGATTTTATTTCCGTTTACGCTATGCATTTTTTAACGGAAAGCTCGGCAAAATACTTGCCCGTACCGAGCGATACTTTTACGTCCGGCATAAATTACCTTAAAAATACGGCAAATAGGTCAATTAATTCTTTAAATGCCGCACGAGAAAAAGCCTATGCTATTTATATACTTACCAAAAATAATGAGATCACTACTAATTATATTGCTAATGTTTTAAATTACTTAGAAACTTCTCAGAAAGATATTTGGCGGGATGATCTCACTTCGGTGTATTTAGCAGCTAGCTATAAAATGTTACAAATGAATGAGGAAGCTAATAGTCTCCTTGACAGTTTTACTTTAAATAAACCTATTAACCCGTCCTCGCTTTCAAACTATCAATATTATAATGCTTTGATAAAATATAGTCAGTATCTATATATAATATCACGGCATTTTCCGGAAAGATTGAAGACTATCGACAAATTAATCGTTCAGGAAATTGCTAACTTATCGAATGATAATTATAATAGTTTAGCGGCAAGTTACGCAATTATGGCAAGCATTGCTTATGCCGATAATATAAATAATGTAGAAGAAAGTAGTATTAAGGTTAAAGCCTATAGTCATGATAAAGAACAGCAAGAGCTTTCAATGCAAGGCAATAAAATAATGACTGTAGACTTTGCGGCAAGCGATACTCAAAATTTAGAATTAATTTCATCGACGAAGGGATTCTTTTATCAGCTCTTAACTTCAGGTTTTGATAAGTCGTTAAACGATAATAAAGAGATCAATAAAGGAATTGAGATAACAAGAAAATATTTGGATGAAAATAATAAAGAAGTTAATAAAGTAAAATTAGGCGATAATGTTACTGTTTCTCTAACATTAAGGTCAGGTAATAAGGATATACTTAATAATATTGTGGTGTTAGACTTACTGCCTGCCGGTTTTGAATTATTACCGGCAAATAATACTATAAATATATTACGAGATGACAACAAAACGCTTATATGGCAACCTATCAATATCGAGCGTCGCGAAGATAGAGTAATTCTATTCGGCACTATTCCAAATTACGAAATAAAATATCAATATAAAATAAAAGCTATCAATAAAGGAATATTTGCAACTCCTGCCGTCTATAGCGAATCTATGTATAATCCGAATATTTACTATAGAGGAGTAATCGGCAATATTGTGGTGGAGTAGTTTTTTTTGAGTATGGTGTCATACCATGGTCGGCAATGCCCGCGTGGAACGTTAAACGTCATGGCGAGCCGCTGTGGGCTTTGTTGCATGGCTCGATAAAGCAGCAGTATGTCATTCTAGCTAAAGGCGGGAATCTAGAAAAATACTTAAAATAAACAAAATTATATAAAAATTTACTATATAATTCGCT
Organism: Rickettsia endosymbiont of Orchestes rusci; assembly: GCF_964030945.1. Classification (NCBI taxonomy): domain Bacteria; kingdom Pseudomonadati; phylum Pseudomonadota; class Alphaproteobacteria; order Rickettsiales; family Rickettsiaceae; genus Rickettsia; species Rickettsia endosymbiont of Orchestes rusci. The sequence continues at coordinate 225,739 of NZ_CAXIQG010000001.1, read as the reverse complement.
TAAATACTTTTCTGGATTCCCGCTTTCGCGGGAATGACACCGAAAATTCGAGGCATGCAACAAAGCCGGCTTGACCCACTACTGTACGAACGTTGAAAAAAGGCTGTGTCATGCCGTGACTTGATCACGGCATCCAGGAAAATAAAGCCATATTAGACTTATTTTAGAATCTTTTTATGATATTATAAGCTGGATTCCGTGGTCGTAGCCACGGAATGACAGAATTTTTACCTCTTTATTTAAACGTTCGTACACTAGTGGGCTTGACCACGGTATGACAAGTTTTAAGCGCTTTTAACCATCCACGCGGGCATTGCCTCCTCGCAATGAGGAAACTTACGGTAAAAATGCTTTTTGAATAGGCAATAATTTTAAATCTGGTAGCATCGGCATAATTAAATCTATACCTTTTTTCTCGTTGCTATTGCCGTGTACTAATATAAAAGAGCCTTCTTTTACAATTTCACCTTTGGCGAGCCAACTTTTACTTCCAAGCGGAATAAGACCGAATTTTTTTAATTTCATAACTAATGTCTTATCGGAAATTAAACCGGGAAAGCGGAAAAAAGGCGACGGCGCAATATTATATTGTAATAATATTTTTTCCGTTTCAAAAACTTCCTTTTCAAAATCATTTTTATTAGAAAGCAGGAAATTATTTTCAAACGGAGCATCCTTAAAATAAGGGTGAGTAAGGGAATGATTAACCCAAGTTATTTGTAATTTACCGCTATCCTGTTGTTTTTTTAACCATAAAAATTCATCCGCGTGTTTAACTATCCATAACCCCGATATGCATACGGCGATAGGTAGCGGCTTATGTAATTGATCCGATAGCTCCACTAATTTTTTAAAAAAATCTTCTTCAAAGCTTTTAGAAGAGGGACACATATCAATAGTTAGAAAACAACCCTTTCTTTTATACATTGATTCCGTAGCACCGTAATTTTGCCGGATATAAGGAGGATAACTATATTTATTCAAGGCTTTTAAATAAGGAGTTTTATTTAAAGTTTTTATAATATTACGCTGCTTTTTTTTATTACCGGAAAAGGTTACTTTATTAGCTAAGGATATTTCAGTCTTGAATGAATAAGGGTCTACTAAAACAAAAAATGATTCTGAAAAATGCGTATAAGAACGGATAGCGATTTTTATTTTTTTATTTTGTGTAGAAACCGGTAAGAATATCGGTTTATAATCTTGTATGGCTTCAATTTTTTCATTTCCGTATGATGAGCTACTATATATAAAAATTAATATTACATAGATAAATTTCAATATAGAGGGGGTAAAATATTTTTTCATTCTAGCTTTTCCTATTTAAAAGCTAGAATATACACAGAATATTTAATTTTTGTTAAGTTATTTTTAATAAAATGTTAGTTTTTATTAAAATATGGTCATCCACGTAACAATAGGGCGTTGTTGCATGGCTCATAATTTACTGTATTATGGTTATTACAAGTACGGTGTCATACCGTGGCTTGACCCACTACTGTACGAACGTTGAAAAAAGGCTGTGTCATGCCATGACTTGATCACGGCATCCAGGAAAATAAAGCCATATTAGACTTATTTTAGAATCTTTTTACGATATTATAAGCTGGATTCCGTGGTCGTAGCCACGGAATGACAGAATTTTTACCTCTTTATTTAAACGTTCGTACACTAGTGGGCTTGACCACGGTATCCAGTCTTGTCGTCATCCTGAATTTATTTCAGGATGTATTATAGAGATGCTGAAATAAATTCAGCATGACTTTTTGTTTTGGGATGCCGTGGTCAAGCAACTAGATGACACCGAAACACTTTGCAAAAAGAGCCGTGCAACAACGCCTAACAATAGACCTTCTTAAATTAATACAAAAACAATTTATTAGAGCTTTTATTGATATTTTTGTTATTATTCGCATTTTGATAGTGAGTATTAGTATCTATTGATTTTAAATACTTATTTATCGCTTGCGTAAATTCTTCAGTTTTATAACGGAAAAAATGATCTGCTCCGGTAACTATTTTATAATCAACTTTTATATGTGATTGTTGCTTAGATAATTTATTTGCTAATTTACGCACTTCCTCAACCGATACGATACTATCATTATCGCCTTGTAAGATAAAGCCGGGGATAGGACACGGCGATAGAAAAGAAAAATCATATTTATTTACCGGCGGCGAGATAGCAATAAAATTATTGATTTCAGGACGACGCATTACCAACTGCATAGCTATCCATGCACCGAATGAAAACCCTAATATTAAATTAATACCGCTATTAGGGTTATTTTGCTGAAGCCAATCAAGGGCGGTTGCCGCATCTATTACCTCACCTACACCATTGTCAAATTTACCTTGAGAACGCCCTACTCCTCTGAAATTAATTCGCAGTACCGTAAAACCGTTATCGGCTAAAATTCTATATGAGTTGTAAACTATTTTATTATTCATAGTTCCCTCATATAACGGGTGAGGATGCAGAACTAACGCAAGGGGAGCATATTGTAAAGCAGATTTTGTATAAACTCCTTCAATTCGTCCGACAGGACCGTTAAAATAAATTTGCGGCATATGATTTATAATAAATTTTTATAGGTTAAAACATAACATACTAACTAATGCGGATCAAGAAAAGTAAATAAGCATAATTAATTTGATGTTATTCCGGCAACGGTCTTGTTGCATGGCTCGATCTTACCCCGTCATTGCAAGGAGGTCTTGTTGCGTAGCTCAAATTTTCGATGTCATTCTAGCTAAAGGCGGGAATCCAGTCTTGTCATGCTGAACTTGTTTCAGCATCTCATTAATAGATCCTAAAATAAATTCAGGATGACTATAATTTTCTAGATTCCCGCCTTTAGCTAGAATGACATACTACTACTTTTATCGAACCATGCAACAAAGCCGGTATATACTGCTGTGAAATGAAAAATTGATAGACGAAGATCAACTTCAAAAAGAGCAAGGAGTCTAAAGCCCTCGGAGTGCAGCGTACAGCTTAGTACGTGAGTACAGGAATCCTCGATAAAATGAAAGAGCAATTCTTGAAAGCAAAAGAGTAAGGCAATTTTTGAAGTTCTATCTGAGTATATCATGTCATCGCAATTGTCATAACCGATATCGAACTAGCACCCGCTCGGCGTAAAATTTTAGCGCATTCATCAATAGTGGTACCGGTAGTTATTACATCATCGACTAATAAAATTTTTTGTTTGGTAATTTTGTGTTTTTTATTAAATTTAATACTCTTTTTGATGTTATTCATCCTTTGCTTTTTAGATAAAAATGTTTGTGATTTCGTCCATTTTGCTTTGATTAATATGTCGGCTTTTATATTCTTATCGGTTATTTTGGCAATTTCCTGAGCTAAAATATGAGCGGGATTATACATTCGCAGTAACCTCTTAAACCTATTCATCGGCACCGGTACGATTAAATCGATATCGGCAATTTCTTTGCCGTATCTATTGTATAACAGCTTTGCGAAAGTCTTGGCAAATACGGTTTTATCTTGATATTTAAATTGATGGATTATTTTTTTACTATATTCATTAAATTTAAGCAAGCTGCGCGCTAAATCATAATTCGGTTTGTTGTTATAACAACGAGTACAGCAAAAATTATCTAAAATCGCTATTGCAAGTTTACGACCGCATAATTGGCAATACGGTTTAGCAATAAAATCAAGCTTACCCCAGCAGCTAGCGCAAAATTCTCCTTTACTATTTAGTATTTCTGAACATGATAAGCATCTCGGCGGTAAAATATAATTTATTAAATAATTATAAAATTTTGTTACAGCGTCATTCAGAAAGCTTGATACAAGCGAATTTTTCGACATTCGCCTGTACTCACGTACTTTAGTACGCTGCGCAGGCTTGTCCTCAAATTCATCTTGTCTAAAGCTTTCTGAATTTAGCTCTACCGTCAAATTAACCTCGTGATGATTCATTTTGTTTTTTATGAGAAGCATTAATAGGAGTAACAATAGGTGAAGAGATATTCGGTTTATATGCCGTAACGTTGCCGTGTGTTAAGCTCTCTTGCATATGATGCGCTTGTTCTTTTACTTTTTCTTTAGTTACTTCAACCGATTTAGCTGATTCAGCTTTTACTATAGGGGGACTCACCTCAGTATTTTTTGATTTTTCTTTATCCGAGCTATATAATTCTTTTAAATCACCAAATTGCGATTCAACAAAATAGCCCGCTCCGGCTTTTACTGCCGATTTAACTTTTTCATAATTAGTTTTTTCAGGCGGAGGTAAAAATTCCTGCCTTTCTGCTACTTTTGCTCTTGTTACATTAAAATGCTCTCTTAACTGTCCCTCACTTAATTGATCAATTTTAGGGGTTGTAGTTAAAAACTCTTCTAATGCTTTGGTATCTATTTTTGCTTGCCTTTCTTTTTCAAGTAAGTCTTTCGTATTTTCATAATTTCCTATCGATGCTTTTAAATTATTTATTTGATTTTTTTTGGCGTTGTGTTGCTCCATACGTACTAATTTGTTATCAGCTTCACCTATTATATTAACTCCTCCACCAATAACACCTGCCGCCAAACCGGCTATGATACCACCTGCAGAGCTTGCTTGTGCAACTAAAGCTGTTACTTCTAAAACATTATCTCGTACTGCTTTTAAAATCTCTTTAGTTCTCGTTGTATTTAATTTTTCAGGTTCAGCTTTTTCTTGATAAATTTTAGGTAACTTAGTATCTAGAAAATTTTTAAGTGCAGGGCTATCTTTTGCTTTATCTTTTTGAGTACTAACTACTAAATCTACTTGCTTTACATAATTAGCTTTAATATTTTCTAAGGTTTCTTTCTTCCTATCTAAGTGTTTATCCGCTCTTACTTCTAGAGTTTCTTTTCCGACATTATAAGCAACGGCTGATAAAGAAAGTGCCGCAAGACCAAGCCCGACAGGAGTGGGGTTAAGAGCTAACGATACCATGACACCGCCAATTCTAGCCGTACGTTTTACCGCTTTACTACCTAACGTTTTATATGTTTTTTCTAGTACATTTGCTGCAGTTTCAGCACCGGGCATCGTTCTGATTTTATTTAATGCCTTATCAGCTAAACTAGGGCTTCGTGGACCTTTTTCTTTAATTTTTGCACCTTGCTGAAGCTTATCAATCGGATCATAAGCTTTTGCCACTTTTGCTCCTACATTAATTGCTGCATCTGCTATATGAGTAGGATCATGGGTAACGGCAACTTTACTGATCCCCTTTACTATTTCAACTGCTACCCCGCCCGCAGCAAGTGCAGCACGACCGGCTCTAGCACCGAAAAGTGCTTTGTCCTCTTTCAGCGTTCTTTTTTCTATTGGTTTATTATTTTGCGATTGCCGTTCTTTTTGCGGTTCAGGATTGGGCCTCGTTATTCCTTCCGGTGTATTAATTGATGATTTAGTGCTTAAATTTTCTTTACTCATACATATCTCATAAAATTACGTTCTATGTTATTTCTGCGTGGACACCAAATCGTCATTGCGAGGAAAATTACATAGTAATTGACGAAGCAATCTCAGGATATTTGATGAGATTGCCACGCAGCCTACAGCTGCTCGCAATGACGATTCTTAAGCCATGTAAAACTGCTCACCGCTCTCCCATCGCATAACTAGTAATTAAATTTTTAATAGGTCTAAAGTTATTTATCGCCTTAAACCCTATTTGTCTTAAACATCTTAAATTTTTTGAATAATTTGAAAAAATATTATTTAGCTCATCAGTAATTTTATACATAATAAAATTATCGTCTTGCCTTAATTTCTGATATTGCCGCAAGGTTTCTTCTTTTATTCCCGTAATATTTATCAGTTTTGTTAAGGCTTCTATATCTTTTATACCCTGATTAAGACCTTGACCGGCGAGCGGATGGATAATATGAGCGCTATCGGCAATCAGCACTATCCGGTTGTGGAAATACCTATTTGCTAAACGAGCCTTTAAAGGAAAAGCTGAAATTTCACTATCAATAGTAATTTTGCCTAAAGACTTACCGCAATTTCTTTGCACTAAATATGTAAATTCTTCAGCAGATAAATTTTGCAGCAAAGACGCTTGCGTAAGCTCTGTAGACCATATTACCGAAGAGCTATTTTGATCTCTTAACGGCAAAAGAGCAAAAGGACCGAGCGGCAGAAAATGCTCCATGGCGCAATTATCATGCTTTACTTCATGTTTAATATTAAAGGTAAGTGCCGTTTGATAAGATGCTTCTACTTCCTCACTAAAATAATATGAGCGAACTTTCGAGTGATATCCGTCACAGACTATTAGTAAATTACAAGTGATTTTCTTATTATTATCTAGTGTTATAACACAGTGATCGGGGTTGCTTTCTACTTTTTTATATTCACATTCATCGATTAGATTAATAAAAGAACTCTCTTTTATTTTTGTCACTAAAGCTTTTTTAAACTCACTATTTTTTACTACATATCCAAGAGGAGCTGCTAGCTCGTTGATGTCATTCCCGCGAAAGCGGGAATCTAGTTCGTCATGCTGAACTTGTTTCAGCATCTTATTGTTAGTATATCCTGAAATAAATTCAGGATGACTGGAAGCCTTTTCCAGATTCCCGCCTTCGCGGGAATGACATCGTAGCTTATTTCTCAAATGCAATATCTCCGGTGCTTTATTATCAACTACATACACATCTTGCATTTCAGCCGCTAAATTTTCCAGCTCTGACCATATTTCAAGATTATTTAAAAAATTTTGAGAGTAGGGAGTTATTGCTGTACTTCTTATGTCGCTATAGAAATTAGCTGCCGTAATAGATTTACTTTCAATAATAGTAGTTTTAATACCGACTTTTGCCATCGATAGTGCCGTAAGCATGCCACTTAAGCCGCTTCCCAGTATTATAACGTGTGCTATATCTTTGACCATGTTTAAGTCTGTTTAGATTGATGTAAAAAATATTTTAAATAAGCATTACTTGCTATAAAGCTTAAGAAAAGATAAATAAGTGCGATATCTAAATAAGAGCTATTTCTTAGATACGATCCGCAAAAACAAATTAATAACGTCATAATGCTTGTAAAGCTATTTAATATTAACAGCTGAGTAAAAGCATCTATTGCCTTAATGAAAAGGTAAGTCATTAAGCAAATAAATAGGAAAAGAATAATTAAACAAATATTAAGCATGACAACCATTGTGTATTTTATAGTGTTGATGCCCTAAACGTCATTGCGAGCGACTGAAGGCATTGTTGCGTGGATACCTGCAACGTCATTGCGAGCCGCTGCAAGCGGCGTGGCAATCCAGAAAATAATAATTTTCATAGCATTTTTTGCTGTTTTTTTTCCTGGATTGCCACGTCGGCATAAATGCCTCCTCGCAATGACGTTTATGGTATCCATGTGGGAATGACATCAAATCTTTACATTACCATAATCGATTATAATATTGCAAACTTCAATAAATTTATAATTAAAGCTTAGTTATTTTTTAAGAAGGTTGATTATTTGTTCATTCTACAATAAAATCCTGTCAAATTTAAATCTATAAAACTATGCACAGCACGGATGTTATAATAATCGGCACGGGACCGGTTGGATTATTTACTATTTTTCAAGCCGGCATATTAGGTATGAAATGTCATATTATCGACTCTCAAGAAATAATAGGAGGGCAATGTATTACTCTTTACCCTGAAAAACCTATATATGATATACCTGCTCACCCTAAAATTATGGGGGAAGAACTAATAAAACAACTAGAGTTACAAGCTGCACCCTTTAAGCCTACATATCACCTTAACCAGCAAGCTATAGAGTTAAAACAGCAAGACGGAATTTTTGAGGTTAAAACTTCAAAAAATGTTACTATCAAAGGTAAGATTATTATCATTGCCGCCGGTGCCGGTTCCTTCGGAGCGAATAAACCACCTTTAGCAAATATTGAAGAATTTGAAAATAAATCGGTATTTTATTTTGTAAATAACCGCAATAGCTTTAAGGATAAAGAAATAGTAATAGCCGGTGGCGGCGATTCGGCCGTTGACTGGGCTATTTCGCTTTCCGAGATCACTAGGAAAATATATTTAGTACATAGGCGTGATAAATTCAGGGCAGCAAGTGAAAGTTTGCGACAACTAAAAAATATAGCAGATAGCGGTAAAATTGAGTTAGTTATCGGCTATCAACTAGATGCTTTACAAGGAAATAACGGCATACTTGAAAAGGTCTGCGTAAAAGATTTGCATGGTAATACTCGTTTATTAACCGCTAATATTTTATTACCGTTTTTTGGCCTTAAACAGGAACTCGGACCTATTGCTAAGTGGGGGCTAAATGTTAGACTTCATCATATTGAAGTAGAACCTCCTTATTTCCAAACTAATATTGCCGGCATTTATGCGATCGGCGATATAGCAAGTTACCTCGGAAAGCTGAAATTAATTCTTACCGGTTTTGCCGAAGCTGCAAGCAGTCTTCACCATGCTTATAGCAAAGTATTTGACGGCAAAGCTTTGCATTTTGAGTATTCTACTACTAAATTTTCGGCGAAAGAGTAAAAAAAGTAGAAGGGGAAATACCTAAAAACCGATGTCATTCCCGCGCAGGCGGGGCGTTGTTGCATGGCTCGAATTTTCGATGTCATTCCCGCGTAGGCGGGAATCCGGGCATTTCTTTGTCATGCTGAACTTGTTTCAGCATCTCTTGAAAAAGATCCTGAAATAAATTCAGGATGACTTAAAAAGTATTTTTCTGGATTCCCGCCCGCGCGGGAATGACATCGAGAACGCTTTACCTATCCACGTAACAATGCTCTAGCTAGGTATGACCTCAAAAACTTGATTACATAGCTATATTTCTAATAAAGCAATAAAACCTATAAATGAGTAAGAAAATAGTGAATAACATAATTGACGGGAAGTATTTAGCCAACAAAATATTAGCCGAATTAAAATTAGAAATTGAGGCAATTAAAAACAATCTAGGTATTTCTCCAAAGCTCGCTATTATAATGGTAGGCGATAACGCCGCAAGTAATATATACGTACAAAACAAAGTAAGAAGCTCGACTAAAATAGGGGTGGATACCCTACAATTAAAATTGCCGGAAACAATACCGACAAGTGAGCTAATAGAACAAATTAATCAATTAAACGATGACCCTAAAATTTCGGGGATTATCGTGCAATTACCGCTGCCGACTAATATAGACAAAGAAAGTATTTTATCGGGGGTTGCGCCTCATAAAGATGTGGACGGCTTCCATCCTTTAAATGTCGGTTATTTACATAGCGGATTAAATAAGGGATTCGTTCCTTGCACCGCTCTTGGTTGCCTTGAAGTAATTAAAAAATATGAGAAACATTTACCGGGCAAAAATGCGGTGATTATAGGACGCTCAAATATCGTCGGTAAGCCACTCGCCGCTTTACTGTTAAAAGAAAATTGCAGCCTCACTATTTGCCACTCTAAAACACAAAATTTAAGTTCTATAACTTCTAAAGCCGACATAGTAATATCTGCTATAGGCTCACCTTTGCAATTAACGGCGAAATATTTTAATTCAAGTGCATTGGTAATTGATGTAGGAATTACTAGATTATCTAATAATAAGATTGTCGGCGATGTTGATTTTGAACATGTCGTAAATAAAGTAAAATATATCACTCCCGTCCCCGGTGGAATCGGTCCTATGACTATTGCTTTTTTACTAAAGAATACCGTAAAAGCAATGAAGCAGCAGCTTAATTTAGAGTAATTTTATAAATGATTATCCTCTTCATAAAAATGAAATTTATTTAATCTTTTATTACCGATTGGTTATAATTAATAGCATTAAGGTTACTTTGAACTATCAAATATTTCATAATTAGCAGTTTAACCTTAAGAAAAAAATATATTTCTAAAAAAGATGAGCATTATACACTAAAAATACGTTTGTACAAGGAGTTTTGTGGTAAAATTTCTCCTATATTTTCATGAATAAATAATTAAGATAAGTATCTCTTGGCAGCATATAAGCAATTATGTTATAATACTGCATAAGTAAATTTAAAGGTTATCACTAAAAAGAATAAAACTAATTAAATTTGAGAGTAATATTTATATTATGCATTCAAACATCCCTAAAAATAGCGAAGTGGACGCTTATTCTTATATAAAAAATGAATTAGAAAAGCTAGGTTGGATTGTTAAAAATCCTGCTAGAGTTCCGAATGGAGAAGTATATAAACAAAATGAATCACTCTCTAATTTAGAGATTAAAAATGTTTTAATAAGAGACATGCCTGAAGCTATTATCAAGCTTAATGAGTGTGATTTATGGGTTATCGAAAGTAAAAGAGATAAAAAAGATATTGATAAGGCGTTAGATGAGGCTAAAAATCAATATGCTCAAAAAATCAATAAAAGTACTAAAATCAGATGTATTATTGCAACCGGTATTGCGGGTAATGATACTGACGGATATACGGTAATAAATCAATATCTACATAATAATAAATGGGATACGGTTTTATTTAATGGAAAAGATAAAAACACTTTATTATCAAAGGAGCAAGTTAATTATCTATTAATAAATAAAACCCCTAATTGGCTAGAATTTCCAGATTTTCCGGAAGAAAAATATTTAAGCTCAGCTGAAAATATAAACAAAATATTGCATAATGCCGGAGTTAATAAAAATAAAAGAGCTAGGTTTATTGCCGGTTTAATTTTATCTTTATCCTTAAATGAAGAAATTAATTTAAGGACAGATAATACAACAACACTTGTAAAAAATATAAATAATTTAATAGAACAAAAGTTAAACGAAGTTAATAAACAACATTTTTTTGATTTCATTAAGTTAGAGGTGCCACCTAGTAAAGAAAATCATATTAAGTATAGAAGAGCTATCATTGAGGTGTTAAAAGAGCTGCAAACATTAGATATTAAAAATGCAATGGCATCCGGCAATGATATTTTAGGCAAATTTTATGAAAAGTTTTTAAAATATGGAAACGGTGCTAAAGAAATAGGAATTGTATTAACTCCTAGACATATTGCTCAATTTGCCACGGAAGTTTTAGATATTAAATATAGTGATTATATTTTTGACCCTGCTTGTGGAACCGGTGGTTTTCTGGTAGCTGCTTTTGATTATGTTAAAAGTAATTCTAATGTAAGTCAAATAGATACATTCAAGAATTATAATATATTTGGCATAGAACAGGATGATGAGGTTGTAGCTCTTGCACTTGTTAATATGATTTTTAGAGGTGACGGCAGAAACAATATCAGTGAAGGTAATTGTTTTCAAAAGAATATATTAAAAATAAATACAGGCCTATATACAAGTGGTAAATATGAAAAAAGGAATGGTAATCAAAATGACAATCCTTTAATTACAAAAGTCTTAATGAATCCTCCTTTCGCATTAAAAAAGGGAGATGAAAAAGAAAGTCATTTTATTGATTATGCTTTATCTCAAATGCAAGATGGAGGAATGTTATTTGTTATTATTCCAATTTCAGTGATGATTGAAGCTTCTCTTAAGAATTGGAGAAAAGAATTATTAAAAAATAATACTCTTTTATCAGTTGTAACTTTTCCTCAAGATTTATTTAATCCATCGGCAAGTGTAGGAACAATTGGTGTTTTTGTAAAAAAAGGTATTCCTCATAATTTTGATAGCCAAAAAGTATTTTTTGTTAGAATAACTTATGACGGTTACAAAATGAAAAAGGGGAAAAGAATTAAAAACTCTAAAGTTCCTGATATGACATTAGAGTTAAAAGCATTTATGATTAATCAAAATCTTAATTTTAAAGATATTCCAGAAGTTAAAAAAATATGTTTATTAGATAAAAACGATAAAAATATAGAATTAGTACCAGAAAACTATATTGATGGTAAAATTCCAACTTTAGAAGAAATCCAAAATGGAATTGAAGATTTAATCAAAAGTTGTGCTTGCTATATTATTAAAAATAAATAGGTAACATGCTCAACATAGACAATTTATTTCATATAGAGAATGCTAAATCCAAAGGATTTGAACATTACGAAGAAGGAAATATCCCATTTATTACAAATGGCGATTATGAGAATTCGATTGTTGGATTTGTTACACCATTAGAAAAAGATAAAATTTTTGATAGAGCATGTATTTGTATATCATCTTTTTGTGAAGCAACAATTCAAAAACCACCTTTTTTACCTAGAGGTAACGGTGGTAGTGGTTTAGTTGTTTTAGTACCAAAAATACCTATGAAAGAGGAAGAAATTTATTTTTATGCATCTCAAATCAATATGATTAAATGGAAATTTAGCTTTTCAAGAATGTTAATTGGTCGGAGGATTCAAAATTTAAAATTTGTAAAATATGAACCGCTTAAGTTTAAAATTAAAGATACATTAAAAAATTTAGTTCCCGAGGTAAAATTAAAAGATAAAATCCAAGAAAATAAAAATATTCAACTTATAAAGGTTCATATGTTATGTTATGTTGAGAAAAAAACATCATTACCTCAGAATATTTTAAATTTACAAGGTAATGTCCCGTATGTAACTACAACCTCATTAAATAATGGTGTGTCTCAATTTACAGATGAAGAGCCAAATTTTAAAAGTAAATGCCTGTCTATTGCAATGAATGGAAGCGTAGGAGAGGTATTTTTTCAAATTGATGATTTTATTACAAGCGGAGATAATGCTGTATTAACATTAAAAGATGAATATAATCCATATTTATTATTATATATAGCCGTATTACTTAAAAATCATCAATGGCGATATAATTACTCTAGGAAATTAAGTCTGAATAAATTAAAAAATCTTGAATTAGCTATTCCGATAAAAAATGAAAAAATAGATTTAAATTATATTAAAAGCATAGTGATTAATTCGTATGGCTTTGATTTATTAAAACAGTATTTATTTTAATTCCATACTTTAACTTAAATTTACATGCTGCTAGTACTTACCTAACATATAAGCATTCGTAGCTCAGCTGGATAGAGCATTGCCCTCCGAAGGCAAAGGTCGTTGGTTCAAATCCAATCGAATGCACCATTCGACATTTTCGGACAAATTCACAAACATATCGGACTAGAGAACGCAGCACAAAGTCTAGCTTTCGCCCGGTTAACTTTATTATTGGGATAGCCAATTTTATTAATCGGTTTTTTTTCTTAATTCTTACTGTCCGCTAAACTGTTATAATTCATTCCCCATAAGGTAATGGCTTTGCTGCATGGCTCGAATTTTCGATGTCATTCTAGCTAAAGGCGGAGCGTTATTGCATGGCTACCGGAATCGTCATTGCGAGCGACTGGAGGCGTTGTTGCGTGGATCAAAAACTCTACGTCATTGCTAGGAGGCATTTATGCCGACGCGGCAATCAAGTATAAACATATTTTTATACTAAACTTGTTTAGTATTCTAATTAAATCCCTCATTACATTCGGGATAGCCTGGATTGCCGCAGCCACTTCGTGGCTTCGCAATGACGGTGTTTTTTTATAAGGATTTCGAGCCATGCAACAAAACCGCATTTGCGCGGAGCGCGGCAATCTAGAAAATAATAGTCATCCTGAATTTATTTCAGGATCTTTTTATATTAGATGCGGCAAACTTGTTCAGCATGACAAGGAGTCGTTTTAGCTGCTTTAACGCTAGCCTCTTCCAAGCGACCTTAGAGATTCCTTACCGATTTATTTATTTTTAAAATCTTTAATTCATATCTGCTATAGTCCTTACAACCCACGCTTCTTCCACCATTCGCCTGTCCAAAATTCAGCTGGTACTTTACTTCTCTCTTCTCCAATTGGATCAGTAATATTATATTCATTCTCTAAAATATCATACCATTCATCTGAAAGTTCTTTTGGTAAATTAGTATCACACCATGGGCAATATTGTATAGCATAATCCATTAAGGTATTGACAAGTAGCATAAAATAAGTAAATCTATGTGCGAAAAAGGAAAGAGATGGTCCGAGCATATCCATACGAACTAAGAACAAAAGCATTAGAGTTAATAGATAAAGTTAAGTCAGTAAGTAAAGTTAAGGAGTTATTAAATATATCTAGGCAAACATTATACAAATGGCAAGCTATTCAAAAGAAAGAAGGAGATATTCAGCCGAGAGTAGGCTATCAAAAAGGTCATAATAAAAAGCTAACAAATATGCCGGAGTTTAAGGAATTTATAGATAATAATGCCGATAAAAGCCTAAAAGAATTAGCAAAAATATCAAATAAATGGTCAGCAACGACAATTTGGCGAGGTATAAAAGCACTAGGATATAGTTATAAAAAAAACTTTTACGCACCCCAAAAGGGACGATGGAGCAAGGAATGATTTTATAGCTAGAATCAAAACTATTTCAAAAGAAGATTTAGTGTTTATGGATGAATCCGGAATAGAAGATAATGCATGCTTGGAGTACGGTTATAGCCTAAAAGGTAAAAGATATTACGATAAGAAAATTTACCAACATAAAACAAGAGTAAGTATGATAGCAGGGCTTTGCAATGGTAAAATAATAGCTCCAATAGTTTTTGAAGGGACTTGTGATACACTAATTTTTAAGAGTTATGTTGAAGATTTTTTGATCAAAGAATTAAAACAAGGTCAAGTGGTTGTTATGGATAATATTAATTTCCATAAGAATTCCAAGGTCAAAGAGCTAATAGAATCTGTAGGTTGTAGTATTTTATTTTTACCTACTTACTCTCCTGATTTAAATCCAATTGAGCATTATTGGTTTAAATTAAAAAATCAAATTAGAAAAACTGCAAAAGACTTCGAACATTTTTTTGATGCTGTTTGTTATAATCTGTCCATATCTTAATGGATTATGCTGTATATAACAACCTATGTCTTTTCCATGCACGGTCATATATTCCCGATGAGGTGGGTAATATTCAATAATTGTTTCTTCGGTCCTAGTATCATAAAGGGATATAAACCTACCATCTTTTTTACTAGGAAAATTTTGACAACAAAATTTCATCTTATTATTTTTTTTACTATTCTATTTACAACCATATCACCTATTCTATAAAAAGTCTGGATTCCGCACCTAAAGCACTACTGTACGAACGTTGAAAAAAGGCTGTGTCATGCCGTGACTTGATCACGGCATCCAGGAAAATAAAGCCATATTAGACTTATTTTAGAGTCTTTTTATGATATTATAAGCTGGATTCCGTGGTCGTAGCCACGGAATGACAGAATTTTTACCTCTTTATTTAAACGTTCGTACACTAGAGCACCTAAAGCAGGAATGACAGAGCGTGCTTTAATTATCCATGCAACAACGCTTTATTATAGAGGCGTCACGCTCTAATCATTCTTAAATAAATTTTTAGGCATTCTATAATAAATAGTTTTATAAAACTTATCACTTTGTGGGAATTTACGTTGCCGGATAGAAAAACTGCCGAAACCTCTTATTTCAATTCGCTTTTCCTCTTTAAGCGATCGCTGTAAATAATCTAAAACTAGCTTTACCGAATCTACAATATCTTCTTTAGAAAGATAATTTAATTCATTATGTATTTTATCAATAAGATGAGCCTTAGAATGAGATTTAGAGGAAGATTTAGTAGCCATTATTGAAAATTGCCTGCATTAAAAATTGCTTTTGCTCCGTGAAAATTATTTTTAAAGAAACTTGGGACAATATTATCAAAATCCTCAAAAATCATTTCAAATAATTTAGGTTTCGGTTTTAGTTTAAACTCTTTTATCTCTAACTCCGGACTAATCTTTCTAACATCATATAACCATTTTAATGCCGTATCTTCGGAGCCGACACTATCTACTAAATTGAGCTTTAAAGCTTGGCGCCCTGAATATATTCTACCGTCTGCTATTTTTTTCACCTCTACAAGCGGAATTTTTCGACGTAATACGACAAGCTCAATGAAATAATCATAGGTATCATAAATA
Source organism: Rickettsia endosymbiont of Orchestes rusci (assembly GCF_964030945.1). Taxonomy (NCBI): domain Bacteria; kingdom Pseudomonadati; phylum Pseudomonadota; class Alphaproteobacteria; order Rickettsiales; family Rickettsiaceae; genus Rickettsia; species Rickettsia endosymbiont of Orchestes rusci. The sequence goes on along the minus strand of NZ_CAXIQG010000001.1, from coordinate 209,818 downwards.
TTTTCCATTATAGCAATACGCACGGCTTCCGTAACTTTTTCGGTGGGATTCGGAACGGCTTTTAGTTCACCCGATTTAAAGCTAGTAAACTTAATTCCTAATTTTTCAGCCAAATCCGTGACTTCGGCAGTTTGTAGTATCACACCGATTGAGCCGGTAATCGTGCCGTTATGACTCACTATATAATCACCACCGAGAGATATTAAATAGCCGCCGCTTGCCGCCATCGTTCCCATGACTATCACCACCGGTTTTTTCTCGGATATTTTACGTAAGATATTATAAATTTTCTCTGACCCTACTACCGTTCCACCCGGTGAATTAACGTTAACTATCAACGCTTTAATTTGCGTATCATTAATTATTTTTTTGAGTTTTTTATCACGCTTTGCATCTTCAAGAATTATACCGTCTATTAGTATTGAAGCTATATATTCCTGATTAATAGGCAAGTTATCTTTCGATATAAAATTTTTACCGAGAATAGCAACTAAAACTATGATCAATAAAATCGCAATTAATTTCCAAATTAACAATTGTGATTTCTTCTGTCTTCTTTCAATTAAGTAATCAGGGCTTATATTCATTGCTTGCTTAATATTATTTAAAAAATATCTATCTGCTCAAATGCAAGTAGTATTACTCTAGTGGCGCGAAGAGTATTGTTGTGTAGAACGTTAAACGTCATTGCGAGGCGGGACGAAGTCTAGAGCGGCAATCCAGGAAAAAATGGCAAAAAATGCTATGAAACTTATTATTTTCTAGATTGCCGCGCTCCTTCCAGTCGCAGCTTTGTTGCATGGCTAATAATTTACCGTATTATGGTTATTATAAGTACGGTGTCATACCGTGGCTTGACCACGGTATCCAGAAAAACCTTAATAAAAAGACTGGATGCCGTGGTCAAGCCACGGCATGACACCGAAACACTTTACAAAAATTCGAGCCAGGCAACAACGCTCTTAAAAAAACATTAGAAATTATATAATTTTAAGTCAACAAAAAATTACCGTTTTATTAAAAAATATTATTAAACAACCTTAAGAGTCATTACGTCCTTTATATTTTTCATCCTCTTCGGCAACCTCATTTGCTTTGTTTTTTGATTCTTTAAATAAATATTCTATTTCTTTTTCAGTTTTTTCTGAACTATCTATAAAATATTTTAACGGAATATTTAAAATTTTTGCAAAAACATATAGCCTACTTACCGGTATTTTACTTAATCCTTCTTCGTATTTTTGTATTTGCTGAGTACTTATATCAATAGCTTTACCTAAATCTTTTTGGCTTACTCCCAAAGCAATGCGTCGTTGTTTTAGGCGCTCGCTAACAATCTTCTCAACATGTTTTCTTGATTTGTTCATCTTTATAATTAATTTAATTATTGAAATGTTTATTCAACTTTAGATGTATTATAATGATAGTTTTTTCTTAATCAAGTAACTTATTAAAAAATTTTTTATTTTTGTCTATGTATTATTCTGTTTATTAGATAATGAGTTGATAACATAGCAATAATAACTATTAAAATGCATTTATTGCCAAATCGTGAATATATAGTAGGATAATTAATTTTCTGAGGAATTAATCCGTCTATATAACCGATTTTATTTAAGTCTAATTTCTTTATTATGCGCCCTAAAGGGTCAATTATAGAGGAAATACCGTTATTTGCTACCCTAATCATAGGCAAACCGTTTTCCACGGCTCTGCTGCGACTAATTTGAAAATGCTGATAAGGGCCGCTCGATTCACCGTACCAAGCATCGTTAGTAATATTAATTATCAAATCGGCAATTTTATTTGAAGTACGAACAAAATCCGGAAAAATCGATTCATAACAAATAAGCGGTTTGATTTTAAGATTAAGCTTTTCAAGGTAAACAAGTTCTCTTTTTCCTTCGGTATAATCAACAAATCCGTGTGTTAGTTTTTTAAAGGGCAATATATTTTTTAAAGGCATATATTCCCCGAACGGGACTAAGTGAGATTTATGATATTCAAATAATTTACTACCGTTTTTTGCGACTGCATACATACTAGTATAAAGCTCAAAATCATCGCCCGGCTCCTCGTTACTATCTACTCCGCCGGTAATTAAAATTGCTTTAGACGGTCTTAACATTTTCAATAATTCAGACTTTACTTCCGGTTGATTAAAGGGAACTACTAATGCTGCTTCCGACCAAATAATTAAGTCGGCGGAAGAATCTTCGGACAATTTAATATGTAGCATTAAATTCTGCCAAAACTCGCCTGCATCCCATTTAGCGGTTTGCGCAATACTCGGTTGTATTAAGCGTACTTTGATATCGGAAAAATGAGTAGGATTATTATCTAATCTAACTTTGCCGTAAATAGTGATGATTGCTATTATAATAATCGAATTAATTAGTAATATTTTTAATTGCTTGTACTGCTTAGTGAATAACGGATAAAAACTAGTGGAAATATAAATCACGATAAAGCTAAGCCCGTATATCCCTATTATACTAACGGCTTGAATTAATATATCCGAAAATGAAAAAGCATAGCCTATAAGATTCCAAGGAAGACCGGTAAATATCCATGACCTAACCCACTCGAATAATATCCAATATAAACAAAATATAAATTGATAATATTCATTATCTCTCACAAAAAAACTACATATACAGCTAGCCGAAATAAAACAAGCTAAGATAAGCGGTAACCCTATTAACGCAAACGGAATAGCCCACCAAAATTCTTCAATATAAACAGTAATCCCAAGGCTAATCCAATACATACCAACCAAAAAATGCCCGAAACCGAATATAAAACTAACTATTGCCGCTTGCTGCCAATTTTTGCAGCTCTTAACCTGATAGCATAGATACGATAAAGTAAAGAGTAGCGGCAAAAAAAATGTCGGTGCAAAAACAAGCCCGCTAAGCATGCCGAGTAATAAAGAGGTTATTCTAGAGTTGAGCATATTATTTAATTTTGAAGTAATGTATATTTGCATAATTTCGAGAATTGAAAACTGTCACCCCGTGACTTGATCGGCGTTGTTGCATGGCTCTAAAAAAGTGCCGTATGTCATTCCCGCACAGGCGGGAATCCAGACTTTTTATTGTCATGCTGAACAAGTTTTGCGCATCTTTTTTAGTATATCCTGAAATAAATTCAGGATGACTTAAAAATATTTCCTGGATTCCCGCCTGCGCGGGAATGACATCAACCGCAACTTTTAAACTACCTTAGAAATTCGGTATATATAATTATTTACAAAATAATACATCATGCTATCATTCCAGCAAGGTTTTAATTATTTAAATAGAGGTAATAAATGTCAACTAACTTAGCGAGATTATTAGAAGGAAAAAAAGGGTTAATTACCGGCATTGCAAATAACATGTCCCTATCTTGGGCAATTGCTCAATTAGCCAAAAAACATGGGGCAAGGCTTGGTTTTACTTATCAATCGGAAATCCTTGAAAAACGCATAATGCCTTTAGCTGAAGAAGTAGATTGCGATTTTGTAACAATGTGTAATGTTACGGATGAAAATTCAATTAATAAGTTATTTGAAATTATTAAAGAAAAATGGGGAACATTTGACTTTCTCGTTCATTCTATGGCCTTTGCCGATAGAAATGAGTTAAAAGGGCGTTATATCGACACGAGCTTAGCCAATTTCCTAAATTCAATGAATATATCCTGTTACTCCCTTACAACATTTGCAAAACATGCAGAGCCTTTAATGACTGACAAGGGAAGTATTATAACGTTAACTTATTACGGTGCTGCAAAAGTAATCCCTAATTATAATGTTATGGGAGTCGCTAAAGCTGCATTAGAAGCAAGCGTTAAATATCTGGCAAGCGACATGGGTAGGAATAACATCAGAGTAAACGCTATTTCGGCAGGACCGATTAAAACACTTGCAGCTAGCGGTATTAGCGACTTTAATTCTATGCTTACCTCTCATGAAGCAAATTCACCGTTACGCCGAAACACTTCAGGGCAGGATGTAGCAGGAGCGGCGGTATATTTATTAAGCGAGCTATCTTCAGGCGTTACCGGTGAAATACATTATGTCGATTGCGGTTATAATATAATGGGCAGTAATAAGATTAAGGATTAGGCTGTATTTTTGTCGTTTTATACTTTTGTACTTTTTCAAAAATTTCGTTATTGTCATACCGTGACTTGACCCACTACTGTACGAACGTTTAAATAAAGAGGTAAAAATTCTGTCATTCCGTGGCTACGACCACTTCAGTCCAGCTTATAATATCATAAAAAGATTCTAAAATAAGTCTAATATGGCTTTATTTTCCTGGATGCCGTGATCAAGTCACGGCATGACACAGCCTTTTTTCAACGTTCGTACAATAGTGGACTTGACCACGGCATCCAGTTTTTTTAGGTCTTTTCTGTCACCCCGTGGTCAAGCCAGATTTGTTGCATGGCTACCGGAATCGTCATTGCGAGCGACTGGAGGCGTTGTTGCGTGGTTCTAAAAAAGTGCCGTATGTCATTCCCGCGAAAGCGGGAATCTAGATTTTTCTCTGTCATGCTGAACTTGTTTCAACATCTCATGTAATAGATCCTGAAATAAATTCAGGATGACTATAATTCTTCTAGATTCCCGCTTTCGCGGGAATGACATCGAAAATTCGAGCTATGCAACAACGTCGGTCAAGCCATGGTATGACAATAATATACTCCCGCTAAATTCAATATTTAAAAATACCCATGATTATTATAAATAACCTAGCTATGAGCTATGGTGTGAAAATATTATTTACCGACGTAAATCTTCACATAAAAAAAGGCAATAGATACGGGCTTGTCGGAGCTAACGGTGCAGGAAAAACTACCTTTTTTAAGGTTTTACTAAAAGAAGAAGAACCGGCTTTCGGTGAAATTAGTATTTCTAGAAACTCCAAAGTCGGCTGTTTAAAACAAGATCAATTTCGCTATGAAAATACGTTAATTATAGATACCGTAATTGCCGGCAAAGAAGAATTATGGAATGCCTTACAAGAAAAAAATAAATTACTTGAAAAAGTGGAATGTGATGAAAAAACAGGCTTTAGACTCGGTGAACTTGAGCAAATAATATATGATAATGACGGCTATACGGCAGAAATTTTTGCTGCAGAATTATTAGTTGGTCTCGGCATAAAAGAAGAATATCACTATCAACCGCTTTCGGTATTATCGGGCGGCTACAAGCTTCGAGTATTACTTGCTCAAGGGCTATTTAATAATCCTGATATATTATTACTTGATGAACCGACCAATCACCTTGATATAATTTCTATTTACTGGTTAGAGAATTACTTAAAAACTTTATTTAGAGGTACTTTAGTTTTTATCTCTCATGACCGCACTTTTCTTAATAATATTGCTAGTCATATTCTCGATATCGATTACGGTGAAATTAAGCCTTATACCGGCAATTATGATAATTTCATTCGAGAAAAACAATTAGTCGCCGAGCAAAAACTTAGTGAACATACCTTTTTAGAGAAAAAAATTGCTACAATGCAAGCAGGGATTGATAGATTCCGAGCAGGCACAAGAGCTAGGCAAAGTGCTTCAAGAGAAAAACAACTTGAAAAAATGCAGCTTCCTGATTTACAAAAATCTTCACGTATCAGCCCTGTCTTTAATTTTCAGCAAAACAGACCATCCGGAAAATTAGTATTAAAAGTTAATGATATTTCCAAAAGCTTTGCCGATAAAATAGTATTAAGTAAAGTGAATTTTACCGTTTCTAGAGGCGAAAAAATTATAATTATCGGTCCAAACGGCGTTGGAAAATCAACGCTTTTAAAAATTTTACTCGAAAAAATCCCGGCTGATTACGGTAGTTATGAATGGGGATATGAAACCCAAATTTCTTATTTTGCTCAAGACCATCATGAATTATTAAATGAAAATATTAGCATTCTTAACTGGTTAACAACTCAAGCCGAAACAGAGACTGATCGGACCATTCGCAGCACTTTAGGGCAAGTATTATTTCGTCAAGAAGAAGTGAATAAAAATATTCTAAGTTTAAGCGGCGGTGAAGGAGCAAGATTATTATTAGCGAAAATTATTCTAGAAAAAAGTAATGTCCTAGTACTTGATGAACCGACTAACCACTTAGATATCGAAGCTCGCAATACTTTAAAAGAAGCTTTAGTTAACTATGCAGGTACTTTAATCCTCGTTACTCATGATCGAGATTTTGCCGGCCATATTGCCACCAGAGTTATAGCTATTTCTCACAAATCTATAATAGATTTTAAAGGCAAATATGACGAATATTTAAGCAAATATAATAATGATTATTTGAATAGTAAGTGGGTAATAGATAATAAAAAATAACTAATGACATAAATCTTAATAATTGCTAGTATTTTATTGATATAATATTAATAATTATTAAACTTATATGAACTTATTAGAGCAATTACTTTTAGATAACAAAATATATCAAAATAAATTTAGACAAAATAAACTTTTCCAAATCGTTAAAGAAAATAAATTAAGTACCGACGCACAAAAAGAAAATTTTCTTAATTACTTTCAAATATGGTCAGATGAGTTTCAAAAAATGATTCTGGCAAGAATAGTCTTTTCTGAAGGCAAAAGCTATTCTAACCTTGGATGGCAGCATTTAGAAGAAGAATTCGGTCACAATTTACAGCTTTTAAGGAGCCGTAAAAATTATGCAGCTGTCGAAGACCCTGTTTTTGAAGCATTAGCTAGTTGGTTTACTATGAAAATGTTAACGCTTAGCGATGCTGAGCGAACCGTACTGATCCATTTAGTAATAGAATCCTGCGCTACTATATTTTATGAATATTTAGGACCTATCTTTTTAGATAATAAAGAAGAAGAACATTTTAATACTCACCAGGAACTTGATCCGGCGCATGAACAAATCGGCATAGATTTACTAAGAAAAATGAATATTACAGACTTGTCTTTAATAACCATTCAAAAAAAAGGCTGGGCGATGATTGAAGCTTTATTTACCCGCCTTGCCGAGAATTGTTTGAAATAGTTTTAAAATGATAGAAAAAAATAAACAAGTAAAAAAATTAATAAAATTAGTAAATAATATTTTTGGTAATGATATTTTTACTGTAGTGAATTATTGGTGTGATGAATCTTCGATTGGATTAAAAAAAGATAATAAACTAATTTACGTATGTATTTACAATAAAAATGGTTATTTCTATGAAAGTGAAATTTTGTTAGATGATCCTGAAGAACCTTATATAGTACAAGATAGCGAGAATGTCTCTGAAGAACAATTATTAGAAGTAATTAGTAAATTTTTTGAAATAGAAAGAAAAAAACTTAATTAATAGCGTCCTACCGAGACATAACTAGCTTTGTTGCATGGCTTAATAAAAAGCAGCAATATGTCATTCCTGCCTGACATTATTGCGTGGATCAGAAAATAGTAATTTTTGCTCATTTTTGCAAAGCGTTCTGTTGTCATACCGTGACTTGATCACGGTATCCAGTCTTTTTATCAAATTTTTTTCTGGATCCCGTGGTCGAAGCCGCGAGATGACATCATTTTATATGCTATTACCTATCTACGCAACAATGCCTTGCGAGAATGACATTATTGACGCTTTGGGGTATCCACGCAACAAATTAAATGATAGTTATTTCATCATTTCCTGATAAAACTACCCATGGATATTCGGGATCGTCTAATACTTGATAATTGAAATTAGGAACTTCATCAATATTATATATTCTATTTTCTGGAATCTCTATTTTAAGATGATCAGCTAATTTAGAAAAAGCATTATCCTTTGCCCATTTTTCTCTTACATCCTTAGGAAGTTGTTTATAATATTTTTCGATTTCTGCAACATTACCAAGTTCCCCTACAGAAAGTGTTTGTAATAATTCTTTTTTATATGCTTCCTTAGTACGGCCAACAAGCAAAATGGAACCAATCGCTAACGGCACTGCTATCCATCCAAACAATGTTACTACTCCTACAGTTGCGACGTTTATACCTAATGCACCGAGTTCTATTACTGCTTCTTTATTTTGTATATAGCTGTTATAGGACTTGTTAAGTTCTTCAATAATAAACTTATAATTTGTATCTTTATCTAAATCTTCCTCAACTTTCATAAATATTTATCTCTAATAAAATTAAATAGATTCCGTAGAGTCTAGTAGCATTGTTGCATGGATAGTTAAAAACGCTTTCGATGTCATTCCCGCGCAGGCGGGAATCCAGAAAAATTATAGTCATCCTGAATTTATTTCAGAATATCTTGAATTAGATGCGGCAAACTTGTTCAGCATGACAAAGAAAAGCCTAGATTCCCGCTTTTGCGGGAATGACATCCTTTTTGTGACAATTTTTGATCCATGCAACAACGCTGAGTCTAGTAAAAGATAAATTTTATTATTCGTCAAAAATTTATTTAATAGTTGTGTTAGTTTATTTTTTACTAGTGATTGAAAAACCATAGCTACTGAGTTAGCTCTTCATTCTGCTGTTCTACCGGCTCTATACCGTATAACGATATCATTCGCTCAATTACCCTACCGGCGGTGGGCGTAGCAGTCCAGCTGGCTGTTGCAAAGCCAAAGCTTTCTTTTGTCCCTTTCGGTTCATCAAACCTGATAAAAATAACATATTGCGGGTTAGATACGGGCAGTACACCTAAAAATGAGGAGGCTCTACTATTTTTTAGATATTTCTTTTTGCCGCCAAGGCCTTGTGAAAGCTTTTCCGCCGTACCGGTCTTACCGCCGACAAGATAGCCTTTTACTTCCGCTCTTTTGCCGTTACCGTCTTTTACTACCGATCTAAATAATTTCCTCATTTGGTTAGAGGTGTTTTCACTAAAAACCCTAGTTCCTACCGGATTATTTCCTTTTCTCTTTAACAATGTAAGATCATGTAACATACCGCCATTTACCACCGGTAACATTGCTTTAACAAAATGCAAGGGGCTAATTGAAATACTATAACCGTAAGACATAATAGCACTTGTTAATTCGTTCCATCTTTTTTCAGACGGAAAAAGTGGAGTGCCTCGTTCCGGTAACTCTATCTGCAACTGATCTAACAAGCCTAATTTCTTTAAATATTCTTTAAAATCTTTTTTACCGATTTCCAGCATAATTTGACTTGTGCCGATATTTGAGGAATGCAGAAAAATCTCAGGTACGCTATGCCACCCCTGCCTCGGTGTATAATCCTTAATCTGAAATCCTCCGACCTTCATGTAGCTTATATCATACGCATCATTCATAGTTATCGAATTAGTATCGAAGCCAACCGCCATCGTTAATGATTTAAAGACCGAACCCATTTCATAAATACCGAGGCTCGCCGTGTTAAACAACTCTTCCGGCTTGGCTAAATTAGGGTAATGAGGGTCAAAATCCGGTTTATTTACTAACGCTAAAATCTCTCCGTTATTCGGATTAGCAATAATCCCTACCGCTCCTATGGCGTTAAACTGTTTGAATGTTTTATCGATTTCTTCACTTAAGATATTTTGCAGCCTTATATCGATAGATAATTTAAGAGGTTCTTTTTGATTTCCCGGCTCGCTTAAATTTGGATCGGAGTTGGTCAAAAATTTATCGTAAGCAAGTTCAAGCCCGCTAAGACCCACAAGATCCCTACCCACATAACCCACAATATGAGATAATAAATTAGAAAAAGTATAAATTCGTTTTTGCTCTTCTTCAAATTCAAAACCCGGTAATCCTAAATTAGCAATTTTTTCTTGTTCTATCGGGGATAAATTTCTTTTTACCCAGACAAAACTTTTATTTGATTTAAGTTCTGCTAATAATTTTGTTTTATTAATTTCAGGTAATATTTCTGCCAATCTGTCTATTGAGGTTTTAGGATTGATAATTATTTGAGGGTTGGCAAATAATGAAGATGAAGGTACGTTAACCGCTAATAAATTATCGTTACGATCAACTATTTCTTTTCTAAATTGATTATGTTTTTTTGAATACCCGGCATTTTTATCATAGCCGTTTGTGGCAACTATTATTAAACGATAGGATAAACTACAAAAAAGGAAAGCAAAACCGCACATAACTATTATTAATCTTGCCTTGATGTTTTTGTTACAAACATTCCAATTGATAAGATTTTTGATAGCAGGTTTTAGCTTTTCTAAAGTTTTTTTCATATTACAGTGATGTCATTCCCGCGCAGGCGGGGCGTTGTTGCATGGCTCGAAATCCTTATAAAAAAACCCCGTCATTGCGAGGAGGGACGTAGGCCCGACGTGGCAATCCAGGAAAAAATAGCAAAAAATGCTATGAAACTTATTATTTTCTAGATTGCCGCGCTCCGCACAAATGCTCGCAATGACGTTTAAGGTATTCTTTAAAAGTACCGTGGTGTCATACCGTGGCTTGACCCACTACTGTACGAACGTTGAAAAAAGGCTGTGTCATGCCGTGACTTGATCACGGCATCCAGGAAAATAAAGCCATATTAGACTTATTTTAGAATCTTTTTATGATATTATAAGCTGGACTGAAGTGGTCGTAGCCACGGAATGACAGAATTTTTACCTCTTTATTTAAACGTTCGTACACTAGTGGGCTTGACCACGGTATCCAGCGTTGTCGTCATCCTGAATTTATTTCAGGATCTACTCAAAAAGATGCTGAAACAAGTTCAGCATGACTTTTTGTTTCTGGATGCCGTGGTCACGCACGGCATGACACCATACTTGTAATACACCTCAAAAACCTAAACCTCATTCCTTTACTCTACTTGAAACGGTTTGAACATATTTACTATTAACAATTTTTTTATAACGCCATTTATTACCGCCCCCGGAAATTTTAGAAATATTAATATTTTGATTAAATTTCACATATTGCACATCATTCGGAGCTAACGGGTCTTTTATCATCTGAGAAGATTTAATAGTGTCCAATTGCAAATAAGCACCGGAGAGTTTTTTAAGTCTTGACGGTGAAATAAGATAGGCTTTTTCTGCTTTCAAAAGGTGGATATTATTGGTTTCGTCGTTAATCTGTTTTAATACGCTACTCAATTGATAATCAAGTGTTGAAACTTTATTTTTAATACTAAACAAGATATAAATAGCAATAATTATTACCGTCAATACTAAATAATGAAATTTTTTAATACTCATATCTATTTTACCCCTGCACTTTTTCGGCAGCTCTAAGCTTTGCCGACCTAGAACGCGGATTTACGGAAGTTTCTTTATCTGAAGGATGTAGCGCTTTATTAGTAATAATTTTAAGCCATTTTTCCGGATTTACGATTACGGCAGATTCCTTTGCATATTTAGATTTAGCTACTATTTTTTCGGAATTTTCTCGAAAAAAACTTTTTACGATTCTATCTTCCAACGAATGAAAAGATACGATTATTAACCGCCCATTTTTCTCTAATATATTACGCACATTTGCTAAAAATCCTTCAAGCTCTCCAAGTTCATTATTTACATAAATACGAATAGCTTGAAAAGTTTTAGTCGCCGAGTCAATTTTACCCTTTCTAAAACCGATACTATTATGGACTATTAAAGCTAATTTTGCCGTACTATCGATTCTTTCGTTTTTTCTATATTCAACAATTCTTTTTGCAATCCTTCGTGAGAAAGTCTCATCACCGTATTTATAAATAATATCGGCTATTTCCTGCTCTTCCGCGCTATTAATAAAATCCTCAGCACTAAATCCTTCGTTGCTCATTCTCATATCTAAAGGTCCGTCATGTGAAAATGAAAATCCTCTAGCCGCTATATCTAGCTGCATCGAAGACACACCTAAATCTAATATCACGCCGTTAAATTTTTTCTCACCTAATTTAGCAAAACTACCGGCAAAATTTGTTTCAATAAAATCAAACCTACCCGGATAATTTTTGGTAATTTCCGCAGCTCGCAACTTAACACTCGGATCACGATCCAAAGCCGTAACATAACAATTGCAGGAATTTAAAATTGCTTCGCTATATCCTCCTGCTCCAAAAGTACAGTCTAAATAAGATTCTCCGACTTTTGGCTTCAGATTCTTTAGCACTTCCTGTAACATTACCGGCTTATGAGGTTGAGACATAACTAAATATTCTTTAAAGTCAATCGACTATTTTGAGCAATTTCTCTAGCATGCGCTAAATACTCTGCAAAATTTTGCGGTTGCCAAACTTCAAAAATCACTCCTTTACCGACAAAACAAGCTTGATCTTCAATACCTGCATGCTGCATTAAAGATTGCGGTAAAATAACTCTTCCCTCTCCGTCAAACGAAAGCTGCACAGCTTCCCCAAATATTATGGTCTCAAACGCATCACGCTCTTCGGAATAAGGATCAAGCGTCTCGATCATCTGCTTTAATTTCTCGATATGTGAAATACCGCAAGCCTCTATACAATTATTCCTAATCGACGGATAAGCAATTACACCGTTAAATAATTCTTTTCCTAGTACCGCACGGTAATTTGCCGGCACCGATACCCTGCTCTTTTTATCAACACCATTTACACACTTCGATAAAAATACATTCATTGGTATAATTTGGGTTAACTTGGGATTTAATGGAAAATTACAGAATATTATAGGAATATTATAGAGTCAAGAGGTTTTAATAGGTATGAGTTAAATTATTAACTTGTATTTTAACAAGTGAGTAACATATAATTGAAAAAATTTAAGGAAATTGAAATGCTAGTTATTAAAACTTATGATTATTTATCCATGCTAATACGAAAAATTATTAAGCAGAATAATATTATTAAAAAACGTAAAGCAGGCTATTGGAAAAATAAAGTGGTTATAAAAGAGGATTTTGATGACTTACCCGATGATTTTATGGATTTTTTTAAATAAATTTCTATCATATATTTACCTTGAAAATTCATATTATTTAATATATTAATTTAGCTTTAATAATAAGCGTGGGGGTTTTTATGTTTAGACAAAACAGCATTCTATTTATTGCGGACGAAAACGGCGTAATTCATATCCCAGAACAAATATCTAATCTTTCCATGATTCCCTTAAACTTTGAAGATAATCAAAATATTCAAGAAGAACCTACTAATATTACGCCGGAAACATTGTTTGAAGCATTCTACGATCAGGATAACAAAAATGCTGCTCAACTTAAATCTCTTATTGAACAGGCTTTTGCTCAAGGCATTGACCCGAATATTACAGATAAATATGGTGGTAACCTTCTATCTTCTACTTATTACCTGAATTCTGAAGATATAACTCAATTTTTATTAAAAAAAGGGCTTAATCCTAATATTCAAGACATATTAGGATATACTCTTTTACATCATGCGGGACTTAGTTTGAGAAATCAAAAAGAAGAAATTAATATAGCAGAACTTCTTCTTAAAAATGGTGCTCTAACAGAATTAACAAATGCATCCGGTTACACACCTCTTCAAAGAGCTGTTGATGAGGGGCATAAAGAAATAGTCAAATTATTACTACAATACGGTGCTGATCTTAATCCAAAGGCTATCTCATCTGGTATTCATAAAGACAAAAGCCTAATAGAATTAGTACCCGATGATACACCGGAATTAAAGGCTTTCTTACAGCTTGCGAAAGCATGTAAAGATAATGATTTTAGCATAATAGTTACTTCTGTAGCTATAAAAGAATTTTTTGACTGGAAAATATCAATAAAGCCTAAAGATATTAATTGCAACTTTAAGCTTTTTTCTAAACATTTAAGTGAATTATATAATTTCAAAGAATTTCTAAGAACTAAACCAGAGTTTGATAGTCAGGAACTAAAAAAGTTAAATGATACTCTAAATCTCTATACAAACGCTGAATATTTAAAGGAAGATGAGACCCCGACTTTAACTTTAAAAACCTTATTAGAGTTTAATATTACAAAAAATCCTGAATTATATAAGGTACATCCTAAAGTTACTGACCTATCTACCGATATAGTAGAAAAACTTAAAGAAGATTATGAGATTCAATTAACCGGTAAAGTAAATAAAGCAACAGAAAGCATAATAGAAGAATAAGCAAATGTTGTGTGGATGGGTAAAGCAGCAGTATGTTATTCCCGTTGCCTTTTATGTCATTCCTGCGAAAGCAGGAATCCAGACTAAAAAGCCTTAGCTTGTAAGGCTTTTTTCTATATAATTGTAAGTTATCGTTACATCTTTAGTTTAATTTTTCTGGATTCCTGCTTTCGCAGGAATGACACCGAAAATTTGATCCACGCAAGAATGACATTAAAAGCGTTTTTACCCCTCAAAGTAACAACAACCCGAATATACTACTCGCATATCAAAGATTAGGTTCTGTGAACAAGATTTAAATTATTTATATTTTAAAGTATTTTTGCACGAAAATTGATAAGATTTTTGCCGAAATAGCTATTCCTATTTCAAAAAAATCTTATAATTTGCAGTCAAAAAGAGCTAAAATATATTAATTTAAATCTTGTTCACAGAACCTAATAGCTTATAGTTAAATTTTTCAAATTTAAAATTTAACTATATGTCCGGCATTCCGATAGATAATATTATAGTCTTTATATATCTAATATCGATTTTACTGATCGGTATATATTATCGTGCTAGGCATAGTAGTTTTAAAAATTATGCAAATGTTGGAGGGAGCGCTAAAAATAGTAGATTACTCTTAATAGCTACAATATTTGCCAGCTCCGTCGGCGGTGCTACTACTTTCGGGATTACGGAAAAAGCATTTTCCGGTTATGCATATTACGGCTATGCTCTAATACTTACGTTGCCGATCGATATATTAATCGCTATTTACGTAGTACCGCGTATTGCTGACCATTACGGAGCCGAAAGTGTCGGGGATATAATGAGTAAATATTACGGCTATGCCGGACGTCTTATCGGCGGCTTTAGTTCAGTTGTCGTATCTATCGGCTTTGTGGCAGCGCAAATTAGCGTCAGCGGCTATATTTTTCAGTATATTTTAAAGATAAACTATATTGAAGGCGTAATTTTAAGCTATAGCATCGTACTAATTTATACTACCGTCGGCGGGCTGCAATCAATTATATTCACCAATTTATTACAATTTTTTGCGATGATACTTGCTATACCGATTATAACTATCATCGGCTTAAATAAAATCGGTACAATGACTTTCTTTAGCAACTTATCTAGTAACCAAGCAAATTTTGACCGATCTAACTTACTACCCATGACAATTGCTGCCACATTAAGTTTTTGCGTGATGAATCTATACCCAACCTTTATTCAACGAGCTTTAATTAATAAAAACCCTACTCAAACAACTAAAGCAATATACGCAAAATCTGTTATATACGTAGTTTTTTTAATATGCGTTACTTTAAACGGATTAATTGCTTATAATCTTTATCCAAACCAACCTTCTAATTTGGTACTACCATACTTGATTAACCGGATAATACCGCCGTTTGTGCAAGGGGTCGTAATAACCGGCTTGCTTGCGGCGGTTATGTCTACTGCCGATTCCGATTTAAACGTGACATCGGTAGCTTTGGTAAAAGATATACTGAACCCTATTTTTAAAGTCAAAAACCAACAAAAGTTGTTATTGATTGCTAGGGTTACTAATCTCATAATAGGGAGTTTTGCCATACTGGTAGCCTTAAAATTTAATAATGTTATTGATTTGGTAGTATTTATTACCGGTTTTTGGGGACCGGTAATATTAGTACCGCTAGTAATGGCTTTGTTTGGTATTGTCATATCGACAAAAATAATGGTCTTATCATCGGTAAGCGGTTTACTCGCTTTTTTTATGTGGGAACATTTTTCTCTGCAGTATTTTTATTTTAAAGGCGTCTTTGTCGGTACGATGACAAGCCTTTTGGTCTTTGGTTTGGAAGTTATTAGGAGGAAATTGTAGGTATTAGTTCGATGTACGGTATCATGCCTGCACTCTATATCATTCCCGCAAAAGCGGGAATCTAGAAAAATACTTTTAAGTCGTCCTGAAAGGAAAGACCGGATTCCTGCCTTCGCGGGGGAATGACATCGAAAATTGCCGGAGATTTTAGCGAATTTCTAGATATAGGGGATCAGTTGCCTATAGCTGGAATCTCTTATTAGAATACTCATTAATGGGCTGCCAAAATAACCGGTTTATTAGCACGACAAATAGCGACATCATTCCGACCCCTAAAATTATTTTGTTAAAATCCGCCGCTACCGTCATTTCTGCTATATAACTGCCAAGACCTTTAGCTACTATTTTTTGATCACCGAAATTAATAACCTCAGCAACAATACTTGCATTCCACGCTCCGCCGCAAGCGGTAATGCTACCTACAATAAAATAAGGGGTAATTGCCGGTAACATTACTTCTTTCCACCATTCTAAACCTTTGACGTTTAAAATTTTTGTCGCGTCTTTAAGCTCACTAGGCAAAGACGATACCCCGACTATAACGTTAAATAATATATACCACTGCGTACCCATAATCATTAAAGGGCTAAGCCAAATATTAGGATTTAAATCATATTTAGTGATTATAATAAAAACTATCGGGAATAATAAATTTATCGGGAAGGCGGCAAAGAATTGAGTAAAGGGCTGGATAATTGCCGTTAACCGAGGACGAAGTCCGATATATATACCGATAGGCACCCAAAATAGCGAAGCAAGAATTATCAAAACTATAATCCGCAATAGAGTAATCGAGGCTAAAATAAATACTTTAACAATTTCATGCCAACCTATATTACGTAAAAAAGAACCTATATAAAAAAGAGCAACCGCTCCGCTAACAATTAATATGAAATACCATAGATAATTTAACCATAATTTATTACGATTATTTTCCGTAATTTCGGGAGTGTTTACTGCAAGGTTATTTACACCGTTAAATAAAGGGAAATAAAGAAGAAATTCTGCAACATATATTAAAGGTGAAAAAATTTTTTTAACAATTATACTTCTTTGAAATATAGTTAATACCCATGAATAAGTTGCTTTAATTCCGGTGGAGGTTTCATAACGAAACCTATCCGACCATACTATTAACGGACGCAATAATAACTGATCATATAATATAATTATTAGCGACATTGCTAGCACCGCGTATAAAATTGCCGCCGTATTTTGTTGCCCGATTGCTAAATATATATATGACCCGATACCGGGCAAGGTAATTTTGTTATTACCTACCATAATTACCTCGGAAGCTACTACAAAAAACCAACTACTAGACATTGACACCACCATATTCCACACTAAAGAAGGAATAGCAAAAGGAACTTCTATTTGCCAAAATTTGCGCCACCCTGACATTTTAAAAATACTAGCCGCATCGTTTAATTCTGCCGGCACGGTTTTAAACGATTGATAACAACTAAAAATCATATTCCAGACTTGCGAGGTGAAAATAGCAAATATAGCTGCACATTCCGCCCCCATAATACTAGAAGGGAAAAGAGCTAAGAAAGCCGTAACGGTAAATGAAATATAGCCGAGAATCGGTACCGACTGCAAAATATCTAATAATGGAATTAAAATTTGCTCTAGCTTAGGGTTTTTAGCGGCAAGCGTTGCATATATCAGAGTGAAAATTAAAGAGATGACCATTGCAATCATCATCCGCAATAGGGTCCTAAAAGAGTAGCCTATTAAATTACTATATTCAAGGGAAACCGGATCAAGCGTTAGAGTATTTAGCGGCTGGGTCATTTCCTTCAAGCCCCAAGAGATAAATATAAAAGCGGCAATAACTAAACTAAAGGCCAAAAAATTAAAAAATAACGATAAGCCGTTCTTTTTTTTGTACAAAAAATATTTAGCAGGATGCCTAACCATTATTAAATAGTCTCCATTAAATATTCTCCGTAATTTTCGCTTGTTTTAATAAACGTTCTACTTCAGCGGCGTTATCAAACCCGTGATCATAATGAAACCGAATATCCGGAGAAAATTTCATGTTAATTTTCTGAGTTATAAAATTTCGTATAACATTTTTGGAATTATTCAAAGCTTCCATAAGCTCTGCTTCTTTCAAATTAGTATTAAAAGGCAAAAAATAACAATTTGCGAGTTTCAAATCCCCCGTTACTAAAACTTTTGTGATCGTTACCGGACAATCAAGAAGCCGCCCGTCAAGCATTCGTCCACGCCTTAATATTTCAATTAAAGCTTCATTTATTAAAGTTGCTACTTTATGTTGTCTATGTGAATTTGTTTTATCTAGTTTTTTCATAAGGTTAGATATTTTATTTAATAGTTAATGATATTGTCACCCCGTGTCTTGACCACGGGGTCCAGAAAAAAATAAGTACTGGATACCGTGGTCAAGCCACGGTATGACAGCTTTTTACATTAACGAAGTATACAATACGATTCCATAATAACATGCTTTCACTATACAACCAACGCTTAAAAGCTTTAAAAAATTTATTCTAAAAAAACCGGCAAATAAAGAAATAAAACTTCCCCAAAAAGGAAAAATTATTAAAGAAAGCAAAATTACATCATATTTTAAACAAAATTGTGCAAATTTTTTATGTCTTAGGATATTTTTCTCATCTTTAGAAAAATAAAAAATATTTAGTAATATTCTGCCGAAAATATAATTTACGGTAATAGCGGCAAGGCAGGCGCAAACAGCTACTAACAGCATCATTAAAGGATTGTAAATGCCAAACATTTTCATCGAATGAAATATTAGTTCGCGCTGAAATCCTATAGCAAGGTTAGCAACAAAACTATCAACAAATAATAAGCTATATGTTTCAAATGGTGTCATGTTAATATTTTAAAATTTAAAGAACAAAAACCGTCATTGCGAGGAGGGACAGGCATTGTTGCATGGCTCGATAAAACAACAGTATGTCATTCCCGCGCAGGCGGGAATCCAGAAAATTAATAGTCATCCTGAATTTATTTCAGGATCTATTAATGAGATGCTGAACCAAGTTCAGCATGACAAAAAAGCCTGGATTCCCGCCTACGGGCGTTGTTGCATGGCTACCAGAATCGTCATTGCGAGGAGGCATTTATGCCGACGTGGCAATCAAGTATAAACATATTTTTATACTAAACTTGTTTAGTATTCTAATTAAATCCCTCATTACATTCGGGATAGCCTGGATTGCCGCAGCCACTTCGTGGCTTCGCAATGACGAGTTTTTTATTAATTTTCGAGCCGTGCAACAACGCCCCGCCTACGCGGGAATGACATCGAGAACGTTTGACTATCCTCACAATAACCATCCACACGCAATGATATCTACCTTAATTCATATTATTAACTGATAATACTAGAAGTTTGTACATATATTTAGTAATATCTCTATCATATAAATAAAAATAATTAATAATGAAAAAACAAATTATTTATCCTAAATTAATTCCACGGATTTTTTCTTCGGCTTTAGATTTAGCTTTATTATCACTCGTAACATTTCCTATTTTACATTATTGTTCTTCGAGTTTAATGGTTTTTTTCTATAAAGACTATTTTATTAAACATAATATCGAGCTATATAATTATGCCCAAATGTTTATCGCGACCGTAAGACCGGAATTTGCGGATTATCTTCAAGCCGGTAATTTTAACAAATATCTCTCATATAATATTTCCATGCTCATCACTAACTTAACAATACTCGGTTCTTATTTTGTCGGTTTTTGGTATTATAAAGGAGCAACGCTTAGTAAAATGATTATGCATATGAAAATAGTTGATGCAGCAACTCTTGCAAAGCCGACAATATGGCAGTTAATAAGAAGATTTTTAGGGTATATGACTTTTCCGATCGGCATTTGGCTTGTTCTTTTTTCTTCGCAAAGGCAAGCTTTGCATGATAAAATTGCCGGTACGGTAGTTATTAAAACTTAGTATATTGCTTATAATGTCATTCCCGCCTGCACGGGAATCTAGAAAATTAATAGTCATCCTGAATTTATTTCAGGATCTATTAATGAGATGCTGAAACAAGTTCAGCATGACAAAAAAGCCTGGATTCCCGACTGCGCGGGAATGACATCAAAAATTCGAGCCAGGCAACAAAACCCGCCGCAGCTAGGAATGACATCAATCTCAACTTTTCAGATTATATTTGAGTATAATATATGAACGATACCAACGAAATAGAGCAATTAATCTATCTTTTTTCTAAGCTGCCCGGTCTTGGCGGACGCTCTGCTCGGCGCATTGTTTTATATCTGTTACAAGATAAAGACGTAAGATTGAAAGGATTAATTACTAATTTAATAAATGTCGAAAATAAAATAGTAAAATGCGAGATTTGCGGCAATATGGATACCGCTAATATCTGCCGTATTTGTTCATCTCCGGTGCGAGATAAAGCCGTTATTGCTATCGTGGAAACGGTGGCGGAATTATGGGCTATGGAACGTAGCGGTATTTTTAAAGGCGGGTATCATGTGCTAGGTCATAATTTATCGGCGGCAGCTAGGCAAAACCCTTCAGTATTAAGGTTACCGGAGTTGCTTACTAGATGCCGAGAAGAAAATATTGAGGAAATTATTATAGCCACCAATTCCACGCTAGAAGGTCAAACCACCGCTTATTTTATTACCGAATATTTAAAATCCCATCCTGCTAAGGTTTCACGTCTAGCCAGCGGTATACCTATCGGCGGGGAATTAGACTATTTGGATGAAGGAACGCTATCGGCAGCTATTACTCTACGCCAACCGTTTGAATAATATAGCTTCGATCTATTGCAGTCTATACATCAAATTTTGTGAGTCTTGCTTGTACTCACGTACAAGTGTACGCTGTGCAAGCTCGCTCTAAAATTTAATGTCTATACTACAATAGCTCTTTGCTATACCAAATTCTGCAATTATTAGTATGTGATATGAAATATGTTTTACTTACTAGAAGTATCGAAGGAAATAAAGAGACTATTGAAGAAATAGCAAAGCATAATATCAATAATTTAGGCTTTCATTATATCCACTGCCCTTTAATCGAGTATAAAAATTTAAACCTTTCTCCAGAAATTCTCGGTAATTATTCTAATATAATTATAACTAGTAAATATGCTGCCAATATCCTTAGAGAATGGCAAAATAATAACTATAACATTTGGGTAGTAGGAGAAGCTTCAAAGGCAATTTTAGAGCGTAGCGGTTTTATAGTAAAATACGCCGCAAAAAACGTCGATGATTTGATTAAGCATTTTCCAAGCCGGTTATATAATCAAACAATATATTTATCTTCCAACGAAATCACTCGCGATTTACCATCCCAAATAAAGAGGCAAATTATCTATAACGTAAAATATTTAGAGCAACTACCGCCAATAGAATTGTTTAAAAGCAATATAGATTATATTTTGCTTTACTCACAAAACAGCGCTAAAATATTCAAAAAATTATTACTGCAAAATCATTTATCGGAAGTGTTGCAAAACTCATTAGTCATAGCTATTAGCTTGAAAGTAGCAAATATAATTAGACCTTTTAGTAAAAATGTGGTTTATTGTAATAATGAAAATTCACATACAATAATAAATTTATTAATGCATGATGCAAAAATCCGAAATCAATCTTAAAAATAAAAATATTTTTTCTATAGCGGTAATATTAATATTTATGCTACTTGCTTTTATGCTTTATTATAATAGAGCTGAAATTTTTAAGTTATTTAGCAATGAAGTTACTCCTTATAAAGAAGATATTTTACCTATAAACAATATTGACAATGTGACTACTAGCAAAAATGAGCAACCGAGCGAATCTTCTTCGGCTAAATCTTTAATAAATTACGTAAATTCATTTATTCCCCCTATTCCTGTAGTTCCTACCGCTAGCATTAATTTTGATATAAATGATTATCGTAATTACTTATTAAACGTGAATCTATTAATATTTAATTTTTTACAAGATCAAAATTATACTAAACAATTGCAAGCAATAGAAATAATCTCATTGCCACCGGAGATAAAAAATATTTTAGCCGATTTAAATAGGTATAATAACAATTATTTGCTCGGTAAAATTGCAAGCACTGAAAAAATTTTCCCTGTTAATTATCGATGGTTAGAAAAATTTATAAAAATAGAAAAAAAATCTTCCGCTGAAAAAGAGAAAGAGCAATTACACGCTGCTATTTTGGAAAAGTTAGAATTTTTTATTAACTTTTTTTATTCGGAGAAATTTGTACTGCGTCATCCTGAATTTATTTCAGGATCTCTTTTAATAGATGCGGCAAACTTGTTCAGCATGACTTTTTGAGTATTTATATGTTCAGACTCCTCGCAATTTGTATTATCTTTCTGCTTCTCTATCTTGGATTTTCCGTTATTGAAACGCTTGACTCACAAGTCGTTTTGACCTTATACGATTATCATATAGAAACTACGTTTTTTTCACTTCTTACTTTCGGGATTTTGTTATTACTCATAAGTTTTATTGTCATTAAAATTTTAATATTAATTATCGATTTACCGTCAAAAATACAAGATATTTTTACTACACGAAAAATTAACAATAATCAATATTCTCTTGTTAGATCAATATCGGAATATATTATCGATAATAAAAGTAAAGCCGGTGCTATCGCGAGAAAAATTTCTTTACCTATAAAAAAAGAAAATAGAGAGCTTTATATTTTAATTTTAGCTAAAACCGAGGAAGAAATAAGTAAAAAAATTGCCTATTTTGAAGAATTAGAAACATCTAAACCATTTACGTTTTTTGCCGCTAAAAACCTCGCTATATTATTTTACCGTAAAAGTTTTTACCAAGAAGCAGAAGGCTACGCTAGTAAAGCTTATAATTTAAATGAATTTGATAGTGCAGTTTTAGAGATTCTTATTAATTGCTACGGAAAACTTGCATTATGGGAGAAATTTACTTTTGTGGTAGCCAAGCTTGCAAAGCTTAATAAATCCAAATTTGCGATGATGAATTCGGAAATCGCCGAATATTACTTATCGGCAGCAAAAATGATGGTAGAGAATAATCATACTGAAGGCGCAATTGATTATTTAGAGTTAGCCTTAAGCTTGAATTGCGTAACTCCGAAAATATTAGAGCTTTATTTAACTTTAAATTCTAATATCAATAACAATAAAAAAATCAAAATACTAAAAAATGCTTTTAACGCCCATCCTTCTTTAGAAATAGTCAAGATATTTAAGAAATTTACAGAATTGCTTAATTATCAAATCTATGAGGAACTAACCTCAGAACTAAATATCACAGATCATTTAACATTATTCTTAGCTATAGCAGCTTATTTAGATTTACCGGATAAAATAGCCTCTTTAAAAGCCGGTCCAAAGCTTTTATCTTTTTCTGAAGCATAATCAAACACTATTACTGAATTTATACCATCTTCCGTTAAAGGCATAATATCCTCGTTAGCAATTTTAATATGATCAGGATGCTTTAAATACTCGGCTCTATCTTTTGAATTAAGAAACTCCATTATAAAAACGTAATTAAATCCTTTATTTAAATTTTCGGGACTAGAATTTTTTCCAAAGCTAAAAGATTTAATCTGCGGAATATAAGTATTTTTTAAATTTCCTAATTTTTGTAATGCCTGCTCTATTTGTTTATCAGTAACATTAGCAGCAAATTTAAATAACACAATATGCTTGATCAAAATAAATCCCTCCTATTAATTTCTTTCCTTCAAAAGATCGGCTATTAACTGATATGATTCAAAAGCTTTGTTTGGGTCCTCGTGAAGTAGTTCAAAACCAAGTTTCTCGTTATTATTGGCTTGCCACAATCGGCAATTATCCGGACTAATCTCATCGGTTAACATTATTATAGTTTCTTCGCCGTTAAATACTCTACCGAATTCAAGCGTACATTCAACAAGCCTAATACCGATGCCGGTAAATAAGCCGCTTAAAAAATCAAATATTCGGATAGCTTGCTTTTTTACGGCGGAAATTTCAGCTTTGGTTAACCAACCGAAATTTAATATTTGATATTCATTAACGATAGGATAGTTTAACTCGCGACTCCTAACTTTAAAATCAATAATCGGTTTATCAAATACATACCCTTCTTCCATACTAAATTCCTTAACAAATCTACCGCAAGCAACGGAAGAAATTGATAATTGCATCGGAAAAACTTCCACATATTGGATTAATTGCTCTCGCATATTTAGTTTTTCTATAAAATGATTTTCAATTCCGAGCATATCGAGCTTACCCATAATAAAAGAAGAAATATTATTATTAAGCACTCCTTTACCGGAAGTATCAATAATTTCTCCGTTTTCTAAAATAGTCTTATCGGTGAAAGCCATGATAATAAGAAAATCTTCTTCAGAAGTGTATAGGGATTTACGAGAACCTTGATAAAGTATTTTTTTCATTTTATTAAAAATTTTTTTGTATATTGTTATGCAGACAGTTAAAAGCACTATCGATGTCATCCTTGCGCAGCATTGTTGCTTGGATCGTTAAACGCCTATAGTCGCTCGCAATGACGTTCAATTCTTAAAACCATGAGAGCATAACGTTTTATAATAATCAACATTTTTAACTTCCGGTCCGATGATTCCAAGCGTCGGGATCGTCACAAATATTTTGCCAGCTATCTTTAGAATATCTGCGGCTGTTATATTCATAATAAGCTCCATAGTTTCCTCTATAGATATATATTTATTAAAAATAGCATAATTTTTACCGATTTCCTCAGATTTGTAAGCAGGTTTTTCCTGAGCCATGTAAATATTACTTCTTAATTGCGTTTTAGCCCTAATAATTTCAGATTCCTGCACCGATTCCATAATTTTCTTTATTTCATTTATCAATTCCGTACTTAATAATTCTAATTTATCATGAGCGGTGGAAGCATAAATAGTAAATACACCGCTATCGCAATAAGAACTATTATAACTGCCTACTCCATAGGCTAAACCTAATTTTTCCCTAATTTGCTGAAATAATCTTGACGACATACCGCCGCCAAATATTAAAGCGAGTAGCTGGGCTTGATAAAGTTGTTGCATATTAAGATATCCTACCCCTTCAAAGCCTAATATTAAAGTAGTCTGTTCTAAATCTTTGATAACGGGACAATAACCGCCGACATATCTTGCCGGCTCAAAATTATTACTCGTTCCTTGTTTTAAAGAAGAAAATAATTGTTCTGCCGTCTTTATTATTTCCTCGTGGGTGATATTGCCCGCTACCGATAAGTAAAGATTTTGCGCGGTATAATGTTTATCGATAAAGTTAGAAAAATGTTTTTTATTAAAAGTAGCGAGAGTTTTACTAGTTCCTAAAATAGGCTTCCCCAGCGGCTGATCCTTATAAACGCTATTATAAAATTTCTCATATATTAGATCATCGGGATTATCTTGGCTATGCGCAATTTCTTGTAAAATTACTTGATATTCTTTAGCGATTTCTTCTTCGGCAAAAGTAGAATTTTGGATTATATCCGCCAATATCTCTAGAGCTTTACGGCAGTTTTCCGGTAACACTTTCGAGTAATATATTGTTTGCTCATGACCGGTATAGGCGTTGAAATGCCCCCCTATCTCGTCAAATTCTTCGGCAATTTGTTTAGCGTTTCTCGTTTTTGTACCTTTAAACGCCATATGCTCAAGAAAATGAGAGATACCTTCTTCTGCATGAGTTTCAAAGCGACTGCCGACTTTGGCAATTAAATTTATCGCTACCGAATTTACATAAGGCATATTATAGGTAAGGATAGTTAAGCCGTTATTAAGCTTACTAACATTAAAAGTTTCTTTCATAAATTTGTTTATAGAATCCAATCAATTAATAAAATCAGTATAAAAACCTGGCTCGATAAAAGCAGCAGTATGTCATTCCCGCGCAGGCGGGGCTTTGTTTCATGGCTCTAAAAAAGTGCCGTATGTCATTCTAGCTAAAAGCGGGAATCTAAAAAAAATACTTAAAATAAACAAAATTATATAAAAATTTACTATATAATTCGCTTAAATACTTTTCTGGATTCCCGCTTTTAGCTAGAATGACATCAAAAATTCGAGCCATGCAACAAAGCTCACAAATGCTCGCAATGACGATTCCGGTAGTCATACAACAACGCTTTGCCTCCGCGCAATGATGAGCCTCAGCTATCTACGCAAAAATACATCGAATCATTTTAAATTACTAGTTCTTGAGCAAATTAATATATTACCTTGTACCTCCGCAATAAAAATCCTATCGCCTGCTTTAGCTTCTTCCCGCTCACTTTCTTCTAATAAAGCATTCATAATAACCCCCGACCATTTTACTTGTCCCATTTGGCCGGAAGAGATTGTAGGGCTATAAACTTCTACTTCTTTGTTAATCATATCAGAATAATTACTTTGTTTTAGGTTACTATTTTTATAAATATATTTTTTAAGAGGTCGCCATAATATAATAAACCATAACAAAGATAGTAAGCCGAAAATTGTTAATTGCTCTTTTAATAAAATAGGATAATTATATGTTACGATAGCATTTGATAATGCGCCGAAACCAAAAAATAAAAACCCGATATTAGGAGCAGCACCAAATTCTATAATGAAACAAATTACTCCTATTATTAACCATAATTCCGTTAGTGAGATATTGAACATTTTAATTTATCTATCCTATATTATAAAGTTAGTCGGTAACCCTAGAAGATGCTTTTAACTATCCACACAACAACACCTATGGGTGTTGTTGCGTGGCTAATAATTTACCGTATTATGGTTATTATAAGTACGGTGTCATACCGTGGCTTGACCCACTACTGTACGAACGTTGAAAAAAGGCTGTGTCATGCCGTGACTTGATCACGGCATCCAGGAAAATAAAGCCATATTAGACTTATTTTAGAATCTTTTTATGATATTATAAGCTGGACTGAAGTGGTCGTAGCCACGGAATGACAGAATTTTTACCTCTTTATTTAAACGTTCGTACAGTAGTGGGCTTGACCACGGTATCCAGAAAAAATTAAAAAGCCTGACTGGATGCCGTGGTCAAGCCACGGCATGATATCACGGTACTTTTAAAGAATACCAAAAATATAGCAATTTTCGATCCATGCAGCAACGCCACGCCTATGTAGTAATGACATCAAAATAGTTACTTATCATGGACATATGTTTTTAAGAATAATATAACATCGGCTACGTCTTGCGGTTTTGATAACCCTATAAAAGACATTTTCGTCCCCGGCGCGTATTTACTCGGCTTATGCAAAAAAGAAAATAGACTATCATCATCCCATACGCCGCCGATTTTAGTTAATGCACCGGAATATTTATAATCTTCTATGCTAGCTTTCGGACGCCCTGCAACATCCCAAAGATGAGGACCTATTTTATTTGGTCCATCCTTATCTAAAGAGTGGCATACTAAGCATTTTTTTGCTATTTCTTTACCGTTGTCGGCATTAGCATTTTTCATTAATTCCGGTATATTTATTACCGCCTCTGCAGCCTCTGCATTAATTTGAGATGAAGGCGATTCATCTACCGCGACGCTATAACCTCGATGCGAGGCTTGTAAATTTGGTTTATAAAGTATATTCGCAATAAATCCTACCATCATTGCAATTAAACTAGCCAACAAGACAGCCGCAACGATTTTGTTTAATTCTTTTCCGGACATTTATTTGTATATTTTAGGTTGAGTAACATTTTAATAATTAAAATCTACTAATAATTTACTGTATTTATTTGATTATAAAATTTTAGGAGCCTATTATAATTTGTTATAATTTAGATTATAGAGGTTATTAATTCAATGACTAAAATAAAGAATTTGAAAAAAAACACAATCGATGATTTAGAAATTGAAAATCAAAAAAAAATCTCAAAGCTTAAAGCAACAATTGTTGAAAAAAGGAGTAAAGACGATTTAGCCTTACCAAGCAGAAAAAACTTACCTTTAAAAAAATCACAAACTAGCAATTTTGAAAACACTATCCCGGAAAAAAAATCAAAAATCGGTCAGATATTTGCTAAAATAAAGCCTAAATGGGAGTTTTTTAAAAATAGTAAAGTAGGTAAAATTTTATTCAGCAATAGTTTTAACTATGTGCTGTCTCTTGGAGGCGCTGCAATTGCGCTTACCGGAATTTTTATGCCTATATCTCCCTTAATTATAGCAGTAGCAAGTATAGCGGCAATAGGGGTAGGAATTCAAGCGGTAAACAAAACTTTAAAGATACACTCTTTACGTAAACTTCATAAGGAAAATAACTTATTAGTTCAGAATAGAAATGCTAAAACTACGCAAAATTATATCTTATCTTTAGAAGCCGGCTTAAAAAATGCTTTAAAAAATGAATTATATATACCGCAACAAATAGAACAGAAAAATCCCAATAAAAATAAATATAATATAAATTCAAAAAATTTATCAAGCACCGGCCGAGTGCTAGCAGATAATATAGGTGGAGCAGCTTATATTGCAGCCGGTATTATTGAAGGAGTTAGCGGTAACGTAATCGCTATTTTAAAAGCTACCGGCTACGGTGTAATGACTAGTATATCTTTAATTACCGACGGGCTTAGTGAAAAAGAAAGAAATGACGTTCAAAAAATATTTAAATTAAATATAAATGAAGAGTTTAAAAAACAAGATACCCCGAATTATAAAAATTTAAAACAATTGGAAGAATTTACAAAAGAACAAACTATTCAAACATTAGCTTTAAAAAAGCTAATAACAGATAAAAATTACCGGGGAATGAAAGATACCGATAAACAAGAAAAGTTTCGTGAAATCAAAAAAGAATTTGAAGAAGAAATAAATAACGATGGGCTAAAAGCATTTTTGACAAGAAAAGAGCGGTATATAGATAACAGTGAGGAAAATTATATAAAAGATTTTACTAAAGGACTGAATCCATTTTATGAGTACCCTACTAAGGCTCAAGAATATACAAATTTAACAAAAGCTATGGAAGCTAATCCTAAATTTTTTGAAGACACAAAAGATATTTTAAATAAGCGGAATAGAAATAATAAGAAAGAGGTTATAGATTTAACAAAAACTCTAAAAACTAATCAAAATGATACTTTAAATAAGCAAAAAGAGAAAAAAACAAACAAAAAATTGAGAATGAGAGGTTAAAAAATAAATATTCGTTTTTTAAATCGTTATAGCATTGTTGCATGGCTACCGGAATCGTCATTGCGAGCGACTGGAAGCATTGTTGCATGGCTAATAATTTACCGTATTATGGTTATTATAAGTACGGTGTCATCTAGTTGCTTGACCACGGTATGACAAGTTTTAAGCGATTTTAACCATCCATGCAACAACGCCAATCATTATTATTTCAGGCTTATTTTCAAATCTTCAATAATTGAATGATTGGGCTTAAGAACTATCATCTAAAGATTCTGAAAAATTAGTTTGTTTAACTCATGGGTTAAAATAGAAAAATCTACTTTATCAAAGCCTTTTCGAGGGA
The DNA here is from genome assembly GCF_964030945.1 of Rickettsia endosymbiont of Orchestes rusci. NCBI lineage: Bacteria > Pseudomonadati > Pseudomonadota > Alphaproteobacteria > Rickettsiales > Rickettsiaceae > Rickettsia > Rickettsia endosymbiont of Orchestes rusci. The sequence goes on along the minus strand of NZ_CAXIQG010000001.1, from coordinate 180,431 downwards.
TTATTATCATACCTAAATTAGTTATTTTAAATTTAGGGTTATTAATAATAAGTCTTGTTAAATGCTTTATACGTCTTTTGATTTTATTGCGAATTACTGCTCTTTTATCTAGTTTTTTACTAACTTTTATTCCTAAAAAAATAGTGTTTTGGCAGTTATTAAGGAGGGCAGAGAAATTTTTTACTATTACTAAAATAAAATATTTCCCATGCAGCTTTTTACCGCGCTTATTTACAAGCTCAAATTCTTTTTGATTTTTTAATGAAGTAATAAACAATTTATTAGGCAGATAATTTTTTTCTACCTTTGGCACGGCGCTTTCTTAATATTTCTCTTCCTGCGACAGTAGCCATTCTTGCTCTAAAACCGTGTCTTCTCTTTCTTACTAAATTACTTGGTTGAAATGTACGCTTCATATAATTTTATACCGAACGAAAAATGAAATTTCTAAATAATAAGTATTTATAATTAAATAATTCTAATTTGTCAATGTCATTCTCGAACGTTATTGGTGTTGTCGCCACCGACATGACACCGCAGGAATAAAACCAGAGAGGTCTATATTAAAATGGTGCAGGTTACACCAAAAAAGCATAAGCTAGGCTTAAGAAAGTTAAAAAGCCGAACGCATCCGTTATAGTGGTGAGAAAAACACCGGAGCCGGCAGCAGGATCTATGTCAAAATAATGTAATGCTATAGGTATAGCCGAGCCGAACAATCCGGCAACAAGAAAATTTAAAATAACGGCAATAGCAAAAATTATGCTAAGATTTGTATCAAGTAACATCACAAAACTTAACCCTGCGCCGATAAAAGCAAGAACAAAACCGTTAAAACCGCAAACGGCAATTTCTTTTAATATTACTTTACTAAAATTATTATAATGAATATCTTTGTTAGCTAAAGCTCTCACCGTGACGGTCATAGCCTGCGTTCCGGCATTTCCTCCCATCGAGGCAACGATCGGCATGATAACTACAAGTGCTACAAGTTTTGAGATAGTATCGTTAAAGTGATTGATAATAAGCGAGGTCATGCAGGCAGTAATCAAATTAACGAATAACCAAGGAAAACGATGTTTAACCGTATAAAATAAATTAAAGAAAGTATCTTGAGTATGAACACCGCTAAGCGATAAGATATCTTTTTCGGCTTGTTCCTCAATAATATAAATTATATTATTTATCGATACGCTACCTACTAATTTCCCGCTTTTATTTACTACCGGTACTATAGTTAGCGCATATTGCCTAAAAATAAAGCTTAGCTCATTTAAATCCGTAAAAGCATCTGCAAGCTTAAAGTCTTTATTTATTAAATCCTTTATTAATTCTTCATTTTCGTGTTTAAGTAAAGTACTGAGTAATATAATACCTACGGGACGAGATTTATTATCGGTTACGATAGCCGCGTGGAAATCTTGTTTTTTGTGTTTAATAAAATTTATCGATTCTCCGACAGTCCAATTTTCTTGAAGGTTAATAAAGTCTCTTTCGATTACTCTACCGACGGTATTTTCCGGATAAGTACACCCTTCCGCAATTTGTTGCCTTTTTTCTTTACTAAGCCCGTTTAAAATTAGCTGTTTTGTATCATCGTCCAAATCTATTATTACTTCAATAGCGTCTTCTATAACCAGCTTATTAATTAATTCCGTAGTTTTTTGTATGCCGAGTGCTTCTATTACTAAAGGCTTACTATTAGCATTTAACCATACTAATGTTTCCGGTTTTATAGTATCTTTTAAAAAAGGAAGAATTTTTTTGTAGGTTCTGTTGTTGACGTTATCTAAAAAATCAGCCAAATCAGCATAATGCAATTCTGATAGCATTTTTGCCGCAGCAGCAAATTGCTTATCATCTAAAAGATCATTAATTTGATCAAAAATTTCAGCAAAATGATCATGATGATCAGGTAATATGCTTTTGAACATATTAGGCATAATTTTTTACCTACTAGCTAGACCTTGTGAAATTTTCTCATTAATTTATATTTTGAGATGTTTTTTAGCGAACATTAATAAGATTTTTGCAGGAATAGTTATTCATATTTCAAAAAAATCTTATAATTTACAGCAAAAAAGAGCCAAAATTAAGTTATTTTAGAAAACTTCACAAGGTCTAAAGACGCTTGGTGTTAACTTAATGGGCAAAGGTCAAAAAATGTCATTCCGTAATCAAGCCGGCGTTGTTGCATGGATGGTTAAAAACGCTCTCGGTATCATTCTAGCTAAAGGCGGGAATCCAGAAAAATACTTTTTAAGTCATCCTGAATTTATTTCAGGATATTTTTCAAGAGATGCTGAAACAAGTTCAGCATGACAAAAAAAGCTGGATTCTCGCTTTCGCGGGAATGACACCCTTTTTATGGCAATTTCTTATCCATGCAACAACACCGCTTGACCACGGTATCCGGAAAAAGCCTTAATAAAAAGACTGGATGCCGTGGTCAAGCCCACTACTGTACGAACGTTGAAAAAAGGCTGTGTCATGCCGTGACTTGATCACGGCATCCAGGAAAATAAAGCCATATTAGACTTATTTTAGAATCTTTTTATGATATTATAAGCTGGATTCCGTGGTCGTAGCCACGGAATGACAGAATTTTTACCTCTTTATTTAAACGTTCGTACAGTAGTGGGTCAAGCCACGGAATGACAAAATAATATAATTGGTGCGGTCGAGAAGATTTGAACTTCCAATCTTTTTACAGAACAGCACCCTCAATGCTGCGCGTCTACCAATTTCGCCACGACCGCTTAACCGAAATGTCAGAGCTAAAGAGGCAATGCCTGCGTGGATACCGGAATCGTCATTGCGAGCCGCGGAACGCCTTGTTGCATGGCTCAAATTTTCGATGTCATTCCCGCGCAGGCGGGAATCCAGACTTTTTTTGTCATGCTGAACTTGTTTCAGCATCTCTTGAAAAAGATCCTGAAATAAATTCAGGATGACTATAATTTTCCGGATTCCCGCCTGCGCGGGAATGACATAGGGAGCAGCGGGAATGACATACTGCTGCTTTTATTGAACCATCCACGCAGTCATTGCTTCCTCACAATGACAACTTTTTTAATGATATAGCAAATTATCACGCTAACATCAATAAATAATATTGCTAGTAAATATCTAATTTAGCTTAATAACAAAACTCGGCATTACGTCCTGCTCGGCAGCGGCAATTTTTAGCTGTACTAGTTTTTCATCTAAATCATGATACTTATTATGAAATTTTTCGGCATTACCGGTTAAGACTAAAGCAGAATCGATGCCAAGTTTATTAGCTCCTAAAATATCGGTATAAAAAGTATCTCCGATCATCAAGATACGGTTTTTCGGTACGTTATCTAACTGCTTTAATACTTTATTATAGATTTCGCCGTAAGGTTTTCCCGTATAAACTACTTCCCCACCGAATTGCTTTAATTTTTGTGCATAATAACCGGAACAATATCTATATACACCGCGCTGGTTAATACCGATATCAGGATTAGCGCAAAGATTAATCATACCGCGTTTAACGGACATTTTGAGGATATCGTCAAATTCGTCTAAGTCTAAATTTTCACTTTCATCTCGATAAAGAGTTAAAAGCAAAATATTTGCTTCTTCAATATTGTTAGTAATCGGGCATTGTATACCGTTTATTATATCATTTTCTTCAAAACCTAAATGATATATTATCGGCTTTTCGATACCAAACCGATCAAAGCTTTCTAAAATCATTTCAACGGCTACTTCTCCTGAGCTAATAATCATTTTTGAAGTAGCGTTAAGTCCCCAAGATTTAACCATTTGAAATAAAGAAAAAGTATTACGAGGTGCATTTGAAACAAAAAATACTTTTTTTTGCGCTATTATTTTATTAATGTTATCTACAACATTTGGGTAGGTATATTGTCCTTCAATTACTACTCCCCAAAGATCAAATAAGAATACGTCGTAGTCATTTACTACTTCTAAAATATTTTTAAAATCTAACTTATTCATTAGTGTCTCTAAATTATTTAATTATGCCTTGCCGATTGCGTATTATGGTTATTACAAGTATGGTGTCATACCCACTACTGTACGAACGTTTAAATAAAGAGGTAAAAATTCTGTCATTCCGTGGCTACGACCACGGAATCCAGCTTATAATATCATAAAAAGATTCTAAAATAAGTCTAATATGGCTTTATTTTCCTGGATGCCGTGATCAAGTCACGGCATGACACAGCCTTTTTTCAACGTTCGTACAGTAGTGGGTGTCATACCGTGGCATGACACCGAATTGCTTTGCAAAAATATTGAGCCATGCAACAACGCCGCCTTTAGCTAGGAATGACATCGAGCATGCTTTAACCATCCACGCAGCAACTACTCCTCGCAATGACGATTCCTTTCCTTTTAATAACTTTATTAGAAAACTTTACTCTTCCTACAAGTTTGAGTATACTTGTAAGATTCGTTTTATCAGTATGTGAGATATATGTCAAATAATGAACAAAATATTATAGAAGAATTGATTATCGAGGAATCATATAGTGCCGATTCTATTAAAGTTTTAAAGGGTCTTGAAGCGGTAAAGAAAAGACCCGGAATGTATATCGGTGATACCGATGACGGTTCCGGTCTTCATCATATGATTTATGAAGTAGTCGACAACGCTATTGATGAGTCTCTAGCGGGACATTGTGATTTAGTTCAGGTAACTTTAAACAAAAACGGTTCGGTAACCGTGCGTGATAACGGTCGCGGGATACCTATCGACATCCATGAAGAAGAAGGAATTTCGGCAGCTGAAGTAATCATGACGCAATTACATGCCGGCGGTAAGTTCGATCAAAACTCCTATAAAGTTTCCGGAGGATTGCACGGCGTCGGCGTATCGGTAGTAAATGCGCTATCCGAATGGTTGGAGCTTCGTATATGGCGCGCTAATAAAGAATATTTCATTAAGTTTAATAACGGAGCGGCAGAAGCGCCGCTTGCTTGCCTTGGTGAAGCTATTGAGAGAAAAGGTACGGAAATTACTTTTTTCCCGTCAGTTGAAACTTTTAGTAAAATAGAATTTGACTTTGCAACTATTGAACATCGTTTGCGGGAGCTGGCTTTTTTAAATTCCGGAGTAAAGATTTTATTAACCGATAATAGATTTGAAGAATTAAAGGCCGTAGAATTTTATTATACGGGCGGAGTAGAAGAATATGTTAAATATATAGACCGTGCTAAGCATGCCGTGCATCAATGTATATCGATAAATACTAATAACCCTGAATCCGGTATTAGCCTTGAGTTTGCGATGCATTGGAATGATTCTTATCATGAAAATATTTTATGCTTTACTAATAATATCAGACAACGCGACGGCGGTACTCACCTTAGTGCTTTTAAATCGGGTTTGACCCGTGTTATTAGCGCTTATCTTAAAAGCACCGGACTTGATAAAAAAATGAAAAGTGAGTTTATAGGTGAGGATGCTCGAGAAGGTTTATCTTGCGTTTTGTCCGTTAAAGTACCCGATCCTAAATTTTCTTCGCAAACCAAAGATAAGCTAGTAAGTTCCGAGGTGCGTCCGGTAGTCGAAAATGCCGTACACACTAAAATTCTTGAATGGTTTGAAGAGCATCCTAGCGAAGCCAAATTAATTATCAATAAAATCATGGAAGCGGCAACAGCAAGGGAAGCCGCTAGAAAAGCTAGGGAATTAACTAGACGGAAATCCGCTTTAGAGATATCTAATTTACCCGGTAAGCTTGCCGATTGTCATGAAAAAGACCCGGCACTTTCTGAGTTATTTTTAGTAGAAGGAGATTCTGCCGGCGGTACGGCAAAACAGGGAAGAGATAGCAAAACTCAGGCTATTTTGCCTTTGCGCGGTAAAATTCTCAATGTTGAGCGGGCAAGATTCGATAAGATGCTTAATTCCGACCAAATCGGTACTTTAATTACTGCTCTTGGCACTAATATAGGCGTACAGGATTTTTCGCTTGAAAAACTTAGATATCATAAAATTGTTATTATGACCGATGCGGATGTCGACGGTTCCCATATTAGAACCTTGTTGCTGACATTTTTTTATCGTCATATGCCGGAACTTATTAATAAAGGATATTTATATATAGCGCAGCCACCGCTTTATAAAGTAAAAAAAGGCAGCCAAGAACTTTATTTAAAAAACGAACAAGCACTCCAAGATTATCTAATAAAATCAACCATTAATGATGCCTCACTGATCTTATCCGACCAAGAGCAACTAACCGGTCTAGATTTAGAAGAATTTATTACCAAGGTGATTAAATTTAACGGTTTGCTTGATCAGGCTAGTAAAAAATTTAATCGCCCGATTGCCGAAAGTTTAGCCATTAATAATTTGCTAAATAACGAAATATTTAATAAGGAAAGGGAAGCTGATCTTCAAAAAGCCTTGGATATCTTAAATGCTACGCAAATCTCACTTGATAAAACTGTTTGGGAAGTATTACTTCATGAAAATAGTGTAGAATTTTTCCGTTTTAGTCGAGGCTTGAAGGAAAGTAAAATATTACTGCGGGAACAATTAGAGTCTTTTGAATTTGGGCAAATATCTAAAATGGCTCTTGCTTTCTCTAATATCTTCAAAAAGCAGTTAAAGTTTTTAACTAAAAACCAAGAATTTAATATATTAACTCCTTATCAACTGTTAAATATTATTACGGAATACGGTAAGAAAGGTATAACCGTCCAACGTTTTAAAGGTCTTGGCGAAATGAATTCCGAACAATTATGGGAAACTACACTTGACCCGACTACCAGAACTTTATTACAGGTAAGAGTAACGGAAATTGACAGTGCCGAAGAAATTTTTTCAACGTTAATGGGGGATATAGTTGAACCGAGACGCCAATTTATTCAAGCGAATGCTTTAAACGTAGTAAATTTAGATGTTTAGGAAGATATAAAATAATTAATTATAAGACATGAAAGATAAAATATCGAATTTTGTGGCGTTGGATTTCGGCAGTAGTAAAATTGCCTGTATTGCCGCTTATATCGGTAAAAAAGGCGAAACTAAGATAGTTAGCCAAAATTTACATCATTCTAGAGGCATTAAGTCAGGTATTATATTAGATTTAAAAAGTGCAGAGAGCAGCCTTATTGGAGCAATTTACGCTTTGGAAAAAGATTGCGGTAAAAATATCAAAAAAGTAATTGTCTCTTTATCGGGAGCTGCCACTAAATCATATTACGTGAATTATAAAATAAAACTTACAAATATAATTGTTTCAGACCAAGACGTTAAAAAATTACTACAAAAAGCATTATTAGAATTTAAAATTAAAGATCAAGAAATTATTCATTATTTTCCTATAGAATTCACCCTTGATAATAATGCGGTTGAAAACCCTATAGGCATGTACGGTAAAGAATTAGCTTGCGAACTGCATGTTATAGCCGCAAATAGCAATATGCTTTCAAATATCGTTAATTGTTTTGCTAAATGTCACGTTGAAATTACTAACATCATACTCGCTATTTATGCCTCAGGAATTGCTTGTCTTTCAGAAGATGAGAAAAAACTCGGCTCTCTTATTATAGATATGGGAGATAAAACCACTTCCTTCGGTATTTTTTTTGCCGGTAAATTAATATATACGGGTCACGTGTATCTAGGGAGCTTTCATATTAGTTCCGACATCGCCAAAGTTTTTGGAGTGGATCTTATTACGGCAGAAAAATTAAAAATTCTCTACGGTAATGCAATATTATCTTCATTTGACAAAGATTCTATTATCAATTTAGAAGATTTACAAATTGATAGTCCTTATAATCTTAATACGCCAATCACTATTTATAAGCTTACCGAAATAATCGGTCCAAGGGTAGAAGAAATATTAACCATGGTAAAAACAGAATATGATAAAGCAACAAAAGGGCAAATGGTTGTTTCTCGGACTATTATCACCGGCGGCGGGTCAATGCTTAGAGGAGTAAAGGAACTTGCCGGTAGAATTTTTGAGAGACAAGCTAGAATCGGCAAACCGGATATTATTGACGGCTTTGCCGAAGATTATAATCCGGCTATTTATTCCACAATTATCGGTATGCTAAAAATTCATGCCTTAAAACAACAACAGGAATCTTTTCATATTGAATTAAACGAAAATATCGGCTTTCTCAAAAAACTTTTCATTTGGTTGAAGGATAATATTTAGTACCGGTATTTAGTTATTAATACTCAAATGATTTGGAAAATTGAAATGTAAAACGAGGGGCGAGTGCGTGAATCCATAAAACCCGTCATTGCAAGCGACCAAAAGCTTTGTTGCATGGATCGAATTTTTGGTGTCATTCTAGCTAAAGGCGGGGCGTTGTTGCATGGCTCATAATTTACCGTATTATGGTTATTATAAGTACGATGTCATACCGTGGCTTGACCCACTAGTGTACGAACGTTTAAATAAAGAGGTAAAAATTCTGTCATTCCGTGGCTACGACCACGGAATCCAGCTTATAATATCATAAAAAGATTCTAAAATAAGTCTAATATGGCTTTATTCTCCTGGATGCCGTGATCAAGTCACGGCATGACACAGCCTTTTTTCAACGTTCGTACAGTAGTGGGCTTGACCACGGTATGACAAGTTTTAAGCGATTTTAACCATCCATGCAACAAAGCCGCGAACAAAGGGAACGCGGTAATCCCGAAAATAATAATTTACATAACATTTTGTACTAATTTTTTCCTGGATTGCCGCGTCGAGACTACGTCCCTCCTCGCAATGACGGGGTAAGATCGAGCCATGCAACAAAGCCAATGCCTCCTCGCAATGACATTCCGGTATCCATGCAACAATACCAAAAACAGAGGAGTATTACTTATCATCCATTTCGGCAAAGACCTCTTCCCAAGAGCCGGTAGTTGCCGCTTTGGTATATTCCGTCGGTCTGTTTTCAAAAAAGTTGGTATGTTCAACGCCGTTTAGCATTTCATCAAGCCAAGGCAAAGGATTATGATCAACTAAATAAATTTCTTTAAGACCCAGCTGCATTAACCTACGATCGGCAATATAACGGATATATTGCCTTACTTCCCTGGCAGTTAATCCTTCAATTCCGCCTACCTCAAAAGCCAGCTCAATAAAAGCATCTTCAAAATGCACGATGGTAGCGCATGCTTCATAAAGACGGCTACGAAGCTCTTCAGTCCAAACTTCCGGATTTTCTCTAACAAAAGTTTTAAACAACATAATAATCGAATTAGTATGTAACGTTTCATCTCTTACCGACCAGGCAATAATTTGCCCCATACCTTTCATTTTATTAAAACGCGGGAAATTTAGCATAATTGCGAAAGATGCGAATAATTGTAGCCCTTCGGTAAAAGCTCCAAAGACGGCTAAAGTAGCGGCGATATCTTCTTTTGTTCCAACACCGAAACGCTGCATATAATCATATTTATCTTTCATTTCCTTATATTTAAGGAAAGCTGAATATTCGACTTCCGGCATCCCCACCGTATCAAGTAAGTGAGAATAAGCCGCTATATGAATTGTTTCCATGTTAGAAAAAGCCGATAACATCATTAATATTTCCGTCGGCTGGAATACTCTTGAGTAATGTTTCATATAACAATTATTTACTTCAATATCGGCTTGCGTAAAAAAGCGAAATATTTGTGTTAATAAATGTTTCTCACCGGGTGTGAGATTATATTTCCAATCTTTAACGTCATCAGCCAGCGGTACTTCCTCAGGCAACCAATGAATTTTTTGCTGGGTATGCCAAGCTTCATATGCCCACGGGTAGGAAAACGGTTTATAAATCGGGCTTGCATCAAGTAGTGACATATATTTCCTTTTATTTATTCTTTTAACTTTTCGGTGTTATACCGTGGTCAAGCCGGCGTTATTGCATGGCTCGAATTTTCGATGTCATTCCTAGCTCAAGGCGGGGCGTTGTTGCATGGATGAGTAAAGCAGGTTCCTATGTCATTCCCTCGAAAGAGGGAATCCAGACTTTTATTTGTCATGCTGAACTTGTTTCAGCATCTCTTGAAAAATATCCTGAAATAAATTCAGGAGGACTATAATTTTCTGGATTCCCGCCTGCGCGGGAATGACATAAGAGAGCAGGGAATGACATCGAAAATTCGAGCCATACAACAACGCCGCCTTGAGCTAGGAATGACAACTATGGTTTTATCGATCCACGCAACATTGACATCGGTAAAATCTATATTTTACTGACAAACTAAACATTCGTCATATTTATTTGCCTCTGCAATTTTACCGGCATCGTCAATTTTCTCATTGTCTTTCTCGATATCTTTAAAATCAACTTTAAGCACGTTATGGGAAACTTTATCTGCTCGTTGGATTGAAGTCGAGCGGCAATAATACAAACTTTTTACACCCTTTTTCCAGGCTTTAAAATGGATATTATTTAAATAATTTTTACTGACGTTACCGGGCAGAAAAATATTTAAGGACTGAGCTTGTGAAATGTGCGGCGTTCTGTCGGCAGCTAACTCTATCAGCCAATTTTGATCTATCTCATAAGCAGTTTTAAACACTTCTTTTTCTTCGTTCGATAAGAATGTTAAATGCTGCACTGATCCTTCATGCGTGGCAATCGAAGACCAAACTTGCTCATTATTAAAACCTTTCTCCATTAAAAGCTTTTCTAAATGTTTATTACGTACGTTAAAAGAACCGGTTAAAGTTTTCTGAATAAAACTATTAGCGGCAAACGGCTCAATTCCCGGTGAGGCATTGCCGGCAATAACCGAAATTGAAGCAGTCGGCGCAATCGCCGTTTTATTACTAAAACGCTCCTTACTTCCCACTTCTTCCGCATCAGGGCAAGCTCCCCTCTCCTCTCCCAAAGCTATTGAAGCTTTATCGGCTTCGCCCCCTATATGCTCAAATATTTTTTTATTCCAAACTTTCGCCATTACCGACTCAATCGGTACATTCTTTAATTGTAGGAATGAATGGAATCCCATTACACCAAGGCCGACGCTACGCTCACGCGTGGCTGAGTATTTGGCTCTTGCCATAGTATCAGGTGCTTTATTGATAAAATCTTCTAGCACATTATCGAGGAAAAGCATAATAGCCGGAATAAATTCTTTATCATGTTGCCACTCTTCAAAATATTCCAAATTTAATGAAGACAGACAGCAAACGGCGGTTCTGGCTTTGCCCAAATGATCGATTCCCGTCGGCAAGGTAATTTCACTACAAAGATTCGACATTTTAACTTGCAGCCCTAGTTTTTTGTGATGCTCCGGTATAGCTCTATTAACACTATCAATAAATAACAGATACGGCTCACCGGTCTCTATTCTGGTAGTTAGTAACTTAACCCACAAATCTCTAGCTCTAACTTTACTGACGACTTTTTTAGTTGCCGGACTAATAAGCTCAAAATCCTTATCATGCTCAACGGCTTTCATAAATTCATCGGTTACGGCTATACCGTGATGAATATTTAGAGCTTTACGATTAATATCGCCGCCGGTCGGACGTCTTATATCGATGAACTCCTCAATTTCCGGATGGTTAATCGGTAAATATACGGCAGATGAACCACGTCTAATAGAGCCTTGTGAAATGGCAAGAGTCATGGAGTCCATCACTTTAATAAACGGTATGATTCCCGAAGAATTACCTTTACCGCTGATTACTTCATTGATAGAACGAACATTTCCCCAATAACTACCGATTCCGCCGCCGCGTGATGCGAGCCAAACATTTTCCGTCCATAATTCTACTATATCGTCTAAACTATCATTAGTTTCATTTAAGAAACACGAAATGGGTAAACCTCTATCCGTTCCGCCGTTACTTAAAATCGGCGTTGCCGGCATGAACCACATTTTACTCATATAGCCATATAATCGCTGTGCATGCTCTTTATTTGCCGCATAATAACTTGAAACTCTAGCAAATAATTCTTGAAAATTTTCATTCTTTAAAAGGTAACGATCTCTTAAAACGGCTTTACCGAAAGAGGTAAGCAAATTATCGTTATTAAGATCGATATTTATTTGAAATTTAGCTTTTGCAGGTGCGTTCATTATATGTACTTAATATATTGATAAATTTAGTAATAGAGTAAGAATTAATATTTAGCGTGGATAGCTAAAATGATGTTATAAAAACTTAAAACAGCCAAAATATTTCCTGCAACAACGCCAGTATTACCTGAAGATGTCATTCTAACTATAAAGGCGGGAATCCAGAAAAATTATAGTCATGCTGAACTTGTTTCAGCATCTCTTTTAATATATCCTGAATTTATTTCAGGATGACACAAGAAGCCTGGATTCCCGCCTTTAACTAGAATGACATACGGCACTTTTTTAGAGCCATGCAACAATGCATTTTGTACTAATTTTTTCCTAGATTGCCGCGTCGGCACGATGTGCCTCCTCGCAATGACGATTCTAGTATCCACGCAGGCATTGCCCCGCGGTAATGACATCTCAAGAGTTTTACCTATCCACATAACTCATTAATTAGGTACATTTTCGTACCGATTTTGGGTATCATAATATATCCTTAGTAGACACGAGAATAACATTTTATTCAATATAAATATTTAAAATTATAACAGATTTTTTTCTTGACACTAAGCGCTCCCGCATAACCTAGGGAAAGTAGATTTTTTAACAACTACAATGTAAAAATATAGTCAGTATGTTACGGTAGCAGTAATAGTATCAGTGTAAGAACCGGCTTGGGCAAGAGGCTGCGCCGGGAGCGTTGCGTATATTGTGTGGTTATTAGTTCCCGAACCGATAATAAGGGTGAAACTACCGGTAACCACAATATTAGTGAGATTAAGAATTTGCGTTCTAGGATTATCCTTATATAAATTATAATTAAGCGTCTTTATTCCACTTTTCATTTGACGAGGGGTAAAAGTCCCTGATGAGCCGGTACTAAAACCCACACTATAATTAAGAAGTAACCCAACTAGACCTGTGCATGTTACGGACATATTAATAGTAATCGGTGTAGGAGTATTGGCAAAAGGAGCAAAATTACCGAAGGCAACTGTTGGAATAGTTGCGGTACAAACTGCAAAGCTATTAGAAATTAAGCTTAAATTAATACAAATAAAAATTATTAATTTTACTATTCGCATACCACCTCTCCTAAATCTAATATTGAATCTGAGGCAGTAAAATCATTATTAATTGATGCCTCAAAGCGGCAACAATCATCATCCTGACAGGCCTTACCTTTTAATGACTTTAAATCTTTAATATTATGTATATATAACTTACCGTTATATCCGACAAATAATTCCTCTTCTATACCTTCAATCGTAACAATTTTATCGAAAGGTATAACTTGTTTATTTCCGTCTACTAAAACCATTTCTACACTATTGACTATAGTAACGCCAAAATCTACTACAACCGCACTTTTCCATTTTGGCGCTACTTTTAAAGCTAGAGAATTAAATTCGGTATCTAAAGGAAGAGTTTCGTCATCTAACCTTATCTCCGATGATATGTAAGGCAAGACGTTAGGTATAAGCACTTTTCCATCCTTATTAGTATAACCGGTTATTAGGTTATTATTATAAATAGCAACATCTTTTAGTTTTCCTACTTTAACCAGAGCTAGGCTATCATTAATCGGTCTAGTAAAGTAAAAATCTTTGTCTAAAGTAACAATACTTCCCTTAACTTCCAATTGTGAAGTTAAATTTTTATTATATTTATATAAATATAAGGCAGTATCACCGATTTGACCGTTTCTGTTAAATTGCAAATTATAATCCAGAGTCTTACCTTGCATTAAATTTGCAGTATATCCAAAGCCAAGCGGTGTACTTATAGGAGCAGAAAAATTAATTTGTTTAGTATTATATTTATTTTGATAAGAATTACTTACACTAGCGCTTTTTGAGCCGCCAAGATTCATGCCAAAAGTCATATAAGCAAAAGTATGTTGGTGTTTTCTATTTAAATCCGTTCCGGCAGTAATATTAAAAAAAGTGTTTTGGGTAATATCTCGTTGATAACTAGTTGATATAATTTGCAAACGCTTACTTTTCCTTTCACTAGTATCTGAAGCAAAAGATAAAAAATTAACGGAAATACTACCTAATGTTTCACCGTTATAACCTGCTGACATTTGATAACTTATCTCGGAAGAAGTAAGCAGCGGATAATTATAAATATCATAATAATTATTACCGTTTTTACTTATATTAGCATTAAAATCCCAGCTTGAAGACTCATAACTATAACCTATCAGGACTCTTTGAGCATTATTAATGTTATGGATATTAGATGCCAGAGAAGCGGTAATTACCCCATAATTACCGATTTGAACATTATTAGTAGTACCGATAGTGCCAAAACTCTTTAGGGATTCAAAATGCATACCGGTAGTCCAATAATCGGAGACCCCGTACATATAATCGGCATTCGTAATAAAATATTGATATTCGTTGCTTTCTACTGCAAAATTTTGTCTTTGAATACCGGAGGCGAAAGAAAAATTGGATAATCCTTTAGTCAATAAGACAGGGGCTACATAATAAGGAATAGTAACTGTTTGAATCTTACCGGTAATATCTTGAGTTTTAACTACTAAATCTCCTCTACCGGTGATAACAGGCAGATTAAATACATTAAAATCTCCTACTTTAGATTCGCCGTGAAAAATAGAACTAGAATTTGCATAAACGTCAAGAGTACTAGGCAATTCTGATTTACCGGCAAATTCCAGTAAAGGATGAGTAATTAAATTCGGTCTTATCGAAAAGTTAGTAGCATATTGCAGACCGATGAACCTGCTGCTATTAGACCAATCCGCTGCCTTTGTTAGACTATCGCCGATTCTCCATCTAGCGACATTCTCGACATTATCAAATGTCCAATTTGTTTCAAGCCGAGTGAAAATATTGTAATCCCGTTTAAAATTCTTTTGTGGTTTAAAACTGGAATTAATAGGCGCACTTCGCATAACAAAAATATTACTTAATGTTCCATATTCACAAAAATAATTTAACTCTTGAAAGCCGGCTAAATATTTAGCGTCGGAGGTATCGGTTAATGTTAAATCATAATTTAGAAATGCTCCGTTTATCGGCTTACCGGCAATTTCTTGCTCCGGCACCTCTATAGCATTAAACTGTTGAAGTTTCATTTGATTTGGAGGAAATTTGATTTCTAAAGCGAGAGTTTCTTCATCCAAACGATAATTTGTTCCCTGAAGTAAATTTAAATTAATATAATGTATCTCGTTTAAATCTATGCTAGCACCGGCTAAATATTCATCTTTAATATTAAAGGCCTTCAGATCATCTAAAGGAACTAACATATGATTTGCGTTATTTCTTACTACTATAGAAAAATTCTCAGAGTCAATATAATTAACTCTTAACGTTACTATTAATGCTCCACTTTCTATATTATATCCTATACTATTTTCTATATTATCGTCGGCAAAGCTAGTAGCTATTAGTAAGGTAATGCTTGCAATTAATAACACCTTACTAAGAAAAACCATCCTAAGAAATTGTTGATTTATTTTCATTCCCACAATCTCTTTTTCATTCCCATGAGGCATTATTGCGTGGATCGAAAGTTGTTGCAAAAAGGGTGTCATTCCCGCGCAGGCGGGAATCCAGAAAAATACTTTTTAAGTCATCCTGAATTTATTTCAGGATCTTTTGCAATAGATGCTGAACAAGTTCAGCATGACAAAGAAAAGCCTGGATTCCCGCCTGCGCGGGAATGACACCAACAACGTTTATCGAGCCATGCAACAAAGCCCCGTTTTTACGAGAATGACATAACTAGTATACTACCCTATAGTTACCGGTACTCTAAACTCTACTACAAATTGAACCTGAGATTGTATACCTGCCTGCCTATGCGGTAGCTCCTTTACCGCAATTCGATAAGCATCTTGGTCCCTGCTATAGCTCATCTTATTAATTAAAGCAATACGTACTAATTGAGTTCTTCCGGCTCCAATTCTAAACATTACAGGTGTTGCTATCAAATCTTCTGTTTCCTTTAAAACTTCTTTACCGTTTTTATATTCTACTTTATAAATTATTAACTGAAAACTCTTCGGTACATCATTATCATTCCTTAAGTTAAGATTAGCTATCCTATTATCTTTATTTATAGTCAGCTTTACCGGGGCAATAGTAAAAACTGCTTGAACAACAGAGGAAGTTAAGCAGATTAATATTAAAGTTAATAAGGAATAAAATTGTTTTTTCATAATGTAATCTCTATTCTAAAATTATGGAAATGTTACCGTTACGGTTATTGTATCCGTATAAGTAGAATCAACAACGGCAGTATTCTGACCCAAAGGAATCCTACCATATACTATTATCCCTTGAGTGTTACCGTTTCCTGTACCTGCTACCGTATCAGTGCCTATTATATCTCCCCAGTTATTATTTCTACCAAAATCAGAATAAAGAAAGTAGTTAAGGATATTAGTTGTAGGTGTTCCTCTCATTTTGCGAGTTGAGGTGGTAGCACCCGGAGCAAGACCGGCATCTAAGCCGATTTTATATGTCGTACCGTTAGTACAAGTTACGTTAATAGTTGTTATTTGGTCTGAATTAGCCGTATATAAATAACTACCGAAGTTAAGAGGATTTGCTGAAACACTGCAGTTATCCGTAATATTAGCGGTAACTAAAAAATTAGTTGTTGCAGGAGAAGAGAGAGCTACACCGTTAAATATTATTAGACCGATAAGAATAAAATAATGAATTAAATACTTCTTCATAAGCTAAGCTCTATGGAAATGTTAAGGTTACGGTTATCGTATCGGTATAAGTAGAATCTACAAAAGCAGTATTCTGACCTGAAGGAATCCTACCATATACTATTACCCCTTGAGTTGTACCGTTTCCGGTGCCCGCTACAGTATCAGTACCTACTATATTACCCCAGTTAGTAGTCCTACCAAAATCAGAATAAAGAAAGTAGTTAAGGATATTAGTTGTAGGTGTTCCTCTCATTTTGCGAGTTGAGGTGGTAGCACCCGGAGCAAGACCGGCATCTAAGCCGATTTTATATGTCGTACCGTTAGTACAAGTTACGTTAATAGTTGTTATTTGGTCTGAATTGGCCGTATATACATAACTACCGAAGTTAAGAGGATTTGCTGAAACACTGCAAGCGTCAAGGATAGTAGCAGTAACCTGAAAAGTGGTATTAGTAGTAGCTGCTGTAGCATTTTCCGTAAAAATCAATATATTTAATATTATGAAGCTAATGTGCCGAAAACACTTTTTAAGATATTTTTTCATAAATAATTTTTAATTAAAAATAAGTAACTTTCTTAATACTATAATTCATATTTTATTAAGTTTCAATTTTAAGCTATTTATTTAACTTGTTTAAACAGTGTGAAGTCTTTGAGAAAGCTTTTCAATAATATTAAAGTATCCTCCTATCCTTATTATATGAATATTAATAAAGTAATGATATTTTAAACACACGATACAGTAAACTTGTTCAGCATGATCTCTAACATTTCATAGATTTCCCTCATAGCGGCGTTGTTACATGACTACTAGAATCGTCATTGCAAGGAGGCAATGCCCGCGTGGATCGGAGATTGCCATAAAAAGGATGTCATTCTAGCTAAAAGCGGGAATCCAGAAAAAACACTTTTTAAGTCATCCTGAATTTATTTCAGGATCTTTTTCAATAGATGCCGAAACAAGTTCAGCATGACAAAGAAAAATCTGGATTCCCGCCTTTAGCTAGAATGACACCGAGGGCGTTTTTAACCATCCATGCAACAACGCCGGTCAAGCCACGATATGACACCCTACTTGTAATAACCTTAATACGAAAATACGAATCCACGCGGGCGTTGCCTTCCCGCTTAAACTAGCATGACATAAGAAGCTTCAGAAACGACAAACGACATAAATTATGCAAAAAATTTCTTTTTGATAAAGTTTTTTCGATTTTACTTGAATTAGTGGAAGTTATTTGCTATGAATTTCCTTGGATAGGTGGCCGAGCGGTTTAAGGCACTAGTCTTGAAAACTGGCGTACGTTCACGCGTACCGTGGGTTCGAATCCCACCCTATCCGCGCCTATATTCCACACAATTCATTATTTTATAGAAGTTTTGAAGAAGCTATAGCTTAATAATATTTTGATATATAGCGTTTAAAATTCTGCCCTTCATATCAGAAAAAAAAGCAACTGACTCACGCTGTTGCTTTTTTTTGAAGTTATACACGATTTGAAATCCACAAAAATAAAATTCTTTTTTAGATATCTCGTTAAAATTGCTGGATCACACTCGTTACTACGCCCCAGATATAAGTATTTTCTTCTATTTTAGTAGGTAAAAAATCCTTATTTTCCGGCACTAAATATGCTTCATTATTTATTATCTTCAAGCGTTTAACGGTAAATTCATTATTAATAACGGCAATGACTATTTTATTATTAGTCGGCTTTATTGATTTATCGACTATTAACAAATCATTTTCTTTAATACCGGCATCCAGCATAGAATCACCGGTCACCTGAACAAAAAAAGTTGCTTTCGGATGTTTAATTAAATGACTGTTTAAATCAAGGCTATTACTCATATACCCATCCGCCGGCGAAGGAAAACCTGCTTGGACTTTTGTTTCGTATAGAGGTAATTCACAAATCTTTTCAACAGAACATTGTGAAATTTTTGCTACCTTCATTATAACCTATAAATATAATTAATCATAAAATTAATTATAATTCATCCTTAGATTTAAATCAAGTAAGAGTTTTAACTTTAACAATAGATTTTAAAACTCAATTTAGTTGAATTTTTTTACTTTTAATAACTTTAGTCTCTTTTAATTTTCAAGAAAAGTAAGTATTATTAAATCATAACAAAAACAAATAGGTTGAAACTAAAATAAATAAATCAGTTGAAATTAAAATAAATTTTACTACTATAGGTATAGCAAAGATTATTAAGGTATAGACGTTAAATTTTAGAGCGAGCTAAGCTACGCGTAGATTAACTACGTGAGTACAAGCGAGACTCACGAAATTTGATGTGCTGATCCTGAATGCAGGGAAAGTGAGTAGTTTTTGGCAGCGGTGCTTGATGCAACTTTTTTACCGCTTCGCAAGCTATAATAATTTTTTCATTATTTTCCTTTAAAGAATAGGCTTTCAAAGAAATACCGGAAATAGCGCGTTCAAGAAGTAAAGCATTATGTTGCTGCTCTAAAAGCCTTACGGCTCCGTAGCCTTCAAAAATTTTAAGAGCCTCTGCTTCTTGCATAAGGCTTTCCTTATCAAATCCGAGTTTTAAAATAATAGGCTTATCATTTTGAAAACCTGACAAAACATAGTTAAACGATAAATTATCTACGGGTTTAAGTTCAGATAAATGCCATTTTTTTGCTATTGCTGCTATAATTTGCGGCAAGCCTTTAAGCCAAATTTTTCCTTGCTCTTTATATAAACTAATTATATTTTTTGTAAGTATATTCATTATCATTAAAATATTAATTACAAATAAAATATATTATGAATATCCATTTGAAAATAGCAAATTTAATTCCCGGTTATTTAACGGTAAAAAATTATGGATAATTTAAAATTTATATTTCAAGCAATAATCGGCACTCCTTTTTGGGTTTGGGGAATCTTTATCTATGTGCTATTTGTTGGATTGAAGGCAGCACATACCCGCGTTATTTCTCTTCCAAAACTTTTTATTATTCCTGTTATTTTAGTTGGAATAAAGTATAAATTATTTCTTTCGGGAAATAGTTCTAATATTATTATTTACTTATTATTTATAACTATCGGTTTTGGAATCGGTATTCTGATTGGATATAAAACGCCTATAAAATGCGGCGTTGTTGCATGGCTACCGGAATCGTCATTGCGAGGAGACATTTATGCCGACGTGGCAATCCAGGAAAAAATAGCAAAAAATGTTATGAAATTTATTATTTTCTAGATTGCCTCGCTCCTTGCGGTCGCGGCGTTGTTGCATGGCTCGAATTTTCTATGTCATTCCCGCGCAAGCGGGAATCCGGAAAATACTAATAAGTCATCCTGAATTTATTTCAGGATATTTTTCAAGAGATGCTGAAACAAGTTCAGCATGACAATGAAAAGTCTGGATTCCCGCTTGCGCGGGAATGACATACGGCACTTTTTTAGAGCCATGCAACAACGCCCTTGCCGGGTCCTCTTTATATTAACTTTTTACTAACTTAATATCCCTTGTGGAAATTATTTTATCGACCAAACCGAATTTTTTTCCTTCTTCAGGTGACATGAAATTATCGCGTTCCATATTTTTTTCAATGTGTTTTATATCATGACCGGTGTGTTTACTATATAAGCCGTTAAGTAGTCTTTTAACTTTTAAAGTTTCCTGTGCATGAATTTCTATATCGGTAGCCTGCCCTTGATAACCTCCTGAAGGCTGGTGGATCATTATGCGGCTATGCGGCAATGAAGAACGCATTCCTTTCTCGCCGGCACATAATAATAGTGATCCCATAGAACAAGCTTGCCCTATACAGAGTGTGGCGATTTTTGGTTTTATATATTGCATGGTATCGTAAATAGCAAGACCGGCCGTAACCACGCCGCCCGGCGAATTTATATACATGTAGATATCTTTTTCCGGATTTTCCGCCTCAAGAAAGAGCAATTGTGCTACTACAACATTTGCCATATAATCCTCGACGGTACCGCACACAAAAATTATGCGTTCTTTGAGTAGTCTTGAATATATATCGTAAGCTCTCTCACCTCTTGAGGTTTGCTCAATCACTATCGGTACGTATGATGACATTTAATTTTCTCCTGAGGTTTAACGATCCTTACACCTTAGCTTAGACGATCTACGTTTTTACTTCTTAACTAAAGCACCGGCAATTATATCACCGATATTCATAGTATTATCACTAGAGCCGTGTTCTTTAATTGCTTTCTCACGCTCTGCTATTTTCAGCGCTTTTATCGATAATAAAATTTTATTTGATTTATCAACAGAGATAATTTTTGCCTCTATTGTATCTTCTAAAGAAAACATTTCAGGTTTTTGCTCTCCTTTTTCTTCCGATAACTCTGATTTTTTAATAAAGCCGTGAGCCTTATTATCTATCATTACTTCTAAACCGTCATCTTTAATTGCCGTTATAACGGCTTTAACGACGGTGTTCTTTTTATATCCTTCGGAAGGCTCTTGAGCAAGATTTTCACTAAGTTGTTTTATACCAAGGCTAATGCGTTCTTTTTCAATATCGACGGCTAAAACTTTGCATTCTATTACATCATTCTTTTTGAATGATTTTAATAACTCCGTACCGTTACCTTCCCAGCTTATATCCCCTTCATGGATCATACCGTCGAGATTATCGCCGAGAGCTACAAATATACCGAAATCCGTAACATTTCTAACCGGTGCCGTAAGTACGGTTCCTACCGGATTTGCTTCTGCAAATTTTATTAAAGGATTATCCCGACATTGTTTAATACTTAAAGAAACTCTATGTTTTTCCGTATCGACTTCTAAAACTATAAATTCTACTTCCTGCCCGATGGTAAGCATTTTTCTAGGATATTGATTAGATTTTAGCCAACTAATTTCACTTGAGTGAACTAACCCTTCCACGCCGTCTTTTAGCTCAATAAATACCCCGTAATCAGCAATATTTGTTACTTTACCGATCATTTTTTTACCGACAGGAAATTCTTCTTTAATATTATGCCATGGATTATGGTCAAGTTGCTTCATACCTAGCGATATTCTTTTTGTCTCTTCGTTAAATTTAATAACCATCACTTTAACTTTTTGACCAAGCGTTAGAACTTCTGAAGGATGGTTAACTCTACTCCAAGAAATATCGGTTAAATGTAATAAACCGTCAACACTTCCTAAATCAATAAATGCTCCGTAATCGGTTATATTTTTTACAACTCCCTCAAGTACCATACCTTCTTTAATTTTAGACAACATTTCATCTCTAGCTTCCGATCTTGATTCTTCCAAAATAGCTCTTCTTGAAACCACAATATTACCAAGCTTTTTGTCCATTTTTAAAATCTGGAACGGCTGTTTAATATCCATTAATAAAGAAATATCTTTAACGGGTCTAACATCTACTTGACTACCCGGCAAGAATGCAATTACCCCTGATAAATCTACGGTAAATCCGCCTTTAACACGACCGAAAATTATACCGTCGACAAATTCACCTTTAGCGCAAGCAACTTCCAATTGCCCCCATAACTCTTCTCTAACGGCTTTTTCACGGCTTAATATAGTTCTGCCGTTACGACCTTCAATTTTTTCAATATAAACATCGACCACATCACCGATTTGCGGCATCACCTGATTAATAGATAGAGCAAATTCCGTTTTTGGAACTCTTCCTTCATTTTTTAATCCGACATCAACAATAATAACTCCTTCATCAATCCCTACTACCTGCCCTTTAACTACAGTACCTTCTTTAATATGGCTTGTATTTACGCTTTCAAGCATCTGGGCAAAATCACCGTCAAATTGGCTATTAATTTCTGCAAGCTGCGGGACAAATCTTTTCTTAAATTTCGGCATATTTTTCTCGATTAATATTAGTCAGTGCTAAACTAATATAATGTTTTTTTATAGGTTAATAAAATTAAGTATAAACAACTTAGCACTTTGGAGTTTTAAATAATTAATTTTAAAACTTCAAGTTATTTTACTCATGCTTAAAATAAATTATAGGCGTTAGTTTATAGAGTAAAGATATATTCGTGATTGCGAGGAGGTGCGTGAATACCTCAAACGTCATTGCGAGCGACCAAAGGCTTTGTCGCATGGCTCGAAAATTGCTATATTTTGAGTATTCTTTAAAAGTACCTCGATGTCATGCCGTGGCTTGACCACGGCATCCAGTCAGGCTTTTTAATTTTTTCTGGATACCGTGGTCAAGCCACGGTATGACAAGTTTTAAGCGATTTTAACCATCCATGCAACAACGCCATTGCTTCCTTGCAATGATGAGCCTTATTTTTTTATCTCTTTCTAACACTACCCCTGCAAAATAAATTGTGTTATTTTTTCTACGATTTCTTCAGGCATAAGGTCGGAAGTATCAATTACTAAAGCGTCTATTGCCGGCAGTAACGGTCCTGATTCTCGCTCTTTATCTCTTTTATCTCGTAGCTTTATCTGTTGTAAAGTTTCCGTAAGCATACAAGCTTTTCCCTTTTTTTGCAACTGATTATATCGCCTTTGAGCCCGAAGCTCGGCATTCGCAGTGATAAAAATTTTTAAATCGGCATCAGGGGCTATAACGGTACCGATATCCCTCCCCTCCATAATGATCCGCGCAGTAGATTTTATCAAATTTATCAAATATTTATTTAAGTTATTTCTAACCTCACTTATTGCTGCAACTTTAGAAGCAATATTTCCTATATATTCATCCTCTAAATCAACATTTTCCGTGATTTCTAAAGATTCCGATAAAGAAATAATTGCCTTAATATCATTAATATCTATTTTTTGATTAATACAATTAAAAGCAAGATTTCTATAAACAATACTTGATTGAAAATATGTAAGAGAAAATTTGCGCGCTAACATTTGACCGATCGTACCTTTACCGGAAGCAGCCGGACCGTCAAGAGCAATTACAAAATTTTGAGTGATATCAGAAGCTTTTGATTCCAGGGGCATAATTTAAGAGTCATTTTAAAAATATTATAAACTACGTAATAAATAATCTTATAAATAGCGCAAATAAAACTTGAAATCTAGACTATTATACAATAAATATAAAGTGTAAAAGTTACAAGGGTGATTAGCTCAGTTGGTTAGAGCATTACGTTGACATCGTAAAGGTCGGGGGTTCAACTCCCTCATCGCCCACCAGCATAAAATCAAGCTTTTCATAATCTACTAATTTGACCTCCCTACTCTGTATGCTGCTTATATGCTCATCACGTTTTGAAAAATAGTACTATAATTGCCTTGTGTGCCTCTTATAAACTGATGTTTAAGTTGAGGTCTTATGCACACTATATGCTGCTCACATTTCACTCCTGATTGTGTAATCCATGATGACGGTGATAAAAATTCCACTATCTTCTACAATTTTGTTGGTAATTTTATTCCACCTGAATGGAATAATCTGACCTCTAATAATGGTAAAATCTTAAGCAAAACTGCAAGACAGCTACTATCTCTAATAGTCTTCCGCATGCAAATCTATCATAATAATAGCATTGATGAACTTCAGGAAACTTATCACTTCTTTGAACAACACTTGGGAGTCTGTCAAGAACGAGTACGACAATGCTTACTTGAATTACAAAAAAGTAGCTTTATTAAAGTTTATAATGCAACAATCGTGAAATATGGCATTAAATGCCGTAATACTCCTTGTATTAAGCTGGCTAGAAATTTCCAACCTACTTCTAGCAAAATACCATCTGAAAATGAAAAAAATTTTGCATCAACTCCAAAAAACTTTGGGGTGAAACCCAAAGAAATTTTGCCTCAACCCCAAAAAAGTTTGGATGAGACAATATATATAGATAATAATAAAAATATATCTAATAAATCTAGATCTAGCGAATCTATCATTTTTCAAAATAAAAAAAATGAAACTGTTCAAAATCAGCAATTATTACAATATTCACAAAAACAAAATCTTGCACAAGAGTTAAAATTTGTAACAACAAGATCAGCAAATAATCAGCAAGAGAGTGAAAATGATAAAACATCTGAAAGTAATTTTATCATTGATCCATTACAGGTTAATAAGGCATTGCAAGCAGTTCTTGATAAGGTTGATAAGGCAAGATGTCAGCAAATAGTATCATCAGCTGATAATGCTTCAGCAGTAAAATCTGTGAAGAATCAAGGCTGGTTCAAAAGAAAAAAATTAACAGATTTCCATCCCTTAACTCAAGAAGAAGCCGATTTATTACAGGTAAAATCAAATCGAGAATTTAATCTTACTTTTATTAACAAGCTCTTATTGAAATTAGCAGAACAATACCCAGAACATCATTTTGGTCATAAAAAAGTGTTTTTAAATTACATGGCTAAAGCTTTAGCTCATGAACTGAGAGAAACTACTCAAGCTAATTGTGAGAAGTTTCAGTTTAAATCTAGCAATGTGCATAAAGTTAAGGAGCAATATCTAGATAAAATAGAAAGTAGCCTTGATACTAGCAAACAAGCTCAGATAAAACGTAAAATCATTGGTATTTTTGATCCTGATTCAGCTTATGAATTACTAAGCTCCTGCTTATTTATTGGGGTAGTAGGTAATAGCTATCAAATAAAACTGCTTAAAAATATTACGCTTTCAGAAAATGTACAAGATAAAATACTACAGCAAGTACAAATGATCTATGGCAGTAGTATTGAGAAGTTGAAAATCATACAATTTGCTGAGCTTGAAGCGAAGCAGAATAATACTGAAGATAAAAAACAAAATTATCTATTGCAGCTAAGCAAACAATTAAATCCTGATTCAATATGGTATAAAGTGAGGAAATTTCTCATTGAACGTTATAACCAATATATTGATTTTGGGGTATTAACTAAATTAGTAGTTGTAGAGGAAGATATAGTCAATAAAAAGGTAATCCTTAAATCAACAACGGCTTTTAATGATTACTATGTTAGAAATCGTCATATGCAAGATCTAGAAGAAGCTTTTAAGACTCAAGATTATTGCTTTGAATTAATCAAGTTTGAATATAACTAAGCTATTGTGGTAATTGATAATTTGTAATAACTACTTCATCAGATATTTTATTGTGCTCGGGCATGGAATATTTGACCTTAATAATACTAATATTAAAATTTTTGTATAAGTTTCTAATAAAGGGAGTATTACTATTAGAAATCATCATTTTAATGCCTTTATCATTAAGTTCTGTAGCAAAATCTTTAAGTCTCGTTTGCTCATTTTCATCAAAGGGTAATCTGGTATAAAATTTCTCACCTGATTTATGATAAGGAGGATCAAAATAAACAAAATCACCTTTTTGTGGTTCAATGAACGAAAAATCCATAGCACAAATAGATGTGTCAGCTAAAAGCTGACTACACTGTTTTAATCGAGAAGCAAGATCAGATTTACTATAATTCCTACCAGAGAAAGTTTGAGCTGGTTTGCCATCAATATTAATCCGGTAAATGCCTTTAAATGAATATCTATTAAGATAGATAAATCTTGCGGTAATCTTTGCTGGGTCGTTACTGTCATTATTACTTCTAACTTGATAATAATGTTCTTTAGAGTGTTTTTCTTTATAGGAGTCTAGTAATTTACTAACCTTATCTGGATTCTTCTTTATTGCGTTATAGCTAGTTACTAGCTCTAGATTAATATCAGATAAATAGCATTGTTTAAATTTATCTCTAATTTGAAAAAATAAAGCCCCACCACCAAGGAATGGTTCATAGTAGTTATTTAGTAGTGATGGAAGAAACTTAATTAATTGATCGGCAATTTTTCTTTTACCACCAACCCATTGTAGAAATGGTTGTGTTTTGTTTGAGTTATTTACTGACATGAAATTATTATTAAAATATTCATGCTATAATTATAGTATAAAGTAGGCTTAAATGCCAGCAAAATATCATATTCAAAGGAATTTTCGATAGTTTTTGTAGCATAATTAATACTACTTTGGATTTAGATGTAATAGATAAAGAGTTGAGCTAACAAACAATAGTAATTTAGCCATGTCTCATTTGTGCAGCTGTTTGCCCAATTGTATAAAAATCTGTCAAAAAAGCTCTTAAATCCTCTGTACTTCGTAGAATTGTGGTGATATCTGTCCTTGCTAAGAGCTGCATGGTGCAGTTCTAGTTCAGAGGTTAAATTCAAATCAACAAAATTTTATCTATTTAACCTCTGAGCTGTTTTCTTAACTTTAACAGCAAGGAAATGTTATGACAATTAATAATCAAAATCAACCAAAAGATAATCATAATCTTACTAAAACAAATTGGAATCTTCAATTATCTCCCATATCTGTCACATTAATACCATATCAGCAAGAAGAGAATATCATTAACTCGACGATCACAAATTATACTGATATAATTAAATATAAATTAGAATTACAAGAAGCAAATAATAAATTGAAAGAATCTGAGTTATTTAAAAGAGATGTGGTTCAAAATATGGTACATGGATTAAAGATTCCATGTAATGGGATTTTTTCATTAGTAACAGCTCTTTATGAAGTAGAAGATAATCCTGAAAAAAAGGATTATTTAGCTAGTGTGGTAAGTTGTGCTGAAGAATTACTGGATTATTATAACAACATAATTAGTTATCTACAGAATAATTCTGGACTACCTCCTATAGTTTTAAATAAGTTTGATCCAAAACAGTTGGTAAATAAGATTATTGATAAAGCGATGCCAATAGCTCAACGTAAGGGATTAAATTTATCTTGTAATTTTCAGTATGATTTAACAAATGCTATAATTAGTGATACTTATCGAATAGGGGCAATATTAGAGCAGTTAATAGATAATTCTATTAACTTTACTAAAGAAGGTAAAGTTGTGGTAACAGTGAACATGTTTGCTATTAGTCCTGCATTATTAGAATCAGAACAACAAAATAGAGAAATGGTATTCCAATTTATGGTGCATGATAGTGGTGTTGGTTTGTCTAAAGAAATCAGGCAACATCTTCATGAAAAGATTGATAAATTTGATGTTGCTACGCAATATCATGGACTTGGATCAGGATTAAGTTTTGTAAAGCGTCTAATTGGTGAGTTAAATGGAGAGATTGAAGTAACCAGTGAAAAAGGTAAAAGTACTACTATTGTCTGTAATATACCAATTAAGTTACCTCTTCTTGATGATCTGATTTATGATAAATAATGTTGATACTTATAAGGTTTTGATGATAATACACACACAAATTATCTCTAAAAGTAAAGTTTTGAAAGTGCTCTATTAATTAACAAGTATGATTTTCTTGATTAATGCTATGATTCTTACTACACTTAAATAATATTAGGGATAGATAGATGGCAAAAAATCAAGAAAATCATCAAAAAACTATAGGTCCTATTATAGGAAAGTTAAAACCTAAAAGTATATATCTTGAGCTAGACAAAATAAAAGTTACAGATCTATCAAATTGCCGATATAGTAAAAGGCTATTAACGAAGATCATGCTTATTAATAAGATTTCTAAGAACATGGTTGATCTTAATAAAATTAAAAAAGCAATTTATTTTGCTAAAAAGTATCATGGCAGGCAAAAGAGAGAAACAGGAGAATTCTATTACTCACATCCTTTAGAAGTAGCATACATGGTTTCTGATTATTTATTTAGAACAGATATTATAGTAACTAGCATATTGCATGATTGTATTGAAGATACGTTACTTACTAAAGAAATGATTATACAAGAATTTGGCCATAAGATTGCTAATCAAGTTGAAGATTTAACACGAGTTAAAAATGATAAAAAAATTAGTGCAGCAGAAATAGTTAAAATATTATATCAGCAAAAGAAAAAAGAGCTGCTATTAATTAAATTATTTGACCGATTACATAATATACAAACGGTAGGAGCTAAACATCCTGAGAAAGGATGGAAAACAATTTTAGAGACTTTACAGATCTTCTTATCTATTGCTACTTACCTAAAAATACCACACATTGCAAGGCAATTACATATACATTGCTTAAATATAACTGCAAATTACAAAAAATCAAATTTATATAATAGACAGTGGCTAAAAATTAGCACAATATTCCTTGATTTTTCTTTTGATCTAAATTAATTCTATACTTTATATAAATATAACCTTAACATCTGTAATAGAAGTCATAAAAAAATTAGTGAAAATGAATATAAGAAAATTTGTAACACAAGCTGATGGCAACTGTTTTTTCCATGCGGTATTTGGTAATAAAAATAGCTCAGATACTTATGAAGCTAAAAATGCATGTAAAATGAGACAAGATTGGCATAATTTTCTTGCTCAATATAAATCTATACAAGATCGAAATATGCCACATGCTCTTAAGGAACAGTTAAATAAAATATTTCAGTTTTTTTTAGATACTCCAGACGAGTTAACTAATAGATCAAAGGAAATTAAAGAGTTAGCTAATAAAACAAAACAAAATATTAGTAAAGCCGAAAAGGATATTCAAACATTGAAAAATGATATTGTAGAGAAATTTTTGCAAGATTCTAATTTTAAAGATAAGATTTATAATATAATATGCACTACTAGGCAAAAACAAAATCAACCGTCATCTACTCTTCAAGAACTACAGAATAATACAAAGAAATTACTTAATGAGGTTACTATAAACTTAAAAGATTGTACATTACAGTTTGATCCAAATCTCACTGAAGAACAGTACAACCAAAAGTATAATGTACAAATTATTGCAGATTCTTTTTTAACAAATCCTGAGGTTTATATCAATTATATAAAAGCAATTAAAGAAAATGATTATTACATCTTTTTTGAAGAAATACCTATCTTAGTATCTTTAGCAAATACTGAAATTACACTTTATTATGAAAATAACAAGCATCAAACTTTTAAACCTAATCATGAATTTCTTGGAAATTATCAAACAAATACCAATATTTGGGGAACAAAAGAGAAGGCTGTGATACTGTATGAGTCGACGCATTATTCATATGCTGAAGAACCGGATACTCAAGAACAGTATAATGGATATACTACACCTGATATACCTGCATCCAATTTAAGTGCACATAGTATCAATACTGATACTTGCTCATTCAATTCTGATAGTAGTCTACGATTACTCACTCCTAATACTTTAGATACTTTAGAAAAACTAACCGATCTCGTAGACATAAATGATATTATTGCTAATGAGACATACTTAAGCCCAATACCAGTTAGTGATCCTGAACAGGGCAATCAAGTAACAATGAGTGATATTCCTCAATCTCCGTATTGCTTACAGAATTCTACCACACCAATGCTATCTAATTCTTCTGAACAGGACAATCAAGTAATAAACTACATTCTTCAACCTCCGTATTGCTTACAGAATTCTACAACACCGATGCTATCTAATTCTTCTGAACAGGGCAATCAAGTAATAATGAGCCACATTCTTCAACCTTCGTATTGCTTACAGAATTCTACAACACCGATGCTATCTAATTCTTCTGAACAGGGCAATCAAGTAATAATGAGCTACATTCCTCAACCTCCGTATTGCTTACAGAATTCTACAACACCGATGCTATCTAATTCTTCTGAACAGGGCAATCAAGTAATAATGAGCTACATTCCTCAACCTCCGTATTGCTTACAGAATTCTACAACACCGATGCTATCTAATTCTTCTGAACAGGGCAATCAAGTAATAATGAGCTACATTCCTCAACCTCCGTATTGCTTACAGAATTCTACCACACCAATGCTATCTAATTCTCTTGAACAGGGCAATCAAGTAATAATGAGCTACATTCCTCAACCTCCGTATTGCTTACAGAATTCTACCACACCAATGCTATCTAATTCTCTTGAACAGGGCAATCAAGCATTCTTAACATCCGACAGTCTCAGTCCAAGATTATTGAATACTTTAAATGCTCTCGCACCACAAATATCTAATATTGTTGAAAAATTATCGAATTCTAACTTAAATGCTATTCACATAACCAGAATACTTCACATGATTGAGCAAATAGCACAAACAGGTATTACATCTCTTATTCAGGAGTGGCAAATGAAAGCAATTGATTTTATACACCAGTTTAATTCCCAACAACTTACTGAAATTATTGAATCATTAGACAAACTACAAAATTGTTTATATTCCAATCGAGATGATAATAGTACAAACATACAAACTTTTGTAATACAATGGCAAAAAAGAGCTATAGATATAATAGATCAATTTGATCCTAAGCAATTGATTAGTGCAATTAAATCATTGTCTATATTACAGGATAATAACTCTTCTAATACATCTAATACAGAATACAGTAATGAAAATACACAAAATTTTTTAACAACATGGGAAGAAAGAGTTATTAATATAATGAATAAATTTGATATTCAACAACTTGTTATCTTAACCGATATTTTAAAACAGCCATTTAGTATACAAGATGACATTATAGAGTCGTGGAAATGCAATATTTCTCAATCAAAAATAATAAATCAATTTAGTGATCCTCAACAATTTGTTACTGTTATGAAATTTTATTTTGACAATAGTGTAGAAGTTTTAGCAGTCTCCTTCCAACCATGGCATTATAAAACATTAGTACTAATGGATGAGTTTAAATTAGAACAATATTTTATTTCTAAGGATATTTATTACTCTCAATTATATTTGATTGATAATCGTTATTTATTAGATTATATAGACAAATTGCAAGAAACTATTACTAGTTATATTGATCAATCTAATATTAAAAATATTATCCAGTTTTTGACTTTTATGAATTATGCTGAAGCCCATTTATATCATTCAAATTTATCTATAAACATAAACGGAGATTTTATAATAAAGCTGCAGAAGCATAGTATTCGATTAATAAATTCCCACCACTACGATCCACAATTGACTACAAACCTTAGTTATATATGTAAACTTGATGAACAATATATAGATAAAGATTTTATAATAGAGCTGCAGAAGCATAGTATTCGATTAATAAATTCCCACCACTACGATCCACAATTGACTACAAACCTTAGTTATATATGTAAACTTGATGAACAATATATAGATAAAGATTTTATAATAGAGCTGCAGAAGCATAGTATTCGATTAATAAATTCCTACTACGATCCACAATTGACTACAAACTTTAGTTATATATGTAAACTTGATGAACAATATATAGATAAAGATTTTATAATAGAGCTGCAGAAGCATAGTATTCGATTAATAAATTCCCACCACTACGATCCACAATTGACTACAAACCTTAGTTATATATGTAAACTTGATGAACAATATATAGATAAAGATTTTATAATAAAGCTGCAGAAGCATAGTATTCGATTAATAAATTCCTACTACGATCCACAATTGACTACAAACCTTAGTTATATATGTAAACTTGATGAACAATATATAGATAAAGATTTTATAATAAAGCTGCAGAAGCATAGTATTCGATTAATAAATTCCTACTACGATCCACAATTGACTACAAACCTTAGTTATATATGTAAACTTGATGAACAATATATAGATAAAGATTTTATAATAAAGCTGCAGAAGCATATCACTACACATATTGAAGTATATGATATATTACAACTTGAGGATTGTTTTTTTAATATATGTACTCAAAATAATATAGATTATATTAATTATCATTTCATAGATCAATCTAAACAAATACTGGAAAAATGTTCCGAATCAGTAGATATCATGAATATAAATCGAGTATACGGGGTTTACGTATGTAAAACTTATACTAATTATGATGATACTAGTTTAACAGGAGAGATATCACCTGAGAGCTATAGCATGTCTTGAAAAGATGTTTAAGGTTTAGCCAGCTTTTAAAGCATAAGTTGATTCGTATATACGGGAGGTCCATACCATTAGTCCCACTATTGAAATTAAATCACTATGTCCTATTTCTTGATTCTTGATTAAAAATATTTGCACCAATTTTACTCCATTGAATTTGAATATCAGGATATTTTGATAATTCATTTTTTAATGAAATTAAACCTCCTAATAAGCTATTGCTTGGTAAATCATCAAGTTTGGCTTTAACTACTAATCCTCCCATTTCGATTAAATAACGGGTACGAGCTTTTCTTTCTTGAATTTTCATTTTCGCCTCTACCATAACTATTTTAGCTTTTTTTTGTTCTAATTGTAATCTACGTTTTATGACATTATCCATAGAGATAATTTTATTTTTGATTGTTATAATCATCATGAATCATCAATAAATTATGGAACTCAACTTCATAATTATAAGTGCTAAGAAATTCTGCATTTTTTTCTTGAATAGATCAATGTTGGATACAACTTTTAAGCTTGCAAAGTCCGGGCATAGTGGTGAAATAGCAAGTCATTCAAAATCAAATATCCCCATACCTAACCAAACCAGTAAAACTAAGATCAACAGAAATGAGCAAAGATGGTTGCCATTAATAAAACTACGTTGACAATTAGCAGAAATAGAGGTTGGTCTTTGTTTGATAAAACAAAGCACAGCGGGTAGGTAGGCACTTAGCGTGCTTTCCTCCCAAAGGTAGGGTCGAGCAATGGCGCGGTAGCTTTTGTTATCCCCGTTTCCATCACCCGCCTCGTCAAACGTAACGTACAGATTTCCCGTATTACGCTTTCCTGATAACTTCTTATCATTGCCTATGACCTATCCGCTGTTATTGCTTTCAAAGGTCTGTAATATCGAATTTGGTAATCGTTATATAATCCCATCTTCTCATACAAATCTCTCCTACTCCACCTTTCCCAGCCGAAGCCTTTCAATCCTCGTGATTTCATTAAATGGCGTCTTACTTTCTTCTCTACCCAGTCTCTTACATATCCAAAACAACGGCTAGAGTTACCAATCCTAAAGTAGTTTATCCAACCTCGTAATATCGGGTTGATAAGGTATGTTACTCTATCAACTGGTTGCGATATAAACTTGCGGAATATCTCTTTTAGTTTTGCTAGCAGGGCAGTTCGCGCTCTCATTCTAGGCGTCTTCTGGATTCCAATTTTACCTTGCTTAGTTTTCGCTCGTCTAAAATCAAATCCCAGAAAGCTAAATGTTTCACCATTCTTTAGATCAACTGTCTTTGTCTTCTCTTCGTTTAGTTCAACCTTTATTTTCAACAATTCTTGTCTTAGCCTTATATTGATCGCTCTCTCTAACCACTGCCATTTTCTATAGCCATCAATTAGTATGATCAGATCATCAGCCCATCTAACGTACTCTATATGGTCATAGCCATCTCTTAGCTTACTCACTTCCTTTGCTCTTTCTAGCATTTTATCTACTTCATTTAAGTAAATATTGCTTAAATGCGGTGATAGTGGCCCGCCTTGAGATATACCTCTTTTTCCACCTGCTTTGACTATCAATTTTAGTAGCTTCATAACATCTTTGTCATTTACACGCTCTGCTATCTTGTTAAATAGCTCAAGGTGAGCAATCGTGTCAAAGTAAGAGCGTAAATCTACATCTATTACTCTTGTCTTCTCCTTAATTGCTGCTACTGTAACTTTTTCTATAGCCGCAGCTGCAGTCCGTTTAGGGCGATATCCATATGATCCAGGTTGGAAGTCAGCTTCAAATATTGGTTCTAAAATGAGCTTTAGTGCTCCTTCTACCACTCTATCTTTGATAGTTGGTATGGATAACTTCCTCACTTTATTACCATTATCTTTAGGAATTACCTTGACCCTTTTCCTTTCAGGATAATAGGTTCTGGCTTGTAATTCTGTTTGTATGTTTTCTAGAAATTGTTCAACCCCCGCTAACTCTATCATTTCAAAGGTAACACCATCTATTCCAGGCGCCCCCTTATTATGCTTAGCTAGCTTGTAGGCTTCTCTTAGTGTTTCTATCTTACATACATGAACATATAATCCCCAAAATCGCCATTGCTTTTCAGCTTTAGCTTTGATGTATATTTTCCTTCTCAGGTCTTGTAATTCTATAGACGTTTTTATCATTCGTCTTTACCTCCCTTGTTGTTGGAATAATGTTATCAGTAGGGTGTCTTCGCTCCACAGGCATTACTCTGCTTCATTGCTAATACACACCCATCCGCCATCCTCTCATCTTCAATTCATTTCCTAGTTTTGCTAGTTATAGAATTTACCTTGCTCCAAGAGCTTTCTTCCTGGGATGAGTAGGACTTCTCCAGTCACTTAATATGTCCT
The DNA here is from genome assembly GCF_964030945.1 of Rickettsia endosymbiont of Orchestes rusci. Lineage (NCBI taxonomy): Bacteria > Pseudomonadati > Pseudomonadota > Alphaproteobacteria > Rickettsiales > Rickettsiaceae > Rickettsia > Rickettsia endosymbiont of Orchestes rusci. The sequence goes on along the minus strand of NZ_CAXIQG010000001.1, from coordinate 145,545 downwards.
TATTATCATGCTGCCACTCCCACCCCGCCGAAGTGTCCAATTGTATCAGTTAGTTTTCAATTGAACATATTGCCTTCACTCTACGGTTGCTAGTTCGGCCTTCGGGGCTTCGCACTTTCGGGGCCACCTATGTGTTCGCTCTCGCTGCGGCCTGATAATTCGCTCTTACCCTATAGGTAAGTTTGTCGATAGGTTCCAACATCTTGATTTCTCGCCATGCTGCTATCCTAGCTATAGATCTCTAACTTTTAATCTAGTAGGGTTACCTCCTACTGAACATACTAGTTTCTCTGGACACACAACCGTACAAGCATATTGCTATGCATACGGCTCAAGCAATTTACTAACAGCTGCAATTAGTTGGCCTCGCTTGCTATGTACTTGCCTATGACAGTTTGTATGCAATAAGCACAAATTGTTAATATGGTCAGTGCCGCCACATCTTGTAGGTCTTTTATGATGGACTTGCACCTTTTCTCCATTATCTATTGAATCTAAACAAACAGAGCATTTACCTTCTTGTCTACGCCAAAGAATCTGTCTGGTTTTAAAGAAGTACTTTGGTTTACTAGCTTGACGTTTTTGCCAGTATTCCTTAAGTTCTGGATTATCAGGAGATGCTTTGCCTTTAACTAGAATATGCCTTTTGATTGCTGTCCATTGTAATTTCCATAGATATAGATCTTTACTTTTATCCATAAAGACCCAATTATCATTTCGAGCTTTGATTCTGCCCCAATACTTCTCTTTAAGCCACCACCAGTATTTATTAGGATGTCTTCTACAAGCAAATCTTGCTTGTCGCATCCACATCCAACGATCTAGTTGGATAAAAGTTCTTTTGGCTATAACTTTGTTAAAATAACTGCACCATCCCATTATTCTAGGATTAAGGTTTTCAATTATCCTGTCAATTTCCCATGAGAAGCTTCTTTTCCATTCAATCATTATTCGCTTTTTAAATGATTTAATAGTATCTTTGGATGGTTTAACTAGTAGTGTTATACCTCTTCTTCTACTCTTGGTATTATATTGCCGGATATTAAATCCCAGAAAATCAAACCCTTCTTTAATATGAAGTATCTTAGTCTTTTCTTCTGATAATGCTAATCCTCTAATATTTAACCAATCGTTAATTATCTTCTTTGCTTTAATACAAGAGCTTTCAGATTTTGCACAAACTATAAAATCATCAGCGTATTTTACTAAAGCATATTCAGATTTTGGATGGAGATGATCATATTTATCATAAGTTATGTTAAGTATGTCTTCCATTCCATGAAGAGCTGTATTTAAAAGTAAGGGACTGATTACTCCCCCTTGAGGAGTTCCAACTGTTGTTTTGGTGAATTGATATTCTTCCATCACGCCAGATTTAAGCCATGCTTTAATCCAATTTCGTGCTGGAAAATTTCCTATAATTTTCAAAAGAAAATTATGATTAATATTATCAAATGCACCTTTAATATCAGCATCCAGTATCCATCCCCTGGTTGTGCCAGGGCAAACAATAGCAGAAATTCTCTGTATTGCATCGTGGGTGCTGCGTCCAGGTCTAAAGCCGTAACTACTCCCTTCAAACTTAGCTTCCCAAAATGGTTCAAGTGCTGATTTAACAACAGCTTGCATACATCTATCCAAAATAATAGGTAAACCTAAAGGTCTAAGTTTGCCTTTTCGTTTGGGAATATACACACGCTTGATCGGTTTAACAGATGATAGATTATTATTTGCTAACTTCTCCATTAACAAATTTCTTTCTTTATCTGTATTAACAACTATTTTATCAATACCAGGGCTTCTTCGCCCTCGATTGATTTGGGTAATACGTCTTATAGCAAGTAATTTATTTGATCTTGATTTCAACATCAACTTCTGTAAACTACGTACTAATTTCATGTTACCATTTGCAGATGCCCTATAGATACGTCTACGAAGATTATTAACCTTTTTATTAACTTCTTGCCAATTTATTGCATGCCAATAAATTTTCTCAAAGTTATTATTATCGGTCTTAATTGTTACATTTGCGTTTTGCATCTAACTTTTCCAATATAATTCATAATCTTGTTTACTTACTTAGGGTAAATCACCAGTCTCAAGTCAGCATCATTTCTGATTAGCACATAGTGCCTATACACCCAGTTATTTATTCCTGTAGCCTTTCAGCTTAGTGTCATTAGCTTTTTAAGACCTCTCTTACCTACTACCAGTTGCCAAGTAATAGGCTTACCACGTTTCACTAATTAAAGATGCGTTAAGTTGGTTACCTTCTGTATACCGGGGAACTGGCATTTTTAAAGAAGGTCGCGTCTTCCTTCTTACAGTTAAGCTTTTCAGCTTCATCCCTATAACAGATATTATCTGGAGTATCTGCTTTTATATTTACGATATTTTCCATACAAAGATTCACTTTCGTTTAACCAATTTTAACTTTACCTTGCCCCTATTTCCCATCCAGATTAGTAATTTAGTTAGGCTTCTTATTGCGCTTAGCACAAGATCGTTACCAACCTTGCACCGCAATAATAGTAATTAGGTCTAAATGCAACCTAGCCGCAATATATTTGCAGACTTTATTTTAGTGCCATCGTGTCGCACCACGCAATATATAAACCTTACGGTTTATTTTTGCTTGCTGGTTCAAGTGGTTCTGGTTTCAGTGGATGATTTTAAGATTGCATGGTAATGTCAATGATGGATTGAACATTGTTAGAATTAATAAACCATGGCGATACAGTTTGCAAGAATAGAAATAGTAAGTAGGAGTGAAGGTAAAAATGCTTGTTTGAAAGCTGCTTATAATGCCAGGCTGATTATTAAAGATGAGAGAACTAACATCACTTATAATTTTAGCAAAAAAGGCGATAATGTTTATCATGCTGTTTTATTGCCAGATTATGTAGATAAAAGATTCAAAAATCCAAGAGTTTTAATGAACGAAGTGGAGCGTACAGAAAAGCGAAAAAATAGTCAATTATTAAAAGATATAGTTATAGCACTGCCTGATGATAAGGAATTGGATTTAGATGATAGAATAGCCATTACTCATGAAATCATCAAAGAGATGGGATGGGTAAAGAATGGGCTTGGAGTTCAGGTTGATATTCATAAACCACATGATGGAGAAAAGAATTGGCATGCCCATGTGCTTGTTACTACCAGAAGATTTGCAAAAGACGGAAAAACATTAGGAGCTAAGGCAGTAGATTTAAATCCTAAATTTGCCAAAGTTCAGGGCAAAGCGTTCATTATCCCAGAAGGGGAAATAATTCATGAGAGAGCTAAAGAAGTAATCAATAAATATTTTGCTAAATTAGGTTTAGAAATCCGAGTAGATCCAATAAGTTTTATGCCACAGCAGCATGTCGGCCCTACTAGAATGCGAAGTATTATCAATGAAATAGCAGAGCAAAATAAAATATGTAAGCTAGCCCATCTTGAGATTGTTAAGAATAGCGATGGAGTATTAAATCGTATTATTCGTCATCAAGCTATTTTTACTAAATTGGATATAGAAAAAGCAGTAAAAGAGATTCCAGAAGAAGCAGAAAAGCAAAAACTAATAAGGGAGGTATTAAATTCAGATAGGCTGGTAAAACTATATAATGAAGATGGCACGGATACTAAATACTATACTACTATAGACATACGGGATGAAGAATTAAGGATAGTTAGAATAGCAGATAAGGTAAATAGCCAGATTCATTTTAATAACGTTATTAAGCTTAAAAGTGCTATCGATAATCTTGCAAGTGTTAATGAAGCACAAAGAGAAAGTCTGCAGCATATTTTAATTAATAGTCAAGGGATTAGGATTTTGCAAGGTAGAGCCGGCACCGGTAAGTCACAAGTACTTGCTGAAGCTTATAAAATTGCCACCAATAATGGGCAAAATGTTATAGGGCTTAGCCCTACTCATAAAGCAGCATCAGAGCTTAAAAGTAAAGGTTACCGGCAATGTTATACAGTAAAAGGATTTTTATTTAAATTATATAATGGCAAAGCTGAGCTACCAAGAAGTACTACGCTAGTGGTAGATGAAGCAGGGATGGTAGGTAATAGTGATTATTTAGAATTGCTGAAAGTAGCAAGGAGTAACAATTGTAATCTGATACTGGCTGGAGATGAGAGACAACTAACTTCAATTGAGCGAGGAGGAATGTTTACAGTATTGGCTAGTAAATTTGGCTCATATGAATTAAGTAACATTAGGAGACAAAGCAAGGCATGGGCAAGAGAAATGGCTTCATGCTTTGCAAAATCAGATATTGCCGGTGGTCTGCAGTTATTAGAGCAGCATAAATGTTTAAAGATTGATCATATGCTAGAAGAATCAATGGCAAGATTAATTAATGATTGGAGTAACAGCAAATTTGCTCTAAATGAGCGTTTAATAATTACCATGCGTAATGCTGAAGTAGATAGTATTAATCAAGGGATCAGGGAGTTACTAAAAGCTAAAGGCTTGCTTACCGGTAAAGAATATAGACGCTATGCATCGCCTAAGAAGTATGAAGATTATATGGCAGGAGATCGTATTTTGTTTAAAAGTACTAATAAAGATTTACAAATAGAAAATGGTGAATTTGCAACGATAACTTTAGTAAGTAACGATAGATTGATAGCTAAAACAGATAGCGGGAAAGAAATAGAATTTAATCCTCAAGATGTAAGCTTTAAACATGGCTATGCTTCTACAGTGTATAAAGCACAAGGAGCCTCAATTAAAGATGTCTATGTATTACATAATCTAGCAGGAAATAGCAGAAATTCTTATGTAGCCATGACTAGACATATAGAAGAGGTAAAACTTTACTATAATAGGAAAGCTACTAGGAATAGGACCAGTTTAATATCGCAACTTAGCAAAATAGATAATAGGCTATCTAGCATTAATTTTAAAACTTTAGAAGAGTTGGTAACGATTCAAGAAAATAAGAGTCCTAATATTATAGATAAAGTAGGTAATTGGTTTAAAGGGGTAGTAGAAGATATTAAGGATAGATTACACAGTAATGATAATTATTACCACTTAAGAATAAGCTCAAGACCACCTGCTAAAGTAGCAGAAATCCTAAGAAGCACTAGCACAAATTTTGCCACAAGCCATAAAGCCCAAGAAGAGCGGAAAAGCTCTTCTTATAACCTTACGAATTGTAATAAACAAGATACAACAATAAGTGTTAAGTTACAAGAGGATATTATGGCAAAGAATAAAATAGATTATAATACTATTAATAAACAAAAAGCAGTAGAATTAAAGCAACGATTATCATTTAAAGCGGAAGAAATAGGTAGAAATTTGCTAGACAGTCCAAACAAGCATTTATCAAATAGTCAAGTGTTACGCTGGGAGAAAGATGGTAAGATAGCGATGAAGATAAATGGCAGTAAAGCCGGCAGATGGTATGATTTTAGTAAAGGAGAGGGAGGAGATTTATTTACCTTAGTACAAAGAGAAAAAAATTGTGATTTTATAGAAGCTAAGAAATATTTACAAAATATGGTTGGTGTGTCAACAAATAGTAAAGATCTAGCAGCAAATTTAGCAGCAAACAAAAATCAACAAATTAAAACCCCAACAGGTCAAGATGATGAAATAGTAAAAATTAAGAGAGCTATAGGATTATATGAAAAATCAGATTCTTTAAAATATGTTATGCCAGGTCATGTAGCAAAAAGATATTTATCAGAACATCGTGGAATTAAAGAAGTATTAACAAGATACCAACTAAGCTTTGATCTTAGAACCAAAATGATGTGGGACACTCATAGCAAAGAATATTATCCTGCATTAATTGCTTTTGCTAGAAATAAAGATGGTAATATTACCGGTGGACAATCAATTTATTTAAACAAAGACACAAATAATAAAGCTGATATTGAGGTTAATAAACGTTCTTTTGGCAGAATCAGAGGTTCTTTTGTTGAGATTAGTAAAAATAATGAACAGCAGAACATACCAAACAGTAAAGATGGCAACAATTCAGCAAGTAATGTAACGGTTATAGCAGAAGGGGTAGAGACGGCTTTAAGCATTGTAGAAGCTGGTATTAAAGGCAAAATTCTTTGTAGTTTAGGTGTAAGTAACATCAGGAACTATGAACCTATCAAAGGTGAGAGAATAATAATTGCTGCTGATAATGATGGCAAAGACGCAGTATCAGTTAATACTATAATTAAGGCTCAGGAAGAATTAATTAGTAAAGGAGCAGCGGTAGCAATAATACGACCACTCGAGACAGGAGATTTTAATGATGTGCTAAAATCTCAAGGAGCAGAATCTATTAGAAATCTTCTAGAGCCTGAAATAGCAAAATTAACAGTAGCTAGCAATGCAATAGGACTTAAATCATCCTTAAAAGCAAGTGATGATAGAAAATCACAATTTCAGTCTATAGAATTATTATTTTCAAAATTTGCAAATAACGATAATAACGGACTAAATAATTTGCAGCAACAGCAAATAAAAGCTCTAGCAAAGTTTGGCACAGCAGAAAATATCGATACTGCTTTACAAATCTACAGAGAAAAAGGTATAGATTCTTGTATGCTCTATAGTAACAAGATTTGCATAGCAGCAATAGAGAAGAAGATACAGAAAGATTTACAAATTATGCAGAATAAATTTGATCCTAATTATAATCTTGGTGATAAAAAATTTTCTGATATAGTGATATATGATTTTCAAGGCAAAAGCCATTTAGTGCCTGAAGATTACTTAAATGCTATAGGAAGGGATAAACAAGTAATGCAGTATATAAGTCCCAGCTCAGAAATAGCTAAAGAAATAAGAAGTGCGGTAAAGCAAGTATCTGAGCACAAGCTTAGTCAAGGAATAAGAGTTTAGAGTGTAGTGTAATAATATTTTACCAATTCAAAAAATGTAAATATATGAGTGAACAAGGAAACTTGCTGGGTGATCCAGATAAAGGCACGAAGAAAGCTAAGCATGATAAGATATTTCGTAAGGCACTGGAGAATCCTCTAGTTGCCCATGAGTTCTTTAATGCACATTTGCCCCCAAATATTAAAAGTTTAATAGATTTTCCTAGTTTAGCAATGGAAAATACCACATTTGTAGAAAGCTCTTTAAAAGATTCTATCTCTGATGTTTTATTCTCATGCAAATTTGATAAACAAGACGGATATTTATTTTTACTTGTCGAGCATCAATCAAAAGCAGATCATTTTATGGCTTTTAGGCTATTTAAATATATGATTAATATTTGTGAGCGATATTTAATACAAAATCCTCAAGCTAAGACTTTACCATTAATATACCCAATGATATTTTTCAATGGTCAGGAGAAATATAATGTTGCAAGGAATTTGTGGGATTTATTTGCCAATAACAAATTAGCAAGAGAATTATGGATTAGTGATTACCAGTTAGTGAATGTCCATGAAATTCCTGATGAAGAGTTTAAACAAAGGATATGGTCAGGGATATTAGAATTTTTTCTCAAGCATATACATGAGAGGGAATTATTAAAAAGATGGCAAGAAATATCAGATATATTACCGGAATTAACCAAAATAACGATAGGTTATGATTATCTAGAAATGATATTATATTATACATTGACGAAGATAGAGCAAGATGATAAAATAAAACTAGAGAATTTATTATCAACAAAGTTGAATCCAGAAATAGGAACAAGGCTTATGAGAAGTTTAGCAGAGCATTGGCAACAAGAAGGAAAAGAATTAGGTATTCTTGAAGGCTTACAAGTTGGTGAAGCTCAAGGTATCCAAATTGGAAAAGCTGAAGGAAAAGCTGAAGGGGAATATAATAAAGCAGTAGAGGTAGCAAAGAAAATGTTAGCTCAAGGTTGCAATATTGCTTTAATTTCTAGTGTAACCGGTCTTGATGAAGCTTTTATTAGTTCTTTAGAGTAAACATATTTCTTGTAAAATTTACTCTGCTGTTTGAAAAATCATTTATAAAAATTCTGAAATAACAGAAAAGTTTTTTATACGCAGCTTACCTCTAAAACTCGTAATACTAAATTAGCGATTTAAAGGGGCATTATAATAGGATTTTTCTTTATAAGGTATATCTCTATCAAACAATTAAAATCTTTTAAAAATACCATTAAAATGGCTTTGGATTTAAATCAAGTTTGTAAATTCATTTGTAATTTAGTAATAGGGAAATTACCCACAAGTTTTACATAGCAGGTAAGATCTTCTAGGTTCATAATTTCAGATGGCATTACTAATAACTTCCTTTTTTCTAAGCTGTGCATATTTACTCCATCACGCATAGAGTTAGCACCATAAGAGAGATTCTCTTGAGTCTCGATTATTTCTTGCTCACCAAGCATTAAAGCTGATTTATGTGCTGTCTGCTGATCACTCACTCGAAAAATAAATTTACTGCCAAATAAATCAAGCATTGAAGCTGCTCCTGCATGACCATATATTTCCTCTAATTGATGAATATTCTGCATGCCTGCAACAATGCAGCCACCATATTTCCGGCTTTCAGCTAAAGCTATAGGGAGTGAAGATATCTTTTGTAAAGCTGGCAGCTCATCAATCACAAACCACATATTACTATGAGTATTATTGATGTTCCTATTCATTAATGCTTTTATCGCTATGCTAATCCATGCAGCAATAAGTGGTCGTAGCATTACTCGTTGATTAGGAGTACTAGTTATAAATAACCAACCTTTGTCCGCAGTAAACCACTTTCTAATACTAAAACTACCATCAGGCTTTAAATGTTGCAGAGCTTCAATATTTTTACTAATAGTTGCTTGAATACCTGAAGAAGTCTCAGGGGCACTACTGCTAATTATACCGGCTACTGTACTATTTTTAAAGATCCTAACAAATTCCTTATTATTTGCATAAAGAATAGTATTTATTAGCTTTTTGATGTCTTTACTATCCTGATATAATCTTAATCCTTCAGCTAATACTAGCTCAGCACTTTTAGCAAAAAAATCATCTAATTTTGGATTATAATTACTAAAGTTACTTGCCATATCATTATAATCCCAAATTTCATGACAATCATTCCATGGTAGCCATGCTGAACTATTCTCTTGCAAAGGATTAAGTATCTTATCACATTTTGGATCAAAAAATCTATCAGTAAAGCTACCTGTTAAATCAACAATAATTGCTCTACCTCTCTCTTTTCTAATCTGAGGTAATAGCTCATTTAACATATTAGTTTTACCGCTACCTGTAGTACCGGTAATAAGAATATGTCTTCTCTCACTATCTTTAACCAATGGTAATCCAGAAAAGCAAATATTAGCAGCTTGTTTGTTTTTATAAAGCATTTTTGCTAAAATACTTGCTTCGACAAAATCTGCTCCCCTAATCTTATCTTGGATAACAGCTTTTTTACCTCGATACATAAAAAAGATGATAGCAGTAAACAGACCAATAGTAAAAGTAATAATACCTTCTTGCCAAGCTGAATGCAATAAAAATTGCCCAAATTGATTGATATTATGTGAATGCGGTGTAACATGCCAAAATTTATGAACAAATTCTTCAGCATTACGGTAAACCCAAGCTTTTTGCTCTAAATAATAGAATTTAATACCTATTTGATCTATAGGATAAAAATGTTCTCCTATAGCAAGTTTTAATTGTGTGTATCGTTCTATGACAAAATAATATAGACTCATCAAAGATAATTTCTGAAATACTCGCCATATTAGCCAAGATACAGTAAATACCAACCCAACTGTTAAAGCATTGATACTTCCTTGACTAAACATTCGTAGCTGATGAGCAAAGATTTGTGAACCACGAGTAAAATTATTTTGATTTTGGTAGCTCATAGGTCACTCTGTTGTTAAGATTACTACAATTATCTTCTAATAATCTTACCTAATTTAAATTTATAAATTATTCTTTAGCATTTGTAATTTTTCTTCCAAATAATCGGCCATACTACTATTACCTAGTTTTCTTAAACCTTTAATTATTTTTTCATATTCCTCTATAAGATTAGGTTTGTATTTAAGAGCTAAATTAAAATTATCTTTAGCTGCTTTTTGTTTTCCCATGCTAATCAATGTAATGCCTTTTTCTAAGTAACTTTCAGCATAATCAGCTTGATACTTAATTGCTAAATTATAGTTTTTAATTGCTTCTTCATATTGTCCTAATTTTCTAAAAGATGCACCTTTATTACAATATGCTGCCGCAAAATTTGGTTTGTATTTAATAGCTAAGTCAAAATTTTTTATAGCTTCTTGCTGTTTACCTAATATACTGAATATACATCCTTTTAAATTATATGTGTCTTCATTGTCACATTGATATTTGATAACTGAATCAAAACTTTTAATGGCTTCATGATACTTTCCTAGCTGCATTAAAGATGTGGCTTTATTATAATAGGCGTTTGCATAATCTGGTTTATATTTAATTGCTAGATTACAGTTTTCTATTGCTTCCTGATACTGCCCTAAGTTTATTAAAGATATACCTTTATTATAATAAGCTTCTGGATATCTTGAATTATATTTTAAAGCAAGGTCAAAATTTTCAATTGCTTCTTGATACTTTCCTAAATTGTTTAAAGAATTCCCCTTATTATTATATGCTTCTGCAAAACTAGCATTATATTTAATAGCTATGTCATATAAAGTTATAGCTTCCTGATACTGTCCTATTGTATTTAGAACATTTCCTTTATTATTGTATGCTTCTGCACAGTGAGGGTTATATTTAATGGATAAATCGTAATTTTTAATGGCCTCTTGATATTTTCCTAACTTATTGAAAATTATTCCTTTGCCATTATAAGCTATAGCATAGTAAGGCTTATATTTAATAGCTAAATCATAGTTTTCGATAGCTTCCTGATATTCACCTAATTTATAAAGTGATTTTCCAATATTAAAATACTCTTCTGCTAAAATATTTGGATCTTGAATCTTGCTTTGTGGATCTATTGGTTGTAGTTTTTCATTAACATAGTTATTTGAGCCTTCTGCTAAAACAATGTTAAAAAGTATTAATGGCAAGATAGATAAAATCGCTAATTTTTTTATATTTTGCATAAATTGCTTATCAATTATTTTCATTTTTATAGCCTAGTAATTTAATATTTCTTTTCTTAATTGCCTCATCACTTATACCAATATTATCTGCTACTTGCTGACCAGTTCTGACAATCGTTGATTCAGGAGTTTTATTAAATTCATCTTCAATTTGTTCCCTCTTATCTTTTACTTTAGCAGATAACTGATCAAGAAGCTTTACTTTTTCTGCTTCATTATTATCTGCATTTTGAATAAGCATTTGTTCTACATTTTTATCATAAATATCATTTTTTCTATCATCAATACTACTAATAGCCGCTTGATCATTTAACTGTTTAGTTTTTTTATCAAAACTTGATCGCAAGCTTTCTTTAGATGGGATATTGATATTACTTTCAGAATTTAAGTTTTGCGGTATAGTATTATTAATTTTAGCTATGTCTAAAGCTATTTGCTCTGCTTCTTGTCTATGATTATTAGCCCAGGTAGCAGCTTGCTCTTTACTACTTACGCCAGGAATATTTTTGGCAATGATGCTATTTAATACCGGTTCATTTAAATTACGATCAATAGAAGCAGAGTTTTGTGTTATATAATTCATATTATAGCTTAGCTGCTGCATATTTTGTTTAGTTTGTGCTATTTCTTGCCCTACAGATTGTTGCTCAGAAAAATTATTATTTAGATTATTACTAAGTGAATGCAGATCACTATTTGTGTGACCTAATCTGCCATCTTTAGTAGCACTCTTAATTTTAGATAATGCTTCATTATATGATTGTTGTTGATTAACTGACTTACCTTGATCTTGTACTTTGTCATTACTTGATCCAACTTTTACTCCTCCTACACTAGGAACGTTTAAACCTATATCGGCACTAGTACCAGTACCTTTCTTATTACTACTACCTGTATGATCAGTAGCAGCGATGCTATCTGAATTCATCTGCTGCAAGGCTAGATACTGGCTATCAGTAATACCGATAGATTTTGCCTCTTCATAGCTTAATCTCTTGCCTATTTCAGTTGCTATAGAATTTCCTGTAGTAGTTAAATCACTATATCGATCATTTAATGAGTCAAGATAACTTTGTGAACTCATGAACTGACTTTGATAACTATCTTGCAATAATTTAGAGGAGCGGTAATTGTTAATCAGCGAGTCAACTGCCTGAGTAAGTACCTGCCGACCACTATCAGTACTGGTGACTCTCATTCCACCATCATCAATAATTCCTCCTGCCAATTGCAAAGTGGGGGTAAGATTTTGCTGGGCAATTGTTCTATTACCGATGCTATAATTATCCATAGCGAGGTTATTATCAGCAATGTTAGCACCAATATTACTTGCAACCGGTACCGGAGAAAATTGATTGGCCAAAGTGGTAGTTGCATGAGCACAAGCCTTTAATACTGCCCAGGATAACATCGGCACTGAAGCTGCTAGTATCTGAAACGTTGCAAACTCATGTAACACCATTTCTGAAAAACTCCCCTGCGATAAGATATTTAAACCGGTAAAGTGACTCACGCCTTTACCGGCTAGGCTAATCATCCCTAAACAATGAATCACGATAAAAAATACTGGCCAGCTAGTTACCCAAATAATCAAGGTTATCCAGGTCTTAAAGATAGTATAACCGCCCGGCAGCATCGACATTGGAAATACTACGAAAATGAGACAAATCACCAAGGCAAAAAATACTGACTGTAAGATGGGCATGATATTTGCTGCCATTTCTCCTGCAACCAGGTAAGAAAATGATTGCTGAAATAACCCGCGGGTCACATTCATACTAACTAACTGAGGATATATTCTAGCAAGTGAGAATTTTTCTCGCAAGTCATCATAAGCTTCACGATTAGCATTAAGCAGCATTGCTTGTCTCATCCACTGATGAATATCTGTTTGTTCTTTTTTAAGATATTTTAAAGTATCAGAAGTCATCACTTTTAGCCTTCTTGCTAACATCTCCTGCTTACCCGAGCTAATCCCTATGATATTTGCAAATTGAGTCAACAAGCCATCATTTAATTCTTTATTAATAGCTGCCTTAATTAAAGGAGTTACCTGCTTGCAGGTTTTAAAAGAAATAGCAGAATTACTTGGATCTTTATAGTAAATGCCAAAATTATTAGGCATATTTTGTTCGATAAAAGCAATTATATCACTGGCTCTTTGTGCTTCTGCTTTTTTACCTAAAATATTGCCGATGATGTAAGGTTTCATAAAACATTGTCTTAAGAATTCTTTTGTGTTGCTTAAAGTTACTGGATCCTCTATTTGAATATCTTTGATTTTACCAATAGCTTTTGCCCCAAACATAATCCCATTCTTCCTGCTTGATAACCCTTCATCAGGTGGTAGTAAATGTTTTTCTAGCATTTCTGATAAGGAATAACTTATTTTTGATGATATAGAGGCAAAAAAAGCAACACCTATTGGGATATTGTCGATCTTAACAGGAGCCTGCATTGATATTTCATCCTTAAGCCATACATTTGCTTTTGGAGCAAATAAAAAGATAAAAATAAATAAGGATGGAAAAAACCACTCCATGGCAAAAATACCAATATTACCTCTAAAAATAGCACGAGTTGCTGCCCAAATTCCACCAATTGTCAAAGCAAATTTACCTACTGGTGTAAAATACTCACTATTTGAGGCAAAGACTCTTCCTATACCATTAAAAATTTGCCATAATATATCTCCTCCACCAAATGTATGTATTACGTAATCTGCCATATGCTTTTTATATTTTTATCTTCTTTGCTTATTTTTGTACCTGCTTATCTTCTTACTCATCTAATTTTAATTTATAATTAATTTTTTAAGCCCTCTCTTTAGCTATTAAATGTTGTTCTATTAATCTTGCTCTTCTATCAATCTGATCACTACTTGTTAGCATATTACTCCATTTCTCTTGAGCAAAAAGTTGCACTCGATCTAAAGCTTTTAAGTAAGCAGTTAAATGATGATCTACTACTTGTTTCGGTTTTAGCATGGTTACTGCTTTACGTACTTCTGAGATTACCTCCTTTAAATGCTGCAATAAACTGTAGCTGGCAACTAACTCTGAAGAGCTATCTAAAATAGTTACTCCTGATATTGCTTCTAAAGTAATATAGTCATAAATTGGGAATGCTTCCCCTATTGAGGATAGGAAAGATATGTCTGCATTACTAAACTCATTGTTGCTTGCCAGTTTACTCTTTAATTCATCTAGCTTGGTTTTAGCCTTGCCTTGATATGATTGATCTGGGGCAATACTAATATTACGTCTTATTGCTGGATTTAAACAATTACTGTTGTTACAAGTATAAATTGAAGCAGACTCTCCGCCTTTTAAATGAGCAATCCAGCTCTTTTCATCTTGAGCAAGTGACGCAAGAAAATAGACATTATTATCTCGAACTATAATAGTTCCTATCATTGACATAATGGCATTTCTCATATTTTCAGGAATCCCTGCTTTTTCTGCTGCCTTGATAAAAATATTATAATTATCTAGCATTAGCTCTGGATCTTTATTTTGGATGTTCGCTAAAGCTTGTTTCTGCTCTAAATCACTACGACATTTTTTACCGGCAGCAAAATAATCAAAGCCAGAGCTGGATTGTAAATCCTTGCAAACTGATTCTCTCATGGCTGAATCTTTAGGCAAAATGGAAGCGAAAATAGCTTTAGTCATTTCACAATCGCCCTTAGCAAATTGATTCATTTCCATAGCAAGATTTCTTAAATCTTTTAGGGCATTTTCTATTTGCGGAGCAAAGGTCTTAAGGCCCAATGAAAATGCATAAGCTTTTGCTTGCGTACCAATATTTTTCATTAGCTGTACTAGCTCATCTCCTGAAATAATCGAAAAACTGCCAAGGTAAGAATCAATACCACTACAGCTCATGGTCAGTGTTGGCGGAGTTATAGAGATCGGATTAAAAGCTGTTTTATTTGTCCGCATTGATAGTCCTCCTGCCGCATAATAGCCGGCAGCTTGAGATTGATATGCACCAGGTTTCGTTACATTAACACTCATCCCTTCAAATACATCCTGTAAATCCCAAGCATAAGATGTTGTTGCTTGTAACAATAAAACTATCATGAAAATATGCATCACATGTTTTATGTAGATCACTCTTCTAAACTTATTGTTACCAATCATAATCACTAACCTTTAGTCTATTATAGTGCTGAACTATCAATAAAATATTTTTAGCAATTTTATCTTCACTAATAATTCCTCTTGCAACTGGATATATTTGTATGCCGCTGCTATCGACTAAATATAATACCGGTACAAGCTCTGCAGGATTTAGTGTTTGTAACAAACCGGTATCTTTAATGGTTGGCATCCCTTGAAATCTAGTTTCACTATTACTTACAAAAATTAATTGAAAGCCATATTTATCTGCAAATTCTCTTACAATAGGGGTAAATGCCTGGCAGTAATTACATCCTTGATTTACTTGTATAATTAATCCCCAATTCTCAGCTAAAAATCTTAGTTTTTTGCTGTTTTCTTCTTCTTGCCTTACTTCATATAATTTTTTATGTAATGAATTTACTGGTTCATCCATGTTTACTAGCTTGTAATCTAATATCGTTGCTAGTTGCCACATGGTGGCAAATTTATGTGATTTTTCTAAGATTTGTTTATGTAACCTTTGAGCAATAATGACATTTTCAAGAGTAGGATCATCTAAGGCTTTATGCTGTGCTCTATTAAATTCCTTCTTTAAAGCTTCTATCCTTTGACCATAAGGCTCAAGTTCTGGCTCTTGCTTTTTTTTATCTTGAGAAAATTTTAATATTTCTGGCTTGTAAGCATGATCCTCGTTATACCATAAAAACCCTTGAGGTTGTTGCCAAAACTGATTATTTACATTTAACCTGATCATTTCATTTTTATTACTACTATCTAACTCCATAGTACCAGCAAATGCATGATTTGACCAATCATTGATTAATAACCATAAATTAATTACTAGTAATGTAATGGCTAGTAATGATTTATTTGCTATGTTTACCAGCCACTTCATCATTTTAATAGGATAAATTTGAATCAGTATGATTATTATTAAATCTTTGTTGTTGCATTATAGGCATCTGGTTTTTTAGTTGCTGCGGAAAATTCTTATGCATTTTACTTTTAGCATGATCAAGTAAATCACTAAATAACTCCTCTAAATCAAATTTAGAAAAATCTATTCTTTGCAGCTCTTCTACTGTAAACCCCCTGCAATTAGCATGTTGTGCCGTGCCAAAACTAATAGATAATTGTTTTTTTCCTTGTTCCTGAAATACTCTTGCAAGTTTTGAATTAAAACAACAATAAGTAGATTCCTTGGTAATACATGTTTTAAATACCTTATCTTTCTTAGCACAATATGTCCCAACATAGTAGCACTGACCTTTTTTCCTTTTTAAGGCTAAGGCTTTTTCTTCTGCACTGCACCTTAATCCTAGATCCCGTCCCCAACCTTTGAATCCGGAACAACAATTAAGAAAATTACCGATATTTGTTTTACGACAACTATCGCTTGTACCTTTAAAAACCATCATCGGATTTGTCTGCATATCTTTTTTCATTTCATTTAACATTGCAAGATACCCAACATTTCCCATATCAGTATTTGGCACAATAGTTGCAGTATGACAATCCCCTCCTAAACAAAACATTTGAGCTCCGGCAAGAGAAGAGCTGAGTTCTTTTTTCTCAATGTAACAACTATAATTTCGACTCCATTGCACACAGATACTAGCAGATTGTTTAACGCAATTACTGCTTGCAAGTTCACAAGCTTGCTTCTTTAAATGATGACAGCCATATTTTGGCTCGCTACTACATTGATATTTAATGTGCTCTCTCCAACATGGACGATTAACCCGATATTGATCATAAAATATCTTCTCTCCTCTTTCTAAACATACCGTACCTAGCTCATGACATTCATTATGCTCTATTAATGATTCTAATTCTTCTGGATAAAGAAGCCAATATTCTCCTTTTTCCTTAAATTCTTTTTCCTTTTCTCTAAATCTATATTTAAAATTATATTTATCCCACTTTACCTCATGTCTTCTACATTCAGTTAAATTTCCGCTGCCCCTTGGATTAATACCAATTTCTTCACTAATTTGTTCTAAATTTACTCCTAGCTTTTGGGCAATAATACTTCTTACTTCATTTTGAGTGCCAATATCGCTACGCATATGCATACCATTGCGTTTCTTTTTCCAATGAACCGGATATAGCAAATGGTAATGTAACCTACATATCTCCTCTCCAGATATATCAATAGTTCTATCTTGCCATGCTTCCCATTTATCTATTAATTCTGTTTCTAAATATAGCTCCCTCATTATATCAACCGTAAAATCTACCCCTTCAATACAACTCTTTGCAATTTTTGTTTTTATAATTGTTTCACTATTAGAAAAATTATCTCCTTCTGTATGTCTTAAAGGATCTGCCTCAATTTTAGCTGAATTAATAATTAAGGGGTTTTTAGGATTAAGCTCATATTCTTGTAGTCCATCTATTTTCCTGATCTCACTTTGTTGCAGTAATTGCCCCTCTAAACCATTATTCAACATTTGAGTGCCTTGCTTCGTTAAATCTTGATCTTTCATTTGACTTAAATTTGAAACATTTACATCTTTATCAAATATTACTTTATTGCCCATTTGATCAGGATTGCCAAGCCTGATACTGTTTTCATATTGTTTAGCCCTATTATAACTATCGTGAATGTTAGCAATCACATTAAAACTAAACAATACAATAATCATTGATAAAAACGTGAACCTCATGAATTTTCTTTGTTCATAATTTCTAAAGCATCATGTAATGACATGTGACCAGTTAGTCTTTTTACTCCCTTGCCTTCACTATTCACTATTATTGCTGGTACAGAAGTAATTTGATATTCCTCAAATAGATTGGGATCAATATCAAAACTAATACCAATTTCATCGGCTTTTGCTTTAGTATCTAAAAAAGAATTATTTTTTAGACCTCGCATTACAAGTTTTGCTCCTGCTCGTTCTGCTTCAACATAATAACTCTTTAATGCTGAATCAGGCATTGAAAATGAGATAAAAATGTAAATTTGAGTTTTAGGCTGTATCAGCTTTAAACCTTCTTGTTGTGCCACAATACTCTTGCTACTTAGCAGTAATAAAATTATTAAACTTACTGTTTTTAAGCTGAAACACATATTCCTAAACTTATAACATCAAAAGAGGCAGCATGATCTCTTTCTCCAGATTAAATAACCA
Source organism: Rickettsia endosymbiont of Orchestes rusci (assembly GCF_964030945.1). NCBI lineage: Bacteria > Pseudomonadati > Pseudomonadota > Alphaproteobacteria > Rickettsiales > Rickettsiaceae > Rickettsia > Rickettsia endosymbiont of Orchestes rusci. Next base: position 127,236 of record NZ_CAXIQG010000001.1, on the reverse strand, counting down.
AAATCCTCACCTTTAACCGGGAATTCGCGTGCACCCTGCCAGGTAGTTTCAGTCTCACCAATCTTTTTACAAGAATGCACCTCTGGTATAGGGTAAGTCATCTGCAGTCTATATTGGCTCTTCTTGATTATTGGCATTGGATATTTACCGCATAATCCGCTACTCCCCATATATCCCCATAATAACAACTCCCTATGTAACTTAGCCATAAATTTAGCCACTATTAATGCAGAAGTTCCAACTCCGCCATTATAAGAGCTAGTTGTACCGGTAAAGGGATAAAGAGAGCCTTGACAGCCACAGCACCAAAACATTGCATCGTTAGCAAGATTACCAGAACTAGAGCTAATGCAATCAGCTATGCAAGCTGACCCAGCTGCAATACTTCCAAATAATAAACTTTCAGGATTTAATATGGCAGCTTTGCTATCGTCTCCCCATAATGGATCAAATTCAGTTAAATATGCGATATCTACTTGTGACATCTCTAAACAGGCAAAATCAAGTAATATCTCAAGCCAGTAAATCACTGGATATATATACCAATGAACATGATAAAAGCTACTTCCCTCTATATCATCCTTAACACCTTTTTGTATGCTAGTCCCAAGATTAATGCCTCCAAGACTTACCATACACATCGGGGATTTAGTCACATCAACCAATCTCACTGGCTCCCAAAATCCAATTGGAATTCCAGGAACCGGCATCGGAATCGAAGGCTTAGGACAAAAACAAACAATTTGCCTTGGGTTATTAGTATCAGCCATAGAACTTGAGACAATTTTTACTCCTCCGATAGTAATTGGAAATAAACATTTCCAGCAAACATCAGTGATTGGATTTACAAACCTGCCTACGCAGCCAATTGATGCATAACTATAATTACCAAGCAAAATAATTATAATAAACATTATTAACTTCATTATTACTTGTATATTTCAGAAGTTATTAAATCTGTATTTGCTTGACAACCTACCTTTGCTTGCTCTGCTATCATATTATTTTTCTCACCTGCTATTAAATATACTACTTCTCCACTAGATTTTACTATTGCTTGCACCCTACCTTGTAATACCTGATCTATTATCTTTTCTAAATTTTTCTTTGCTTCTGGTAATTGCCACTTCTTCATACATTACCTCCGGATTTTATCAGTTGTTATTCACACCTTAATTTTTACTCAAATACTATAACATTTCAATTAATCTTTATTTCACTAATCTTTAATAAAATCCCTTCTTGTTCTATTATAGCTGGAATAGCTTTTATCTTAAAACGAGTAGTAAGCATTCCACCTTGATCAAAAAACACCGGCTTATTTAACTTTTTTGCCAGCTTAATAGGATTTCCTTTAGTAAGTACTAATTTTCCTATTCGTAATTTAACCCACTTAATCTGCTGCTCATCATCACCATCAATAAATATCAATAGCTCCCCCCAACTTACTTTTTCTAAAGGATTCACACTTGTTCCAGCTTTTACTATGATCTTTCCCGCTTGATCTTTTATATCTGTCTTTTGTATAAAGCTCGGATCATAGTGCCAATTTCGGTTTATGCTTGTTTTTGCTAAAGCTAAGATAGCAGTTGGTCTAGAGATTTTTTGCTGTACTTTATTTTTAAATTCTTCCTGCATTTTCTCTAAAACGCCATTTTGTTTTGCTATTTTGAGCCTCGCCATAATGACCTCTAATAAAGACTCTTCAATAATTGGAAATACATGACCCCTGACTCCATAATCTCTAATTGCTATTTTAGAATTATTGTCTATGCTTATGTCTAAATTATTATTGTGTGCATTTACATAACTTACCTTTAATACAATCACAAATAAAACAAAGGAGCTTATAATAATAATTTTTAGAGCTAAATATCTTCTCATATTTTCCCATAAAACTTTAAACTAAGCCTTGCTCTTCCAGTATATTATTGATGGCATCTGTAACGCTCATTCCCGCAATCATTCTATCCTCTATGGCTTGGTAATCCCTAGCATTAGTAGAGGTCAGCATTAGAGTAAATGGATCTAACATTAATCTTGCCACAACTCCATGAACACTTGGTCCATAAATTGCTGCTTCACTATAATGCGGTGGATTTGAATGAATTGATTGCAGTAAATTTAACTTCCAATCTTCATCAACAAAACCTGCAAGTTTGGGGTTTGCTCTCATTGCTTTAAAGCTCTCAGGATTTTGCTTGAGAATAACTTTATGTGATGAGTTCTCAAAAACTTTTTCAGCAGCTGAGCCTGCTTCCCTAAAGTAATCAGTTAATTGCTGAGTAGCAAGCGTTATTGAGCCGTTGTATTTTCTAGCTATTCTTCCTGCTTCTTCAATAAATTCTCCAGATCTCTTGCCAGATAGTAATTTCCATGCTTCATCAATCATGATTAGAAAGGGACGCTTCCTATCACCTTTAACCATTGCTTGGTTAATATGAACAATCATGATTTGTACAATTACTGCAAGTAGTGCCGGGCTACTACGAAGATGATCAGTTTCAATTACCACGATATCTGAGCTTAAGGATAATTTTGCCTTACCACTAAAAAACTTGCCATATTGCCCATCACGGGTAAATGGAAATAACATATTACCAAGTTCTTGTGCGTAAGACTCTTCTCTTTTTAGCAGCCAATCTGCTATGTCAGTTATCTCAGCTCTTGCTCCTTTTGCTTGCCAGACAGCTATTAAGGCCTTTTGTAGCATTGGTTGCTGCAAATCATTAGTTCCATACTGAGGAGCTGCCATGGTTGCTAGAATTGATGGAAAACTTGCTAGAAAATCTGCTTGTGCTTCAATTGAGTCTTCGCTGCCGCCTGCTGGAATTTCTGAGAATGGATTAATTGATATCGGATTTTTTACATCAAATTCAATATAATTACCACCTAATAACAAACAAGTTCTTTTAAATGATCTACCATAATCAAGAACAAATACTTTGCCGCCTATACCCAAAATTGATAGCATTAACTCCTGCATAAACACTGATTTACCAGATCCTGGTACTCCTGCTATACAAAGATTAAAATTTTCATTTGGAGCTGCAGCTGTGCTATATAAATTTGAACCAATTAATGCTGAACCAAAAGGAGACCAATACATTATCTGTCCTCTTCTACCGGTAAGCAGCATTCCAGGAGAGCTTAAATCCCCTTTCCATTCACCAATGATAGGCAGTAACACCTTACTTTCTGAGGCAATAGTCCTTATGCCTCTACCAAGATTTGATAATGCTACGCCAACTCCCCGAGTCTTTTTGTTAAATATATTATTGAATCTATTAAACTTACCCACTAAAGAATTTGGTGCTGCTTCAACTAACTGCATCGGCAAACTAGCAAGCACTACTGCTAAATGATCATATTTACAAGGGACAAAATACCAGCCACTTCTTCGCATATGTGAACAAAACTGTGATGCTGACCCTTTGGCTTTGTTCTTCTTATCCCACATAATGACATTTAAATGGATATTTACTACTCTATCGCCGTTTTGCAAGCACGCTACTGCTCCTGCTAAATCTTGTGCCTCTAGCTGCAGGTTAGGAAAAAACTTACCCATTCCAGCATTAATATTTCTCTCTAAAGCTTCTCTTTTGGTAATAGCAGATGTTTTAGCCACTAACTGATTTGGTATAATCTGCAAACCAAAATGAATTAAAAAATTTGCTCTAATATATTCATCTCGTCTTAGCTCATTACCTAAAAATAAATCCATGGCTGATAAACGCCACTCAGAAGGTCTTTTTCCCGCCTCTAGAGCGATAAATATTTGATTATCATTAAGACTTACATAATCTTCCTTCTCATATAAAGAAAAATTACCAGGTAAAATCTGCTCAGATAATATTTCATAAGGATTAAGTTCAGGATGCTCTTCTTCTCTCCAGCCAAATATTAAACGGACAAATTTTAATAGCAATGTTGCCTCAACATTATAAGTAGTAAGACCAATTGATTTAAATGTATCTTGCAATACTTCTCTTCTTCGTATCATCTCATTAATATCAATCGTCAGCGTCGGAATAGTTACTGAAATTAATAAAACGACATCTTTGATATTTCCCTCTTCCTTTGCTTTTTGCTCTAGAAACTTTACTCTTCTACTGCTAAGCTCAGCAAAGATGCTGCCCTTTCTATGTAATTGCCAGTTATCTAGATATTCTCTTATATGATCAGAGCCAATCATCAATATTTGAAAACTACTGCCTGCCGGTAAATTCTCATCACTTTTTAAAAATTCAGCTATCTCTCCTTGAGCTTGCAAGCTTGTTCCAACCAGCGGCCAGCCAAGCAGGACAAATCCTACTGAAGCCCTATTAAAAAAAAAGCTACTCTCCTCATCATATGATTCATAAACAAAATGTTTAGATAGTCTTTCCCGAGCAAAATCTTTATCAATTCCTGATGTCATTATTATACCTTCCAGAGCATCTAGCAAAGCATCTCGATTTAAAATTAGGCTTATCATTATTATTATTTGGATTAAACATATCAAAATCAGCCATTTTATTTACTTCATATAATGATTTACATTTTAGTCCTTGGGGCAGCGGGCAATCAAAATCATTCCTATATGGCATCAACTTACAATTAGCAACGCTAAAGCTTAACATTAATAACAAAAGCAGATTAATTATTTTATTATTCATTAAAAATTACCCGGATATTGTTGTTCTGACTGCAAATCAATCTCTGTCATGTATGGACCTACCCGATAATGCAAGAAAAAAATAATATATAACAGCAAAAAAATTGAATGCAGTCATGTATCCGGCTTATAGTTAATAAATCACTTTAAATTTACCCTATAGCCCTGATGGAATTCGCTGGCTTACAAAACTTATTACTTATCATTTCATCGGCTTCTAAACGAGCCCCTGACAGAATCAGTTTTTTTGTAAGCTAAGGTTCGTCTTATTTACCATCAATATTATCATTCTTTCGCATATTCCGGATTAGAATCTATTAAATTTCTATTTATCTATAATATCATCTTGTCAATTATTTATACCAATTCTTTAGCTACAAACTTTACTCTCGGTATAATCATTACCTGAACTAAGTACTGCAAACACCACCCTTGCTAGTTTATTAGCTACTGCAACAATTGTTTTATTATGCCCATTCCGTTCAGATAAATTAAACATCCACTCGGTAAACTTGCTATAATCTTTTTTAGATTTTTGTTCTTTCGTGGTAAATCTTATCTTACTATTCAGTACTGCTCTTGCTCCTTGAATTAACAAAGTGCGTAAATAGATATCACCTCTTTTACTAATACCTAGTAACTTATCTTTGCCACCACTAGAATGTTGCCTTGGCACTAATCCTAGCCATGCTGATAATTGCCTGCCATTTTCAAAACAACTAGCATTACCTATTGAAGCTATTAAGGCTGTGGCAGTAATTAACCCTATACCTGGTATCGTCATTAGTTGTTGGTGATTACTATACTGGCTAGCTATAATTTTTAACCTTTGTTCTAGTTCTTTTATTTTCTTATCATTCTCTAGAAATTCTTCTTTTAACTCTCTAAACGTTTGGTAGCTTAACTGACTTAAATCCCCTTCATCTAAAATTTCAATTAATTTTGTCATAATCTTATTGATTCCTTGCGGAATAACAAAACCAAATTCATGTAATAATCCCCTGATCTCATTAGCAAGAGCTGTACGGTTTTTTACCAATCGTTGCCTTACCCTATGAATAAATAAAATATCTTGTTGCTCTACAGTTTTGATAGGCACAAACCTCATATTAGGTCTTGCTACTGCCTCGCATATTGCTTCTGCATCGGCTTGATCATTTTTATTAGTTTTAACATAAGGCTTAACAAATTGTGGAGCCATTAGTTTTACATTATGACCTAATTTTGTTAATTCTCTCGCCCAATAGCTAGAACCACCGCAAGCTTCCATGCCTACTAGACATTTTGGTAAGTTAGACATAAAAGTTAGAACCTGCTCTCTAATTAATTTTTTCTTTAATATTGTCTTACCATTTTTATCTACACCGTGAATTTGAAAATTTTTTTTTGCAATATCTATACCAATTGTGGTAACTTCCATATGGGCCTCCTTATTGTTGTTTAGGATTCATTTCCTATCCTAGAAGATTAGCATCTGCTTCTCATTCTGTATATAGGGTAGGTCCATTCTATTATTTCATTTCATCATAAGGCTCAAGTTCTGGCTCTTGCTTTTTTTTATCTTGAGAAAATTTTAATATTTCTGGCTTGTAAACATGATCCTCATTATACCATAAAAACCCTTGAGGTTGTTGCCAAAATTGATTATTTACATTAAACCTGATCATTTCATTTTTATTACTACTATCTAACTCCATAGTACCAGCAAATGCATGATTTGACCAATCATTGATTAATAACCATAAATTAATTACTAGTAATGTAATAGCTAGTGATGATTTAGTTATTGTGTTTACTAACCACTTCATTATTTTAATAAGATAAATTTGAATCAGTACAATTATTATTAGACCTTTGTTGTTGCATTATAGGCATCTGGTTTTTTAGTTGCTGTGGAAAACTCTTACTCATTTTACTTTTAGCATGATCAAGTAAATCACTAAATAGCTCCTCTAAATCAAACTTAGAAAAATCTATTCTTTGCAGCTCTTCTACTGTAAATCCCCTACAATTAGCATATTGTGCTGTGCCAAAACCAATAGCTAATTGTTTTTTGCCTTGTTCTTGAAATACTCTTGCAAGTTTTGAATTAAAACAACAATAAGTAGATTTTTTAGTAATACATGTCTTAAATATTTTATCTTTCTTAGCACAATATGTCCCAACATAGTAGCACTGACCTTTTGCTTTTTTTAAGGCTAAGGCTTTTTCTTCTGCATTACACCTACTTAATCCTAAATCTTTGCCCCAGCCTTTAAACCCAGAACAACAATTAAGAAAATTACCAATATTTACTTTGCGGCAACTGCTGGCATGCCCTTTAAATACTGAAATCGGATTTGTCTGCATATCTTTTTTCATTTCATTTAGCATGGCAAGGTGCCCAATACTTGCAATATCATTCTTTGGCACAATAGTTGCAGTATGACAATTCCCTCCTAAACAAAACATTTTTGATCCTGCTATAGAGGAGCTAAACTCTTTTTTCTGGGCTATACATATGTAATCTTTGTGCCATTGCAAACAAATACTAGCAGCTTGCTTAACGCAATTGCTCCTTGCAAGTTCACAAGCTTGCTTCTTTAAATGATCACACCCATATTTTGGCTCACTACTACATTGATATTTAATTTGCTCACTCCAGCATGGACGATTAACATTATATTGATTAAAAAATAATTTATCACCAGCTTCAAGACATATGCGATTTATTTCATGGCATTCATGTTCTTCAAGCAAAGCTTCTAAAGATTTATTTACTATTTGGAAATATTCACCTTTTTCTCTAAATTCCTTGATTTTATCACGATATTTATAAGTAAAAACATATCTATCCCATTTTACTATATCTCTATCCCAGCCTTCAGTTAACGCTCCTTCTCCTTGAGAAGAAATGCCAATATATGTATCAATATGATCAAGAGAAACATTTAACTTACCGGCAATTGCTGCTCTTACATCAAGCATTATTGCTTGATTATTATGCATATGCATGCTGTATATTGTTTTACGCTTACCGAAATGTCTTTTCTTTTTCCAAAAGACAGGATAAAGCCAGTGACGATAACTGTTACTTATCTCAGAACCTGAAAATGCTATTGCTTTATCTTGCCAATCGCCCCATTTATCTATTAATTCAGCATCTAGTATAAGATTCCTGATAATATCTATTTCAAATTCTGCCCCTTCACAGCAACTCTTATTAATTTTGGTTTTGAATACTTTTTCACTAACATTAAGTGCAGTCCCTTCTGTATGCTTTAATGGATCTGCCTCAATCTTAGCTGAATTACTAATTAAGGGATTGTCAGGATTAAGGTCATATTCTTGCATTGCATTTATTTTCTTCAGCTCACTTTGTTGCAGTAATTGCCCTTGTGCAGAGTTATTTAGCATAACACTACCTTGATTTGTTAAGTCTTGATCATTCATTTTACTTAAATTTGATATATTTACGTCTTTATCAAATATTATCTTATTGCCCATTTGATTAGGATTACCAAGCTTAATACTGTGTTCATACTGTCTGGCACTATTATAACTATCCTCCATAGTAGCAGAGTAAGAACTGATTGAGGTGGTACCCTTTGTCTAGACAAATTTTTTAAATTTTAGAGGTGTAATTCTCCTTTATTAATGTATTGGTTTTTCAAAGTAAAGTTTGCATTTTCTATGTCATATAGCCTCTTGGTAATTTTCTAGTTTTTCTGCAAAATGTATCATTTTAGGTGTCTTATATTCAAGCGATTGATGAGGTCTTTGCTTATTATAAAATTCTATATAATCTCTGATAGCTATCTTTGCTTCACGTACCGTTTCAAGATCAAAACGATAAATCTTCTCTTGTTTCAAAGATCTCCAAAAACGTTCAATAAATACATTATCTAAGGCTCTGCCTTTGCCGTCCATACTAATAGCTATGCCTTGTTGCTCAAGTATTTGAGTAAAATCTTTTGATGTAAACTGTACTCCCTGATCCGTATTAAAAATGTCAGGCTTGCCATGTATAGATATTGCTTCATTTAGAGCTTCAATACAAAAATCATTTTCTAAACTAATCGACACCCGCCAACTCAAAATATAACGACTATACCAATCCATTATAGCAACCAAATATACAAAACCTTGCTTTAATCTTATGTAAGTAATATCTGCACAGTAAACTTGATTGGAGCAAACCACCTCTATATTATTTAATAGATATGGGTATACTTTATGAGCCTGATTCCTACGGCTTAAATTAATTTTTGGGTATACTGCTTCAATACCAAGTATTTTATAATATTTTCTTATCATCTTACGACTAACATTTAACCCTTCCGATTTTAGGACATGAGACATTCTTCTAGTACCATAATAGGGATGCTCTGTAAAAATCTCATCAATTCTGTTCAGTACTCTATACTCCTTATCATCTAAGGTATTCCTAGCTCGGTAATAGTAACTTGAGCGGTTTAAATCTAAAAGTTCGCATTGTCTTGCTATGGTTAATTTTGAAGCATAACTTATCATTTTTTTCCTAACCTCTAAATCCAAAGATACTAGATTTTTTTTTGAGCCAGTCTCTTTCAACTGTTAACTGGCCTATTTGCTCAAATAATGATTTAATTAAATCTTCTTGGCCGGTATCTTGTTGTTTAGATTTCGATTTAAATCCAGAAACCATAAAATCTAAAGCTTCTTTCTTCCATTTATAAATCTGATTAGCGTGAACACCATATTTGCTGGTAATTTGAGCTATAGTCATTTCTCCAGATATTGCTTCAATTGCTATTTTTGCTTTTTCTTCTGCGCTATATTTTTTAACTTGTTTTTTCATTTTTTGCTCCTTTTCCTAGGAGATATTATACCTACTTTTCTCTATTTTCTTGTCTAGTTTTTGGGTACCATTATAGATTGCATTCATCACTAAAGTAACTAACATAATAATATTAATACGGGCTGTTGAAAAAGTCTACAATGATTTAAATATATTACAAAATATAAACTCTTAGTTTACGCTAAAATGCGTTTATTTAGTAAAATTTTAAGTTATTACATAGAAAGGATTAGGTATAAAGCACTTTTTCAACAGTCCGATGACATTAGTTTACAGAATGAAGCGAAGTGGTGGAAAGTATTAATTGATCGCAATAAGAATGGTGAGAGATTTTTAACTGAGAATTTGCAAATATTTATCACAACTACAAAAAATGGAGTGGAAATAGCAGAAGAGAAACTGCTGAGCCATTATAATAGTTTAGATTTTCAACTAGCTAGAAACGATAAATTGCATCTTGTTGGTTTATTATCAATACTGCCAATGCAGCAAGCAGTTTTTTGGAAGTCTTTAAAATTCTTTCAATTAGTAAAAAACGTTCCTGCAAGTGAGGTAGTTGCTAAATTACCTATTCATGGAGAATGGAAAGGTATTAATAGAAGCGGTGTATTACTACTTGGTCGCAAAGGTGAGATGTTTAACTGGAATCCATTTTATAGGGTAGGAGGTGCCGGTAACTATAATGTATGCGTGATGGCACCGTCAGGCAGTGGGAAGTCATTTTTTTGCAGGAACTCGCTACTAGTTTAGTGTCGCAAAATGTACAAGTATTTGTGCTAGATATAGGATCGTCTTACCAAAATATTGCTGAGGCTATGGATAATAGTGAGTTCTTAAGATTTAATGCATTAAATGATCTATCACTTAATCCGTTTCATGGGATTATAGGTAGCGGAGCTGTTTATTTAGAAGCTCAGAAGCTAAAGCGAGAAGGTAAAAGCAAAGATGAGATTATGCAGCGTACCGGTTTAACTGCTGAAGGATTAGAAATATTATTCTTGGAAAATAATAAGGCAAAAGAGGTCGCCGAGAATGAGACTATTGAGGTTTTAAAGATTGGAGAGCATTTTGTAACCAAGGATGCGATTATTTATGCAAAAACTACTATAGCTACAATGTGCGGTGTGAGCGGAGATAACACAAAAGAAGCTATAATTGAAAAGGGATTAAATGAAGGGATAAAGCAATACGGGGATACGCTAAACTTAGATAAATATGCGGGGGTTCTAGAAGAGATGGAAAATGGTATGGGAAGAGATCTTGCAATATCTCTATATCCATATACATCGAGTGGAGTTCATGGCAGGTATTTTAGGCAAGGAAAGAATGCTAAATTCAATTCACCTTTAACTGTATTTGAATTTGAAGAAGTTAAAGGTGATGAGGTATTCTTGTCAGTCATTTTGGGCATAATATTAATGCAAATAACAATGCAATTTTTATGTGGGGATAGAAGTATAAGAGATTTGTATTAATTGTTGATGAAGCATGGAGAATTATAGATCATAGCGTAGGTTTTTTAGAAGCATTTGCAAGAACTGTCAGAAAATACGGTGGGAGTTTAATCACCTGCGTACAAGAGTACAAAGATTTAGATAACGGACCGAAGCATCAAGCAATTTTAAATAACAGTAGCTGGACGGCAGTGCTGCGTCAAGAACCAGCTGGGATTGGTCAGATGAGACATTCTGAGAAATTTAAGAACTGTGCGGCATTAATCGAGACTATTACCAAAGATCCGGAAAATAAATATTCTGAGATTATGATCATGGGCAGTAACTTACGTGTTGTAGGAAGATTAGTGGTAGATCCGTATAGCGAGTGCTTGTATTCGACGGAGAGTGAGGATTATGGCTTTTTGCATCAATGCAAGAATAATGGAATAGATAAGGATACGGCAATTAGAGAGCTTATCAAAAGAAAGGGCAAGAAACTACCGGCATTTAAAGTGGATCATAAAAGTATAGAGCCAAAAAGCGGCAGAGAGGAGATAATTCTAATATGAATCAGAATCAGATATCAAATAACGAGTCTAAGACATCACTTCAGGTGGAGGCTGTAAATAATATTACAGTAAATAAGCATCAAGTGAATGTGACAAGACTTATGATAATATTGTTAATATTTCTAATTGGGTGTTGTTGTGGACATCTTGGATCGCAAATGCTCTCTAATTACCAAGATAAAATGCAAATATTATATGTATCACGCAGTGAGATAATGGATTTAGAAAAAGCAAGACTTGAACAGAGCCAAGATCCTGCGGGCAGGATGTTTTTTGGAGAGATTAATAAGGCAATCAGTTTAATTCGGAGAGAAGCGATTAATTATGAGGATAAATATCACCGTGTGATATTTGTAGGAGATAATTATGTGGAAGGGAGAAATGCTAAATCTATTAGTAAAATAGTATATGAAAAAGTAATGCATCAATTAAATGTCATAAATAGTAGTATATAATGATTAAATTAACATTTAAAATACTAATAATTTGTAAAGTAATATTTATTATTGATGCCCATGCTATGGATCCAGGAAAGCAAGGTGCAACATACGAGGTAGTAGAGGAAGGGTTTGTCAGCATGATTAAGAATCGTTTATCGACGCTTGATTTGCAGCAACATCAAGAAGAGATGCTACGAACAGCAAGACGTCAGGTATTAGAGCCAGCACCTGTTGTTGGCATAAGAGCTACAAGTAAGCCAAGGGAGTTTTGGTATGATCCAAGTTTTACCTTAACAAAGGATATAAAATTATCTGACGGCAAGATATTACATAAGGCAGGTACAAAAGTGAATCCTCTAGATCACATGGTGTTTGATCGCGAGCTAATATTCATCGATGGAAGAAGTCAGGAGCAAATGGAGTGGCTTAAGCAGCGATTAGATGGTGCAGAACAAAATAATACGCAGATGATAGTTACACAAGAACGCCAAGAAGAATATAATAATTTAGAAATGATAATTCTTGTAGGTGGAAAAATACTGGAGTTACAAGAGGATATAGGTAGAACATTATATTTTGATCAGGCAGGTGAGTTAACGAATAAGTTTGGTATTGAGCAAGTTCCGGCGATAGTGGTACAAGACGGCAAGAGGCTTAAGATATCTGAAATCAAGATTTAGATTAGACGTAAAATAACTGCTGGCGACGAATAGAAAAAAGAACGCCTCCAGCAGCAAGAGTCATAAAGAATAACGTTAGTAGGTGACAAGAAGAAGAGCAGGAAACCTACTAACATAAATAAGTTAAAAGTAATAATAGCAACAAGTCAAGAAGAATTTAAAGCGAGGTAATAAGGTAATCATGGTAATAAAGCAATATAGTGGGAGTGATGGTACTAGCATTAATATTCAAGGATATGCAGAGTTTTTAGAGAAATTAAAGAATCGAGTTGCTACAAGCAGATTGAGAGCGGCTAGAGCAGTTAACACGGAGCTAACAACACTTTACCATTATATTGGTACTGAGATTTTAGATCGTCAAAAGAGATATGGCTGGGGTTCTAAAGTAATAGATAATTTAAGTCAAGATTTACACTCAGCTTTTCCTGAAATGAAAGGTTTTAGTAGTAGAAATTTAAAATACATGCGACGCTTTGCTGAAGAATATCAAGATTTTCAATTTGTGCAAGAGGTGCTTGCACAATTAACGTGGTATCATAATGTGACTCTATTAGACAAAATATCGGATAAACGCACTAGATTATTTTATATACACCAGGCAATAGAGTATGGTTGGTCACGCAATATTATGGTTATGCAAATCGAACTTGCGTTACATAAGCGTCAAGGTAAGGCAATAACAAATTTTCAAGATACATTACCATCTCCACAATCAGATTTAGCTTATCATACACTTAAAGACCCATATATTTTTGATTTTTTGAATATAGGTAATGAAGCACATGAGCGAGAAGTAGAAAAAGAATTAGTAAAACATGTAGAAAAGTTTTTATTAGAATTGGGTGCAGGATTTGCATTTGTAGGCCGACAGTATCACTTAGAGGTAGGAGATCAGGATTTTTATATTGATTTATTATTTTACCATTTAAAATTACGTTGTTTTGTAGTGATTGAGCTAAAGAATAAGGACTTTAAACCGGAATATGCGGGAAAAATGAATTTTTATTTATCAGCAGTAGATGATTTATTAAAGCATTCAAGTGATAACCCAACTATTGGGCTAATTTTATGTAAATCTAAAAATAATGAGAAGCAAAGATTATACAAATAAGGTGGTTAACCAGTCGCAAGAGACTAGCAATTGTGTGAAAAAATATTTTTGGCGAGTATGGGCATTAGATAAGATGATGACATGTGCACTAATTATGAGTTTATCAACACTTATGTTGCCTAATTTAAATGATGCAATAATTCTTTTTTTCCACTAATGCTTTTTGTCTAGGGCGGTAGTATGTATCACAAAAGAAAGTTTGAAACCCAGATAGTCTATATGTAATAGTTGAGACGGGCTGTTGAAAAAGTTATAAAAAGAAGTAGAAAAGAGTTAATCTAAGGAATAAGCTGTATTTTTATGCTTAAATGAAGGTGTAAAGATGCAGGGTTATAAGCTTGATCAAAGTGTGAGATGTAATAGCCTTAGCTTAAGGCACATGATACCTAATGATCATTTATTAGTGAGGATTCATGAAGCTAAAGAATTAGAGTTTTCTTTTATCTATGAAATAACTAAGAATCGTTATTGTGCTAATTACGGACGTCCATCAATTGATCCTGTATTATTTTTTAGGATGCAAATAATAAGTTACTTATATGGTATAAAGTCAAATAGACGATTATGTAAAGAAATTCAGTTAAATATAGCATATAGGTGGTTTTGTGGTTTAAGTTTAGAGGATAAAGTACCGGATCATTCATCATTAAGTAGGATAAGAGATAGATTTGGGGTAGAACTATTTCAAGAAATATTTATAAGCTTGATTAAGCAATGGTATGAACTAGATATTATAAAAGGAGAAACAATTATTTCAGATGCCTCTTTAGTTGAATCTAATGCCTCTATGAATAGCCTAATATTAAGAAAAGATCAAGGTGATTCACAAAAGAGAGAATTAAAAAAATATGAACGTCGTTATCATGATTTCCGAGAAGGGAAAAAAGTAAGGAAAATATCTAATCAAACTCATGTCAGTAGGACAGATCCTGATTGTAGTCTTGTATCAAGAACTAATGGTTATAAAAAGCTATGTTATAAGACCCACTACTCAATTGATTCAGATTCACGTATTATAATAGATTGTTATGTAAGTACAGGATCACAACATGAGTGTATTGTACTTCCAAGTAGAGTTTGGAATATATTAAATAATTTTTCTTTTAGAGTAAAAGAATGGATAGCAGACAAAGGTTATGGTAGAGGTCCAACCTATGGATATTTTAAATTACTTGGAATTACAACTTATATACCTTTACATGTAGATAATCTTGGTGAAGGAAAAATAAGTAGGGGGGAATTTCAATATGATAGAGAACAGGATAGATATAAGTGTCCACAGGGACATTATCTTTATCCGTATGATAAATTAGATAAAAAACAAATAAAACGTTATCGTATTACAGGAGGGCATTGTAAAAATTGCTCTCTAAAATCAGGTTGTATTTCTGATAATTATAGTAATAGAGGACGATTTATTTATCGTAATCCTTATCAGGATGAAATAGATGAGGTAAAGGTCAGACAGAATAGAATTGATTTTAAGAAAAAACTAATTGAGAGAAAGTGGAAAATAGAAGGTCTATTTGGTGAAGCTAAGGAGAATCATGGTTTACGAGGAGCAAAATTTAGAAGTGTACAGAAAACACAGATTCAAATACTGATGATTGCGATAGTACAAAATTTTAAACGGATACTTAAAATTATTTTTTGGTTTTTTTATCTACTGCTATTAAAGATAAAAAAATATTAAAGTATTTGCAACCTTATTGATTTTTTCAACAGCTCGTGTAGTGTTTTACACTTAATTTATGTGGTGATATGGATCGTACCATATTAGCTTTCTTAGCATAATTTATTGCCCTTGCCTAAATTTATCCTTATTTGACAATACTCAATTTATCCCTCACTGGTACCATGCTGTTTGTTTAATACTTCAAATACTAAGTTTTGTAGTTCTACTACTGCTTGAGATAACCTTAATTGTTTAGCTATAGGAATATAGAATAGTAAAGTTTGTTCTGCTATCTTTTTTTGTTTTTCATATGAACTATGATAAGTAATTGTACGCATATTATGAATACGATCTGCAATTTTTATCATTAAAACTCTTACATCTTCTTGTTCGATTAATTTTTGTATATTTTCGTACTGTGATAAATTTAATTTTTTTCTACCTTGTTCAAATTTTGTTACCCCATTCACTAATTTTGCCACTGTTGGATTAAAAATTGCTTCTATGGTTGATAAACTCATCGAGGTATCCTCAACAATATCATGAAGTAGTGATGATAATAAAGTATCTTCGTCTGAAGTGAATTGTAATAATATGTCGGTTACAATTAGTGGATGTATATAAAAATGTTCCCCAGATTTACGGGTTTGTTTCGCATGATATTTTTTTATTAGATTTATGGCTTTTTTGATTTGTTTTATATCTATATTTGGGTTTTTCTTATTAATATCTTGAATTAATGTAGTTTCTATTTTTTTAGCATCTAAGGAATCAACAATAAATTCCTGTAAAATTGAGTTATTTTCTTTAAAATCCATAACTTTTGGTCTAATATCACGTACGCGTAACGGAATAACAAAAATTATGCTATATTCATTATTGAATCCATTATAATGCAATGCACCATAATGAGAATTTATTATCTTTACATTTTCTGCTTTACATAAATCTTGTGGAGTATTTAAAGTAAAAGCAGCTTTTGTTGTGTCACCCATATAAAAATTTGGTAACTCATCAATTTTTCCTGATGCTGTTACTACAAATCTAATAGCTGGGATTTTCTTAGTATAGTTTTTTATAGAATCAATTCTGTACCATAACTCGGCAGAATCTATAAAAATATGAATATAATTATTATTTAAATTATATTCATGTACTTGCATTATAGTATTTATCAGTAGTTTTTTTATTAAATTTATATCACATTCTATAGTTTTGTAATTTGCTGTATTAAAAAAAGCTAAAGCAGGAGTATTCTCTGACTTCGCTATTCTTGTCTTAACCTCATTCAGTAATAAATTTATATCAATACTTTCTACTTCAAGCCTTATATAATCTTTAGCTTGAGTTGCAATCTCTTCTAGATACTTTGTAACAGAAGTTAGCTTATTATAGGCTTTGGTAAATGCTTCGCTAGAATCTACCATCATTTGTTTGCGTAGATTATTTGTGACTTCTTGTGTTTGTTTTAATATTTCTAATCCTTCTTTACCAAGACCACGAGCTAATTTCTCTTGGTAATTTAAAGCATCTACTAATTTATCAGTAGTAGAACTATATAACTCTCTTAACTCTTGCTGATTATTAAGTAATAAATATGAATATTGTTGCTTTCTACGAACAAAAATTATGCCAATAATAACAGAAAAAAAACATGTATAAGCCAATATATAAATAACATTAGTGCTTAGTATAAAACTGTTAAATAGTAAGTAGTATGCAGTAAAGGCAAGCAATGTACCGGTAATAGATAACACTGTAAATACTATCCAATTCACAAGCACAATTAATAATATTATTGCAAATGCAATATTTATCAACCATTCTACATTGCCTTTTTCTAGAAGAAAAATAAAAGTAGAGGAGAAGGGCAAACAATAAAATAGCGTTAAATGATAATATGCTGGAAAATATTTTTTTAAAATAGATGGCCAATAAGGTTTTAACATCAGTCCTATGCACATTAAGCCGCCTATTATTCTAAGTAATAAAATCCAGTGGTATAAATTAGGTTCTGCATAACTATACATGAATATAGGTAGCATATAATTAAAAATCATAAATAATGCAAATATATTTGCACTAACACCATAACCTTCTATTTCAGGCTGTGAGTAATTTATAAATTGCTTAGAAAAAGATTTTAATGATGTAAATAATTTGCTGGAATAACTAGCTTTTATAGTGAATTGATTATCATCATCTCTTTTTACCATTATAAATCCTTTATTTAGAATATAATGGCTAATAAAAAAACTAATCAAATTTATAACAACGCTTATAGGAATTAGTAGCTCATTATCAAAAAATAATTTACCAATGATAAAAGTTACGGTAGTAATTATTGATGGTATAAAAAAAGAAAGAGAACTACCTTTAAGACCTATAATGCCTGCAATTAAAGGAATTGTAAAAATTAATGCTACAATCTCAGATGCTATATTTATCCCTTTAGCTAAATCTACTATTCCTGCATATTGGATCCTAGGCAAAACATTATTCACTGATGCTGTTACTGCAATTATCCCTAGCCCAAACGTACTATAACGTGCTAATTTTAGCTCATCAATATTAATATTTTTTTTATCACAAACTGGTTTTATTACATCATGAGAAAGCAATAATGCTCCTGAATTTAAAAAGGAGTCAGCAGTAGACATAACCGCACCAATTAATCCAATAGCTAGGATGCCTTTAGCACCAGCAAAGAAGTAATTATTTATTAAATAAGTCATTATTTCACTCCCTCTAGAAGGTATATTTACGTCTCCAGTTTCTTTCAAAACTATAGCAGACAAACCAATTAAGGTAAGTAGCCCAAAGAATATGATTAGAAAAAACATACTAATATAATAACTATTGGTAAGTTGCTTACTATTTCTAGCCATAAGCATTCTTTGTATGAAAGGAAAACTTAAAGGAAAAGCTGGAAAAATATACCATACACAATAGATAAGATAATCTTTTAAATTAGGATGGTGCAGAATATCGAAATACTGAGTAGGTATTTTGGTGATTAAAGATTCCATACCACCAACTTTATTAAGTACTACATAGGCTATCATTGGTATCATTATCATTACTGCTATAAATTGTATAAGATCAGTAATAGTGACAGATTTTATGCCACCTGTAGAAGAGTAGATTATCAAAAATGTTCCACCAAATATTATCCCCCATAATTTTGGCATTCCTAATAACTCAGCAACATTACCAAGCCATATAATTTGCAAAGTTACTAAGGTAATAGTATAGAAACTACCAAGAATACCTATAGTAAAACGGGTTTTTGTACCATAAATTTGTCCCATTAATTCAGCGGTAGTTAAGCAACCATCAAAATATTTAATACGCGGTAAAATAAAGAAAATAATAAATGAGAAGCAAAATATCACACCGCACAAAATTGTTGATAATATTGGCAAAATACCATCATCAAATACATAACCCGCATATCCTATCCCTTTAGAACCCGTAATATATGTGGCCAGTATGGTAATTGTGAGTATTCCACTACCAAATACTTTATTGCCTATAGCATATTCTGCTATATCTTTGATGTGTTTACTTGCTCGAAGACCAACAATGAATGTTATTATGAGAAATATAATAACTATAATATTATCTATATTTAGGTTATACATATTGACCTTAAAAAATTTAATGTCCCCCTACGGGGATAAAAAATCCCTAGCTTAAAGTGTAGAAGTTTAGACGAACTGTTGAAAAAATCAACCACTTTCATCTGAGAGATGAAAGTTTGATTATGGCGACTAGAAGTCGCATGTCAAGCTAAAACTTATTCGAGTCTTATGTTAGAAATCATATCTGATTCATGTGCATCAGTATGCTTATTAGGATCTGTCAGGAAGATCATACGCATCAAGTTAAGAAAAGCAAGTAGGTTATACTGGTATTACGGTAGTAAATTATGAATTAAAAAGAAGCTAATATATGGTATAAATTTTTGCAAGATTAACAACTAAATTGTGAGAATTTGTACTATGGGGAAAATAGTAAACTTAGCAAAACTATGCCAAGAGTTTTTTGGAGAGACAGCCAATAATTTATCCATTACAACAGGATTTATTAAGAGACAACGAAAAATAACTGGTTCAGCTTTTCTAAAAGCTATAGTGTTTGGTAATATGAGCGATAGTAATTGTAGTCTTGATGGAATGCGTAACTTTTTAAGTGAAGAAACTATAGATATTTCTGCCCAAGGCTTAGACTTTAGGTTTACTGAGGTAGCAGTAAAATTTATGCAGTCAATGTATGAACAATGCTTGAAATTATTTAGAAATACTATGCCGCTTGATTGCAACATTTTGCAGCAATTTAATAGCGTTAAATTATTGGATAGTAGCCATATTATTCTACCTGCCAATATGGCGGATATGTATAAGGGTTGCAGTGCTTGCTATAAGGGGCGTAGTAGTACAGTGCAATCTTCTCTTAAATTACAGGTAGTATTTGATTATTTAAATCAATCGTTAGATAAAGTCGATATAACAGAAGGTATAAGGGCTGATCAAGGATATAGAGAACATTTATCAAACATATCTACTAAGGACTTATTAATATCTGATTTAGGTTATTTTGTCCCAGCTTCATTTATTCAAATTATCGAACTTGGTGCATATTTTATTAGTCGTTATAAAGCAGATACTAATATATATGACCATATCACTGAGGAAAAAATTGATTTATTAAACTTATTAGATAATAAATTCTTTTTATCAAAAGATGTACTTTTAGGTAAACAAGCAAAAGTTAAGCTACGGATTATATGTCATAAATTGACTGATGAACAGGCTATTGGTAGAAGAAGGAAGGCTAATTTATTAGCTAAGTCTCATAAATATAAATCTTCTTCAAGAAACCAGAGATTACTAGATTGGTCAATATTTATCACTAATATATCAGAGGATATGGTTAATGCTGAGCATATAATGATAATTTATCGAGCAAGATGGCAAATTGAATTATTATTTAAATTATATAAAAGTCATGCAAAAATTGAGAATCTTAAAGGGAGAAGTAAACCTGCAAGAGTTTTGTGTGAATTATATGGTAAATTATGTAGTGTGCTTATTTTTCATGGATTATCGAATTGTGTAGAATTAGCAAATGATAGAGAAATTAGTTTAACCAAAGCATTTATTGAACTACAGAAAAGGTCAAGAGAATTATTCCTGTCTATTACTGGACGTCTTAATGATTTAGAGCAGTTCCTTAAGAAATTAATTATAGATTGGGGGAAATTTTCTTTGAAAGATAAATATCGTAAAACCAGATTATCTTCCTTAAATACACTAAAATTATTAACAATTATGGCTTAACTTGATGCGTATGCTTATTTGGACAGAGCCCCTATTAACTCAAAAATTTATAAATCGAATCTTACCGTAATTGTTCCTGAGTGTGTGCTATATTTCTTGTGCATGTAGTAGTTGTAATCAAACTGTAATTTAATATTATTATTTTGAGCTATTACTCCGGCACCTATGTTATACCCTAGTCTTGAATTTCTTGTCATATCTACTTTTTTGATCTCTTTAGGAATATCCTGGTTACTTGTAAATGTAGCTGTTATTGCCTTATGACTTGCAAAAAAATTTCTTTCTATACTGCCTTGTAATGATGGAATTAGTTTAAGATGCGAATTAATATCTGTAGAATTTAATATTATCTTACTGCCTATAGTACAGTTGAACACCTTTCTAGATTTCCTTGAAATCTTTAACAAATAATCATATGCTCCTTGTTCCTTGTATAAATTATTCAGCATATTATAATATTTTAGACTAATGTTCGGAACTAATTGCATACCACTTGTAAAATTGTGATAATAGCTTAAATTACCTTCAATGCCCATACCACGAATATAGGATTTACCATGTCTCTGGGCATTGATTACATTTTTGATATTGCTACCTGATAGTGAACCAATTAATTGTAGAGAAACATTTCTATCTAAATCTTTTTGGTAATAAGCACTGACCATGTGTGAATTAATACGGCTTTTGCCTAGTGTTTCACTAAATCGTAAGTATGAATGAATATTGCCGTAGGCAATGCCTAATATATAGCTATCATTAAATGATATTTCTCCTCCTAGTATTATGGCTAGCATTCTTCCTGTGTAAGATGATATGCTGCTACCACTGTCTTGTTTACTAATAGCGTAACCACTATTATCCCAAATACTAAAACCTCTATTCTGCTCATCGCCCCCTGATATTGGTTGTGATTTACCATTTAATCCTATTAATCTGTTTTGGATTATTTGATTAAATATCTTTAACGCTAACATTACCTCATTATTACTTGCTCTGAACTGACTGATGCGGTCTAATATCCTGCTGCTTGGTTCTTTTAATTCATCTTTTAGATTAAGATCCTCAATATCATTATTTCTATCAGATGGTTCTAAGTTTTGGTTACTGTTGTAACTACTATTTGGAGTATTATGATTAGTCTGATTAGCGCCACTACTTACTGCATCCAATTCTAGGTTACAATCATTAAAAATATTAATTCCATTGTCTGATGATAAGTCTAAGGATGAGGTTAAAGCATCTAAATTATCTGATCTACTAGATTGAGATTTTTTAGGAGTTGAAGTAACAATATGACCTTCATCAAAATTACTATGTTTTGATATCATATCATCGATTTTTTTTAATTCTTTCTCTAATAATTCGGTTGAAGATTCATCAGAGCTTATAAGGCTTTGTTGGGATTTTTCATATAGTTTTTTTCTATTATTTAATTTTCTTAGTTCTGAATCTTCATATTCAATATCTTCCAACTCTTCTTTCCTTTTTTCTATAGCATGATTGATTGATCGTATTTTGTTATTAATGTTCTCCAGATGTGATATCCTATAATCTCTACGATCGTTTGACGTCTTCATTAAATCTTGCTTTTTTTCCAAAAGTTCTATTATTCCAGTATGATCACTAAGGATATTTGTTGGGAGTGTATTGGAAGCAGCTATAACATTATTGCCAATGAATATTATAGTAATACTATAATTTGTGTATCTAAAAAATAGATATATTATTTTTTTGAGCATAAGTGTATTTAGAGCTTTTAAGGATTATTGTGGCTCAAGGGTTAATGTTTGTGTTTTATTTTGAGTATTAGGTTTAACAGTTTAGTAAGTTTTAAATTCACAGTAGCACCATCATATATACGCGAGCATCTGTAATGCGTAAACTACTTGCTTTTATGCATGCCATTATTAAAAATAATTCTTGCTGGACACCTAATTTTTGTTAATTCTTATTGACTTGCATTATAGATGCTCGCGTTTTAAAGATTTTACAACATGTAAACTTTTATCTGGACTATTATCTCATAGCAATAATTTAATACAAAATTATAGCTTATTGAAAATATAATGCACTATTAAAAAGCATCATAAAAAATTTTATAATTATGAATACTAAAGAAAAAGCTAAAGTACTTAGCTGTTTTGATGTAGCTAATTATTTTTTAGTATTAGTTGATAGAGAAGCAGGGGATAGTATAACCCATGTATGGACCTTCCCAATAATGCAAGAAAAAAATAACACTTAATAGCAAAAAAGCAAATGCAGTCATGTATTCGACTTATAGTTAACAAATTAACTAATTTAAATTAGCAAATTTATCCTATTGCCCTGATGGAATTCGCTGGCTTACACACTATATACTTATCAGTTTTTCGGCTTCTAAAGAGCCGTTGGGTTATTCAGTTTTTTTGTAAGCTAAGTTTGTCTTATTTACCACCATTATCATTTTCTTTCGCATATTCTAGATCGGAATTTCATTAATATTTATAAAAATTTATATTTTCTATAAATTATTTTTGTTATTTATTATATTACTCATTTATTTAGTTACACATTTTACTTTCTAAGTAATCATTACCTGAACTTAGTACAGCAAATACTACTCTTGCTAATTTGTTAGCCACAGCCACTACCGTTTTATTATGACCATTTCGTTCAATTAAATTAAACATCCATGCTGTAAACTTACTATAAATTTTCTTGGACTTTTCTTCTTTAGATATAAATCTTATCTTAGCATTAAGTACTGCTCTACTACCTTGGATTAATAGGGTACGTAAATATACATCACCTCGTTTACTAATGCCTAATAATTTTTCTTTACCTCCACTAGAATGCTGTCTTGGGACTAGTCCTAACCATGCTGATAATTGCCTACCATTCTTAAAATTTCTTGCATTGCCTATTGAGGCTACTAAGGCAGTAGCAGTAATTAAACCAATACCAGCTATGGCCATTAATTGTTGACATTGTACCAAGTTCATAGCTATTACTTTTAGTCGTTTTTCTAATTCTTTTATTTTTTTATCATTCTCTACAAATTCTTCTTTTAATTCATAAAATGTTTGGTAACTTAATGAACTCAATTTCCCCTCATCTAAAATTTCAGTTAATTTCACTACAACATTATTAATACCTTGTGGAATAATAAAACCAAATTCATTTAACAATCCTCGAATTTCATTAGCTAGTGCAGTGCGATTTCTTACTAATCTTTCTCTAACACGGTGAATTGATAAAACATCTTGTTGTTCTATTGTCTTAATTGGTACAAATCTCATGTTAGGCCTTGCCACAGCTTCACATATTGCTTCAGCATCTGCCTGATCGTTTTTATTAGTCTTAACATATGGTTTTACAAATTGTGGTGCCATTAATTTTACTTCATGACCTAGTTTTATTAATTCTCTAGCCCAATAATTTGCTCCTCCACATGCCTCTATTCCTACTAAACATTTTGGTGTATTGACCATAAAACTTAATAGCTGATCTCTCATTAATTTTTTCTTTAACACTGTCTTACCATTTTTATCTACACCATGAATTTAGCTGGTAGAGCGATTAGTTTCCTGAATCGCCCCCCATTTAGAACCGCATCATGCCCTATTAAGGCAATGGGCTCAAGATATTATCCTTCACACGGTCTTCATTTATAAGATTTGATGGTATATTTTTACTTTTGGTAATGGGTTGCGTTCGATAAACAATTTAAATTTTTCCCAAGTAAACGATTTCCTTTGACTGCGTCGATTTAGCCATTTGAACAATATTCTCACTGCTTGATATACAAAAATACTCACTGCTTTATAATTGAAACTTACTCCATAATATTGGATATGTCCTCTTAACTTGCTGCAAAAGCTTTGCCATATAGTAGGCAGTTTATTATTGCTCTTAATGTCTTTACACCAGTCCTTAACTCTCGTTAGTTTGGTACTTATCCGTTTGCTGAAACTTTTTACCTTAGGTATTACCTTACCTTTTCTAGACTTGCCAAGGTAAAAAGTAAAACCTAGAAAATTAAATGCTTCTTGTTTTATGCCTTGTCTTAAACCTTTCTTTGAAAATCTTACCAACTTGGTCTTTTCCTCATTAAGTTTAAGATTATATTTCTCAAGACGCTTTGTTAAAGCTGTTCTAATTTTCTTTGTTTCCTCTTTATACCTACAACATATCACAGCATCGTCACCATAGCGAAACAATGTTACAGTTCCTTTGCAGTGCTGTTTTACTACTTCCTCAAACCATTGATCTAAAACATAATGAGCGAAGATGTTTGCAAGTATCGGACTGGCACAGATACCTTGCACTATCCCTTCTTCTTGAATAATCAGCTCTCCTTCACATAGTACTCCGGCTTTAAACATGCGAACTATGTTTCTTATCAACTTCTTATCATGAATCTTCTCTTGTAACATTTTCATTAGTATGTTCCTATCAATGGTACCAAAAAAATTGGCTAAGTCTATATCCAGTATGCTCTCAACTTCATTTTTATCAAGATGTTGCCTAAGCTCTCTCAAAGCATCATGACTCCCAATTCCTACTCTGAATCCATAAGAACATTCATAGAATATTGGTTCATAAATACTTTCAAGTGTTTTCTGCATCATCTTTTGACAAATCTTATCTTCAAAATTGCTAATTCCTAAAGTACGGTATTTACCCAGTTTACCTTCTTTTGGTATTTTTACTTCCAAAATGTTACCTGGCTTATAAGCCATATTCTTTAGTTTATTAACTAATTCTTTGATATTTCCTGTGAGCTTCGATCCATACTTAACCTTATTCACTCCATCTACTCCCATTGCTTTATTTGCATCAAGCTCTTGGTAGCAAACTGTAAGTGCTTCTTCATTGAACAAGTGCATGAGATTGTTAAAGACCTTGCCTTTATCCTTTGAAGATAACCATGCTATTCTCTTCAGTTTCGTTTCTGTCTTTGCTTGATATTCTGTTGTTACCATAACATTTCCCTAAAGAGATCGACTCTACCCACGGGCCTTCCCTCCATTAGCATTACCCAACTTCGTCGGTACTATACCCGATCTGACTTCCTATACTTCTTTTCAGCTTCCTCGCTGTTATACTTGTCAGCTAATACTGCCCTTTCAAGCAGGAATTATAGGATCTCCCACGTTCCTAAATAAACTTTTATTACATGCCATGCTCTTAGACCCCGAAGACCCCACCTCCAACTGCCTATTTGTGTTGCCTGTGATGTTGCATTCCTGATTTTTCACTCAGTCTGCGGTCTTATAAATTAAAGTTAACGAGGCTCAATAACTTCAGCCTTTCAGCTTACGGCCTATAATATTTCTGTCTACGCTTAACTGGTTTTGTTACCAAAACCAATCCAAGACTCGATACATAGTGTGCTAGGTCAACACTTCTATGACTGCTCCTTCCTCAGCTAGTTTATTTACGCTTCGTGGCGCACGAAAAATTCTCTTTGCAATATCTATGCCAATTGTGGTAACTTCCATTTTAGCCTCCTGATTTTTTTAATAATTTAATATTAATTATAGAAGATTAGCTTCCGCTTTTCATTCTTTATATCGGGAGGTCCATTCCATTAGTTAAAGCTGCAGAAATTAATATATTTTGCTCAAGGCATTAATCTTGCTTTATTTGATAAAGTGTTGTTTGAAGAAGAGATCAAGGCTTGGAAACATGGGCCGGTAGTACCGGCTTTACGCTCAATATTTGGCAGCTTTAGAGATAATGTAATTCCTTTGCCCGGAGAAATAGACTTTGCTATTTATGACTTAGCAACAAAAAAATTACTTCACAAAGTATATTCTTTTTATGGTGAACATTCAGCTGCTTATTTACGTCATTTAACACATAAACATTCTATTTGGTATGAAGCTATAGAGAATGCAGATAATACTATTACTAAAGAACAGATACAGGAATTTTTTAAAGCTAATATAATAAATGATATTAAAGATTATATTTTATCAACTACTAAAGCAGATATTGTACAAATAGAAAATGCTGAAGATGGGTGGTGGATGAATTATGATAGTGGCGTACCTGCTGAAGATATTACAGAATACCTTTTGAAGGTAAAGAAGAAAAAAGAAGGTAATAAAAGTTGAAAGTCATTTGGTCTGATGAAGCCCTAGAGCAGTTACAATTCTGGAAACGTACTAACTCTAAAATAAGTAATTAGAATTAATGGTTAATTTAAATTAGCTTTATTATTAAAAAGGAATTGAACCGGCACATTTTCACTATTTTCTACAAGAAAACGATAATATTGTTTTGCTACATCCACAGCATCATAACTACAGCAGGACTGAATAGCAAGTTTTAAACATTCTAATTTTAACTCTACATCACTTCTAAACATACACAACTCACCCATAATTTATTTCATTAATATTAGCAAAATTACTGCTAGTTATCAACAAATTCATGGATAGAGCTATAGATTCTATCTCCAGATATCCACAGTTTTAGATGAATTACAACTTTTTTTGTGATGGCTTAAAACTCCACTGGCAATGTAAAAATTAGGATGTTAATGTCATGACTAGCAAAACTTATCTATTAATGGAAATATCACTTAATTAATATGAATAATAATTGTGCTAATCAAAGATTATATTGGTCACTCTCTACTCCCCTAAAATATATGGGTTTAAGCTTAGATGAGTGGTTTGTTATCTTACTTGGTATAGTACCTGGAATAGTGTTACTAAATAGCGGACATGCTAAGCTTGGGATGATATGTATTATAGCTGGAGTTGTACTTTGTTATGCATTTAAGAAGTTTAAGAAACTATCGGAGTATTTTGTACTTAAGAGTTATTTAGTTGCTAAGAAATGGCTATATGCTCCTACTTCTTATCCTAATTTGCTTGGTAAAAAAATAGGTAAGTAATGGATCATTTATTTAAGCAAAGCTCTATTCAGCAGCTAGTTAAATATAATAAGAGATTATTGCTTATCACATTGCTGCTTGCGTTTACGAGTCTTCTTGGGATGATTAAAACAGTTAGCACGGAAGAAAAATGGTTATTAATTCCGGCAATGGAGCCAGATAGAAGAATGATAGTATCATCCAAAAGCTATCATGAGACCTATCTTAAAGAATGGGCAGTTTTTGTAATGAAAGAATTATTTACTACTTCACCAGAAGGAGTAGAGAGACAAATAGCTGATATGAAAGTAGTATCTAGTAATACAGAGCAATTGGATAAATTTTTTAAGGAACATTTAAATTTTGTTAAGGGCTCTAATATTTCATCGGTATTTTTTCCTAAAAAAGTAAAAGTCATTGAGGATGGAGTATTAATTAACGGAACATTTCGTTATTGGTTTTCCGAAAATAAGCATATAGCAGCTGATAAAACTTATTTGTTAACCTACAAGCGAGGAGCAAATCATTTATTATTACTTACAGGTATTAAGGAAGAAGAGGCAAATAAGCAATGAAAAGTTTGAAGTCAGAGTTACAGATATTAGTAGTTTGCGTTGGAATAATGCTTGCAAGCTTTAGTAGTAATGCTTATGGGATAAGCTATATGTTACATGCTGATTCTTTGTTAGAGCTGCAAATAGCCAAAGATGCTCCAACTAGGATTAATATCGAAGGAGAAAAAATTAATGATATCTTTATTCATCCGCAGGAAGCTGCAGAAGTAGTAGTACATGATTCAGGCTGTTTATTTATTTTACCGCAGCAAGATAACAGTAAACTTTACCTAACTCTAATTGGAGAAAATGGTACGACCCAAGATTTAATCTTGAATTTTACTAAAACTAAATTAGCTCCTATTAGACTCATTAAGTTTGATTTAGAAAAAGAAGTAACAAAGTTAACTAATAATAAGGAAGATAAGCATCATGAATGTAAAAAACAAAGATGTAATAGAAAAAGAAAATAATAAACAGTATTTAAGAATAATATATCCTTTATTGCCGGTATTGTTAATTTTTTGTGTAAATGTAATACTATCTGAAGTAGCTTTAGGAGAAACATTAGAAGGACAGTTAGATCGCATTGGTGGGCTCTCTACCGGTAAACTGAAAACTATCGGGATATCAGGGGCAACGATTTTGTCATCAATTTGGGCAGTAGTCAGGGGTAATTTAAGACTTGCCGGAGCAATTGTAGCTATTGGTATTATTTTAGGATTTTATTTAGAGTGGGTCTCTAGTGGGATGAAAATCAGTTAGATAATTAAGATATTGATTAAAAGCAATGGATCAAGATTTCAATAAGCAGGAAGAAATAAAAGGTAAAGTAGAGAATCATACATTACCATCTGCATTTAGTAAAAGATTATCAGGACTCATAGAGATAATTAAAAACAGACCATTAGTTACTTTAGCTTGCATAGGAGTAATAATGGTTTTGGTATTTTATGGATTTTCAGAAAGTGAGGTAAAAGCTTCCCGAGGTTTACAAGAAGATAGACAATCAAGGGAAATATCAGGAATAGAAAAGGCCATAGATCCAAGGGCAAAATGGACTGCAGAAATATTAAATGAAGTCAAAAACATGCAGAATCATTTGGAAAAGCTAATAGAGAATAAATATTTAGAAACTAAAACTAAAATTGATGATTTTAGTCAAAAATTAGAATCATTAGAGAAGCCTCATGAAGAAACTATATTATATGATGGCAATGATTTTAATAATAATCAAAAAATAGAAGATTTACTAGATAATAACCTTGAGCAAAGCATTGTTGCTGCTCCTACTGCTCCAGTAAAAAGATTACTTGGCTATGTAAAAAGAGCTGACTTAAGGATAAAAAAAGACGTTAAAGATTATATTACTACCGGCAGCTTTGCACGAGGGGTGCTGCTTACTGGAGTAGTAGTTGGAACCGGCACTAATAACTCAGCATCTCCTGAGCCAATAATGATAAGGCTTGTTGATACAGCTATTTTTTCTAAAGGGTATAAAACGGAGCAAATCAAAGAAGCAATTTTAATTGGTTCATGCACTGGGGATATTTCATCAGAGCGGGCTAAATGCCGGTTAGAGACAGTATCTTTACTAAATAGTAATGGAGAGATAATTGAAAAACCGGTAGAAGGTTGGTTAATAGGAGAAGATGGTAGACCTGGAATTAAAGGGATAGTTGTTGATAGATCATCAGATATAGCAAGAATGGCGGTGCTTAACGGCGTACTTGGCGGGATAGCACAATTTTTCCAGAACCAGGCAAGCAATAGCATATTTCCGGTGTCACCGATTACCGGGCAACAAAATGCTTTAAAAGCTCAGGATTCTCTAAAAGCTGGTGTTTATGCCGGCACTGGTAATGCTTTAGAAAAGCTTGCTGATTTTGCAATTAAACGAGCAGAAAGTATGAGTCCAGTGATTGTTGTAGCTTCAGGTAGAGTAATAGATGTAGTATTTAGAAAAGGTTTTGATTTAAGAGAGAATAAAGAGGCTGATAAAGTAGATAGATTACTGCCGCCAACTACTACTGATTATTCGCAAAATAGCACAAATTATAGTAATGATCAAAATTATTCTGGGAATAAAGTGACAAGTTTTTCTAAGGCAAAAACTAAATTGCAAGAACATTTTATCAAGGATAATGGGACTGATGAAATAATAGAATGGACCTACCCTATATACAGAATGAGAAGCAGATGCTAATCTTCTAGGATAGGAAATGAATCCTAAACAACAATAAGGAGGCCCATATGGAAGTTACCACAATTGGTATAGATATTGCAAAAAAAAATTTTCAAATTCACGGTGTAGATAAAAATGGTAAGACAATATTAAAGAAAAAATTAATTAGAGAGCAGGTTCTAACTTTTATGTCTAACTTACCAAAATGTCTAGTAGGCATGGAAGCTTGCGGTGGTTCTAGCTATTGGGCGAGAGAATTAACAAAATTAGGTCATAATGTAAAACTAATGGCTCCACAATTTGTTAAGCCTTATGTTAAAACTAATAAAAATGATCAAGCCGATGCAGAAGCAATATGCGAGGCAGTAGCAAGACCTAATATGAGGTTTGTGCCTATCAAAACTGTAGAGCAACAAGATATTTTATTTATTCATAGGGTAAGGCAACGATTGGTAAAAAACCGTACAGCTCTTGCTAATGAGATCAGGGGATTATTACATGAATTTGGTTTTGTTATTCCGCAAGGAATCAATAAGATTATGACAAAATTAATTGAAATTTTAGATGAAGGGGATTTAAGTCAGTTAAGCTACCAAACGTTTAGAGAGTTAAAAGAAGAATTTCTAGAGAATGATAAGAAAATAAAAGAACTAGAACAAAGGTTAAAAATTATAGCTAGCCAGTATAGTAATCACCAACAACTAATGACGATACCAGGTATAGGGTTAATTACTGCCACAGCCTTAATAGCTTCAATAGGTAATGCTAGTTGTTTTGAAAATGGCAGGCAATTATCAGCATGGCTAGGATTAGTGCCAAGGCAACATTCTAGTGGTGGCAAAGATAAGTTACTAGGTATTAGTAAAAGAGGTGATATCTATTTACGCACTTTGTTAATTCAAGGAGCAAGAGCAGTACTGAATAGTAAGATAAGATTTACCACGAAAGAACAAAAATCTAAAAAAGATTATAGCAAGTTTACCGAGTGGATGTTTAATTTATCTGAACGGAATGGGCATAATAAAACAATTGTTGCAGTAGCTAATAAACTAGCAAGGGTGGTGTTTGCAGTACTTAGTTCAGGTAATGATTATACCGAGAGTAAAGTTTGTAGCTAAAGAATTGGTATAAATAATTGACAAGATGATATTATAGATAAATAGAAATTTAATAGATTCTAATCCGGAATATGCGAAAGAATGATAATATTGATGGTAAATAAGACGAACCTTAGCTTACAAAAAAACTGATTCTGTCAGGGGCTCGTTTAGAAGCCGATGAAATGATAAGTAATAAGTTTTGTAAGCCAGCGAATTCCATCAGGGCTATAGGGTAAATTTAAAGTGATTTATTAACTATAAGCCGGATACATGACTGCATTCAATTTTTTTGCTGTTATATATTATTTTTTTCTTGCATTATCGGGTAGGTCCATACATGGGTTATACTATCCCCTGCTTCTCTATCAACTAACACTAAAAAATAATTAGCTACATCAAAACAGCTAAGTACTTTAGCTTTTTCTTTAGTATTCATAATTATAAATTTCTTCATTGTTGTAAAATCTTCAAAAACTCAATAATTCTTAAGAGTATAGAAGAAGCAAAAAAGGAATTTCCAAGCTTGTTGCAACAATTGCTTTACTACTTTCCTCTTCTAGCCTTTCTGTTCTTATAGAACTCACTTAATACAGGAATTATTATAACATGAATATATCAATTAATATATATTTAAGATTTTATATTTATAATAGTACTTACGGCTCTTTGCATATATTCTCGAGCAGTATCATTGGCAAGTCTAGTATACACTGCTGTTGATCTTGGATCTATATGATTGAGAAGCTGTCCTATTACATATTGATTTGCTCCGGTCATTGCCATCCAGCTTGGTATTGTTCTCCTTAAATCATGTATCCTTAAATTTTCTATTCCTGCCTTTTTACAAATCCTCTTCCACGCTTTCTTTGGTTCCTGCAGGTGACCACTACTACTGGTCTCACTTGGAAATACCCACATGCTAGTAGATTGCTCTTTTCTTGCTTTTAATATTTCTATTGCTTGATCTAGTAAAGGTAAACGGTGAGGATCACCATTTTTAGTTTCTGGAAGATATAATTGTTTATCAGCAAAACTTACCTGTTCCCAACGCATAGTAAGTAAATTATCCTTACGAACTGATGTATACAAAGCTATTAAGAAAAAGTCTTGCATTACCTGGTTTTGCTCGTCTGCTATTGCTGTAAAAAATCGTGGTATTTCTTCTCTAGTTAAATACCTATCTCTAGATTGTTCCTTATGCTTCTTTATACCAATAACTGGATTTATTGTAAGTAATTCCCATTCTATTGCTTTGCTGAATACAGGGCTTAATATTTCAAGAAATCTATTAGCTCCATATTTACCGGTTTTAGTTAAATTATTAAATAATTCTTGAATATCTGTTTTTTGAATAGTAGATATTTTTCTAGGATATAAATGTTTGGCATATCTATCTACAGAAGCGGCATAATCTTTCCATCTTTTATTATTAATTTTACTATATTCATTAAGGTATTTATCATAAAGCTCCTTAAAGGTCAGTTCTTTGGATAATCTAGCTTTTTCTTCTACAGGATTATATCCTTTTGCAATCTCACCTTTTAATTCAGATGCTTTGGCTCTAGCATCAATAATTGATAGATCAGGGAACACACCTATTTTAATTCTATGATATTTCTTATCAAGTACTGTGCCCAAATAAAATATTTTACTACCACCATATGATACGATTAGCAATAATCCTTTTTCTTTGGTATCTTTATATACATCTCGTTTTGCCTGTGGAGCTTTAATTTCATGTAATGCTTCTTTAGTAAACAATAGTGATTTAACTGACATAAATCCTCCCACAGCTTAATTCATATATAATTAAACTGTAGTATGCTTTACTCAGAAAAACAAATCTTATGTTAAATAGAATTATACTTTAAAAAATGATGATTTATCCTAACTACATACAATTAAATAACCAATAGTTGTTATAATCTCTTATCAAATTCAAAAGGTCCAGATATCTTTATAAGATAAAAATTGATCACGAATTTAAACTAACTATATGCTCATCATGAGGTGGTACCCTTTGTCTAGACAAATTTTTTAAATTTTAGAGGTGTAATTCTCCTTTATTAATGTATTGGTTTTTCAAAGTAAAGTTTGCATTTTCTATGTCATATAGCCTCTTGGTAATTTTCTAGTTTTTCTGCAAAATGTATCATTTTAGGTGTCTTATATTCAAGCGATTGATGAGGTCTTTGCTTATTATAAAATTCTATATAATCTCTGATAGCTATCTTTGCTTCACGTACCGTTTCAAGATCAAAACGATAAATCTTCTCTTGTTTCAAAGATCTCCAAAAACGTTCAATAAATACATTATCTAAGGCTCTGCCTTTGCCGTCCATACTAATAGCTATGCCTTGTTGCTCAAGTATTTGAGTAAAATCTTTTGATGTAAACTGTACTCCCTGATCCGTATTAAAAATGTCAGGCTTGCCATGTATAGATATTGCTTCATTTAGAGCTTCAATACAAAAATCATTTTCTAAACTAATCGACACCCGCCAACTCAAAATATAACGACTATACCAATCCATTATAGCAACCAAATATACAAAACCTTGCTTTAATCTTATGTAAGTAATATCTGCACAGTAAACTTGATTGGAGCAAACCACCTCTATATTATTTAATAGATATGGGTATACTTTATGAGCCTGATTCCTACGGCTTAAATTAATTTTTGGGTATACTGCTTCAATACCAAGTATTTTATAATATTTTCTTATCATCTTACGACTAACATTTAACCCTTCCGATTTTAGGACATGAGACATTCTTCTAGTACCATAATAGGGATGCTCTGTAAAAATCTCATCAATTCTGTTCAGTACTCTATACTCCTTATCATCTAAGGTATTCCTAGTTCGGTAATAGTAACTTGAGCGGTTTAAATCTAAAAGTTCGCATTGTCTTGCTATGGTTAATTTTGAAGCATAACTTATCATTTTTTTCCTAACCTCTAAATCCAAAGATACTAGATTTTTTTTTGAGCCAGTCTCTTTCAACTGTTAACTGGCCTATTTGCTCAAATAATGATTTAATTAAATCTTCTTGGCCGGTATCTTGTTGTTTAGATTTCGATTTAAATCCAGAAACCATAAAATCTAAAGCTTCTTTCTTCCATTTATAAATCTGATTAGCGTGAACACCATATTTGCTGGTAATTTGAGCTATAGTCATTTCTCCAGATATTGCTTCAATTGCTATTTTTGCTTTTTCTTCTGCGCTATATTTTTTAACTTGTTTTTTCATTTTTTGCTCCTTTTCCTAGGAGATATTATACCTACTTTTCTCTATTTTCTTGTCTAGTTTTTGGGTACCATTATATCATATCCACATGTTATTTTCAAATTTGTAATATTTTTTAGAGATTGACAAATAACTGCAACTCTACTACAGTTAAACTGTAATTTTTGGTAATAGAGAAAAAGCCCTAAATACAGAGGATTGTAAGCTACAAATTAGTATATGAGAAAAGAACAAAAAATAGGGTGAAAGCGACTCTTAGGTTGACATCGTAAAGGTCGGGGGTTCAACTCCCCCATCGCCCACCACCATAAAATCAAGCTTTTCATAATCTGTTAATTTTAGCTTCATACTCCGTATGCTCATTATATGCTCATCGCATTTTTAAAAATGGTGTTATTATCCCCTTGATTGCCTCTTCTAAACTGATGTTTAAGTTGAGGTCTTATGCACACTATATGCTGCTCACATTTCACTCCTGATTGTGTAATCCATAATCATAGTGATAAAAATCCCACTATTTTCTACAATTTTGTCGGTAATTTTATTCCACCTGAATGGAGTACTCTTTCCTCTCGTAATGGTAAAATTTTAAGTAAAACCTCAAGACAACTCCTATCTCTTATAGTCTTCCGCTTGCAAATCTACTATAACAACAGTATTGACGAACTTCAGGAAACCTATCATTTCTTTGAGGATTCTCTAGGAGTATGTCAAGAGCGTGTAAGACAATGCTTACTTGAATTAAAAAAGAGTGGCTTTATCGAATTTTATAAAGCAACAATAGTTAAATATGGCATTAAATGCCGTAATACTCCTTGTATTAAGCTAGCCAGAAATTTCCAACCTACTTCTAGCAAAATACCTTCTGAAAATGAAAAAAATTTTGTACCTACTCCAAAAAACTTTGGGGTGAAACCCAAAGAAATTTTGCCTCAACCCCAAAAAAGTTTGGATGAGACAATATATATAGATAATAATAAAAATATATCTAATAAATCTAGATATAGCGAATCTACAATTTTTCAAAATGAAAAAAATATATTTAATCATAATAACCAAACTCAGTTACAAGAACAACAACTTGAAACAAATTTACAATTCAAAACAGCAAGCTCAACCAATGATCAACAACAAGCTGATAATACTAATTTCTCTAGTGCTAATATCACAACAGGTGCTACACGGATTAATACTGCACTACAAGCAGTTATTAATAAAATCTCTAAAAAATATGACTCTACACCATCAAATAGCAATAATGCAGCAATTAATGCCGTTAATTATAAAAGCTGGTTCAAAAGAAAAAAATTAACAGATTTCCATCCATTAACCCAAGAAGAGGCTGATTTATTACAGATAAAATCAAATCGAGAATTTAATCTTACTTTTATTAACAAGCTCTTATTAAAACTAGCAGAACAATACCCAGAACATCATTTTGGTCATAAAAAAGTGTTTTTAAATTACATGGCTAAAGCTTTAGCTCATGAGTTACGTGAAACTACTAAAGCTAATAATGCTACATTTCAGTTTAAATCTAGTGACTTAAACAACACTAAAGAGCGATATCTAGATAAGATAGAAAGTAGCCTTGATACTAGCTTGCAAGCTCAGCTAAAACGTAAAATTGTTGGTAGTTTTGATCCTGATTCAGCTTATAAATTACTAAGCTCCTGCTTATTTATTGGGGTAGTAGGTAATAGCTATCAAATAAAACTGCTTAAAAATATTACGCTTTCAGAAAATGCACAAGATAAAATACTACAGCAAGTACAAATGATCTATGGCAGTAGTATTGAGAAGTTGAAAATCATACAATTTGCTGAGCTTGAAGCAAAGCAGAATAATACTGAAGATGAAAAACAAGATTATCTATTGCAGCTAAGCAAACAATTAAATCCTGATTCCGTATGGTACAGGGCACGGAAATTTCTTATTGAACGTTATAACCAATATATTGATTTTGGAGTATTAAGTAAATTAGTAGTGGTAGAGGAAGATATAGTCAACAAAAAGGTAATCCTTAAATCAACAACGGCTTTTAATGATTATTATGTTAGGAATCGTCATATGCAAGATCTAGAAGAAGCTTTTAAGACTCAAGATTATTGCTTTGAATTAATCAAGTTTGAATATAACTAAGCTATTGTGGTAATTGATAATTTGTAATAACTACTTCATCAGATATTTTATTGTGTTCAGGCATAGAATATTTAACCTTAATAGTACTAATATTAAAATTTTTGTATAAGTTTCTAATAAAGGGAGTATTACTATTAGAAACCATTATTTTAACATTTTTATCATTGAGTTCTGTAGCAAAATCTTTAAGTCTCGTTTGCTCATTTTCATCAAAGGGTAATCTGGTATAAAACTTCTCACCTGATTTATGATAAGGAGGATCAAAATAAACAAAATCACCTTTTTGTGGTTCAATGAAAGAAAAATCCATAGCACAAATAGATGTGCCAGCTAAAAGTTGACTACACTGTTTTAATCTAAAGGCAAGATCAGATTTACTATAATTCCTACCAGAAAAACTTTGAGCTGGTTTGCCATCAATATTAATCCGGTAAATGCCTTTAAATGAATATCTATTAAGATAGATAAATCTTGCAGTAATCTTCGCTGGGTCATTACTGTCATTATTACTTCTAACTTGATAATAATGTTCTTTGGAGTGTTTTTCTTTATGGGAGTCTAATAGTTTACTAACCTTATCTGGATTCTTCTTAACCGCATTATAGGACGTCACTAGCTCTAGATTAATATCAGATAAATAGCAATGTTTAAATTTATCTCTAACTTGAAAAAATAAAGCCCCACCACCAAGGAATGGTTCATAGTAGTTATTCAGTGTTGATGGAAGAAACTTAATTAATTGATCGGCAATTTTTCTTTTACCACCAACCCATTGTAGGAATGGTTGTGCCTTGTTTGAGTTATTTACTGACATGAAATTATTATTAAAATATTTATACTAAATTATAGTATAAAATAGGTTTAAATGCCAGCAAAATGCTGTATTCAAAGGAACTCTTGATGCTTGCTGTAGCATAATTAATGCTGATTTTGATTTATATGTAATGGATAAAGAGTTGAGCTAATAAACAATAGTAATTTAGCTGTGTCTCATTTGTGCAGCTGTTTGCCCAATTGTATAAAAATCTGTCAAAAAAGCTCTTAAATCCTCTGTACTTCGTAGAATTGTGGTGATATCTGTCCTTGTTAAGAGCGGCCGTGGTGCAGTTCTAGTTCAGAGGTTAAACTAAAAACTACAAAATTTTATCTCTTTAACCTCTGAGCTGTTTTCTTAACTTTAACAGCAAGGAAA
The DNA here is from genome assembly GCF_964030945.1 of Rickettsia endosymbiont of Orchestes rusci. Lineage (NCBI taxonomy): Bacteria > Pseudomonadati > Pseudomonadota > Alphaproteobacteria > Rickettsiales > Rickettsiaceae > Rickettsia > Rickettsia endosymbiont of Orchestes rusci. The sequence goes on along the minus strand of NZ_CAXIQG010000001.1, from coordinate 89,214 downwards.
TGTTATGACAATTAATAATCAAAATCAACCAAAAGATAATCATAATCTTACTAAAACAAATTGGAATCTTCAATTATCTCCCATATCTGTCACATTAATACCATATCAGCAAGAAGAGAATATCATTAACTCGACGATCACAAATTATACTGATATAATTAAATATAAATTAGAATTACAAGAAGCAAATAATAAATTGAAAGAATCTGAGTTATTTAAAAGAGATGTGGTTCAAAATATGGTACATGGATTAAAGATTCCATGTAATGGGATTTTTTCATTAGTAACAGCTCTTTATGAAGTAGAAGATAATCCTGAAAAAAAGGATTATTTAGCTAGTGTGGTAAGTTGTGCTGAAGAATTACTAGATTATTATAACAATATACTTAGTTATCTACAGAATAATTCTGGACTACCTCCTATAGTTTTAAATAAGTTTGATCCAAAACAGTTGGTAAATAAGATTATTGATAAAGCGATGCCAATAGCTCAACGTAAGGGATTAAATTTATCTTGTAATTTTCAGTATGATTTAACAAATGCTATAATTAGTGATACTTATCGAATAGGGGCAATATTAGAGCAGTTAATAGATAATTCTATTAACTTTACTAAAGAAGGTAAAGTTGTGGTAACAGTGAACATGTTTGCTATTAATCCTGCATTATCAGAATCAGAACAACAAAACAGAGAAATGGTATTCCAATTTATGGTGCATGATAGTGGTGTTGGTTTGTCTAAAGAAATCAGGCAACATCTTCATGAAAAGATTGATAAATTTGATGTTGCTATACAATATCATGGACTTGGATCAGGATTAAGTTTTGTAAAGCGTCTAATTGGTGAGTTAAATGGAGAGATTGAAGTAACAAGTGAAAAAGGTAAAAGTACTACTATCATCTGTAATATACCAATTAAGTTACCTCTTCTTGATGATCTGATTTATGATACATAATGTTGATATTGATAAGGTTCTGATGATTATGTATTAACTAATAATGATGATTTTCTTGATTATTGTGCTTCACTTGCTACACTTAAGTAAATTATAGTAAGGAAGGATATATGGTAAAAAGTCAAGAAAATCATCAAAAAACTATAGATCCTATTGTAGAAAAGTTAAAACCTAAGGGTATAAATCTTGAATTAGAAAAAGTAAAAATTATAGCTCTATCAAATTGCCGATATAGTAAAAGGCTATTAACGAAGATCATGCTTATTAATAAGATTTCTAAGAACATGGTTGATCTTAATAAAATTAAAAAAGCAATTTATTTTGCTAAAAAGTATCATGGCAGGCAAAAAAGAGAAACAGGAGAATTCTATTATTCACATCCTTTAGAAGTAGCATACATGGTTTCTGATTATTTATTTAGAACAGATATTATAGTAACTAGCATATTGCATGATTGTATTGAAGATACGTTACTTACTAAAGAAATGATTATACAAGAATTTGGTTATAAGATTGCTAATCAAGTTGAAGATTTAACACGAGTTAAAAATGATAAAAAAATTAGTTCAGCAGAAATAGTTAAAATATTATATCAGCAAAAGAAAAAAGAGTTGCTATTAATTAAATTATTTGACCGATTACATAATATACAAACAGTAGGAGCTAAAATTCCTGAGAAAGGATGTAGAATAATTTTAGAAACTTTACAATCTTTCCTGACTATTGCTACTTACCTAAAGATACCAAGAGTTGCAAGACAATTACACACACATTGTTTAAATATAACTGTACATTACAAAAAATTAAATATATTATGCAACTCCCTTCTCTAGCTCAATAATAATGCTAAGTTACGCATAAGATATTTAAAGATATAAATTTTTCAATTATTATTATTCTTTATATCCTTTCACATAAGAGCTATTGCTAAGAATAAATTTTATTTACGGTCATTTTTAATTTTTCTCTTGACTTAATTAATCCTGTAATCTTTAATTTATAAAATTTTAAAGAGTAAAACGAGGTGCAGGATAATATCCTAACCCCAGCATCTGTAATATTAGTCAATGATATTCCTCAGAAGTATCCTACACCTAAGATATTTAATAGTAATCAAGGTAGCCAGTATACTAGCAACGACCATACGCAAATTTTAGAAAATAATAATATTAAAATCTCGATGAATGGCAAAGGTAGAAGCGTTGATAATATTGCTATAGAAAGATTTTTTTAGAACTTTGAAATATAATTGTATATTTATTAATGATTTTACTAGTATTAAGGAGTTAAAAGTAGGCATCAATGATTATATATAAATATCATTATAAAAGATTCCATTCTACTATTGGTTATCAAAAACCTATGAATGTCTATCTGAATAATGTACAAAATTATGAGCAAATTGCAGCTTAAAAAAATACAAACATGGAACACAAAATCATTACATATTTTGTCTTGATTCCTCAGTACATTATAGCTAGGATTAATTTAATATCAGAACTTCCACAAAATACAAATATGGCAGAAAAAAGTATTACTAATTACCACTATAAAATATCTATAAAAGCTTGATAGTATCAGGTTTATTTAAAATTTCAACCTCGATTCATTTATTACAAAAAACAATGATATTGATATTCTGTGGAAGTCCTGAATATTTTAATGAAAGAATTGTATAGCATCCTAATGTTATAAACTATTTAATATCATCAATTGGAACATTTTTGAATATGACAATACTCTTGCCAACAAAAAAAGGAAATATATTGGCGTTACACTTAGTAGTAAAGAATGGATATGATAAAATTGTTAAGATATTGTTGGACCATTATACTGATGTTTATAATATAAACAAAGCTGATTGGGTAGATTTATACTTAGCAGTAAAGAACGGATATGATAAAATTGTTAAGGTATTGTTGGACCATTATACTGATGTTTATGATATAAACAAAGATGATTGGGTAGACTTACACATAGTAGTACATAATAGATATGATAAAATTGCTAAGATATTGTTTGATATTTATACTTATGCTAAGCCTCAAAATCGCAATGATTGGGCAACGTTATACTTATTAGTAAGCAATGAATTTGATGAAATTGTGAAGGTATTATGGAATGATAATACTGAGAACGACTTTATTAATGCCCAAAACCGGGCTAATTGGACAGAGTTATACTCAGCAATACGGAATGAATATAATAAAATATTAAAGACATTTTGGGATAATATTGATTCAGAAACAGTAATAAAGAATGTATGTAATGAAAGTGTTAAGAAGTTGGTTGATGCTAAAGAAACAGGTGTATATAATGAAATTGTTAAGATATTATCAAATTGTAATGCTTATATTAATGCCGGAAACCAGGATCATTGGATAGATTTATTCTGCAAAATATATACTGCATTTAAAGAAATTTTTAACATATTGTTATTAAGTTATAATGCTAATGTAAATACTGAAAATCAAGATTATTGGAGGGCATTAGTATTAAACATAAACAATGAACGTAAAGCATTATTAGATATTCATACTGATGTTAATACTGAAAATCATGATGATGGAACAACGTTATACTTAGCAGTAACTAATGGATATGATAAAATTGTTGAGATATTGTTGGAGTATTATACTCATGATATTAATACTATTTTTAGTACCACAAACCAAATAATAAGGAATGAATTTGATAAAATTGTTAAGATATTGTTGGAGCATGATATCGATGTTGAGGCCACAAACCCAAATTATTGGAAATCATTATATTTAGCAGTAAAGAATAAATATGATAAAATTGTTAACGTGTTTTTTAATTATTCTGCTGCTCCTTTTAAGAACAAAACAATAGTAAAGAATGAACATGATAAAATTGTTGAGATATTGTTGAATTATTGTACTAATGTTGATGCCGAAAACCAGGATGATGGGACAGCATTATACTTAGCAGTAAAGAATGGATATGATAACAGTGTCAAAGCATTTTGGAATTCTTATATTAATTTCGAAGACCAAGATGTTTGGGTAGAGTTATACTTAGCAGTAACTAATGGATACAATAAAATTGTTAAGGTGTTGTTGAATCATTCCGATGTTGATATCAAAAAAACAGCAGTGAAGAATGTATATAATGAATTTGTTAAGGTATTATTGAATCATAATCCTTATATTGATGCCACAAACCAAGATATTTGGGTAGAGTTATACTTAGCAGTAACTAATGGATATAATAAAATTGTTAAGATATTATTTGGTCATTATACTAATGTTGATGCTAAAAAAACAGCACTACAGAATAGATATGATAAAATTGTTAAGATATTGTCGGATCATTCCAATACTGATACCATAAACCAAAATTATTGTAAGTCATTATACTTAGTAGTAATGAATAGAAATCTTGAAATTTCCGGTATGTTGTGGGATTTTTATGCTCACGAGAGCAACAATGATTGGGCAACGTTATGCTCAGCAGTAAAGAACGGATATGATAAAATTGTTAAGGTGTTGTTGGGGCATGATACTGATGTTAATGTCATTTATATTGATCCCACAAACCAAGATTGGGCAACGTTATACTTAGCAGTAACTAATGGATATAATAAAATTGTTAAAGCATTATCAAATCATCTGTTTATGGATATCAATATTAGTGATAATAACGAGAATACACCATATAGTAACTGCGAGATTATCAACTTATTTCCGTCAAAACAACAAATAAGTAAGACACCATCACTAGAAATTAATGCTACAAAAGCAGATGGTAATTGTTTTTTTCATGCAGTATTTGGTAAGAAAAATGCACACAGTAAGGAGTATGCAGCAGAAAAAGCAGCAGAAATGAGAAAGGAGTGGTATGATTTCTTAAAACAATTCGAAGCTCATGGTCTACAAGATTCTAATATGCCTGCTGCTCTTAAAGATCAGTTAAAAAAAATATTTCAATTTTTCTTAAATAATCCAAAGGAATTAACTAATAGATATGAGGCAATAGAAAGGCTAGTTGCGGAAACGAATGAAGCTATTACAAAAGCTGAAAATGAGATCAAAGAGTTAAAAGATGAGATTATTAAGAAATTTCAAGATAATGAAGCATTTAAGAATGAAATTTATCACATTATATCAGCAGCTAGGGGAAAAGCAGACAAGCAAGCTCCTAATATTTCAGAATTACTTAACGATCGTATTAGCTTAAGAAATGAGATTAGTAATAATTTAGAAGCATGTGTGTTGAAATTTGATACAAAGCTTAGTCATGACACATATAACAAACAATATAATAGTCAAGTTATTGCAGATTTGTTTTTAGAGAATCCTGAAGTTTATAAAAACTATTTAAAAGCTATTCAACAAAATAGTTATTATGTATTTTTTGAAGAGATACCAATTTTATCTTCTCTAGCCAATATAAAAATTCAAGTTTATTATGATGATATGCATAAACGGCATATACAATTTGATTCTCAGGAAAAATTACGTGGTAACTACCCATTAAAGCCTCAAATTTGGGGGAATAAGGAAGAAGCAATTATTTCTCATTCTGATATGCATTTTGCACATGCAAGTTTTTCTGATTTTCAACAACCAGAACTGCGTGAACAACAAGTTCTTAATGCTCGTACGTATACCCAAGAAAACACATTAGATATTTTTTATAAAAAAATAAAAAAATATAAATTTGAGAAGTGTAAGATTGATGTTGAGATTAAGAAAACTGAAACTAATAATTTTGTTATTGAAGAATTACAATTAGCAAGGATATGTACTAGCAACGAAGGTAATCATATTCTACCAGTTTCTACCATATTTAATCTTATTAAAAAATTTATTGAGATAAGTAAAAAGAATCGTGCCAATGATTGTATTAAGGTATCTGAAAAGTTATTGTCAACATTTGTATCCAGTACTCATATATATGGTGAAGTTAACGATTACTATAATCATCTTAGAGATATGATGTTGAATAAAAAAAGAGAAGAATTGAGTACAATTAGTGATCTAAAGGTGTTTTTAGAAAACAATCTAATACCTTTTATACTCTATGTATGGGATAACAGGATATCATCAATTTTTTATGAGAAGAGAACAAAAGAAGTATTAGGAAAAGAAGGAGTAAATATAAAATTAGTAAATCAAAAAATCATGACATTACTTAATGATGAAAATAGTGGTTTGCAAGGATATAAGACACAAATAGAATCTATACGGACAGAGTTGTTTTCAGTAATTGATTTACCTATTATAGTAACACATGAGTTAAAAGAATTAAAACAGGGATATATTGATCAATATTTTAACTGTATAATGTTATTTTTAGTAAAAAAACTGGTAGTAACGATAAAAAATGGTACTTATGCTAATACTTTATTATATATGGAGGAACTAAAAGCAAGTATTAAATTATTAGGAAATTTAGACAATCATAGTCCATTAGAAGATTTACAAAAAATTGTTAATATAAAAAACAAGCAAAGTACTGTAAATATAGAAGAACTAATAGAGCAGGTAAATTTATATAATACAGAAAATAATTTTATACTTAACAACATAATTAAAATATTAGAAGCTATTCATATAGAAAATAATATTAATGAGGTGTTACAAAATAAAACTTTATGTTTTATATATAGTATATACATCCATTTTATCGAAAAAAAAGATAAGAGTAATCTTAGTAAGATTCAAGCTAATATGAAATCATATAAACAAAAGTTAGAAAATGAACAATCTACTGTAGGAGATGATATAAATAATGAATATGTGCTAAAATTACAGCAAAATCTTACAGAAATATTAGAGATAATAAAAATTTGGAATCAATATAAGGTTGGGACCCAATTAGATGGTAATGAGCAGCATAATATTAGTAATATCGAAAAAGAATGCTTAGAGTTCATTACATATGACATTATAAAATTGTTACATATATGTATGTCCACTATTGACTGTAAATTAATATCACATTACGAATTCTATCCTAAGTATATAAAGGTTAAAAATAATTTGTTAAAGATAACAGAGTGTGGAAAAGAGTTAGTTGAACATAGTAATATTTCAGATTTGAGAAAAAGGATACTAAAAAAATTTTGTGAAGACTTCTCTGATAATGATAGTATGTGTTTGACTTCTGATACAGGTACTATGCAAGATGATGATCCTAATTTAAGTAATAATGATATTGAAACACAACAAAATATGGCGTACTCACAATTTATATTATCATTAATGTCATCACCTTTTAATTTTTCTAATAATGATATTATGAGACTAATGCAATTCAAGTGGAAGGAACAAAATGTAAAAGTATTTTTTAATAAGACTACTTTATTAGAATATATAAAAACAAATAAACTTATAACATATATTATATTTATACAACAAGATAAAAACAACATGGTGAATGATGCAAGGGTTATAGTCACAGAATCAAATGAACAAATTACAGAAATACCTATTATACAAGATATAGATAAAATTGTGCTTTTGTTAGAAAAGAGTAGTTTTGCTGAATATATAAACTATGATAGGTTATTACTACCTCTTGACTTTATGGCATTAGTATATACGCTTTATTATAGGATAGATAAACCAGAGGATAAGTATATACGAAGAGATATACTCACAGTATCTGATAGTAATTTGTCATATAATACAGATAAGAGTATAATGGTTGTTTTATCTGACATAGTAGAGAAGCATATTCAGCAGGTTTATTTATTTTTGGACAAGAATAAGTATGATGATCTTTCTTGTTATTTAAAGGACCATACAACTCAAATCATGGGTAAAACAATAGAAGAGCATTTTAATTGTTTCATTACAATGAACTCAGGCTTCATAGAGACATTAAAATTAGATTCAATCATTCAACATTGTGATCAGCATAGTGAACTACAAAACGTAAAGAATTTTATTATAAGTATTCAGAAAAATTCTAAAACAAATGATTATAAAGGAACATATTGTACAGAAGAAATAGGATTAGATTTTGAATCAATTAAGCATAATATACATATGATTTGCCGAAACATTAATCAAACAGTAATTGATATTGATAATAATGATATACAACTTTTGTTTAACAATACAAATTGTTTAAAAATTTTAGGTATAAAAGATTATCAAGATAGTAATCATGCCATAGTCTTTGTCAAAAATACTAATAATGTATCGATAATTGATCCCCTAAACGAAAATTCTAGTTTTAGTAATAGTTTAGAAAAATTAGCCAATAATCTATTAAGTTTAGGAATAAAGTTTATTAATATTATTTATTCTGGATTACAACAGCCTAACTCTGGAGTATGTGCTGATATATCATTAATCTTGGTTAAAAATCTTACAGATAAACTACGAGACGTTCAATCAGTGCAAGATATAATTGAAATTATTCAAGATATAAGAATAGAAATGTATGGTAAAGCATCAGAAAAAAATCAAGAAGCTATAACAATAAAATCCTTTGATGCAATAAATACTTTAACAAAACTAGACAGTCGTGCAGTTGGTATACAAGATAAAGAAAAACAACAAGATAACTATTATGCTAATAATGAATTTATTAATACTCTTCAACAAGATGCTTTTCTTATAAAACCAGTAGAATTAATAGGCAATGTTCTATAAGTATAATCTGTGAATCTGAGAATGTGTAGTGTTGATACGGATTGTTGAAAAGTCAAGGATGGTTAAAATTATAGCAATGTTTTTTATTTTTAATGAATATTTATTCAGTGATTGACCTTCAGTTAAGGAACTTTCACTGTGACACAAAATGGTCAGAATGACACAGGAAAAATAGTTGACTGGTAATATTCATTACTTATTAAATAGCCTATAATAATATTATTAGGGTATCAGATGCTATACAATTTATCTACTCCTTAATTAAAATATTAAAAATATGATATTGATATTAAATTATCTTAATTCATGATTATCAAAAATATTTTTACCGATTTTAGTCCACTGATCTTGGATATTAGGATGTTGTATTAATTTTTCTTTTAAAGAAACAAAAGCTCCTAGTAAACTGTTAGTGGGTAAATCATCAAGTTTAGCTTTAACAACTAAGCCGCCGATTTCAATTAAACGACGGGTACGAGCTTTTCTTTCTTGAATTTTAAGTCTTGCTTCTTCAGTAATAATTTGAGCTTTTTTTTGTTCTAATTTTAATCTACGTTTTATGACATTATCCATAGAGATAATTTTATTTTTGATTGTTATAATCATCATGAATCATCAATAAATTATGGAAGTCAACATCATAATTATAAGTGCTAGGAAATTCTATAAATTTTTTCTAAAACAGACTAATGTTTGATACAACTTGTAAGCTTGTAAAGTCTGACATATTGGTAGAATAACAAGCCATTCAAAATCAAGATAATCCCCATACCTAACCGAACCAGCAAACTAAGATCAATAAAAACAAATAAAGATGATTACCATTATTCAATATCTATAAGAAGTAGCAGAGAGGAGAGTTCTCTCCTTGTTTGTAAAAACAGGGAGAAGCGGGTAGGTAGGCACTTAGCGTGCTTTCCTCCCAAAGGTAGGGTCGAGCAATGGCGCGGTAGCTTTTGTTATCCCCGTTTCCATCACCCGCCTCGTCAAACGTAACGTACAGATTTCCCGTATTACGCTTTCCTGATAACTTCTTATCATTGCCTATGACCTATCCGCTGTTATTGCTTTCAAAGGTCTGTAATATCGAATTTGGTAATCGTTATATAATCCCATCTTCTCATACAAATCTCTCCTACTCCACCTTTCCCAGCCGAAGCCTTTCAATCCTCGTGATTTCATTAAATGGCGTCTTACTTTCTTCTCTACCCAGTCTCTTACATATCCAAAACAACGGCTAGAGTTACCAATCCTAAAGTAGTTTATCCAACCTCGTAATATCGGGTTGATAAGGTATGTTACTCTATCAACTGGTTGCGATATAAACTTGCGGAATATCTCTTTTAGTTTTGCTAGCAGGGCAGTTCGCGCTCTCATTCTAGGCGTCTTCTGGATTCCAATTTTACCTTGCTTAGTTTTCGCTCGTCTAAAATCAAATCCCAGAAAGCTAAATGTTTCACCATTCTTTAGATCAACTGTCTTTGTCTTCTCTTCGTTTAGTTCAACCTTTATTTTCAACAATTCTTGTCTTAGCCTTATATTGATCGCTCTCTCTAACCACTGCCATTTTCTATAGCCATCAATTAGTATGATCAGATCATCAGCCCATCTAACGTACTCTATATGGTCATAGCCATCTCTTAGCTTACTCACTTCCTTTGCTCTTTCTAGCATTTTATCTACTTCATTTAAGTAAATATTGCTTAAATGCGGTGATAGTGGCCCGCCTTGAGATATACCTCTTTTTCCACCTGCTTTGACTATCAATTTTAGTAGCTTCATAACATCTTTGTCATTTACACGCTCTGCTATCTTGTTAAATAGCTCAAGGTGAGCAATCGTGTCAAAGTAAGAGCGTAAATCTACATCTATTACTCTTGTCTTCTCCTTAATTGCTGCTACTGTAACTTTTTCTATAGCCGCAGCTGCAGTCCGTTTAGGGCGATATCCATATGATCCAGGTTGGAAGTCAGCTTCAAATATTGGTTCTAAAATGAGCTTTAGTGCTCCTTCTACCACTCTATCTTTGATAGTTGGTATGGATAACTTCCTCACTTTATTACCATTATCTTTAGGAATTACCTTGACCCTTTTCCTTTCAGGATAATAGGTTCTGGCTTGTAATTCTGTTTGTATGTTTTCTAGAAATTGTTCAACCCCCGCTAACTCTATCATTTCAAAGGTAACACCATCTATTCCAGGCGCCCCCTTATTATGCTTAGCTAGCTTGTAGGCTTCTCTTAGTGTTTCTATCTTACATACATGAACATATAATCCCCAAAATCGCCATTGCTTTTCAGCTTTAGCTTTGATGTATATTTTCCTTCTCAGGTCTTGTAATTCTATAGACGTTTTTATCATTCGTCTTTACCTCCCTTGTTGTTGGAATAATGTTATCAGTAGGGTGTCTTCGCTCCACAGGCATTACTCTGCTTCATTGCTAATACACACCCATCCGCCATCCTCTCATCTTCAATTCATTTCCTAGTTTTGCTAGTTATAGAATTTACCTTGCTCCAAGAGCTTTCTTCCTGGGATGAGTAGGACTTCTCCAGTCACTTAATATGTCCTTATTATCATGCTGCCACTCCCACCCCGCCGAAGTGTCCAATTGTATCAGTTAGTTTTCAATTGAACATATTGCCTTCACTCTACGGTTGCTAGTTCGGCCTTCGGGGCTTCGCACTTTCGGGGCCACCTATGTGTTCGCTCTCGCTGCGGCCTGATAATTCGCTCTTACCCTATAGGTAAGTTTGTCGATAGGTTCCAACATCTTGATTTCTCGCCATGCTGCTATCCTAGCTATAGATCTCTAACTTTTAATCTAGTAGGGTTACCTCCTACTGAACATACTAGTTTCTCTGGACACACAACCGTACAAGCATATTGCTATGCATACGGCTCAAGCAATTTACTAACAGCTGCAATTAGTTGGCCTCGCTTGCTATGTACTTGCCTATGACAGTTTGTATGCAATAAGCACAAATTGTTAATATGGTCAGTGCCGCCACATCTTGTAGGTCTTTTATGATGGACTTGCACCTTTTCTCCATTATCTATTGAATCTAAACAAACAGAGCATTTACCTTCTTGTCTACGCCAAAGAATCTGTCTGGTTTTAAAGAAGTACTTTGGTTTACTAGCTTGACGTTTTTGCCAGTATTCCTTAAGTTCTGGATTATCAGGAGATGCTTTGCCTTTAACTAGAATATGCCTTTTGATTGCTGTCCATTGTAATTTCCATAGATATAGATCTTTACTTTTATCCATAAAGACCCAATTATCATTTCGAGCTTTGATTCTGCCCCAATACTTCTCTTTAAGCCACCACCAGTATTTATTAGGATGTCTTCTACAAGCAAATCTTGCTTGTCGCATCCACATCCAACGATCTAGTTGGATAAAAGTTCTTTTGGCTATAACTTTGTTAAAATAACTGCACCATCCCATTATTCTAGGATTAAGGTTTTCAATTATCCTGTCAATTTCCCATGAGAAGCTTCTTTTCCATTCAATCATTATTCGCTTTTTAAATGATTTAATAGTATCTTTGGATGGTTTAACTAGTAGTGTTATACCTCTTCTTCTACTCTTGGTATTATATTGCCGGATATTAAATCCCAGAAAATCAAACCCTTCTTTAATATGAAGTATCTTAGTCTTTTCTTCTGATAATGCTAATCCTCTAATATTTAACCAATCGTTAATTATCTTCTTTGCTTTAATACAAGAGCTTTCAGATTTTGCACAAACTATAAAATCATCAGCGTATTTTACTAAAGCATATTCAGATTTTGGATGGAGATGATCATATTTATCATAAGTTATGTTAAGTATGTCTTCCATTCCATGAAGAGCTGTATTTAAAAGTAAGGGACTGATTACTCCCCCTTGAGGAGTTCCAACTGTTGTTTTGGTGAATTGATATTCTTCCATCACGCCAGATTTAAGCCATGCTTTAATCCAATTTCGTGCTGGAAAATTTCCTATAATTTTCAAAAGAAAATTATGATTAATATTATCAAATGCACCTTTAATATCAGCATCCAGTATCCATCCCCTGGTTGTGCCAGGGCAAACAATAGCAGAAATTCTCTGTATTGCATCGTGGGTGCTGCGTCCAGGTCTAAAGCCGTAACTACTCCCTTCAAACTTAGCTTCCCAAAATGGTTCAAGTGCTGATTTAACAACAGCTTGCATACATCTATCCAAAATAATAGGTAAACCTAAAGGTCTAAGTTTGCCTTTTCGTTTGGGAATATACACACGCTTGATCGGTTTAACAGATGATAGATTATTATTTGCTAACTTCTCCATTAACAAATTTCTTTCTTTATCTGTATTAACAACTATTTTATCAATACCAGGGCTTCTTCGCCCTCGATTGATTTGGGTAATACGTCTTATAGCAAGTAATTTATTTGATCTTGATTTCAACATCAACTTCTGTAAACTACGTACTAATTTCATGTTACCATTTGCAGATGCCCTATAGATACGTCTACGAAGATTATTAACCTTTTTATTAACTTCTTGCCAATTTATTGCATGCCAATAAATTTTCTCAAAGTTATTATTATCGGTCTTAATTGTTACATTTGCGTTTTGCATCTAACTTTTCCAATATAATTCATAATCTTGTTTACTTACTTAGGGTAAATCACCAGTCTCAAGTCAGCATCATTTCTGATTAGCACATAGTGCCTATACACCCAGTTATTTATTCCTGTAGCCTTTCAGCTTAGTGTCATTAGCTTTTTAAGACCTCTCTTACCTACTACCAGTTGCCAAGTAATAGGCTTACCACGTTTCACTAATTAAAGATGCGTTAAGTTGGTTACCTTCTGTATACCGGGGAACTGGCATTTTTAAAGAAGGTCGCGTCTTCCTTCTTACAGTTAAGCTTTTCAGCTTCATCCCTATAACAGATATTATCTGGAGTATCTGCTTTTATATTTACGATATTTTCCATACAAAGATTCACTTTCGTTTAACCAATTTTAACTTTACCTTGCCCCTATTTCCCATCCAGATTAGTAATTTAGTTAGGCTTCTTATTGCGCTTAGCACAAGATCGTTACCAACCTTGCACCGCAATAATAGTAATTAGGTCTAAATGCAACCTAGCCGCAATATATTTGCAGACTTTATTTTAGTGCCATCGTGTCGCACCACGCAATATATTTGCAGACTTTATTTTAGTGCCATCGTGTCGCACCACGCAATATATTTGCAGACTTTATTTTAGTACCATCGTGTCGCACCACGCAATATATAAACCTTACGGTTTATTTTTGCTTGCTGGTTCAAGTGGTTCTGGTTTCAGTGGATGATTTTAAGATTGCATGGTAATGTCAATGATGGATTGAACATTGTTAGAATTAACAAACCATGGCGATACAGTTTGCAAGAATAGAAATAGTAAGTAGGAGTGAAGGTAAAAATGCTTGCCTTAAAGCTGCCTATAATGCCAGGCTGATTATTAAAGATGAGAGAACTAACATTACTTATAATTTTAGTAAAAAAGGCGATAATGTTTATCATGCTGTTTTATTGCCTGCTCATGTAGATCAAAAATTTAAAGATTCTCAGGTCTTAATGAATGAGGTAGTGATGTGGCTATAGTATTCCGGACAGTTAGTATGAGACAATATTAACAGAAAGGAAATACAGTATGACAAAAACAAAAATGTATTCTAGTGAATTTAAAGAATCAGCAGTTAAATTGGCAACTGAATCGAAGCGACCTGTTATTCAGACTGCAAAAGAATTAGGTATCAGTAAGAATACTTTATATAGTTGGATAGATAAATATTCTAAACAATTTGAAGAATCAATAACAAGAACAGATGAACATCTGTATGATGAATTAAAAAGATTAAAGAAAGAGCTGGTGATAGTAACACAGGAGCGTGATATACTAAAAAAGGCTGCAGCGTACTTTGCAAAAGAGTCCCTGTAAGGTATGCATGGATAAAGAAGCATCAAGATGATTTCTCAATTGCAATTATGTGCAAATGTATGAAGGTATCACGTAGCGGTTATTATGAGTGGTTAAATAACCCTGGATGCAATAGGGATAAAGAAAATAGAGAATTAACCTGTAAGGTTAGAGCTATTTTTCAGGAAGGTAGACGAAATTATGGATCTAGACCCATTAAAAAGGCTTTGTTGAGGCAAGGCATAATTGTTAGTCGTAGGAGAATTACAAGACTAATGAATGAAGCTGGCTTAGTATGTAAAACTAAGTATAAATTTAAAGCAACTACTGATTCTAAGCATAATAAGCAAGTTGCTCCTAATTTATTGGATAGACAGTTTAAAGTTTCTAATGTTAATTGTTATTGGGTTGGTGATATCACCTATATCCCAACTGGAGAAGGATGGTTATATTTAGCAACAGTTATTGATCTATTTTCTAGAAAAGTAATAGGCTGGTCAATGAATAGTAATATGAAAGCTGATTTAGTTAATAATGCTTTGCTAATGGCAATATGGCAACGTAAACCACCTAAAAAGCTTATTTGGCATACTGATAGAGGTAGCCAATATTGTTCTGATAATCATTTAAAACTTATAAAACAACATGGTATTATACAGAGTATGAGTCGTAAAGGAAATTGCTGGGATAATGCTGTTGCTGAAAGCTTTTTTCATACTATAAAAACAGAATTAATTTATCAACATAAATTTAAAACTAGGGAGGAAGCAAAACATGCTATATTTGAATATATAGAGGTATTTTATAATCGTATAAGAATGCATTCTGCTAACGATTATCTATCACCAGTACAATACGAAAAAATACAAAAATGTGCGTAAAAAACTGTCCGGAAAACTGTTGACAGATCAATTCTCAGGTCTTAATGAATGAGGTAGAGCGTACAGAGAAAAGAAAAAACAGTCAATTATTAAAAGATATAGTTATAGCACTGCCTGATGATAAGGAATTAGATTTAGATGATAGAATAGCCATTACTCATGAAATCATCGAAGAGATGGGATGGGTAAAGAATGGGCTTGGAGTTCAGGTTGATATTCATCAGCCACATGATGGAGAAAAGAATTGGCATGCCCATCTGCTTGTTACTACCAGAAGATTTACAGAAAATGGTAAAGCTTTAGGAGCTAAGGCAGTAGATTTAAATCCTAAATTTGCCAAAGTTAAAGGCAAAGCATTCATTATCCCAGAAGATCAAATAATTCATGAAAGAGCTAAAGAAGTAATCAATAAATATTTTGCTCAGTTAGGTTTAGAAATTAGAGTAGACCCAATAAGTTTTATGCCACAGCAGCATGTTGGTCCTACTAGAATGAGAAGTATTATCAATGAAATAGCAGAGCAAAATAAAATATGTAAGTTAGCCCATCTTGAAATTATCAAAGGAGCGGATGGAGTGCTTGATCGCATGATTCGTCATCAAGCTATTTTTACTAAATTGGATATAGAAAAAGCAGTAAAAGAGATTAAAGAAGAAGCAGAAAAGCAAAAACTAATAAGGGAAATATTAAATTCAGATAGGCTGGTAAAACTATATAATGAAGATGGCACTGATACTAAATACTATACTACTCAAGAGATAAGGGATGAAGAATTAAGGATAGTTAGAATAGCAGATAAGGTAAATAGCCAGATTCATTTTAATAACGTTATTAAGCTTAAAAGTGCTATCGATAATCTTGCAAGTGTTAATGAAGCACAAAGAGCAAGTCTGCAGCATATTTTAATTAATAGTCAAGGGATTAGGATTTTGCAAGGTAGAGCCGGCACTGGTAAGTCACAAGTACTTGCTGAAGGCTATAAAATTGCCACCAATAATGGGCAACATGTTATAGGGCTCGCTCCTACTCATAAAGCAGCATCAGAGCTTAAAAGTAAAGGTTACCAGAAGTGTCATACAGTAAAAGGGTTTTTATTTAAATTATATAATGGTAAAGCTAATCTAGCAAGAAACAGCCTGCTCGTAGTAGATGAAGCAGGAATGGTAGGTAATAGTGATTATTTAGAATTATTAAAAGTAGCAAGGAGTAACAATTGTAATCTAATACTGGCTGGAGATGAGAGACAACTAACTTCCGTTGAGCGAGGAGGAATGTTTACAGTATTGGCTAGTAAATTTGGCTCATATGAATTAAGTAACATTAGAAGACAAAGCAAGGCATGGGCAAAAGAAATGGCTTCATGCTTTGCAAAATCAGATATTGCTGGTGGTTTGCGGTTACTTGCACAACATGATGGTTTAAAGATTGATCATACGCTAGAAGAATCAATGGCAGGATTAATTAATGATTGGAGTAACAGCAAATTTGCTCTAAATGAGCGTTTAATAATTACCATACGTAATGCTGAAGTAGATAGTATTAATCAAGGGATCAGGGAGTTACTAAAAGCTAAAGGCTTGCTTACTGGTCAAGAATATAGATGCTATCTACCAGCTCAGCAGTATGAAGATTATATGGCAGGAGATCGTATTTTGTTTAAAACAACTAATAAAGATTTACAAATAGAAAATGGTGAATTTGCAACGATAACTTCAGTAAGTAACGATAAGTTTGTTGCTAAAACAGATAGCGGGAAAGAAATAGAATTTAATCCTCAAGATGTAAGCTTTAAACATGGCTATGCTTCTACAGTGTATAAAGCACAAGGAGCCTCAATTAAAGATGTCTATGTATTACATAATTTAGCAGGAAATAGCAGAAATTCTTATGTAGCCATGACAAGACACATAGAAGAGGTAAAACTTTACTATAATAGGAAGGCTACCAGGAATATGGCCAGTTTAATATCGCAACTTAGTAAAATAGATAATAGGCTATCTAGCATTAATTTTAAAACTTTAGAAGAATTGCTAGCAGTTCAGGAAAGCAAGAGTTCTAATATTATAGAGAAAGTAGATGATTGGTTTAAAGGGGTAGTAGAAGATATTAAGGATAGATTACACAGTAATGATAATTATTACCACTTAAGAATAAGCTCAAGACCACCTGCTAAAGTAGCAGAGATCCTAGGAAGTACTAGCACAAATCTTGCCACAAGCCATAAAGCCCAAGAAGAGCGAAAAAGCTCTTCCTATAACCTTACGAATTGTAATAAACAAGATACAACAATAAGTGTTAAGTTACAAGAGGATATTATGGCAAAGAATAAAATAGATTATCATGCTATTAATAAACAAAAAGCACTGGAATTAAAACAAAAATTATCATTTAAAGCAGAAGAAATAGGACGAAGCTTACTTGGTAGTCCAAATAAGCATTTATCAAATAGCCAGTTACTCCGCTGGGAGAAAGATGGTAAAATAGCGATGAAGATAGGTGGCAGTAAAGCTGGTATCTGGCATGATTTTAGTACAGGAGAGGGAGGAGATTTATTTACCTTAGTACAAAGAGAAAAAAATTGTGATTTTGTAGAAGCTAAGAAATATTTACAAAATATGGTTGGTGTGTCAACAAACAGTAAAGATCTAGTAACAAATCTGACGTTAAACAAAAATAAACAAGTAAAAACCAATGATCAAAAAGAGCAAGAGGCTGAAATAGCAAAAATTAAGAGGGCAGAAATATTATATGAAAAATCAGACTCTATAAAATATGTCATGCCAAATAATGTAGCAAAAAGATATTTATCAGAACATCGTGGAATTAAAGAAGTATTAACAAGATACCAACTAAGTAACGATCTTAGAACTGATATGATGTGGGATAGTAATAGTAAACAATATTATCCTGCATTAATTGCTTTTGCTAGAAATAAAGATGGTAATATTACCGGTGGACAATCAATTTATTTAAACAAAGACACAAATAATAAAGCTGATATTGAGGTTAATAAACGTTCTTTTGGCAGAATCAGAGGTTCTTTTGTTGAGATTAGTAAAAATAATGAACAGCAGAACGTACAAAACAGGAACGTACAAATCAGTAAAGATGGCAATAATTCAGTTAGTAATATAACGATTATAGCAGAGGGGCTCGAGACCGCTTTAAGTATTAGGGAAGCTGGTATTAAGGGCAAAATTCTTTGTAGTTTAGGTGTAAGTAACATTAGGAACTATGAGCCTATCAAAGGTGAGAGAATAATAATTGCTGCTGATAATGATGGTAAAGAAGCAGTATCGGTTCACACTGTAATGAAAGCTCAGGAAGAATTAATTAGCAAAGGAGCTGTAGTATCAATAATACGACCACCAGAAAAAGGCGATTTTAACGATATGTTAAAATCCCAAGGAGCAGAATCTATAAACAAGCTTATAGAGCCTGAAATAACAAAATTAACAGTAGCTAGTAAAATAACTAAACGGTCATCCTTAAAAGCAAGTGATGATAGCAAATCACAACTTCAGTCTAGAGAATCATTATTTTCAAAATTTGCAAATAACGATAATAATGAACTAAATAATGTTCAGCAGCAGCAAATAACAGCTCTAGCAAAGTTTGGCACAGAAGAAAATATCAATACTGCCTTACAAATCTACAGAGAAAAAGGCATAGATTCTTGTATTTTCTATAGTAACAAGATTTGCATAGCAGCAATAGAGCAGAAGATACAGAAAGATTTACAAATTATGAAAAATAAATTTGATCCTAATTATAATCTTGGTGATAAAAAATTTTCTGATATAGTAGTACATGATTTTCAAGGCAAAAGCCATCTCATCCCTGAAGATTACTTAAATGCCATAGGAAGAGATAAACAAGTAATGCAATATATAAGTCCAAGCTCAGAAATAGCTAAAGAAATAAGAAGTGCAGTAAAGCAAGTATCTGAGATCAAGCTAAATCAAGGAATAAGAGTTTAGAGTGTAGTGTAATAATATTTTACCAATTCAAAAAATGTAAATATATGAGTGAACAAGGAAACCTGCTGGGTGATCCAGATAAAGGCACAAAGAAAGCTAAGCATGATAAGATATTTCGTAAGGCACTAGAGAATCCTCTAGTTGCCCATGAATTCTTTAATGCACATTTGCCCCCAAATATTAAAAGTTTAATAGATTTTCCTAGTTTAGCAATGGAAAATACCACTTTTGTAGAAAGCTCTTTAAAAGATTCTATCTCTGATGTTTTATTCTCATGCAAATTTGATAAACAAGATGGATACTTATTTTTGCTTGTCGAGCATCAATCAAAAGCAGATCATTTTATGGCTTTTAGGTTATTTAAATATATGATTAATATTTGTGAGCGATATTTAATACAAAATCCTAAAGCTAAGACTTTACCATTAATATACCCGATGATATTTTTCAATGGTCAGGAGAAATATAATGTTGCAAGGAATTTGTGGGATTTATTTGCCAATAACAAATTAGCAAAAGAATTATGGATTAATGATTACCAATTGGTGAATGTCCATGAAATTCCTGATGAAGAGTTTAAACAAAGGATATGGTCAGGGATATTAGAATTTTTTCTCAAGCATATACATGAGAGGGAATTATTAAAAAGATGGCAAGAAATATCAGATATATTACCGGAATTAACCAAAATAACGATAGGTTATGATTATCTAGAAATGATATTATATTATACATTGACGAAGATAGAGCAAGATGATAAAATAAAACTAGAGAATTTATTATCAACAAAGTTGAATCCAGAAATAGGAACAAGGCTTATGAGAAGTTTAGCAGAGCATTGGCAACAAGAAGGAAAAGAATTAGGTATTCTTGAAGGCTTACAAGTTGGTGAAGCTCAAGGTATCCAAATTGGTAAAGCTAAAGGTATCCAAATTGGTGAAGCTAAAGGTATCCAAATTGGAAAAGCTGAAGGAAAAGCTGAAGGGGAATATAATAAAGCAGTAGAGGTAGCAAAGAAAATGTTAGCTCAAGGTTGCAATATTGCTTTAATTTCTAGTGTAACCGGTCTTGATGAAGCTTTTATTAGTTCTTTAGAGTAAACATATTTCTTGTAAAATTTACTCTGCTGTTTGAAAAATCATTTATAAAAATTCTGAAATAACAAAAAAGTTTTTTATACACAGCTTACCTCTAAAACTCGTAATACTAAATTAGCGATTTAAAGGGGCATTATAATAGGATTTTTCTTTATAAGGTATTCCCCTCCATCAAACAATTGAAATCTTTTAAAAATACCATTAAAATGGTTTCTATATTTTTGTATTGAAATCAAATTTGTAAATTCATTGGTAATTTAGTAATTGGGAAATTACCCGCAAGTTTTACATAACAGGTAAGGTCCGGTAGATTCATAATTTCAGATGGCATTACTAATAACTTCCTTTTTTCTAAGCTGTGCATATTTACTCCATCACGCATGGAGTTAGCACCATAAGAGAGATTCTCTTGAGTTTCAATAATTTCTTGCTCACCAAGCATTAAAGCTGATTTATGTGCTGTCTGCTGATCACTTACTCGAAAGATAAATTTACTGCCAAATAGATCAAGCATTGAAGCTGCTCCTGCAGAACCATATATCTCCTCTAATTGATGAATGTTTTGCATACCTGCAACAACGCAGCCACCATATTTCCTGCTTTCAGCTAAAGCTATAGGGAGTGAAGATATCTTGTGTAAAGCTGGCAGCTCATCAATCACAAACCACATATTACTATGAGTATTATTGATGTTCCTATTCATTAATGCTTTTATCGCTATGCTAATCCATGCAGCAATAAGTGGTCTAAGCATTACTCTCTGATTAGGAGTACTAGTTATAAATAACCAACCTTTGTCCGCAGTAAACCACTTTCTAATACTAAAACTACCATCAGGCTTTAAATGTTGCAGAGCTTCAATATTTTTACTAACAGTTGCTTGAATACCGGACGAAGTCTCAGGTGCACTACTGCTAATTATACCGGCTACTGCACTGTTTTTAAAGATCCTAACAAATTCTTTATTATTTGCATAAAGAATAGTATTTATTAGTTTTTTGATGTCTTTACTATCCTGATATAATCTTAATCCTTCAGCTAATACTAGCTCAGCACTTTTAGCAAAAAAATCATCTAATTTTGGATTATAATTACTAAAACTACTGGCTATATCATTATAATCCCAAATTTCATGACAATCATTCCACGGTAGCCATGCTGAACTATTCTCTTGCAAAGGATTAAGTATCTTATCACATTTGGGATCAAAAAATCGATCAGTAAAGCTACCTGTTAAATCAACAATTATTGCTCTACCACCCTCTTTTCTAATCTGAGGTAATAGCTCATTTAACATGTTAGTTTTACCACTACCCGTAGTACCGGTAATAAGAATATGTCTTCTCTCACTATCTTTAACCAATGGCAATCCAGAAAAGCAAATATTAGCAGCTTGGTTGTTTTTATAAAGCATTTTTGCTAAAATACCTGCTTCGACAAAATCTGCTCCCCTAATCTTATCTTGGATAACAGCTTTTTTACCTCGATACATAAAAAAGATGATAGCAGTAAATATTCCAACAGTAAAAGTAATAATACCTTCTTGCCAAGCTGAATGCAATAAAAATTGCCCAAATTGATTGATATTATGCGAATGCGGTGTAACATACCAAAATTTATGAATAAACTCCCCAGCATTATGGTAAACCCAAGCTTTTTGTTCTAAATAATAGAATTGAATACCTATTTGGCTTATAGGGTAAAAATGCTCTCCTATGGCAAGTTTTAATTGTACGTATCGCTCTATGATAAAATAATATAGACTTATCAAGGATAATTTTTGATATGTACGCCACATTAACCAAACTACAGTAAATACTAACCCAATAGTTAAAGCATTGATACTTCCTTGACTAAACATTCGTAGCTGATGAGCAAAAATTTGTGAACCACGAGTAAAATTATTTTGATTTTGTGGTTGCATAGAATTATAAATTATCTTGCATTATCTTTAATTTTTCTTCAAACTCACCAGCCATAAGATCATTACCTAATTTTCTTAAAACTTTAATTATTGCTGTATATTCTTCTATAAGATTAGGTTTGTATTTAAGAGCTAAACTAAAGTTTTCTTTAGCTGCTTTTTGTTTTCCCATGCTAATCAATGTAATGCCTTTTTCTAAGTAACTTTCAGCATAATCAGATTTATACTTAATAGCTAAATCATAGCTCTTAATTGCTTCTTCATATTTACCTAATTTTCTAAGGGCTATACCTTTTTCCAAATACGTTGCAATATAATTAGGATCATATTTTATTGCTAAATCACAGTTTGTTATTGCTTCCTGATATTTTTTTAATATGTTAAAACAGATTGCCTTATTATAGTATGCTGTTACATGACTGTGTAGGTATTTAATGGCTAGATCATAATTTTTTATTGCCTCATCATATTGTCCCAAATTCATCAAAGATACTCCTTTATTATTATAAGCTTGAATGTAGTTAGGTTTATATTTAATGGCCAAATTATAATTCTCTATTGCTTCCTGATGTTGCCATAAAGACATCAAAGATATTCCCTTATTATAATAAGCTTCGGAATATTTTGGGTCATATTTAAGTGCAAGATTATAATATTCAATTGCTTCTTGATATTTTCTTAAGTTATTTAATACACTACCCTTATTATTATAAGCTACTGCAAAATATGGATTATACTTCAGAGCCAGGTCAAAATTTTCTATTGCTTCTTGGTATCTACCTAACTTATTTAAAGAATTGCCTTTATTATTATATGCTTCTGCGAAATCAAATTCATATTTAATAGCTAAATCATAGTTTTCTATCGCTTCATCATATTTACCTAAATTAGCTAAAACCATTCCTTTATAGTTATAAGCATCGGCATAATTAGGTTTATATTTAATTGCTAGATTTAAATTTTTTATTGCTTCTTCATATTTACCTAATTTATAAAGAGATTTACCAATATTAAAATATTCTTCTGCTAAAATGTTTAGATCTTGAATCTTGCTTTGTAGATCTATTGGTTGTGGTTTTTCATTAACAATACTAGTGGTATTTTCTGCAAAAATACTGCTAAAAAATATTAATGGTAAGATAAATATGAATGCTAATTTTTTGATATTTTGCATAAACTTATCCTTAATTATTTTTATTTTTGTAATCTAGTAATTTTCTATTTCTTGTCTTTATCGCCTTATCGCTAATGCCAATATTATCTGCTATTTGCTGGCCAGTTCTGACAATCGTTGATTCAGGAGTTTTATTAAATTCATCTTCAATTTGTTCCCTCTTATTTTTTACTTTATCAGATAACTGCTCAAGAATCTTTACTTTTTCTATTTCATTATTATCTGCACTCTGGATCAGCATTTGTTCTACATTTTTATCATAAATATCATTTTTTCTATCATCAATACTACTAATAGCAGCTTGATCATTTAATCGTTGTTTATTTTCATCAAAACTTGATCTCAAGCTTTCTTTAGATGGGATATTGACATTACTTACAGAACTTAAATTTTGAGGTATAGTATTATCAATTTTAGCTATGTCTAATGCTATTTGTTCAGCATCTTGTTGGTGAGTACTTGCCCACATAGCAGCTTGCTCTTTACTACTTACGCCAGGAATATTTTTGGCAATTATGCTATTCAATACTTGCTTAATCTCTTGCCTATTTCAGTTGCTATAGAATTTCCTGTAGTAGTTAAATCACTATATCTATCATTTAATGAGTCAAGATAACTTTGTGAGCTCATAAACTGACTTTGATAACTATCTTGTAATAATTTAGAAGAACGGTAATTGTTAACTAAGGAGTCTACTGCTTGAGTCAGTACTTGTCTACCACTATCAGTACTGGTTACTCTCATGCCTCCATCATCAATAATTCCTCCTGCCAATTGCAAAGTTGGGGTAAGATTTTGCTGAGCAATTGTTCTATTACCGATGTTGTAATTATCCATAGAGAGGTTATTATCAGCAATATTAGCCCCAATGCTACTCGCAACCGGTACTGGAGAGAATTGATTAGCCAAAGTGGTAGTTGCATGGGCACACGCCTTTAATACTGCCCAGGATAACATCGGAACTGAAGCTGCTAGCATCTGAAACGTTGCAAACTCATGCAGCACCATTTCTGAAAAACTCCCCTGCGATAAGATATTTAAACCGGTAAAGTGACTCACGCCTTTACCGGTTAGGCTAATCATCCCTAAACAATGAATCACGGTAAAAAATACCGGCCAGCTAGTTACCCAAATAATCAAGGTTATCCAGGTCTTAAAGATAGTATAACCGCCCGGCAGCATCGACATTGGAAATACTACGAAAATGAGACAAATCACCAAGGCAAAAAATACTGACTGTAAGATGGGCATGATATTTGCTGCCATTTCTCCTGCAACCAGGTAAGAAAATGATTGCTGAAATAATCCACGAGTCGCATTCATACTAACTAACTGAGGATATATTCTAGCAAGTGAGAATTTTTCTCGCAAGTCATCATAAGCTTCACGATTAGCATTAAGCAGCATTGCTTGCCTAATCCACTGGTGAATATCTGTTTGCTCTTTTTTAAGATATTTTAGAGTGTCAGAGGTCATAGTTTTTAATCTGCTAGATAATATCTCTTGCCTATCAGAGGCAATCCCTATGATATTTGCAAATTGAGTCAACAAGCCATCATTTAATTCTTTATTAATAGCTGCCTTAATTAAAGGAGTTACCTGCCTGCAGGTTTTAAAAGAAATAGCAGAATTACTTGGATCTTTATAGTAAATGCCAAAATTATTCGGCATATTTTGTTCGATAAAAGCAATTATATCACTTGCTCTTTGTGCTTCGGCTTTTTTGCCTAAAATATTACCAATTATATAAGGTTTCATAAAGCATTGTCTTAAGAATTCTTTTGCGTTGGTTAAAGTTACTGGATCTTCTATTTGAATATCTTTGATTTTACCAATAGCTTTTGCCCCAAACATAATCCCATTCTTCCTGCTTGATAACCCTTCATCAGGTGGAAGTAAATGCTTTTCTAGCATTTCTGATAAGGAATAACTTATTTTTGATGATACTGACGCAAATAAAGCAATTCCTATTGGAATATTATCAATTTTCACAGGAGCCTGCATTGATATTTCATCTTTGAGCCAAACATTTGCTTTTGGAGCAAATAAAAAGATAAAAATAAATAGAGATGGAAAAAACCACTCCATGGCAAAAATACCAATATTGCCTCTAAAAATAGCACGAGTTGCTGCCCAAATACCACCAATTGTCAAAGCAAATTTACCTACCGGTGTAAAATACTCACTATTTGAGGCAAAGACTCTTCCTATACCATTAAAAACTTGCCATAATATATCTCCTCCACCAAATGTATGTATTACGTAATCTGCCATATTCTTTTTAATTTTTATCTGCTTTGCTTATTTTTGTACTACTTATCTGCTTGCTCATCTAATTTTAATTTATAATTAATTTTTAAGCCCTCTCTTTAGCAATTAAATGTTGTTCTATTAATCTTGCTCTTCGCTCTATTTGATCACTACTTGTTAGCATATTACTCCATTTCTCCTGAGCAAAAAGTTGTACTCGATCTAAAGCTTTTAAGTAGGCAGTTAAATGATGATCTGCTACTTGCTTGGATTTTAGCATAGTTACTGCTTTTCTGACCTCAGAGACTACCTCCTTTAAATGTTGCAGCACACTATAACTGGCAACTAATTCTGAAGAACTATCTAAAATAGTTACCCCAGATATTGCCTCTAAAGTAATATAATCATATATTGGCAATGCTTCCCCTATTGAAGATAGGAAAGATATGTCTGTATTACTAAACTCATTGTTGCTTGCCAGTTTACTCTTTAATTCATCTAGTTTTGTTTTAGCCTTGCCTTGATATGATTGATCTGGAGCAATACTAATATTGCGTCTTAGAGTTGGGTTTAAACAATTACTATTATCACAAGTATAAATTGAGGCAGATTCGCCGCCTTTTAAATGAGCAATCCAGCTCTTTTCATCTTGAGCAAGTGACGCAAGAAAATAGACATTATTATCTCGAACTATAATAGTTCCTGTCATTGACATAATGGCATTTCTCATATTTTCAGGAATCCCTGCTTTTTCTGCTGCCTTGATAAAAATATTATAATTATCTAGCATTAGCTCTGGATCTTTATTTTGGATATTCGCTAAAGCTTGTTTCTGCTCTAAATCACTACGACATTTTTTACCGGCAGCAAAATAATCAAAGCCAGAACTGGATTGTAAATCCTTGCAAACTGATTCTCTCACTGCTGAATCTTTAGGCAGTACTGAAGCAAAAAGAGCCTTAGTCATTTCACAATCGCCCTTAGCAAATTGATTCATTTCCATAGCAAGATTTCTTAAATCTTTTAGGGCATTTTCTATTTGCGGAGCAAAAGTTTTAAGACCCAATGAAAATGCATAAGCTTTTGCTTGCGAGCCTATATTTTTCATTAGCTGTACCAGCTCTTCACCTGAAATAATCGAAAAACTACCAAGATAAGTGTCTATACCACTACAACTCATGTTTAATGAGGGAGGAGTGATAGAAATGGGATTGAAAGATTGATCTGTCAACAGTTTTCCGGACAGTTTTTTACGCACATTTTTGTATTTTTTCGTATTGTACTGGTGATAGATAATCGTTAGCAGAATGCATTCTTATACGATTATAAAATACCTCTATATATTCAAATATAGCATGTTTTGCTTCCTCCCTAGTTTTAAATTTATGTTGATAAATTAATTCTGTTTTTATAGTATGAAAAAAGCTTTCAGCAACAGCATTATCCCAGCAATTTCCTTTACGACTCATACTCTGTATAATACCATGTTGTTTTATAAGTTTTAAATGATTATCAGAACAATATTGGCTACCTCTATCAGTATGCCAAATAAGCTTTTTAGGTGGTTTACGTTGCCATATTGCCATTAGCAAAGCATTATTAACTAAATCAGCTTTCATATTACTATTCATTGACCAGCCTATTACTTTTCTAGAAAATAGATCAATAACTGTTGCTAAATATAACCATCCTTCTCCAGTTGGGATATAGGTGATATCACCAACCCAATAACAATTAACATTAGAAACTTTAAACTGTCTATCCAATAAATTAGGAGCAACTTGCTTATTATGCTTAGAATCAGTAGTTGCTTTAAATTTATACTTAGTTTTACATACTAAGCCAGCTTCATTCATTAGTCTTGTAATTCTCCTACGACTAACAATTATGCCTTGCCTCAACAAAGCCTTTTTAATGGGTCTAGATCCATAATTTCGTCTACCTTCCTGAAAAATAGCTCTAACCTTACAGGTTAATTCTCTATTTTCTTTATCCCTATTGCATCCAGGGTTATTTAACCACTCATAATAACCGCTACGTGATACCTTCATACATTTGCACATAATTGCAATTGAGAAATCATCTTGATGCTTCTTTATCCATGCATACCTTACAGGGACTCTTTTGCAAAGTACGCTGCAGCCTTTTTTAGTATATCACGCTCCTGTGTTACTATCACCAGCTCTTTCTTTAATCTTTTTAATTCATCATACAGATGTTCATCTGTTCTTGTTATTGATTCTTCAAATTGTTTAGAATATTTATCTATCCAACTATATAAAGTATTCTTACTGATACCTAATTCTTTTGCAGTCTGAATAACAGGTCGCTTCGATTCAGTTGCCAATTTAACTGCTGATTCTTTAAATTCACTAGAATACATTTTTGTTTTTGTCATACTGTATTTCCTTTCTGTTAATATTGTCTCATACTAACTGTCCGGAATACTATAGCCACATCATACCACTCATCTAAGCTTAATCCCATATATTTTAGTGGAGTCCCTAATGACCAATATAATCTTTGATTAGCACAATTATTATCCATATTAATTAAGTGATGTTTCCATTAATAGATAAGTTTTGCTAGTCATGACATTAACATCCTAATTTTTACATTGCCAGTGGAGTTTTAAGCCATAACAAAAAAAGCTGTAATTCATCTAAAACTGTGCCTATCTAGAGATAGAATCTATAGCTCTATCCATGAATTTGTTGATAACTAGCAGTAATTTTGCTAATATTAACGAAATAAATTATTGGTGAGTTGTGTATGTTTAGAAGTGATGTAGAGTTAAAATTAGAATGTTTAAAACTTGCTATTCAGTCCTGCTGTAGTTATGATGCTGTGGATCTTGCAAAACAATATTATCGTTTTCTTGTAGAAAATAGTGAAAATGTGCCGGTTCAATTCCTTTTTAATAATAAAGCTAATTTAAATTGACATTTTTTTAAGATAAGTTAGTATCAAAAATAGAGCTTTAGCTTTTTATTTTAAAGCATAAACTAAATTAATAATGTCCTTTACAACTTTCTATTTCTATAGTTTGATTTTTTTCATTAACAAAATATATCAATCTATGTTCTTGATCTATCCTTCTAGACCAAAAACCACTTAATTCATATTTTAAAGGTTCAGGTTTCCCTATTCCGGTGTAAGGGGTGAGACTAATATTATCTATTAAAAGCCTAATACGTTTACTCATTTTGGGGTTGGTACGTTTCCAAAATTGCAACTGCTCTAGGGCTTCATCAGACCAAGTGACTTTCAACTTTTATTACCTTCTTTTTTCTTCTTTACCTTCAAAAGGTATTCTGTAATATCTTCAGCAGGTATACCACTATCATAGTTCATCCACCACCCATCTTCAGCGTTTTCTATTTGAGCAATATCTTCCTTAGTAATTGATAAAATATAATCTTTAATATCATTTATTATATTAGCTTTAAAAAATTCCTTTATCTTTTCTTTAGTAATAATATTATCTGCTTTCTCTATAGCTTCATACCAAATAGAATGTCTATGCGTTAGATTACGTAAATAAGCAGCTGAATGTTCACCATAAAAAGAATATACTTTATGAAGTAATTTTTTTTGTTGCTCGGTATAAATAGCAAAATCTATTTCGCCAGGCAAAGGAATTACACTATCTCTAAAGCTACCAAATATTGAGCGTAAAGCCGGTACTACTGGTCCATGTTTCCAAGCCTTGATCTCTTCTTCAAATAACACCTTATCAAATAAAGCAAGATGAATGCCTTGAGCAAAATATATTAATTTCTGCAGCTTTAACTGGGTTATACTATCCCCTGCTTCTCTATCAACTAATACTAAAAAATAATTAGCTACATCAAAACAGCTAAGTACTTTAGCTTTTTCTTTAATATTCATAAATTTATAATTCTTTAATTATGCTTTTTAATAGCTCATTACATTTTTAATAAGCTATAATTTTGTATTAAATTATTTCTATGATAATAGTCCAGATAGAGGAACTTCCAAGCTTGTTGTAATATTTTACCACTTTCCTCTCTAGCATCTCTGTTTTTATAGAACTCACTTAATACAGGAGTTATTATAACATAAACATATCAATTAATATATATTTAAGATTTTGTATTTATAATGGCATTTATAGCTTTTTGCATATATTCTCGAGCAGTATCAGTGGCAAGTCTAGCATAAACTGCTGTTGATCTTGGATCTCTATGATTTAGAAGTTGTCCTATCACATATTGATTTGCTCCGGTCATTGCCATCCAGCTTGGTATTGTTCTTCTTAAATCATGGATCCTTAAATTTTCTATTCCTGCCTTTTTACAAATCCTCTTCCATGCTTTCTTTGGTTCTTGCAAATGACCACTACTGCTAGTCTCACTTGGAAATACCCATTCGCTTGTAGATTGCTCTTTTCGTGCTTTTAATATTTCTACTGCTTGATCTAGTAAAGGTAAACGGTGAGGATCACCATTCTTAGTATCTGGAAGATATAATTGTTTATCAGCAAAACTCACCTGTTCCCAACGCATAGTAAGTATATTATCCTTACGAACTGATGTATACAAAGCTATTAAGAAAAAATCCTTCATTACTTGGTTTTCCTCACCTGCTATTGCTGTAAAAAATCGTGGTATTTCTTCCCTAGTTAAATACCTGTCTCTGGATTGTTCCTTGTGCTTCTTTATGCCAATAACTGGATTTATTGTAAGCAATTCCCATTCTATTGCTTTACTAAATACAGGACTTAAAACTTCAAGAAATCTATTAGCTCCATACTTACCAGTTTTAGTTAAATTATTAAACAACTCTTGAATATCTGTTTTTTGAATGGTGGATATTTTTTTGTGATATAAATGTTTGGCATATCTATCTACCGAGGCAGCATAATCTTTCCATCTTTTATTATTAATTTTACTATATTCATTAAGGTATTTGTCATAAAGCTCCTTAAATGTCAGTTCCTTGGATAATCTAACCTTTTCTTCGATAGGATTATATCCTTTGGCGATCTCACCTTTTAATTCAGATGCTTTTACTCTAGCATCATGAATTGATAAATCAGGGAACACACCTATTTTAATTCTATGATATTTCTTATCAAGTACTGTGCCCAAATAAAATATTTTACTACCACCATATGATACGATTAGCAATAATCCTTTTTCTTTGGTATCTTTATATACATCTCGTTTTGTCTGTGGAGCTTTAATTTCATGTAATGCTTCTTTAGTAAACAATAGTGAATTAACTGACATAAATCCTCCCACAGCTTAATTCATATATAATTAAACTGTAGTATGCTTTGCTCAGAAAAACAAATCTTATGTTAAATAGAATTATACTTTAAAAAATGATGATTTATCCTAACTACATACAATTCAATAACCAATAGTTGCTATAATTTTTTATCAAATTCAAAAGGTCCAAGTATATTTCAAGATAAAAATTGATCATGAATTTGAACTCACTATATGCTCATCATATCCACATATTATTTTCAAATTTGTAATATTTTTTAGATATTGACAAATAATTGTAACTCTACTACAGTTAAGCCTATAATTATGGTAATTAAGGAAAACCCATTAAATACTAGGATTATGAGCTACAAATTAGTATATGAGAAAAGAACAAAAAAGCAGGGTAGAAGTGGCTTTTAGGTTGACATCGTAAAGGTCGGGGGTTCGATCCCCCCATCGCCCACCATTCAGCATTTTCTAGCAAATTTACGAAGGCATCGAACGGCGGACGTAGCTTATAATCAAGCTTCTCGGCGCTTAATGTAAGATTCGCAAACACTAAATTTATTACATTTCTTTTTTCTAAAATAGTTGAACAAATTATTTTTTACAACCGACAATTATAAAATACTTGACTTATTCGCGTTAATCCTCTACATTAAAAACTGCTTAATGATGTTTTAACCTCTATCATTAACATATATCGACCTAAGGCTAATATTTATTATGCCGGGAGTCCGCTGCTATAAGTATCTTCCGGATATGAAGTGCAGCGGAAAGTCGTTATGTTAATGACTGAGGTTAGCTCCCGGCACCTCTTTTGTTAGCCTTTAGGTTGATTAATATATCACAATAACTAATATTATTAGGGTTAAAAATAAATAATAAAGAAGAGTTAGAAAAACAATACAGAAAAGAAAGAAAGCAAAGATATATTTAAAATTGTTATACCGGCTTTAATTGTTGTTATGATTCTTATAGGTAAAATTCTGTCATTCCGTGGCTATGACGGCGTTGTTGCATGGCTCGAAATCCTTATAAAAAAACACCGTCATTGCGAAGCCACGAAGTGGCTGCGGCAATCCAGGCTATCCCGAATGTAATGAGGGATTTAATTAGAATACTAAACAAGTTTAGTATAAAAATATGTTTATACTTGATTGCCGCGTCGGCATAAATGCCTCCTCGCAATGACGTAGAGTTTTTGATCCACGCAACAACGCCGCCAGTCGCTCGCAATGACGATTCCGGTAGCCATGCAACAACGCTGGCTATGACGGCTTTGTTGCATGGCTCATAATACTTCAGGGATGCAAGTCCTCTTTTAGGCGTAGTATATTACTTTTACTAATTACTGACCTATAGACTTGCATATTTTCAAATACTCGCTGAACATAATTTCTTGTTTCAGCAAATGGAATTAATTCAATCCAATTAATTACTTGCCGCATATTTTTTAATTCTCGCGGATCACCGAATCGCTCTATCCAGTTTTTTGTTCTATGAGGTCCGGCATTGTAGGAAATGATAGTTAGAAGATATGAATTATCATGTTGTTGTAATAATAATTTCAGATAATTAGAGCCTAAATTAATATTATATTTTGGATCTTTGATAAGTTTTGCGATATCACATTTAGTATTGATAGACTTAGCAGCATCGCAGGCGGTATTTTTGACAAGCTGCATCAAGCCCATAGCATTTGCCGTGCTAATTGCTGAAGTGTTAAAAACCGATTCCTGTCTAATTATACTATAAGTTAAATGCGCCTCTATCGGTGAATTTAAAATTTGATAAGGAGTAGGAAAGGCATGATCTAAAATACAGCTATGATATTGGCAGGCAATTTTTGCTACGTCCACCGTATGATGAAGATTATTATTAGCTTTGATAATATTGGTAATTAGTAAAATTTCCGCCGGAGTCGATACCGTTGCAATAGCTGCTTTAGCGTAGATAATCGCCAAACTAGTTTTACCGTATTTATTTAATAACTTTACGGCTTTAACAATATCATTTTTTTCTATTTTCTGCGTATGTGCTAATGTTATGTTAGGGTTACTAGGTAAAACTATTTTATGCTCTTTTAGCTCTATATTCGCGACTTGTCCGTAGAAAGTACACGGGTATTTAGCGGCTTTTTGATAAAACTCAGTTGCCGTTTTTTGATCACCTTTTGCTTCGTAGCTTCTTGCAAGCCAGTAATAGCCTCGTGATAGACTTATAGGGGTTTTTACTATCTTTATAAATTTATTAAAATGCAATAAAGCTTGATCGGGTTTATTTAAAAAGCTTAAAGCCAGCCAACCGGCAAGCCATTCTTGTTCTCTTACCGTCTCAGGACATTTCGCAAAAGGAATGGTAATAATTTTATAGCTACCGGCAAAATCCTTTTGATCAATAAATTCTCGTGCGTAATAAGATTGCAGGCGACACCATTGTGAAAAATGTTTTTTATCGTTTTTTACCTTTTTAAATAAAGCAATATCTTCACTACTCGCTGATTCTTTTTTCTTTGCATCTAAATAACGAAATAATAAACCGGAAGTATAATATTTTTCAGAGACATTTTTAAAAAGTTTTTCTGCCGATTGCGGGTTATTTATCATCGCGATTTGTGCCTTGAAAGAAGCCTGATATCCTACGCTTACATACGGCATCCCACACTGCGCCGCTCTAATATCCGATTTCCATAAATGTTCGTCGATTCTGTGAACATGATCTTCTACATCTAAATATTTGTTCCACTTAACATAATATTCTTTTTCTTCCGCGTCGGTAAAATCACCGTATATCCACGCGGCTTTAATAATCGGCAGTAATATTTTCCGGTCTTTCACTAATTTACTAGCAGCTAACGCATAAAATTTATAGCCTTTACCGGTGAGCGGAGGATTTTTGTTAAACCATTCTAATATTATTTTTTTATCCGTATCATGATTTAGATATCCTTCCGCCTTTACTTCCAATAAGCTATTTTGCGGCCATTTCGGATTATCTCGTAAAAATTTTATTACTTCTTTGAAGTTATTATTACAATATTTACTATCTAGAAATTTTTGTGAAAGAACGATTTTTGTTAAAGCCGTGTTATTTATTTCTTTAGTCAATTTTTCAGCTTTCGCCCAATCTTTTTTATCTAAATAAATAAAAGTTTCTTGAATTTTATCTTGCGTAATAGCTTTTGCGTAAATATAGCTATCTCCTATGGAAAGCTTTAAGATGCCAAAAATAATTAATAGTTTAAACTTAATTCTCATAATTTCGGTAAATTTAATTTGTAACTATAAAATTTAGCTTTTGATCATTTGGCGTTATAGGCAAATAATCTATTATCTGTTCTTTTAAACAAACTCCGACAGTCAATAAATCTTTATTATTACTTATATACCGGTCAAAAAAACCAAAACCTTGCCCTAATCTATGATTATCCTTACTAAAAGCGAGTCCCGGCATAATGATTAATTCCGGTTGATAATCCTCTTCCTCTTTTGGTTCATAAATATTGAATTTATTTAATATTAAATGTGTATCCTTGGTATATAGACTATAATTAATTTCGTTTTTTACAATTTTAGGTAAGAAAAATATAAGCTCAGGATGCCACTTAATTATTTCAAGTATATTAATCTCAGGTAACATAGGATAATATACTCCGACTGTTGTTACCTTAAACTCATTTATTAATATATTAAGCTTGTGTATTATTAACTTTCTGGTTACTTCAGAATTTACTTTATCCTTATTCTTTCTTAAAAAATTTCTAAAATAAGATCGTAGAGCTGGCTTATCCATATAATAACTCATCTATATTAACTGCACAATATAGCAAAAAGCATTAAGGTATAGACATTAATGATTGAAGCTATATATTAATAGTTCTTTTATCTACTGCTAACGCTGCTTCTTTTATCGCTTCACTTAAAGTAGGATGAGCATGGCAAGTCCTTGCTATATCTTCAGCTGCCGCTCCAAACTCCATAAAAGCAACAAGCTCGGCAATCAAGGTGCCGGCATTGGGACCGATAATATGCGCACCGAGTACTTTATCAGTCTTGCTATCGGCAAGGATTTTCACCAACCCATCGGTAGAACTAACGGCTCTTGCTCTACTATTAGCTAAAAACGGAAATTTGCCTACTTTATACTCAATAGCTTTTTCTTTTAATTGTTCTTCGGTTTTACCGACACTTGCCACCTCAGGCCGGGTATATATCACACTTGGAATTAAGTTATAATTTACATGTCCGGCAAATCCTGCCATAATTTCAACGGCGGCTACCGCTTCTTCTTCAGCTTTATGAGCAAGCATTGGACCTTTTATTACATCCCCGACGGCGTAAATATTTGCTATCGACGTTTGAAAATGTTCGTTAACCTCTATTCTCCCTTGTTTATCTGCCGTAATTCCCAGCTTCTCTAGCCCTAAATTCTGCGTACAAGCTTTTCTACCGACGGCAATCAATACCACATCGGCAGTAAGTATTTGAGCAGTACCGCCCTCCTCTACTGAAAGCATCACCTTACCGGCTTTCTTCTCGGCAGATGTTACTTTAGTATTAAGCTTAAATTCTATTCCTTGTTTTTGCAAAATTTTAGTAAATTGGGTAGCTATTTCCTTGTCCAACGCCGGCACAATGCTAGGCGCATATTCGACCACTGTTACTTTAGAACCCAAACGTCGCCATACCGAACCAAGCTCTAAACCGATATATCCGCCCCCTACCACTATCAAGCTCTCAGGAACTTTTGTTAGCTTTAAAGCACCGGTAGAAGAGACTATATATTCCTCATCTATGGTAATATTCGGGATTTCAATTATATCTGAGCCGGTAGCAATCAAAATATTTTTAGCAGAAATTTGCTCGCTAGCCCTATTCTCATTAGTTTGACCGTTATTTACCTCAACGATATTAGCCGAGATAATCGTACTATTCCCTGTGATTCTGGTAATTTTGTTCTTAACAAATAAGCTTTCTATGCCTTTTGTTAAGTCGGTTACCGTCTTATCTTTCTTAGCTAACATTTTCGGTAAATCTAGCTTCACTTCAGTCATAATACCGATATCAGCAAAATGTTTTAATGCCTCTTCATATTTTTCCGAGGAATTTAATAAAGCTTTCGACGGGATACACCCAACATTTAAACACGTCCCGCCAAGCATACTGTTTTTTTCTATGCATGCTACTTTCATGCCCAATTGCGCCGCTCTGATGCTACCCGTATAACCGGCAGGACCGCTGCCTATTACTACTAAATCAAATTCTTGCATATAATTACCGTAATATGATGTTAATTTAAAAGTAGCAGATACACAAAATATTTCAAGACTTGAATTTTATTTTATTAAGTTAAGTATGCGGTGTCATCTAGTTGCTTGACCGGCGTTGTTGCATGGATGGTTAAAATCGCTTAAAACTTGTCATACCGTGGCTTGACCCACTACTGTACGAACGTTGAAAAAAGGCTGTGTCATGCCGTGACTTGATCACGGCATCCAGGAAAATAAAGCCATATTAGACTTATTTTAGAATCTTTTTATGATATTATAAGCTGGACTGAAGTGGTCGTAGCCACGGAATGACAGAATTTTTACCTCTTTATAGATGTTACGCAGGTATAGATTGAAAAAGGTAAAAAAATTATATAATTTCTAAGCTTTAAAAATGTATGTAGAGATAAGAATTGCAGGACAAACTATTAGATATTTATACAGATTACTTAATTAGTCAAAATAAGTACGCCACGGCAACAGGGTTATCGGAATTATTATCGGGAGAGCTTAGCCATGATCAAATCACTAGATTTTTACATAGTGGGGAGTACGGTTCTAAAGAGCTATGGTCGTATGTTAAAGGATTAGTTAGACAGCAGGATAAAGTAGATGAGGGAGTTTTAATTATTGACGATTCAGTTGAAGAGAAAGCATATACGGATGAAAACGAAATAATTTGTTGGCATTACTCTCATGCTAAAGGTAGGCATGTAAAGGGTATTAATTTACTATCATGTTTAATCCGTTATGGCGATATCAGTGTCCCTGTAGGTTATGAAGTTATAAAAAAAGATATTAAATTTTGTGATGTAGAAACCAGACGTGAAAAACGTAAATCAAGTAGTAATAAAAACGAATTATTTCGCCAATTAGTCAAACAAGCTATTAAAAATGACATAAGCTTTGCTTACGTTCTTGCGGATAATTGGTTTTCGTCAAAGGAAACAATAAAGTTTATTCACTATGAATGCCGTAAAAAATTTATTTTAGGTATTAAATCCAATAGAACAATAGCTATTTCTGCACAAGATAAGCAACTAGGAAACTTTAAACGTATTGAATCATTAAATATGCAAGATAATACTACTTTAACGGTTTGGATTAAAGAAGTTGATTTTCCGGTCAAACTACTCAAAAAAGTTTTCACAAACGAGAACGGCAAACAAGGTATATTATACTTGATTACCAATGATTTAAGCCTAGAAGTTCCATATTTCTACGAACTCTATCAAAAACGGTGGCGTATCGAAGAATATCACAAATCAATAAAGCAAAATGCTAGTTTGGCAAAGTCTCCGACTAAAGTTATTCGTTCACAATGTAACCATATTTTTTCTGTACTAATAGCTTACTGTAAATTGGAAAAACTTAAAATAAAAACTCACCTTAACCATTTT
The DNA here is from genome assembly GCF_964030945.1 of Rickettsia endosymbiont of Orchestes rusci. Lineage (NCBI taxonomy): Bacteria > Pseudomonadati > Pseudomonadota > Alphaproteobacteria > Rickettsiales > Rickettsiaceae > Rickettsia > Rickettsia endosymbiont of Orchestes rusci. Next base: position 51,469 of record NZ_CAXIQG010000001.1, on the reverse strand, counting down.
GCTATAAAATATAAGCTACTTGTAAAAGCTAATCAAATGGCATTTCAGCAATTAAAAAATATGGCGGCAAATATACCTATTTGATAAATACTGCGTAACATCAGTTATATATCAAAATAGTAGTATTTTTAGCATTAACGGCAAAAAAAGTACTATTTAATAATCTTAATTTTTTAACTTCGGACAGTTATGGTTAAAGGCGGGAATCCAGCTTTTTCTTTTGTCATGCTGAACTTGTTTCAGCATCTAATTCAAGAGATCCTGAAATAAATTCAGGATGACAGAAAAGTGTTTTTTCCCGGATTGCCGCTCTAGACTACGTCCCTCCTCGCAATGACGGTGTTTTTTTATAAGGATTTCGAGCCATACAACAACGCCTATATCTTCAATCAGTAATCAGAACTATTATACAATCTGCTACCGGATACTTTTCTCTTTGAAGATGGATGTTTTGAGAAAAATATCTTAAAATATCATAGTAACATTCCATAATTATTTTTCCGTCAATAAAAAAAGCTATTAGATGGAAATTTACTAAAATATCTAACTTAAAATTATTATTATGCAATACACTTATATATTTATTTGTATAATCAACTAATTGGAAGTACTGAAGGCTTATACTAGCAGCTAATTCTATTAATTCATTGCCGGTTTTAGCCTCTTTTACTTTGTCAATAGCTTCTTCTATCTCTTGATATTTTCTACTACTAGACGTTTTATTGCTATACATTTGAAATTGAGTTTCTAAAAATTCTACAAAATTACCTTCTAGCATTTTAGGATCAATGTGCCAATAATAACCGTTTGAATCTTCACTATAGCTATAATAATCAATATTTACTTCTTCTCTTAATTTCGCAATAATTTTATCAATTGTTATGTCATAATTTACCAACTGCTTTTTATAAATAATAATATTTTGTACTACCCCGGTAGTTAAGTAAGCTCCCATAATATTCAACCTTTTATAATTTATGCGAACATACACTATAATTAATTCAATTACTAGTTAATTATTATATATTATATAAAAATAATTATACTACTCATATATCTTAATGAACGAAGCTATATAATAATTGCCGCAGGATAGGTAAAAAATATTAGATGAAACAAATTCAAACCGAAATGCACTATCATAGAGCATAATATTTTACCGGTTTTATAATAAGCATAGCCATAGAAGAAACCACAAATAGTAGCAAGACCTATATATATAATCCCACCCTGAAAATGAGCTACGCCGAATATTAAAGAAGCTATAATAATAGCTAATATTTGCTGTTTCTTTAGAAGATTCTGTAATGTTCTCTGTAGAAAACCACGAAAAAATACTTCTTCGCTCATACAAACAAAAAAGAAATTGTTAATTGCCCAAATCGGTAATATAGCGGGTAATTTATGATCAAATAATACATAACCGCTTATAAAAGCCGGAGTTAGGATTACTATAATACATAATAATAAAGAAGTAATTGTATATTTTATATGTGTTGATTTGCTATTTTTTTCTAAAATATATAAATCACTAAGGCAGAAAACTATTAAAGCCGGCATAACTTTATCAAAATTCAAATACATTGAAAACGTGGTTGATAATTCTGATAATTTCATCGATTTAATAGCCAATATATTAAAAAATCCCGGCACTTTATGAAAAGCAAAGGCTGCTATACAAATGGAAATTGCTAAAAATAATAAAAACTTTACTGTTTTATGAAGGTTTTGAAAATTAAAATAGGAATAAGTTAGAGCGGCAAATATACTTAAGGAAAAGAAACCGACAATATTTATTACACCTTGATATAAAGCGAGGAAACTTATAATAATTAACGTAATATAGGCAAGTTTTCTATTTTTAGAAAATAAAGATATTAAAATCGTACTAATTAGTAAAATATAAGTAGAATTTAAAACTTGCATAAAATATAACCTATAATTTATTACATTCAAAATTATATATTACTTAAATTTTCTTGCTACTATAAATTATGATTCATACCTACATTGCAAAAAAATTTAACCCAATATTCTTTATTGGTTTTTTCTTATTCTTAATAAATTATAGCATCTCTTCTTTTGCTGATCAAAAAATAGCATTTTGGGATGAACCGAAAAAAGGAGCTAATATTTTTAATAGACAAATTCTACAAGAAGATATTAAAGCTGCTAAAAATTTCGGTATTGCTTTTATCCGTCTAGCACCTGATAAATTTATAAGTAACAACCGTGATTTTTTAATAGGAAATGTTGATAACTATACAAAACTTTCAGAAAAAGATTTAAAATATTTGAAAGAAATTCTAGATATGTTTGCAACCGAGCAGATGCCTGTAGTACTGACAATGCTAAGTTTACCCGGTTCTCGTTGGAAGCAGAATAATCATGATCAAGATGATCTTCGGATTTGGGAAGATATTAAATTCCAAAAACAAGCTGCCAAATTCTGGCAGGATATAGCGTTAGAGCTAAAAGATCACCCAGCAATGATAGGCTATAATATTTTAAATGAACCGCATTTAGAACGGCTTTTACCCCGAAAAAGGTAAAGCTCTTTATGAAATAGAGCAAGATAAGATTCAAAGACAGCTTTTTGATTTTTATCAATTAGTAATTAGCAAGATACGACTAGTTGATAAAAACACTCCTATTAATTTAGATAGCTCCTCTTATGGGGATCCTAAAACATTTAAGAATTTTAAAATCCATAAAGATAATAAAATATTGTATTCTTTTCATATGTATGAGCCTTTTGAATATACTAATCGGAAAACCAATAAAGGTTTGTTAAATTACCCAGGTAAGATAAAAGACACCTATTGGAACAAAAAAATCCTAGAAGAATACCTGAATGAAGTAAATAATTTTCAGAAAATTAATAACATAACGAGTAACCGTATCTTAGTAGGAGAATTTGGAGGACATAGACAAACTAAAGGTCTACATAAATATTTTGAAGACCTTATAAGCATTTTTAAAGAAAATAATTGGCATTTTGCTTTTTATGCTTTTAGAGAAGATTGTTGGGATGGAATGGATATAATGGTACCCAAAAACTAGACAAGAAAATAGAGAAAAGTAGGTATAATATCTCCTAGGAAAAGGAGCAAAAAATGAAAAAACAAGTTAAAAAATATAGCGCAGAAGAAAAAGCAAAAATAGCAATTGAAGCAATATCTGGAGAAATGACTATAGCTCAAATTACCAGCAAATATGGTGTTCACGCTAATCAGATTTATAAATGGAAGAAAGAAGCTTTAGATTTTATGGTTTCTGGATTTAAATCGAAATCTAAACAACAAGATACCGGCCAAGAAGATTTAATTAAATCATTATTTGAGCAAATAGGCCAGTTAACAGTTGAAAGAGACTGGCTCAAAAAAAAATCTAGTATCTTTGGATTTAGAGGTTAGGAAAAAAATGATAAGTTATGCTTCAAAATTAACCATAGCAAGACAATGCGAACTTTTAGATTTAAACCGCTCAAGTTACTATTACCGAGCTAGGAATACCTTAGATGATAAGGAGTATAGAGTACTGAACAGAATTGATGAGATTTTTACAGAGCATCCCTATTATGGTACTAGAAGAATGTCTCATGTCCTAAAATCGGAAGGGTTAAATGTTAGTCGTAAGATGATAAGAAAATATTATAAAATACTTGGTATTGAAGCAGTATACCCAAAAATTAATTTAAGCCGTAGGAATCAGGCTCATAAAGTATACCCATATCTATTAAATAATATAGAGGTGGTTTGCTCCAATCAAGTTTACTGTGCAGATATTACTTACATAAGATTAAAGCAAGGTTTTGTATATTTGGTTGCTATAATGGATTGGTATAGTCGTTATATTTTGAGTTGGCGGGTGTCGATTAGTTTAGAAAATGATTTTTGTATTGAAGCTCTAAATGAAGCAATATCTATACATGGCAAGCCTGACATTTTTAATACGGATCAGGGAGTACAGTTTACATCAAAAGATTTTACTCAAATACTTGAGCAACAAGGCATAGCTATTAGTATGGACGGCAAAGGCAGAGCCTTAGATAATGTATTTATTGAACGTTTTTGGAGATCTTTGAAACAAGAGAAGATTTATCGTTTTGATCTTGAAACGGTACGTGAAGCAAAGATAGCTATCAGAGATTATATAGAATTTTATAATAAGCAAAGACCTCATCAATCGCTTGAATATAAGACACCTAAAATGATACATTTTGCAGAAAAACTAGAAAATTACCAAGAGGCTATATGACATAGAAAATGCAAACTTTACTTTGAAAAACCAATACATTAATAAAGGAGAATTACACCTCTAAAATTTAAAAAATTTGTCTAGACAAAGGGTACCACCTCACATCTTCATTTATTTTTTGCCATAATCCACTACGATTCCATTTATTATAATACTCATTAACTGTTTTATAATTTGGATATTCTCTTGGTAAATATCGCCACTGACAGCCGGGTCGACTCTGATAGAATATTGCGTTTACTATTGCTCTTCTATCTACTTTTATTCTTCGTCCTTTTTTCTTACTACCAAAATACTCTTTTACTATTTCCCACTCTTCCTCTTTTAAATCATTCGGATAACTCATATTTTTCTAGCCTTTTTGCTAGCTTTATAACATTTCTTTCCTTTATTTTCTACACTCTATACCTTAATTTTTCTTTACAGATAGGCTCTTAGTGACCATGTAAAAAAAGAATTTTTTCGATATTTAACAAAATGCTTTATCTGTCGTTCTGCCAAGTTATTAGTTAGCTCTATTTGTGAATCATCTAAAAAGAGCCATATCATATCGAATGATTTTAATATATTATTTGCTACTCTTTGGGCTTGTAAGTATTCAGTATTAGCGATATCTTGCAAGTAATACAGCATAATCTTTTTAATTTTCTGCATTACTGCTAAATATCGAGGTTTATCTAACTTATTTTCTTTATGTAAATTATAAAGCCTAAATATCGTATCAGTTACGCAAAGAAGGTCTGAACCAATTTTAGCAAGAGAGGCATTGTGACTATGAGCGAATCTTTTAAAATCTCTACGCAAATGAGCTAAACATATTTGACGTTTGCTGCTGTCAAATATATTATAAGCTGCATATCTATCACTTATTATTTTCCCTTCATATTCAGGTAAAAAACTTTCTAATATCTTTTGTCCTCTTGAATTAGCTAGCTTAAATACCGTAAAAGCTTTGTTTGTAGCTACCCAGCACCAATGTTTACTACCTTTATTACTAGAACTTGTCTCGTCTAAATGAAGATAACTGCTTTCTTCAATGTTATTCAATAATTCATTATATTTATCTTCTAACTTAACTGATATTCTGTTCTCCGTATTTGAGATCAAGCCAAGACTAATATCAAGGTTAAATATTTGGTTTAATATTGATTGTACTTCTCTCTTACTATTATTAAAGAATCCACTTAAAGAGCTAATTATACTTTCAGCGTTTTTCCCTAATAATCGGTAATTATCTAGTTTTGCTTTATATCTTCTATTACATAAAGAGCATACTTTCCTATACAACCTATATTCCGTAACAACCGGTTTGATAACAGGAATTTCTATTTTTTGATGTGTTCTATATTTTTCTTCTAATAACAATGAACCACCGCACTTACAAATCTCTTCATCGGGCATAATATCAACATTGATATCTGACGTTTTTATTTGATAAGCGTTATATTTATGACCTGCTTGTCCCCCGGGATTTTTATCACTCTTTGGTCTTGTCTTCTTCTCTATCCGGTATATATCTTTAGAGCTAGGAAGACCAGAATTGCTAGAATTCTTATTTAGCCTATCTTCCAACTCTATTAGCTTAATCTTTAATTCTTTATTTTCTTGTAAAAGCCGTTGATTGGTTACTTCTAGTAATTCTACTAGCTTTTCTAACTCTATAATTCGATCAGATAGAACATTATTCATTGATGCTGCTACTTATTCTTGTCCTATCTATTTCTATACAATTCTATAACCTTTTTCAACTCATTATTTATTTTTTATTTATATCCGTGAACGGTCACCTCCAAGAAGTAGCCAACTGTCCCACGTGGCGGGGAGCGTGGTACGTAATGCGAACCTTTAATCAGTTTAGAATAGACCTGCTTAGGGCTTTTGCTAAGCCTTGTTATGCCTTAGTACCAGCCCTAAATATTTAATTACTCTGTTGGTGCTTCAGCACTTCCTAAGCTTATTAATCCGGCTAAAATAAGCTCATCATCATTATTATTAATTGCTTCTTGGACTAAATCAGCGCTTAGCTTATCGCTTATCTCACCTATTTTTTTCAAGCTAAATTTGCTCAAAGCTGTCTTTAACAATTCCGGATGATTCAAAAGCGGTTTGTCATAAACTATTCCCTCTACTTTATTTACTATAATATTGTGATCTGATTTTTGTGAATATTCATTGATTGTTTTAAACCATTCATCCCCTATTTCGTTCCTGCCAAGATCAAGTTGAGTGATGGAATTATTATTTTTAAGCCCTTCAGCTAAAGCCTTTGCCCCTTCATACCCTATTTTGTTACTGGTAAGAGAAAGCTGACTTATGGAATTATTAATTTTAAGTGCTTCAGCTAAAGCCTTTGCTCCTTCATCCCCTATTCGGTTAAAGCAAAGATTAAGCTGAGTGATGGAATTATTCTTTTTAAGTAGTTCAGCTAAAGCCTTTGCCCCTTCATCCTCTATTTGGTGGTTACTGCTAAGAGAAAGCTGAGTGATGGAATTATTAATTTTAAGTCCTTCGGCTAAAGCCTTTGCCCCTTCATTCTCTATTTTTTGATTAAAAAGGTTAAGAAAAGTGCCACCATTTCTTAATTTTTCAGCTTCTCTTTTAAATCCTTGCTCTTCCAGCCATTCTATTAACTCCTGCATAATTTCCTCCTATGATAATTGTCTGTTGAATAATTCAAGTCGTATATAAAAATTAGCTAGGTTTTGAAAAAATAATAATGGGAAAGTTTAAAAAGCCAAGAGATTTTTAGTTAAAAATTAAAGAAAAAATTTATGGTTATGGTTGAGGCTTTGGAAAGGCAAGGAGTACCAAGGTAGAGGTTAAATATTTTGTCGGTTTGTGTTTATGTTTTCTCTGTTATATTTGTCTCGAACATTATCTAAACCAGTTTAAATTTCCTGAAAAATCCTTTAATTGAGCTAGCAATAACATTTAATAATTGATTGCTGTAAACAGGCTCAAGGCAACTGTTATTATCCTCCATTATCGCTGGTGCTATGTCCTTTGGTATGGACATATTAATTTCCCCCAGAAACACTGCCCGCTCCATGTTACGGCGTTTTACCAGCCCTTTTAGCTTTACTCCGTTGCAATTCACCCATTTAGTTAACTCATCGGCAGCGCCTTCGTATTCGCCGCGATTAAGTTTTTGCCGCAAGGTTGAGGCTTGAAATGCCCCACTGCCGCAGTTGAAGATAAACGAGATTAAGGCGGCTTGCTGGTTTTCGGTTAATAGCACACTGCAATATTTATGTAGTACTGTTTGAGCTTTCCTTATATCTTCCTCAAGTAAATTTTCGGCTTGCCCTTTATTAATGCGGTTTCCTATAGGTTCGTGCGGCTCTATCACATGCCCATAACCGATGGTCTTGTAACCTGCGGGGCAGTAATAGGAAGTCAAGCGTAACCCCTCAAATTGTTTGATTAAATCAGCTGCAATTGTTATAGCGCTCATACTTACTGCTTTGCCTTATTTATTGATCTAGTACCAAACCAAAAAGTGGTAACTCCAAAGAATAACGTCCACTGACCAACTAAAATCTTGTAGTGCTTCATTAATTATTTGTGTATTCAGTATAACTGTAGTCGGTAGAGGTGAGCTAATAGTAATGTTAGCTTGTGATGTAAGAGGTATTGTCCTTGTAGTAGTTATTGCGGTTGTTTGCAGCTCTAGCCGGTTGTTTTTATTTACAATCCAATAAGATTATTCACAGATGACATAAATTTAAGGGGTAATTGCCCTTTTATAATATATCTAATTTCTTTAATAACTTATCTTCGTCTATTTCGTTAAAGCTTTTTGCTATCTTCACTATTTCTTGCTCGTTTGTTAAATTAGCATTTCGGACTAAATATTTTTTGATATTTTTATATTCTGCCGCTTCTACCGGATTCCATGCCAAATTAAGAAAAATAAGAGTGGTATTTGCTTTTAAAACTCTCTCAAATTCACTTGCTCCTGTTTTTCCTATATTGTTATTTCCAAGATCAAGCGAGGTAATAGTTTTATTAATCTTAAGCAGCTTAGCAATTGCAATAGCTCCATCGCTACTTATTTTATTACCGAATAAATCAAGCTGTATAATGTTAGTATCCTCTGCTAATAATTCCGAGATTTCTTTAACATCTGTATCCGTTATGTTTTTCTCGGTAAGCTTAAGAATATCACTGCCGTTTTTTAAATTTGCTGCTTCTTCGGTAAAGCCTTTTTGTCTTAAAAATTCTATTAATCGGTTCATAATTTACCTTTGGTCATACTTGTTAAGTAAATTAAATCACAGAATATAAATAAGCAATCTTTTTCTTATACCACAAGCAGCATAAAAATTTAAATAGAGGGGACAAATTGTCCCTTTTTATTAATTCCCTGCATGATCATTTTCTCCTAAAGGCTTAACTTCTGCTTCTAATCCCCATTTTTCGTTATCTAAATAGGAAGCGATATAACATGTTATATCATTTGGTACTATAATTTTACAATCTGAAGAAACAGTAACTTCTACTTCTTTACACACTCCGGCAATAACAAAAGGATATGTTTTAATAAAATCATTCATTTTTATAAATATAGATTCTACGTTATCAATTTTTTGTTCTTGTAGGTGTTCTTTCAATAAATTCTTATTTACTTTTTCATAAAATTTTGTAGCACTTGCAATTTTAATAAAATTAACTGGATTGTTTCCATCTGAAAAACTACTTTTTAGCAATAAAGCTAATTTTTTTACTAGTTCATTATTATATTCAATTTTCTCGTCTATAGATTTGATTATAGTACTTTCTTCTGAAATGTTAATCTCAGTAAGATTAAGCTTTATCAAAAAGTTATTTTTTTTAAGAGCGTCAGCGATGTCCTTTGCTCCGCGTTCACCTATTTTGTTCCCTGAAAGGCTAAGGTACATCAAAGAATTATTGGACTTTAGGGCTGCAGCTAATTCCTTTGCTCCAACATCGCCTATGTTGTTCTCGTAAAGACTAAGCATAGTAAGAGTAGGATTAGTTTTTAGTACTTCAGCTAATTCCTTTGCTCCAACATCGCCTATGTTGTTATCATCAAGACAAAGCAAAGTAAGAGTAGAATTAGTTTTTAGCATCGCTGCTAATTCTCTTGCTTCCGAATCCCCCACGATCCCCCCCCAAAGAAAAAGCGAAGTAAGAGTAGAATTAGTTTTTAGTGCTTCCGCTAATTCCTTTACTCCCAAATTGTGTATATAGTTACATCCAAGGTCAAGCAGAGTGAGAGTAGAATTAGTTTTTAGTACTTCAGCTAATTCCTTTGCTCCTATCTCGCCTATGTTGTTACTAGAAAGAGCAAGCAGAGTTAAAGATTTATTAGCCTTAAGTGCTTCAGCGAGTTCCCTTGCTCCTAGATCACCTATTTTGTTACTCTGAAGATCAAGCGTCGTTAAAGAGTTATTAGCTTTAAGTGCTTCAGCGAGTTCCCTTGCTCCTATCTCGCCTATGTTGTTACGAGAAAGAGCAAGCTGAGTTAAAGATTTATTATCTTTAAGTGCTTCCGCTAATTCCTTTGCTCCCAAATTGCCTATGTTGTTACTGGAAAGATCAAGCAAAGTAAGAGTAGAATTAGCTTTAAGTACTTCAGCTAATTCCTTTGCTCCCAAATCGCCTATGTTGTTACTGGAAAGAGCAAGCAAAGTAAGAGTAGAATTAGCTTTAAGTACTTCAGCTAATTCCTTTGCTCCCAAATCGCCTATGTTGTTACTAGAAAGAGCAAGCTGAGTTAAAGATTTATTAGCTCGAATCACATTAGCTATGTCCTTTGCTTCTGCGTCTCCTATTTTTTTACTAGAAAGATCAAGCGTTGTAGCACCGTTTCTTAAACTATCGGCTTCTTTCTTTAATTCTCTTTCCTCTAAAAATTCTATTAATTCTTGCATAGTTTGCTCCCTATTAATTTAATATTTTGTTAAAAATGAGCTATAGACAAAATCATAGTAAGGAGTTTTAAGAATGCAATAGAAATTTAACTAAAAATTAGTTTAAGAACAATGACCGCTCAAGTTGTCGGCGTTTTACCAAATCTTGTAACCTTACACCTTTTGCGTGTACCCATCTAAGCAGTCCATCGGCTAGCTAGTGCGTATTCATCATGATTGAGCTTTATATTTACCTCACAATAGGTAAAATTTAAATATTAGCTCGATCAGAAAATCTTTTAACAAGATGCATGTAAATATCTAAAGTTTCAAGTTCGTCTTTGTTAAAAATGTGTGGAATCTTTACATAAATAAGAGTTTTTTGGTTCTTTTGATTTATTTTATCGCGAGGCAAAAATACGTATAACCTGTGTACATGATCAGACTCGGTATTTAACTTTCGGTCTAAAACTTTGTATAAAGCCGCTATATTTCCTTACGGTTCAGATGAAAAGGCGGCAATAGCAGAATCTAATTTCTCTTTAAATAAAAAACTTAGCTCTTTATCCTTATCCAGTTCTTGAACCGATATTATTCTCGCGTCATCTAATTTAAAATAAAATTTAACGTCTTCAAAAAAAGAATCAGGATATTTTTGTGAAGTTTGAAACTCGAAGTTTTTAGTAAGTTTATTATCAAGAAATTTTTTGTCTAAATAAAATTGGATTATTCTCAAGTCATTCTCTACTATTTTTTTCTTGTAATGCAACAATTGAATAATAAGAATTACAATTGTGGCAATAAGAGCGGCAAATAATATCGGATATAAAATATTTATTTGATTAAGCATATTTTTAACGGCTATTAATGTAAATAACCTATAGTAATAAAATTTATTATTATTTCAACTTATATTTATTTTAAGGGGTTAAAATTAATAAAAAGTTATTATGGTGATAAGATAAAGCCCATGATTTCTTATTGAAATTCCATTTCAACGTAAACTTTGCCTTTATCAGTTTAAAAAATCCCCTCTGCGTTAACTTTAGCATTGGCAATAAGCCCGCCCGCTATTTCTAGCGTCTGTTGCCCGACAACATGAGTTACTTATAATATTTAGCATCCTCTGCTTTTCTATAAGCTTCATATTCTTCACTAAAATTATATTTTTTATCATTTTCATCCATTAATTCATAAAGCTTTTTAGCACCCTCATAAACTTTCGGCCATTCTGGGTGATTAAGATAAGCGGAATCGGGTTTACTAAATGTGTAATAAGGATCAATTGAATCTAACAATTCATTAAACCATCTACAAAATTCATAAATTTGCTCAGCTTCCTCTTTATCATATATCGCCACTCCTATAGCATTAAATATTTCTGTTGGGTTGCTACAATCAATTACTCCATCAATGATTATATTAAGCACATAATTACTAAGTTTAGACCAATAAATATGAGGATAAGAATTCAAATCTATTTTAAGTATTTTTAAATTAGCTAAATCTTCAAAAGCTTTTTTTATTTCTAATCTAATATTAGGTGAATCAATTTTTAAATTTACATTCTGTTCCATGAATTCCATTTTAACCATTTTATTAAAGGGATATGAGAATGAGGTTGTATAGAAGGCTTACCGTTAAGAATTTCTAATATTCTACCTGTGTTTCTATCAACTACTTTAGTACAATCGTTGAATTGGTCATATTCTAAATAATTAGCATATTCGTCAAGCATATTGCCGTTATCAGTTATAGTAATATGATCTACTTGTTGAGGAGGATAGTCTATAAGTTCAGGTCTACCTTTATCAATCCTTATATGGTTTTTACCGTCCGTATATCTCAATCCAACATTTTTCTTCACAAATCTTGGTGTAAACTCTTTAGGAACTCTTTTAACTGCTTCAGGGAGTTGTTCCCAATCTTTATATCCTTGTAGATATTCCTCACCATATTTCATTAGTTTAGGATCATCTCTTTTAATACCAGTAATATCTGCAATATGATCTTGTATTTCAGCGAGGTCAGAGCTAGTGTCAATAGCACTATTGTCTATTTCTCTTGATAACTTAATAGTTCTATCTTTGAATTGCGGGGAAACTAAATCAATTATTATTGATGTGGCTATAGTATTCCGGACAGTTAGTATGAGACAATATTAACAGAAAGGAAATACAGTATGACAAAAACAAAAATGTATTCTAGTGAATTTAAAGAATCAGCAGTTAAATTGGCAACTGAATCGAAGCGACCTGTTATTCAGACTGCAAAAGAATTAGGTATCAGTAAGAATACTTTATATAGTTGGATAGATAAATATTCTAAACAATTTGAAGAATCAATAACAAGAACAGATGAACATCTGTATGATGAATTAAAAAGATTAAAGAAAGAGCTGGTGATAGTAACACAGGAGCGTGATATACTAAAAAAGGCTGCAGCGTACTTTGCAAAAGAGTCCCTGTAAGGTATGCATGGATAAAGAAGCATCAAGATGATTTCTCAATTGCAATTATGTGCAAATGTATGAAGGTATCACGTAGCGGTTATTATGAGTGGTTAAATAACCCTGGATGCAATAGGGATAAAGAAAATAGAGAATTAACCTGTAAGGTTAGAGCTATTTTTCAGGAAGGTAGACGAAATTATGGATCTAGACCCATTAAAAAGGCTTTGTTGAGGCAAGGCATAATTGTTAGTCGTAGGAGAATTACAAGACTAATGAATGAAGCTGGCTTAGTATGTAAAACTAAGTATAAATTTAAAGCAACTACTGATTCTAAGCATAATAAGCAAGTTGCTCCTAATTTATTGGATAGACAGTTTAAAGTTTCTAATGTTAATTGTTATTGGGTTGGTGATATCACCTATATCCCAACTGGAGAAGGATGGTTATATTTAGCAACAGTTATTGATCTATTTTCTAGAAAAGTAATAGGCTGGTCAATGAATAGTAATATGAAAGCTGATTTAGTTAATAATGCTTTGCTAATGGCAATATGGCAACGTAAACCACCTAAAAAGCTTATTTGGCATACTGATAGAGGTAGCCAATATTGTTCTGATAATCATTTAAAACTTATAAAACAACATGGTATTATACAGAGTATGAGTCGTAAAGGAAATTGCTGGGATAATGCTGTTGCTGAAAGCTTTTTTCATACTATAAAAACAGAATTAATTTATCAACATAAATTTAAAACTAGGGAGGAAGCAAAACATGCTATATTTGAATATATAGAGGTATTTTATAATCGTATAAGAATGCATTCTGCTAACGATTATCTATCACCAGTACAATACGAAAAAATACAAAAATGTGCGTAAAAAACTGTCCGGAAAACTGTTGACAGATCATATATCTTTAAATAACTTAAATAAAAATTTCCTAGCTTTAAAACCTCCACCAATAAAAAATTCAAAGAAATATGCATCTTCTAATCCAGGTTCATTAAGAATTTTTTGTAGTCTTTCTTCCTCTTGACGTTTTAATTCTTCCTGTTGTTGAGGGGTTAATTCCTCAACTTCATCACTATCCCCCGCAGCTACTGCACCTAGACGCTTCGGTTGCAGCTGTGAGTTAATGGACTCTACCATATCGCTAACCGGAACAGTGGCATGCAAGGAAGCTTTATCGCCGGTGGTGCTACCTATTTGGCTGTTGACATTACGGCTTAATTCAGGAGGAACGCTACCACCTACACCTGTAAGCTTAATCTCACCACTGCCGATAACGGGCAAAATGTCTCGTGATTGCTCATTGAAGCTGCAGACAACAGGAATACCGACACCCCATGCAAGCTTGCCCCTGCTGTCGGCTTTTTTAGTCAGTGTTGCCCCTAATCCAAAGCTCTTGCCATTATCGTAGTCGTGCAGTTTTCGTGCTATGATGCTACCTGCTTCAACATAAAGCTTGCCTTTATCGGTTAAAGTCCCGTCGGCGTTAACTTCAGCATTGGCAATTAAACCGCCCGCTATCTCTAGAGTCTGTTGCACTACTACATGCGTTACCTGTGTGCCGATTATGCTGCCTATTGCATTAGTCCAAGCGGCATCTTTTTTACCGACTTCCGCCTTACCGCCTAGCTCCTTATACGTTCCACTATTGTTAAAACCAATGCTCATCTGCATACTGGACATCCGTTCTTGTACTATGTCTTGCAAGCTCTCAACTACTAAATTATTCGCTCTTACTTTTACGCTACTTGCTTGCATGCGGACACCGCTAACTCTGCCGTCTCCTTGAAGGTCAATTTCTAACTGTCCTTTAACCATGATCATATTGTTATCATGATAAGAAGTAACTGTAGAGCTTGCCTCTGCAGTGTTAACGCCTAAACCTCCTCTGACATTTCCAGATATAGGTATTATCAGCTCTATCTCACCACTAGTGGTTTCATGAGCGGTTGTATCATGGCTTGCCGTAGCTCTTAAACTCGCTGCCTTGAGCTTAAAATTATCGACATGGCAAGTTATCCCTTCAATTACTGCTTCACCGTCAACCTGAATATCGATATCACCACCCATGATCATATTATCAACGGCAATATGCTGCTGGCTTTCAGTGGTTGTACTAGTTACTTTACCGGATACCCATACTCCAAACCTTACTGAATCAAGATTCTGTAAATTTTGATTTAAGTCTGTAGGTGATTTACTACCTACAAGCTTCTTTATATCGCCTGCTATTTGCATAGTTTGCGAGCCTAGCTGGTATAGATTTAATGCCCGATCTAGGACATCAAGCCAATGCGTACCGTTTTTATGTATTAAATGATTAGCAAGTTTTGCTGTGCCGCTTAAATCTTCTTGCATGCCGATATGTATGCCGGCTTGCATTGTAGTAGTAGTACGCTGCGTATTATGCTGCTCTTTATGCGTGCCAAAATGTAACTCTTTTGCAGTAATCTCAGCTTTAGTAAATTTAAGGCTAGAGGATATAACTTCTATCTTTCCATCTTTAGAAGCAATTACTAATTTGTTCTTGGCTATAATTTCTGAAGCTTCGTATAGCTGAGCATTATATTCCTGCTTATTAATATTTTTAAATAATTCGCTACTTATACTTACTTGTCCGCCACCGGCATTATAACCGATACGTGAACCGCTTTCCGTAAAGCTTACAAATTTATTTTGATGATATGGGGCTGCTTCTATTTTTACTCCCTTTTGACCGACTAAATAAATATCATCACTGATTATTTTAGCTCCCAGTAAATGAATCTTACCGTCGCTTATCGCATAAAAACTTCCGCCGCTATAATATAATGTCGGCACAACACTTTCCCCGTAAAAATACTCTTTAGCTGTTTTAGTGCCGACAACCGTCATCTTACCGCCATTAAATTTAAATAAATATGATTTATTAGAGACATGGTCATGAACATGAATATCATATTTAGGAAGTACTTGAATGTTACCGCCGACTTGTAATATTTGCTCTTCCTTAGTTAGAATTTGTGCTGCTTCAATGGTAGTATCAGCTGTAACTTTAGCAAAAAAACTATCAGTTGTAATAATTGTTGGAAGTACTAAAGAATCTTTAGTATAATCTTTCCAGCTGTTACTGCCGCCATGCCATTTCTCACGTCCTTGAAAATGTACATTTCTTTTAAAAATGTCATATTCGGCACGTAATTTTAGCTCTTTTACGTCTAATTTAATACCGGTAACATTAATTAATGTACTAACTGCTTCAAAAGCACCGCCGGCTTTAACTTCTAAATAACCGGCATTAATTTCGCTAACAACTTGACGAACTATATATTCTTCAATAGTTGTTTTACTCCCTAGATGGTACATTAATCGCTCATGTACGCTAATCGGCAGGAAATGAACGCCGTTTTTAGTGATTATTTTTAACTCTCCTTTAACTTCAAATTTACCGGCTTGTGATATAACTTGATCAGCTACTAAATAAACATTCTCACCGCCAATTACAGTACGGCTTTGATAGGCAGCATTTCTACCAGCTTCACCGCCACCACTTCCGTTATAGATGTTTTGCAGGTCTTGACTTACTATTAATATTTTACCGCTCGCCGCATTAAGATATAATTTTCCGTTTCTAATAAATGATTTATCTATAACAATATCGCCATGTGTTTTGGTAAAGGATAAATCTGTACTTGCATAGCTACTGTCAAAATTTAAATTGCCTATTCTTTGCTCTATAGATGTTGACTTACTAAACTCAAAATATTTTCCAACACTCACTCTATCAGCATATATGGGGCTATTTCCTACCCATCCTACTAATTCTCTTATTCTACCTTGTTGCGTAGCTATTTCAGCGGGACTATTAAGTAAGTGCAGCACGTCGGCTTTAATACTACCGTTTGCTGCTTTGAGTAAACAACCTATAAGAGTAGCTGCCTTGCCGGCATCGATATCGATAGTTCCGGCGTTAATTCTGCTAATCACTTCTTTGATTGCATTAGTATTAATTCCACCAACTGCCATAACTTCATTATATAAAGGTAATGGTAATATCTCTAATGAATGAATAGTTTTAATAATGACGGAATCTTTTGCAGAAATAGCCCCGCCTATAATATAGCCACGTTTAGCATCAATATATGCAGTTCCTTCTGCTGTGTTAACCTCTCCGGCAAAATCTATATATTTCCATTGTAATTTTGGTAAAGGATTATTTTTATCTGTACTAAATACTCCTATTAGAGTTACATCATTCGCTATGCGGAAACCGCCTTGTATTACTGAGTTATCACTAGAAGGGTTGCTAGCAAATAATATATGCGAGTATTGAACTAACTGAATACCTGATTGAATTAATAGAAAATCATGAATTGACTGAACAAAAATACTGTGAGTTATTATTTCGCTGTTATTAATTCCGACATTGCTGCCCTTCATAGTTAATGCTTTACTATTAATATGTGAAGCATTAATACTTGCATCACCGCTTGCTACAATTGCTATTTTACATGATATTAATTTTGATTTATCTATTTGAACATAGTTATTTAGACTGTAAATAACCAACGACTCAGCTTTCATTAGAGTTTCAGTTACGTAATTAGAAGTATTACTATAAATTATTATAGATTTTGCATCCAATACTGCTTCTTTTATATGTACTGCCCCATGCTGTGCAATTAATATAAGCTGATTTTGTGCTGATAACGTTCCTTTAACAAATAAATCACCATAAGTAGTCTTAAATCCTATATCACCTTTTAATACTCTTAAAGAACCGTCAAACCTTAAGCCTTCACCGGCATTAAGTAAAGTATAATTACTAGACACTGCTGAAATGGAAGCATATATTGCACCACCCTTTAACATTCTATCTGCCTTAATAACACTTATAGTTCCATCAGGTGATACTACTATTTGATGATCAAAACCAACGAATAAACTATTTAGCTTTAATCTACTCCCAACTATCAAATCAACCCATAACAAAGTGGTAAGTTTATCGATTGTTTGAATCAGTACAGCATAATCCATTAAGATATGGACAGATTATAACAAACAGCATCAAAAAAATGTTCGAAGTCTTTTGCAGTTTTTCTAATTTGATTTTTTAATTTAAACCAATAATGCTCAATTGGATTTAAATCAGGAGAGTAAGTAGGTAAAAATAAAATACTACAACCTACAGATTCTATTAGCTCTTTGACCTTGGAATTCTTATGGAAATTAATATTATCCATAACAACCACTTGACCTTGTTTTAATTCTTTGATCAAAAAATCTTCAACATAACTCTTAAAAATTAGTGTATCACAAGTCCCTTCAAAAACTATTGGAGCTATTATTTTACCATTGCAAAGCCCTGCTATCATACTTACTCTTGTTTTATGTTGGTAAATTTTCTTATCGTAATATCTTTTACCTTTTAGGCTATAACCGTACTCCAAGCATGCATTATCTTCTATTCCGGATTCATCCATAAACACTAAATCTTCTTTTGAAATAGTTTTGATTCTAGCTATAAAATCATTCCTTGCTCCATCGTCCCTTTTGGGGTGCGTAAAAGTTTTTTTTATAACTATATCCTAGTGCTTTTATACCTCGCCAAATTGTCGTTGCTGACCATTTATTTGATATTTTTGCTAATTCTTTTAGGCTTTTATCGGCATTATTATCTATAAATTCCTTAAACTCCGGCATATTTGTTAGCTTTTTATTATGACCTTTTTGATAGCCTACTCTCGGCTGAATATCTCCTTCTTTCTTTTGAATAGCTTGCCATTTGTATAATGTTTGCCTAGATATATTTAATAACTCCTTAACTTTACTTACTGACTTAACTTTATCTATTAACTCTAATGCTTTTGTTCTTAGTTCGTATGGATATGCTCGGACCATCTCTTTCCTTTTTCGCACATAGATTTACTTATTTTATGCTACTTGTCAATACCTTAATGGATTATGCTATACATTACCAAGTTCAACGTTACCTTTAATATAAAAGGTTGATAATTTCGCTAAAATCGTATCAATTTTTGTAAGCTCTTGACCGTTATTCTCAATTCTTATAACCGACTTACCTGCCTGAATCTGATCATTTAAATTTGCTGTATCCAGATTTAAATTTAGCTGTAGCATTTTACAGGTTACACCACTTGAAAAGTTGACGTTACATAAACCGATACCTTCTAAATTTGTTACATCCATTTTATGCAGTATAGCTTCTACCTCACCAATCATTAATAAATTATTAAGTATTTTCCCGCTCGCCTGAAATTTACCGGGTTGAGATTTTGAATTATACTTAACATCTCCAGCTTCTAAATTATATACGATGACCTTAGCACAATCTTCAAGTAATAATTGCTTACAACTACCCCCCATAGGAATTGTTACTTCATCAGCTTTAATAATAGTTACGGTATCAAAACGAAATTTATGAGCAGGAAATATTATTTTTTTGTTTGGATTTAAGCTGCTAGACATATCAAGTACTAAATCTATACCTGATAAATTTCCTTGCGATTCAATTTTAAAATTAATATATGATTTAGCAGAGATATAAAATTTGCCACGAGGCGATAATAAATTTGTTATCTCTATTGAATCAGTAAAAATTTGATTATTTATGCCAAGTGTTTGCAGGGACAGACCAGTTACTGACTTGATATTCTCTAACCGCCAGCTATCAGCTGCTACGCTATCTTTTACTAATAGACTATTTATTTGTGCATGATTAAAATTACCGTTAAGTACTACTTTATCTAATGTTAATTGAGTTACTGCCGTCTTAATATCTAAATTATTTAAAACTAAATAATCATTGATAGTATTACCCTCAAAAGTAATTTGCGGATTATTGCCATATAATTTAATCCCCAATTTATCAGTTACTTTACCGCCTTTTAATAAACTTAAATTATTACAAAATATATAACCTTCTTTAGCTCGGAAGTTATCTATTATTAGTTTTACATTATTATGGGCTTCTTCATTCGGTAATATTTCTTTCTTATTTTCTGTACTAATTTTATGATCAGTTAATAGAACCGAGTTAAACCCTTTAAAACTTCCATTATAAATATGAGTAGTAGATTTAAGAAATATCAGTAAATCTGCTGCTCTACCTTCTATTAAATCAATCACTCCTTGCCAATTAACAGCAGCAGAATTAGCAAATGTTATATAAATTTTATCGGTGGGATTTACTGGATTATTATGTACATGCAGCTTGGTATTTGAAGCTAAGTGGGTAGAGTCTAGCGTTAGTACGGCTTCGTCACCGCTTACATAAAGTTCAAAGTCTGGCATAAAATAAAATGAAGCACATTGTTGTTTAATCTACAGTTGACTTTGCCATAACTTTAAATATTATACAAGCTTAAAATCTAAAAAGTTTAATAAAGAGGTTATATGTCAAAACAAAGGTTGCAACAATTAGAGGCTCAATATAATGCTTGTGTTTTACAACAAGAACAAGCACGTAATAATAGTCAAAATATTATAAATGAGGCAAACCAATTAAAAAGTCAGCTAAATAGCGTCACAAATAGTAATTCTAGTGCTAAAAGCACGTTAAATAGTTATTCGAGCAATTTAACAACTATACAAAATACTAATAGTAAAATAACTAAAGATATTACCGCTGAGAGAAGCATATTAAATAAACTTACCTCATTACTTAGTCAGTATAACGAATATGTACCACCTAAAATTAATCAAAGTAACTTAAATGAAAATAGTTTAAATGTTGAACAAGCCGGTGAAATTGCTGATTTTATAGAAAGAGCTAACAATTAAATATGAGAGGACAAAATGTTAAAAATACAAGAAATGAAACAAAAATTTAATATTATGGAAGAGCAATTGAAGACACGAGATGATTTAGCAGGGTTAATGAATATGCGTAACCTACCGGGTAATACGGGACGAAGTATTGCCGCGTTGTT
Source organism: Rickettsia endosymbiont of Orchestes rusci (assembly GCF_964030945.1). Taxonomy (NCBI): domain Bacteria; kingdom Pseudomonadati; phylum Pseudomonadota; class Alphaproteobacteria; order Rickettsiales; family Rickettsiaceae; genus Rickettsia; species Rickettsia endosymbiont of Orchestes rusci. The sequence goes on along the minus strand of NZ_CAXIQG010000001.1, from coordinate 30,942 downwards.
AACCTGTGGAGGAGATCCAGATCTACGGCTAGCTTCTCATAATAATATCATTAGTGATAATTTTTCTACGCTTGAAAGAATATTAACTCAAGAACAAAATAGTCTAACGCAAATAAATTCTAATATTGCTCATAATAGCGGTATATCGCAAAATTTAAAATCTCGAATATCAAGTGCTAATAGTAGTCTTAATGAGACTAATTCTAAAACTAGAGAGATACAGCAAAAAATAGCGGAAGCAACAAGACAGCAACAGCGGAAGCAACAAGAATATAGCTCGGCTCAAAATAGTAAAACACAGTTAATTAATAGTATGAATCCTAAACAGGTAAGTTTTATATTGCAAAAATCTGTTGAACAACGAGATGAAGCTACTATTAATTTATTAAGTAGTAAAAATTTTGATCCTAATTTTCAAAATGCTAAACAAGACACATTACTTCACACTGTAATAACTTATAATAATCAATCCTTATTACAAAAAATCATTCCTAAATGTCCTAATGTTAACTTAACCGATGAAAAGGGAAATTCTCCATTACACCTTTGTATTCAAAAGCAAGATTTAATTACTTTAAAAAAATTAATGACCCCGGAAGTTAACATTAATTTGACAAATAAAGATGGCTCTACCATATTGCATTTTGCTGCAGTAAGTAATAGCTTACCCATTGTTAAATATTTAATTGAAGAATGTCCACAAAAAAACGCTATCGATATAAATATAAAAGATAAAGCCGGTAAAAACTGTGTGGATATAGCAGGAAGTAGTGTTAAAGCTTATTTAAATTCTAAAATTATAATGGCAGTAACAGAGATTGAGTATGATAATCCAGTACTTAATCACCCGGAATTAATAGAGCAAGCAGTAAAGAAATTTGGTTCACCTATTGTTAAAAAATTAATTAATTTAGGAAATCAATTTACTGATACCAAGGAAAATAGAGAATTACTTGAAAATGTTTGTCAAGATAGCAATGGCTTAGAAAATTTGCTTACTTTAATAGGTCTAGATATACAAGATATCTGTGTAGAAAATTTTACATCATTTTCATAAACTTGAAGCGTTTTAAGCTCCGCTTCATTATTTTTTAAAAAATATTTATCTTCCTAAAAACCCTTCCTTAACTTTTATAATATCAAACTAAATCCTTTTCACTCAAAAACACAGTTCGCTCTAGCTTACGGCGTTTAACTAAGCCTTTAAGTTTTTTATCCTTTACATAGACCCATCTAAGGAATTCATCGGCAGCTTCAGCGTATTTACCTTGGTTAAGCTTTTTTAATAGCGTAGAGTTTCTAAAGGCTTTGCTACCACAATTGAAGATAAAAGAGATTAAAGCCGCTTGTTGATTAACTGATAAATAAACGTGGCAGTATTTACGCAAAGCTATTTGTACTTGCTTAACATCTTCGTCAAGTAATCGCTCGGCTTGTTCTTTGGTTATTTCAATGTCTAAATATGGCAATTCATGGGGTTTTATCACATGACCATAGCCGATAGTTTTAACTCCTGCAGGGCAGTAATAAGAAACAAGCCTTAAGGATTCAAATTGCTTGATTAACTGTTTTGCTAGTTTTTGAGCGGACATTTAACGTAACCTCAATTATTTTTGATTGCCTTATTTTTCAATGGCTCTGGCGCTTCTTTTTTGCCGATCGGTGTTTTCGTTATCAGCCTTAAGATAATATTAATAATTGCTATAAAAGTTACGCTTATTGCCGTTTTTTGTTCTTCCGGTAATTCAATATTTAAATCAGCAAGCCAAGCTGTTAATAATGCTGTTCCATTAAATATAATTGTTCTAAATCCTTGTAATGTTTTCATAAAATTTTCCTTTTTGTTAATGTTGATGAGAGATACGAGTATATTATTCCCAGTGCCAAGAGCCATGGGGTTTTAGTAGTTGGACGGTTATTTTGACTAAACCGCTAATGAAATTGTTATTATCGGCGGTTAGTCTGATCGGCGTATCGTGCCAATAAGTTAATGGATGGTTAGTTAAGCCGATGTTGGTAGTATCTTTCGTTATGGTTAGTGCATTGCCGTAGCGTTTAGTATCTTCTGCAACACCGACACTAAAAGAGCTACAGCCCTGTATTTCCTCTAGAACCCTGATATTAACGGCAATGACGTAAGTGTGATGCGGGATTTTTATTGTTGTGTCGGTAAATTCTTCCGATAATTTTACATCCTCCTCCAAATGCATTACTTGCAAATACTCGCCGCTATCTTTTTTAATGAGATAATCATTTTGAACCTGAACAGGCGTAACAGATAAGGCTGAAACGTCGATTTGCTCCCAGTTTTTACCGGTAAATCGGTATTTTGTTCCATCTTTATTATGGGTAACTTCTAACCATTTATGAGGAATAACAAACCGCCAGCTATTATCGAGCCTTTGAGCTATTTTATTGCTTTGGTTTTTAAATTCCCCCGTTGGCTCAAGCCCAACTATATATAACTGCCCCGGTCTTGGGGATTCAGGCGGCGAAGTTATATTAACCTCTTGAATTACCGAATTTACTAGTATATCAAGCATATTTAATGCTTCGTTATGGGTAATTTCCTTCTGTGCCTGCCCGTTATGAATAAGCGGCAGTTTTAACCGATTTGTATATGTCATATAATTATTTTAGTTAAGGATTATAGTAGTGCTGTAGCCTCTACCTACTTGAGAAGAAAGCTGATAAATGGTTGCGGTTAGGTTATCGGGGATTTCGGTAAAATCGCTTAATATTTGTTCTTTGGTATAAATGATTTTTGAGGTATTGCTTTCTAAAATTCTAACAGTTTTATTTTTCTTTTTTATATCGATTTCGTACTTTTCAAGCTCTTCGCCAATCGGTACGTCAACATAGTCCCGCCAATCGTTATCAATTCTACTCCGACGAAGCCAGCTTATATTTATATTACCTTCTGCATCTTTTATAGCTTGTGCGTAAACCGGAGCAAAGGGCTTTAAAGCCCTGCCTGTATAAGTAAAAGTGAAGCTGTCAGTTTCGGCTAGAGTTTTGCCGATTGTTACCGCTTTGTAATTTACAGGTTTGCCGATTAGATTGTTTGGGATTGGAACATTAATAATTTCATTATTTAAAAGAATAAACTTATCACCGGTTTTATGGCTATTAATTGCCCATTCCGTGCCGCTTCTGCCTCGTAGCAATCTAGTTAATTTATATTTCTTATCGCCGATTAATTCGGCATTTTGGAATTGTATAAGCTCATCGCCGATAAGAGCTTTATTTGCACCATTAAGCATGGCTAGCTCATTGACGCTTTGCAAAGTACCATACAGTAACTGTATTATTATCTCGCTAGATTCATCTAATAGTAAACTGGACGCTGTGGGGATTTTATTTAAGACAAAACCTGTAGTGCTTTGAGTGTTTACTGCCGCAATAGGTTTATAATTTTCTGTTTCATGGCTGTAATATATAATAGCACCCGACCAATTAGTATCGTCACTATTTACCGCTAGTGTTAAAACTGCTTGATTGGGGTTGTTATCATTTAGCGGCGGTGCATCTATTACCCATAATATGCTATTTGCTATCGGCTTTGGCAGCTGGTATTTTGTCGGTAAATAATTCGTTTTGCCGCTAAAGTCATACATCGATATATTAAAACTTACGGCAAGTATTTTCATCTGCCCTGTGCGTTGCACATCGGTTTTGATAATTCTTAAAGAATGGCTAGCATTTTGGCAAATAATATTTATGATATCAGTCGGCTCTAAATAAGCATATTTCGGCGGTAACGTTAATTTATACGTTCCTGCCAAGCGTTATACAAGGTAATATCGGCAATTTGTTTGGCAATGCTGTTGTCTAAAACTATCGGCAGGGAAAAATTGATTTGATCACGAGTACTAACTATTTGCCGTTGAGATTCAACTGTTAAAGTATCGTAATTTTGTCCTCGGTCAATATGACTAACACTAACCTTTTGCGGCAGTTCTAACTCTTGTGCTACAGTAATTTCTAGGGTTTCTTTTATATCATTATTATTGCCCGGCACTAATTCGCTTTCAGCAATTTCCGTGGTTAACAAGCCATCCGTGCGATGAATAAATTTTAAAATTCCGTCACTTTCCACGCAATCAAAAAAATAAGCACTTTGTAACTGCTCAATTGCTTCCCTTGCTGTAATGTGCTGTGATATAATATAACCGCTAACCTCATCAGTTAGCCTTGATACGTCATAATCACCGGGCTTTAGTCCTGTTGCTTGCAGAATATCGGCAACGATCACTGCTAAATTTGAATTGCCGAGCTTGCCGTTAAGCCAGTGACCGGTTGCCCATAAATCCCCGTCTTGCCAAATATGCTTTAAATCCGGAAAAAACGGAAAAGGTCGAACATCGTAACACCAGACAAAACGCTTAGCTATTAGTTCCCTTAAGCCTTCTTGCTCATTCTTATTTTGCCAATAATCAAGCGTGGCATTTAGAGCCTGACGTTGAGCATAAAAGCTAGTTCGACCGCTTGAGTTTCTGGGAAAATGAGATTCTACGGAAGCGGGATCATAAAATACGTTAGGCTGATTACTGCAGCAATCGACTGAAGGAAAGCCAAATTCCGTAAACCATATCGGCTTTAATTTAGGCTGCCAATTTGTTTGAGTTCCATCGGGGTTGTGATGCCGGTTACTCCACCAATATTCGATATTCTTCCAAGCGTATTTAGGATCGTTAAAATAATGTTTTTGGCTTCTTGTGGGATCCCAGTAATATTCCCAACCTTCGCCGCTTCCCCATCCTTGTTTGATTATTTCTTCGGTAATTTGTTTTTGCGGTAGATTGATCTGTCAACAGTTTTCCGGACAGTTTTTTACGCACATTTTTGTATTTTTTCGTATTGTACTGGTGATAGATAATCGTTAGCAGAATGCATTCTTATACGATTATAAAATACCTCTATATATTCAAATATAGCATGTTTTGCTTCCTCCCTAGTTTTAAATTTATGTTGATAAATTAATTCTGTTTTTATAGTATGAAAAAAGCTTTCAGCAACAGCATTATCCCAGCAATTTCCTTTACGACTCATACTCTGTATAATACCATGTTGTTTTATAAGTTTTAAATGATTATCAGAACAATATTGGCTACCTCTATCAGTATGCCAAATAAGCTTTTTAGGTGGTTTACGTTGCCATATTGCCATTAGCAAAGCATTATTAACTAAATCAGCTTTCATATTACTATTCATTGACCAGCCTATTACTTTTCTAGAAAATAGATCAATAACTGTTGCTAAATATAACCATCCTTCTCCAGTTGGGATATAGGTGATATCACCAACCCAATAACAATTAACATTAGAAACTTTAAACTGTCTATCCAATAAATTAGGAGCAACTTGCTTATTATGCTTAGAATCAGTAGTTGCTTTAAATTTATACTTAGTTTTACATACTAAGCCAGCTTCATTCATTAGTCTTGTAATTCTCCTACGACTAACAATTATGCCTTGCCTCAACAAAGCCTTTTTAATGGGTCTAGATCCATAATTTCGTCTACCTTCCTGAAAAATAGCTCTAACCTTACAGGTTAATTCTCTATTTTCTTTATCCCTATTGCATCCAGGGTTATTTAACCACTCATAATAACCGCTACGTGATACCTTCATACATTTGCACATAATTGCAATTGAGAAATCATCTTGATGCTTCTTTATCCATGCATACCTTACAGGGACTCTTTTGCAAAGTACGCTGCAGCCTTTTTTAGTATATCACGCTCCTGTGTTACTATCACCAGCTCTTTCTTTAATCTTTTTAATTCATCATACAGATGTTCATCTGTTCTTGTTATTGATTCTTCAAATTGTTTAGAATATTTATCTATCCAACTATATAAAGTATTCTTACTGATACCTAATTCTTTTGCAGTCTGAATAACAGGTCGCTTCGATTCAGTTGCCAATTTAACTGCTGATTCTTTAAATTCACTAGAATACATTTTTGTTTTTGTCATACTGTATTTCCTTTCTGTTAATATTGTCTCATACTAACTGTCCGGAATACTATAGCCACATCAGATCTCTGGTTAGAGGAAAATAGGCATCAATGCCGATAAAATCAATATTAGGACTTGCCCAAAGCGTATCAAGATTAAACCAGCCATTTTCGGTATGATGATATTCCGACCAATCAGCGGCGTAAGTTATAAGGGTGCTTGCACCTAATTTATTTTTAACGAGAGATGCTAAATTAACGAGTTGATCCACTGCCGGATATGAGCCTAGCTTATCTGTAAAACCGGTTAAGCCTATAAATTCTGAACCAATTATAAACGCATCAATTAAACCATTTGTTAAATTGGCATAATGCAAAATAAAATTATTATAGCCTTGATTTTTATTGAACCATTGTACTATATCATTTGTGCTATTTGCCTTAATACGACCACGCCAAGGCTTAGGGTACGGATGAATTTCATCGACAAAAAGCATCGGATAAAGCATTATTTCATAACCACGCTCTTTTAGATGGTTACAAATTTCTAAAATAGTGTGATCGGAAGGAGTGCCGCCATAAGTCGGTGTATACTCGTCAAAATGTAATACTGTCTCGGCACTATTTCTGGTGATTCCGGCAACTTGCCAATCGTGCGGCATTACAGCAGTATCTTTATTATTAAACTCTACTTTAGGGACTACCCTACAATTACCGGCATTGCTAGACGTCGCAAACCAGCAAACAACAACCGCCACCCACTCTAAATTAGGCAGCGTTTTAGCCATCTGCTCAATGCTAAGCAGCATATTAGCTTTACCATTATAGTTATGCATATTGAGGTAGTTTTTGCCCCAAAAATCCACAGTCTTCCTGCCAACTTTTTTGCGGTATTGCTTATAATGAATTTGCGAGCTATAAACAAACTCCCCAGCCCCTGGAATAAGTACAATTTCCTTAATTTTATCTTCCACCGAAGGTTTTATCTGTATCTTTCTTCTCACCTCAAAACTAAAATTAGGGATGTGATTACCAAATTGCTCAAGCGGTAAGTCTTCAAATACCACATAACACAAACCTCGATAGGCGGGATAAGTGTTGGGGGCTTTATGCTTGCCGATAATATCGTCGGGCAGCTGTTCTTCCGTCCCTAAATGCACGTTAAATTTGCCGTTGCTACTTGTTAACATTGCTTCGGTTATCAGCGTGCCGTCTGCCCAAATCCTTACTATTTCCTCTACTTCCCCCTCACAGATAGCAATCGCCAAACTTACCGAATAGCTATAATTAATTACTTTTCTAATTCCTTCCCCGTATTCTTCAAAATCTTTAGTTTCTAACTCCTTAATATCCGTTGCCCAGATGATATTACCGGCTAACCTTAATTGTCCGTAGACTTTCGGGATTACCTCGCCGTAACTTGATATTTGGACTTTTAGGTCATTTAACCTTGCACCCTCTCTTGCATCACCAAAGCCAAAATTGTTTTGAGCTTTTTTCTTTTTACCGAATAAATTAGCAGCAGCCTTCCCGAGTACCGCCCCTTTAATGCCGCCGCCAAAACCCCCAAGCATAAACCCGAAAGCTCCACCGACTACAGGCAGTATTTTACCAAGCCCAAACATTTTAGATTTTTACTAGAGTAATTTTTAATCTCTATCTTTGTACACAGAATCTCTTTTACCGATTCTAATTACTAATACGGTAATTTCTTGATCTTTAATTTGGCAAATTAATCTATAATCTCTTACTCTATAACGCCATAATTTAATAGCATTACTACCTTTAAGTTGTTTGCCATGATTTCTAGGAGATACAGAAACATTTTTAATTAAAAATTGGTAGATAGATTGTTTTATATCTTTAGTTAGTTTACTAAATTCTTTTTCACTACTTGTTGTAAATTCAATCTTCCAAGCCATATTTTTCCTTTATTTCACTTAAAGAGATTGTTTCTTCACCTTTTTCGATTCGAGATAAAGCAAGTAATAAATCGGCTTTTTCTTGTATATAATTTTCTATTGCTTTACGAATAATATATCCTTTTGGTCTATCTGTTTCTTTAGCAATAGTTGAAAGAACCATATCAAGTTCTTCCGGAATTCTAGTAGTAATAACAGTCATAAAATACCTATAATACATTATACTACTTAATATTACAGTATATTAAAAAAAATACAACGTATTATTATAATCTTGAGCTTAATCTATCAATTCCCGGCAGATCAGGCTCGCCTCGGAAATTGATTATATTGTTAAATTTCTCGATGCAAGTTTTGCTACTCTTATTGCAGCCGGCGACTATAGTAAACTCATCACCTACATTAATAACAAAAGGCATCGGTAAAACTAAAGTGATGCGACTATTAATAAAACTTTTCACTTCCATTTGTAGACCAATATTTTTGCCTGTTTGCCAGCTGATATAGCCATAGGTAAACCAATCGTTTTGCTGCATTAATTTAGCAGAAGTAAAAGTTTGTCGGTCGATTACTTCGGTAACTGCTGCCTGCACGGTAAAATTTTCCTGATGCAAATTAAATCGGCAGCGATGATCCCCTAAATTTGTTCGACAATGCGGCAAGTAAGTTTCGCACATAGTTTGTGATAAAAATTGCGTTAAGCCCCTTACTTCTGCATGAAATAGGTTTTTATTTAATGTTACTTCGCCCAACACGCCCCGCTTTTGGATTATTTTACCGCTTTCAGGGAGCAGGTAATTTACTAAAAATATTTCTACTTCGGCAAAATCATATTTACCGGCTAAAAGGTCAGTTTCAGTTATTTTATTGTCGTGAAATTGTCCGGCTAAATCGAGATTATCAACCGCCATATTACTATTGCTTTCTACATTGGTCGGCGTAAAACCTGCTATTGAATCATATTTTATATTATCAATAAATAACACTTGATCATGGTCGGTAAAGGTAAAAATTCTATGGTCTTTTCTGGTTAGCTTCCAGCAAGTGGCAAGAGTAGTTACTTCGTTATTTAAATGGTTTTTTAACTGGGGGGATAAATTCCTCATATTCTAACTTCAACTAAAGGAATATTGCCCCATGACCCAACCGCGAAACTATCTATTGACAAGTCAAGCTGATCGGTATCGAAACGTACAGGTACGTCAAACTCAAAATCGGCGGTTATTTCTTCATCATTTTTTGGTGCTAAATTAAAACTTACTCCACCGGTTGTAAAATCAATATTAAATCCTTGATCTATATGCAAAGCATCTATATAGATTTTACAGAAATTATTATTTACCGGCTTATTTATAACTCTAGTATATTCATAATTGCCGCTTGAATAATGTTTAACTAGTTGAAACTCTTTTTGTTGACCATTACCTTTGCCTATTATTTGATGAACAGCTTTATAATCCGACCAATCTTTATAGCGAAAGCCTATTGCTCTGCCTCTTCTTGACCTAAAAAACGCTATTAGCTGCTGCCATTGTTCTTCCGTTTTTATACCGCTGCTTATATCGTATCTAGCTCGTGCCTCTTGCCAATTAATATTACGCTGCTCGTGTCCGCTAAAAGTCGTAACGATGTCGGTTGAAAACATCGCTCCACCCTTAGAGCCATAAGATATTTCCGGCGGAAATTGTATTTCGGCAAAGGGATTAATCATATTTAGAGAACAAAGAATGCTTATATTTCAGAAATTGAATTTTATTTTGAAGGGTGAACGCACGCAGCTTATTATAATAAGTGAGTACGTGAATCCCTGATAAAATGAAAGAGCAATTTTTGAAAGATGAGTATTCTTATAGATTTCTTTTGCTTCTTGAGATTTGCCTTGCCATGTCGGCGGCTATTTGACTACGGCTTTGATTGAATGAGGCAATATCGGGCGTTTGAATATTCATATTAACTACTATATTGCCCCCACTTGTTTCGGCTGCTTCTAAATTGCCGAAAGGTACTATACTACCGATTGAATGCGGAATAAATAACTCCGGCTCACCGCCGTCACCGACAATATGGGCTTTACCGGGACGTGCTGTACCGCCTTTAGCAAAAAATCCACCAAACATAGAGCCCAAGCCCTGATAAAAAGCCACCTCCACCGCCGCTCCCATTACCGCCGCCAAATAAGCTACCGAGCAATCCACCACCGCCACTAGTACCTATTATATCCTCTTTAAGAGTCATTTTTAATATATCACTTTGAAGCTCTTTAAAAAAATCCCCGCAAGTTTCCTTTAAACTTTTAATATGACCGCCGGCACCGAAAGCAGCATCGGCGAAATTATCAATTAAACTATTAGCTCCGTCTTTAGATTTTTCAGTGATTAAATCAAATACGTTTTTACTATGTTCGCCGAATTTATCAAGCTGCTCTTCACTTTGTTTTAAAGCTCTGTTATAGGTCTCTTGATCGATTAAGCCTTGTTTTAGTAATTTATTTAGCTTCTCAATTTGAGCGTTATGTTTTTCTAAAGGTGTTCTGGTTTGCTCGAATATTTGCCTAGCGTCACCTAACATTTCATTACTTTTGCTCATAACTGCTATTTCTTCTTTTTTAGGAAGATTTAATTTTAAACTCTCTATTACCCTTGGGGATTCAAGTGTGTTATTGTATTTTTCAGCAGCTTCCGTACTTTTATTAAACCATTTTGTTAAAGTCACAAGCCCTGCAACTGTGCCGGTGATTGCTATAGCTGTTAAGCCCAATGGATTTGCCATTAAGGCTACTGTCAAAGTCCTTACTGCCGCAGCAGTTGTAATAAACCATGCAGCCAATTTCAGCCCTAAAATCGTTGTAATAGCAGTTATAATAAAAGTAATTGCCGGATGACCTTCACGCACCGCTTCAAAAAAGCTTGTTACAAGCGGCAATATCGGCACTAAACAGGAGGTTATCAGACTTATCAGTATTGTCTGTAATTTATTTAATTCACTATTAAATTGTGCCATAGCGGTACAGTCTTCTTCCGATAAAGAAACACCTAATTTTTGGGCTTCTTCCCGCATTCGCTGAATTCCTACCGCTCCTTGCTCAAGAATCCCCGTTAAAGTGCTACTTTCAGAACCAAATAATTTAGCAGCAATAGTCGCTTTATCTGTGCTATCTGTTAACCTTTCAAACTGGCTAGCTATTTTCTCTAATTGCTGATCAGGGCTTAGACTAGCAAGTTCCTTAGCTGACAAACCGAGGGCTTGCAAAGCCTGTTTTGCTTCACCGCTACCTTTAGCAGCTTCTGTAATTCTTGCAGCCATTATAGTAAGTCCGGAAGTTAAATTATTAAATTCCACACCACAATTGCTAGCCACATATTTTAGTTCCGATAAGCTACGAGTCGACATATCAAGTTTTGCTGACAATTTGCCGATCTGCTCCCCGCTATCAATTATTTTCTTGAGCGCATGGGTACTAAAAGCCGCAGCAATAGCCGTGCCGATTCTACCAAAACCGAAACTAAGCTTATTTGTTAGCTCTTGCAGTTTTTTAAAATTCTGCCTAATTCTGCCAAAAGCTTCCCTAGTTTTATCGATACCCCGGAACGTTACCCTGACTTCCTTGTTTGTCACTTCCTTAATTTATTCTGTTTTTCTTTTTTTATCTTAAAATAAGCGAGCCAATGATGCCATTCGTCGATTGTCATTTGTTGGATTTCCATAATTGTTTTATGTAGTAATTCCGCAAGTGCAAATTGGTTAAATAACATTGGCTCGTTTATTAGTTTTTTTCCGACATCTCTAAATCGCTTCCTATAGTCGACAAGCCGTATTTTACTTCTGTAATTTCATCTTCGGTGCATTCAAATACTGGTTTACTGCCGGCTATGCCGCTATCAATATCAAAATACTCCTCTGCTATAATGCCCTTAATTACATAAGGCTCACCGAATGCCGGCGTTAAAACTGCATTTACGGCGAATCCTTGCTCAACATCTAAAAACTCGCTAAAATCTTCTTGCAATGCCATATTTTAAATTCGTACTTTTATTTTTAGTTATTTAATGATATACTTATCTAAGTAACTACTTAGGTGAGCTAAATATAATGACTAGATTAAGCATAGATATTCCAATTGAACTACATAAATTTCTAAAAGTTCATACTGCTTATAAAAACGACACAATAATGAATTATGTAAGGGAAGCTATATACAGTAAAATAGAGCAAGAAAAAGAGCTAAATGAAGAATCTATTAAAGTTTTAGAAGAATCCAAACAAGGCTTAAATATAAACAAATATCCCTCTTACCAAGAAATGTATAAAAAGCTTAAATTATAGTATTTTAGTATGATTATCCAAACTTCCACTAAACGGTTTGAGAAAGAATTATTATTGATGCACAAACGTGGAAAAAACATCAAAAAATTAATTACAGTTACTGATTTATTAGTACAAAATATTAATTCCGGTATAGCTCATCATTTATTGCTACCTCCAAAATACTGCTTACATAAAATTGTAAATATGGATAATGTTTGGGATTGTCATATAGAACCTGATTGGTTATTGCTTTACTATTTAGATAATGAAGTATTACGGTTAGAACGAACCGGAACACACAGTGACCTTTTTAAGTAAAAATTGACTTTAGGTATTATTTCCTCGCTACGGCGAAAGATTCGGCATGTCTAATAGCGATGTCGATATCTTGCATAAGCCTTATTCTTATGCCGCCGCTAGTGCCTAAAGCGTATGGATCCACTAGTACGTCTAACACGCCCCATTGCCCGATAATTAGATCGGCGAAGTTACCGAATAGTAAAGTATCAGCGGGCATTTGGTTAGTCGTGCCGACTCGGTAGCCGTTTAAATAGCCAAACCCTGAATCTGCCCCTTTACTTTCCCAGATAAATTGAGCAGTATGTTCAGCTTTTTCGGTTTGTTTTAAGTGACCACGCAGTGCAGCATTGCATAAATAGCCAAGACCGCCGATATCGGCATTTTTGGCAGCTATAGCAGTTTCTAAATCAACGATTTTGTCCCAATCAATTTGCTCTTCATCGCCAATATTAACTTTAGCTATTTTATGGTTCAATATGCCTAAAGGTTCAGCTCCTTTGCCGCTGCCGTTTATTGCTGCCCGATCAATCTCAAGGGCTATAGTGGTTGCTAAATCCTCCCGCACTAACTGCTCAATATCGGGGCTTGCTTGTAATATTAATTTACGACTAAAATCGGTATATGCGGCAATGCTTTTTGGGGATAATGTTACCTGCCCGAATGTTTGTTGTGATTTTTGCGGCGATTCACCTTCAGCAACCCAAAAGGCAGTAGCTCCGCCCATTTGCTTTGGTATAGCAATATCACCATGTAAGCCGCTCATGACTTTAGCCCCCATTTGGTGAATTAACATTTTGTTACGTAATAATTCAATAAAATTGCTGCTTAAATAATCGGTAGGAACTAAATAACCGCCGGCAGTATTAACTAGCTTTTGCAAGTCTCGCTTTTCTAGCATTACGTCGAGCGGAATAAAAAAACTTGCAGGTTCTCGCCCCACTCGTTTTGCTATTTCAGTTGAAGCCTCACGCTCTAACTCTGCACCTTGCCAGTTGCCGGCAACTGCTGCTTTTATGGCTTTGATTATCGAAAAGTTACGTGTTTCTTTCTCACTCATACCGATTATAGTTTGATCAGGGGAAGAGGTATTAATAAGCGGCACAGAACTAAGATTTTCTAAAATCTTCTGCCGAAAAGCATCTAAACTTTTACCTTCTCTAATAAATTCCATAGCGGCATTTTTCATATTATGCTTATCACCAAGGGTTAAGATTTCATTAATTCTAGTAGTTTCGTATGTACCCGGTTCTGCTTCCATAAGCTTATTGCCTCGCCCGTCATCGTTACCTAAATAACCGCTGCCGTCAGGTGAGACAAAAAAGCCCATTTTGGAAGCTCCGACCCTTGCCGCTACTAGCTCCGCCTCTTCATAACCGGCAAGCATTCGCAAACGTAACATCGCGCTATGCATCCAAGGCACGCCTCGACTTTGCGAAGGTCGATCGATTATAAAAGCGTGGATAATTTCACCGGCAGGGATTCGCTGATATTTTTTATTTTCTCTGCATTTAAATAGTTCGCCGGGATGAGAAGTAAGAAGATGATAAGCAACGGGGCGATTCCATTTGTTAAACTCAATACCCATTCTTATATAATTGCCGTTATCTAAAACTTTATTCAGTTCTTCGTCTAAATGATCGGCTTCGATAAATTGCAGCGCAAAGCCAAACCCATTATCAAAACCTTTAACGAGCCGGATAATTACTTCGCCGTCTCTAGCTACGGATTCCAAAAACAAACGCTGGCTATCAATCCATGATAACCTGCCGTCAACGCTGCAATTATTTTTTTTACTCCAGCTCTCAAATTGCGCCATTATTTGGTTATTTATCCCGCTTAAGAAATTACCGCTATTGTCTACGGCTCTAACCTGTAAACGAATCCCGCTATTACCGATTACATTGGTGGAAGTGCGTTTTAAAAATCTACGAGCATAATCGTTATTAATACATAACTCTCGTGACCTATTGCGCAGTAACCGCAAACTCTTATAAAGCTCGCTATCGGCAGACAAGCCGCTTGTTATCCAGTCGCTAGTGAGCCTATTTATATTTGCGGCGCTATATTGGCGTTTTACCGGCGGTGGACGCTTGAATAGATTAAATAAATTGGGGAATTTCATATTAAGTAAAAATCGTCATAGCGAGGAGGCATTGTTGCGTGGATACCTGCAACGTCATTGCGAGCCGCTGCAAGCGGCGTGGCAATCCAGAAAATAATAAAATCCCTAGTATTCTTTACTATTTTTTCCTGGATTGCTTCGTCAAAACTACGTTTTTCCTCGCAATGACGATGGAATATTTAAGGATTACCGAATTTAACTTTAATAAGGTTGCTACTGCCAAACCCTTTGCTAAGCTGTTCTTCTTGTAAATTTCTTGCATATTCTGCTTTGTAAATATCACGCCATTTTAGTAACTCTGTCGGACTTAATCGTGATAGACTTCTGCCGCTAATTGAGTAAGAAAGTTGATCACGACTAGCTTTACCTAGTATTGTCGCCTCTAATGCATCTAACACCTGCTTAACGTGACTACGACCGTCGTAAGAATCAAGCAAAGCTAGATTAGGCTTAACGGTAATCTCGCCGCTATCTATAAAATGCTGCTCATCTTCTTTAATTATTTTTGCTTGCCACCAATAAATAGCCGGTTTATATTTGCTAGTTTCTTCAGATGTTAAACGAATGATATAGTGGACTTCCCGGGCTTCCGCTTTAACCTCAAATCTATATTCAAAATTACGAAAGCAATAAATTAACTGCCAACCGTCTTTAGGTGGATAATTAACTATTTCTTTCTGCCACTGCACAGTTTCACCGACTGTAAAGCTTGTAGGTTCAATATTTGCAATAGTCATTTTATTTATTTACCAGTTCTTAACAAAACCGCCTATTCGGGGTTTTCTTAGCGGAATATAGGAAGTAAGTAGCTCTTCTTTTTCTTCTTTAATTTCAGGCTTAGCTTCTTGCATTTTATTTGCCAAAACTTCTAAATTAGGGTTTAAGATATGCAGTGCAGCGAGTGCATAAACTCGGCAGTCTAAGGCTTCGTTACGTCTGCCGCTAGGTTTTTCCCATTTCCTTACCGGAAAACCTTTATTATAACGCGTAACGCACTTTTCAGTCGTTAGCTGCTTAAAATATTGCTCATCATAAATAGCCGGGAAATGGCAGTAGCCGGCTCCCGGTTCAGTGATTTTGAGACGGCTATAAATCATTTCTTTTGCCGTATCGGTACCGATGGAAAATAATTTAACTTTCATTTTATTAGCAATCGAAGGACGGCTTACCAAACCCTTTCCGGTTATAGATGAACCTTTAACGGCAAATATTCTACGTAGCTGTCTTTTTTTGCAGTAGCTATAAACGCTTTGGGTATGATGCCCGCCTGAATCAATACAAACGCAGGCGATGCGTAACTTAACACCGATACTATTTTCTATTTGCCGCTCTAAAATATTATCTAAATCATCCCATACTTGATTTTGCGCCGGATCGCCGTAAATTACTCGATAATCAAGTGACCAGCTTTCTTCTCCTATCCCGAAGCCGACTATTTCCATTTCTAGCCGATCATTTTGTACATCTACGCCGGCAGTAATTATGACAATTTCTTTTGGAATTAAAACGCCCCAATTTTCCTTACGAGAAAGTAAATTAGTCTCATCAACGCTGTCGCCGCTTTCTTCCCATGTCTCACCTAAACTAGTATTTACCCAGGTTTTAAGGGTTTCGGGCATTAGCTTTGCTTTCAGAAACTCACAGGCTATTTTACTCCAACTAACCCATGGGGAATAAAGCTCGCTTAAATGAAAGCCTGCGACATTCCCGCTTATTCCTTCAGCTCGCCACTCGCCATTTTTTAGCATTTGTTGTTTGTCTGTATCTTGCAAAATACAATTATTTATTTCACACACATAATAAGCTTCTTCAGGCTTACCTTCATCCCATTTAACTTGTGACCATTTTAGCGTTTGATACTCATTGCAATACTTGCAAGGTACGTAATAACGCCTTTGATCACTCTGTAAATATGCTTGTTCAATGCGGCTTAAATCTTTGATGGTCGGGGTGGAGGTTAGGACTATTTTACGATTCCAGAAGGTAGTAGCTCTTTTTTTAGCTAGATTAACGGGATCGCCTTCAGCTCCGGCACTTGCCGGATATCGATCAACTTCGTCACAAAGTACTATTCTTACAGGTCTACTGGCAAGCGATGAAGGCGAATTACTGCCTGCCATAGTAATATGACCGCCTGGAAATTTCTTGTATAAAATCTTATTGCCGGAATCTCTACTTCGTGGGTCTTTAACTAAATTCTTAAATACTTCACTGTCCCGTAGCATGGGCGAGAGCCTATCAGTTGACCAGCTTTCCGCTAGCTTCTCGGTCGGTTGCACTACTAGCATCGGTGCGGGGTCTTGGTGAATATGAAACCCCACTATATTATTGATGATTTCCGTTTTACCCACTTGAGCTGAAGACATAACAACAATCATCTCTATTTGCTGATCATTCAACGCATCCATAATAGCTTGTTGATACGGGGCTTTTGCAGTTTTCCAGCTGCCAGGCTCTGCGCTTGCTTCACTTGATAATTTTCGATATCGATCCGCCCACGCTGATACTGTCAACTTCGGCGGTGGTGCTATTATCTTTACTGTCTTCTGGATTATTATCGTATTCTTCACCGCTATAATTGCTTAGTTCTAACAAAGCTGTATGTATTTCTTCCTCTAAAAGCTGAAAAACTGCTGCAAAATCATTATTAAGGGCTACTAACTGCCTGGTTAAATTATTCGGCATGCCAAGCATTCTTGCCCTAAAAGCGAGTAATAGATTCGACCAAGTTAATTCTACTTCAGATACTGCTATATACTTCTCTTCCAATATCTGCACCTCAAGCTCTGCCTTATCTGCTTGGGCTTTTAATAATCGAAGTTTTTGAGTGTATAAGTTACCGGTATTATTATTTTTATTTATTGCTTGTTGTTGTAAATATTTCTCATAACCTCGTATGCAACTTACTAAATCGTATTTACCGTTAACAGGTGCAGGTAATATATTTTCTTTAACTAGCTGCTGAACCCGACGAGTAGTTAAAGTTAACACTTTTGCTATATCAAGTGCTTTGTAGTTAGTAGTACTCATAATCTGAATACAAATTTACTCATTCTTTGAAATAAGTTTTTTTGGCTTTTTATTTCCTGCGAGTAAATAATTTTCTTTACTAATTATTGATTTTCCACTTTTCTTCTCTAGCTCACGTCTAGCATTTCCTGCAACAGTACCACCAGCTTTTGCGGCTGAATAATTTTCCTTAAACCCTTTAGCATCGGTATTACGGCTAATTTCAGTGGTAGATGCCTCTCCAAGCATTGAGAAAATAAGCTCTAAATCGTTCATGTGATCCCGTAAATTTTCTCGCTTTAGCCCTTTATATTCCTTATATTCAGAGGGTTTCATGCCAAAAGCTGCTTTCGTAATTTCAGCAGTTAAGATAGCAAATTCCTTATCTTCTAAAACGCCTCTATTTTTCCATTCGTCTGTTAACTCTTCGCGAATAGCAATGCTCCGCATTCTCTTTTCAATCCAATCTTCGCTATATCCTTTCTCTTTATAAGTATTACGTGAGCGAATACTTGCAAGCTCTGGATCTTCAATTTCTTGAATTCGTTCATAACCAACTTTTGCAAGCCATCGCTTAAATGGTTCAGCCTTAGTAGATGGAATAGATTGAATAATACGAAATAATGATTCTGTATTAGCACAATCTGTTGCACGCATCCTTCCGTCTGGAGCTTCCATTTTCAAGTGTACGATTTTTTCGTACAGTTGGGTAAAGCCTTCTTTTTCTATCAGTTGCTTTTTTAAATCTGACCAATAACGGCGAGGATTAACGCTATCCGTTAGCACTCCTACCACATCAATAACTGAGAACCACCATTCCTCATTATGTAAAATTTTTCTGATAGATTTATCTTTAAAAACTACTAATTTTTGAATTTTATCAATATTATTCATACCAAATGTTTATTTAATTATTTCCTAATTTAAAGATATAATCTAACTAAATAGGTTTTACAACTCTATTAAAAAACTAATTACATTGATACTTATTATACGAAATGCTAAGGTGTCATATTTCGTTTTTTGTTGTTACTGTGCAAACCGAAATCCCTATACTTATAAGTTTTCTAGGCTTTAAATCTTCAGAACGAAGCGAAACGTATATATTTTTCTATCGCTAGGGAAGGTGTGGGGTGGTGAGTTACCCGCAGCCGGAAGCGGCGGGAAGTACCTTTTGTTTTATTTTCTAGTCTCAAATGCAAAGTTAAAACTCTCGGTAAATACTCTATCAAACTGCTTGTTAAACGTTGATACAGCCATGTTCTTAAAGCCGAAGCGGGGTTTTATGTTAGCCTTGGGTGTTAGGCTATATAGACGTTGCAACCGCCGACCGCCAAGCCGTCTGTAAATGGAGTTGCCTAGCTTAAAGATATTCTTATTACCATCTTCTTTCCGTAATGCATTAGAAGCTCTAGCCTTACGTGGTACGTTGCTTGTCGGTATGGCAAGCATACTACCTGAATAAGGCTTTTTTATGCCGCCTTCTTCCTGAATACTAGCAAAATGTGCTCTAGTATAAACTGCAGAACTCCGTACATATTTAGTTGCAAACTCTACTTTAATACCGGTTCTTTGTCTTCTATCCCACCAGTTCCTGCTGTTGTTAAAGATGCGTGGAATAGCCTTGCAGATACGCTCTTGTGATAGCAGAGCTATTTTATTTAAAGCAAGGCTTGTAGCAAACGGCAACTGCTTTTTCTCTAGGTCATTCATATAACGCTCAAGATGTTTGATATTGTTTATTACTGCGATCTCAAAACTCATATTCCAAAACTCATATTCCGAATAGTTCCGCCAGTGATACGGGTTTATATTTAGGGCTGTGTGATAAAGCAGCTATGCCTATTATTACTCCTTCCCCTAAATTACCTGTTTTAGTAATAACAGGCTTAACGTAATGCTTATGCCCTATATAACCCATCATAAAACTTGTCTCACGTTCAGGTGCTGCTTTAATGTAAATAGCATTATTGTTTTCTTTGGCATGCAGTACGACATGTTTATTTTCACAATCCTCAAAGCCGTTATCCTGATCGTTGGAATGTTGAAGCTTGATTTGTATATATCGATCATTATTTAATTCAACCGCAGAAGCTCCTACTAGCACCAAAAAAGTTAAGCTATCAAATCCGGCTGTTGTTATTGGTTCTATATCGTTTTTGTTAGCATTAATTGCTATCGGCGGTAGTAGTTGCTCTAAATCGCTATTGCTGATTTCTTCCTTGATTATTGCCATATTAAACCTTGCCTGTTTCTCTACTAATTTCATTCTTACATACCATTATACTACTCGGTTTTCCTGATAGCAATAGGGTTTTAGAGAATTTAACTTAAAGTTAAGTTAGGTGTTTTACAATTGCCTATCCTCTTAGTAGCTATTTTTTCAAAATTTAACTTTAAGTTAAGCTTTTAGAGCTATTAGGCGACAAATTTTTATAAATCTCAACTAAATCGTCCAGTGCTTCACGTAGCCGCACGCTGCCGGCTCCTTTAATCCATTGCGGTATTTGCTTCAGCTCAAACTGTCGCATCGGTAGCTCATTAAGGCAAAAATGTTCAATGATTTCCTGCGATTTCCTGTTTAGGCTACCGAATACCAGCTTGTGGCTATGCAGTGCGTCAATTTGGCTCTCAAGTCTAGCCGTGTTATAACTGCTTTTTTGCTGCTTTAGCATTTCAACCTTAATCACACTGCCACTAGATTTTAGGTTGAAGGAACGTTCGTAATTACTCACTAACCGATCAGCCGCCCTAAACTGCTCGTAGCTTATGCCTCGACATCTATCAAGCGTGATACCGTTTTTTAAATCTTCAGCATGGCAGCGGTAAAATTTCGCTATCGGTCTTTTGTCGTGTTTTGATATTTCCGTAGCTTTTGATATTTTCATTTTTGCCTCCATGATTTTTTATTGTCGTGTTTTATTTAATTTTCATAAATCACCCCTGCGCGCAAAACCCTAATACTGCGTATAAGGACTTTTATAGTCCTATACTATAAGTATAGGGGGTTATTTTCCAAACTTGAAATACCACCTTTAAACCCTGTTAACTAAAGGCTTTTCAACATACCTAAACTTGATTTTTTTGATACAAGCGATACCTAAACTTGAAACCGCTGTAACCTATTGATTTTCTACAGTTTTTCCAATTCAAGTTTATGTTTAAGTTTAGGTATTTCCGTAAACTTGATTTTTCTTAGTTTTTCCTATAGCTTAGCGTATTTCACGGCTTTTTAGCTATATTTCGATTTTCAAGTTTCGGAAATTTCATAAACTTAAACATAAACTTCAAAACTTCATTTGCATTTTCCTTATCTTATAGCATGTTCCACGGCTTTTAAGCTTTGTTTTGCGACCCTAAACTTAAATTTCATAAAATTTGTTATTACTAGTTTCTTCATCGTAAATTTTCCATATTTTAGAGTTTTCTACCGGATATAATTCCTCGAATTCATGATGTAAATAATGAGTAGGTAAAACTCTTTTAGTTCCTTTTTCTTGGATTAAATGCATGTTTTTAAAACACATTAAACCATAATTAGAGGTACATTTACCAAATACATAATCCATAGTGTTTTTAAAAAACTTAATATAACCTTTCCTAGTTAAAACTTTAATTCTTGCCCTGATGGAGTCTTTACTTCCTAAGCCTTTATCCCCATCAAATGCTTCACAAAAAGCACTAACCGAATAAGCACGTCCGTTATTTGCTTCCTCTTCTAAAATATCCATAATAAGCTGATCTCGGCGGTCTCGTTCGGCATTAAGCCTTGTACTGTAATGTTGATTAATAACCGGTATATTTAAAGGATTAATTTCAACCCATACGCCGTTTTCCTTATTTAACATTTTAGTAGGAATTTCTTTGCCGTTACGCAGCTCAAAAATCAAATGGCGATGCTGATCATTGGTCTCTGATTTGTATAACAAAGCTCCGGTAGTGTAGTAACCTCGCAAGCTACTTGCACCGCTGAACGCTTGGAACGGGTCTTCCTCAAACTGTGTATGTGTTATTTTTTTAGTATGATGAACTAAAATAACGCCGGCATTAGGATTTGTTTTATTTCGGAGTACGTCAATCCTATTTTGCAAAAAAAATATCATTGCCTGGTTTTCATTTTCCGTAGCTCCGTCTCTACCGCCGTCAAAAACATTGCGCAACGGGTCAACTGCTATAATATCGGGAATTATGTTTAATTTTTCCTTAATATGCTCGGCTACGGCATTTGTACCGCTCTCGTCTAACAACACCTTATTACTGTGCGTAGTATATAAATTATCTTGCGCCTTATTTATTAACTCCTTAGATAATTGCATATTTTGTAATCTCTCACGCAAATAATGGTAATCTACCTCGGTCTGAAAATAGAAAATCTTTAGCGGCTTACTAGGCTTGAATCCTAAAAATTCTGCACCTGCCGCTAGATGCACGAATAACGATAATAAAAAATCACTCTTGCCGACTTTTGGCGCACCGCCGAAAACAAATAACCCTCCAGGCGTTAATATACGTGGTGCTATCAAATCTTGCGGCAATTCGCTTTGATCGTTTAAAAAAGCCCTTAGCGAAAAGCTATTAATTATTTTAGTATTGTTAGCAGCTTCTAGTATTTTCCGAGGCTCGCCGTATTTCTGTAAATGCAATTTCCATAAGCCGTTAACTTCTTGTTTTATTTTATCTAACGACCAAGAAGGCACAACGTTAGCAAGATTGTAACTATGTATTTCCTCCAAGGCTTGCGCTTCAGTAATTAGCCCGTCATGGCGGCGCCGCAACCAGTAGCCTATTATCCTGCTTAATCGGTTGAAACGGCTAGCTTCACCGCTGCCGCCTTCATACACTTTGTTTGTCAAAATATCATTAAGAGCTAAAGCAGAGTTATTAAAGTTAGGTAAAGCAATATCATTAATGTTTAGTAAGTTTTTAGTAAAATTCTGGAGATCTAAAGTATTAACGTCAATTAACTTTTTAACTCCCTCTACTAATTCCTCAAGCGTATACTCCATACGACTATAGGACCTAATTTTAACAAGCTTCGCAACTCCGCCTTTGTAATAAACCGAGCCTGCTACCCTAATCGGTTGATGGGCTGACTTAAAGCTTACATCACCGCCCACAGCTAAAGCTATTTTATGCCTTAGCTCTAGCAATTGTTTTAAATCCTCACCGCTCGCAACCTCCATTAATTGCCAATAAACATGCAGCTTAGTATGACCCTCTGCTGTAACACCTCCCGATTCAACAACCATGCTAGCCTTACCTAGTGCATCCTCAAGTAATGCTAACTTGCTTTCGGTATCCCCGTCGTCAATATCGATTAGCAGCACTTGCATTTGTAATATATCGCCGCTAGAAGCTTGCCCGTGTTCTGCAACCACTCCGGGAATTACGTAAAATGCTGTTTGTCGTTGATTTGTTGCCGTCGTGAAGTTAAACGCTTTAACAGCCATATCGTCATTTGCTTCAATCCAAATATTAGCAGGGGGCTTATTAGTTCCGCCCCCTTTCTCTGCAAATGAACGCAACGGAATTAACCCGTCTAAATAACCGAATACCAGCCAAAAATAAGCCTTAATATCGTCTTTTACGGGTAAAATATCACTCACGGCTTAATCCCCCCAGCATTTAGTTTGATAAGGGCATATTTTGCAGTCAAAAACCTCCTTACTACTAAAGCCCCTAGGTAATGTTTCCCCCGCTTCGGTAGCTTTGATAATGTTAACAGCCTTATCGCTCATCCTCTGCGCTAATTCGGCATCAAAGGGGATAAGCTCGGCGTATATTTCCGAGGTATCTTTATTAATAGCGGTAAATAAACAAGGATTTTTAGAGATGTCGGGTATGGTATCCTCCATATAAGCCTGATATAAAGCAATTTGCGCGGCATATACGGGCTTAGACAGCACTAAACCCTTTTTAACAGTTTCCCGCCAGTTTTTGCCGCTCATCGTTTTAACCTCCCATAGCATCGGACAAGGTAACTTTAGCGTCAAGGTCAAAGGTATTCCCGTAATAATCCCGTCGACATGTCCGGCAATCTTACCGTGTGCCGCCTTAAAACCGAATTGCTGCCCGTTTTCGTCTCTAGTATCAAGTCTAAACCCCGAAAATCGTAACCATCTAATGGCTAGTTCCTCGAATACATGCCCCGTTTCAAAAATACGTAAGGTTTGACCGTCAAGGGGGTAGCTCTCGTTATTTTCTGCCGCCATATACTCATATTGCAACGCCCGCGAGCAAGGCACCCCCAAACGAGATGCCCCTAGATATTTACGAATAGCTTGTAGCTCACGCTCCCAAACTAACCATTTATCTATGTTTTTATTTATTTGCTCCGTTACTGTTTGGGAATTAATTTGTGAATTATCGTTTCTATGATTATAATCCAACATAATTACCTCCACGCCGGTATATCGGTGATATCATCCATAAACTTTGCATAATCCTTATGGCTTGGGTCTATAGCAACTTTAATTACATTCTTCTCATTACTAAGCTGATCGGTTTCTATATCAATCTTCGCTACAAACTCCAATCCGTCTAATTCGCTAAAATCGTTAATCTTGCGAGCTTCTTGTGCTGCTATTGAATCATCTTTATTGCTAAAACCTCTGGCAGAATTGAGAATAGAGCGAATAAATCCCCTACCTATCTCGCCCCAGCGGTTATTATTCTTCTCGCTATAAAGTCCGATCATGCTCCAAACTCGGCGTTTAGCATATTCGCCTGACAAAATTGTAAATTCACAATCTAAGTAAACAGCACCGCTTATATCGTTTTTAGTGGCGTAGCCGCCCGTCCAACCGCTTTCGGCATCGTTATAACCGCCGCGTTTTATTCTAAGATTTACCTTGGCTATTGTCCCTTTCGGGATTAAATCAAAGTTTGCTTGATTAGTCGCAGTATTAAAATCGTAATAGCTCATAATGTTACTCCTTAATTAATTGTTGTTTATTTTTAGTTATTGTTGTTACTTGCTGATTTAAATCTTTGTAGATAGGTTTTGTACTTCCCTTAATCTTTGCCATGAGATTACCGAGATGCGGCGGCTCGATCATTTCCAGCTTCCCCGACCGATCTTTAGCAGGGTAGCCGTAAGGGTTTAAAGTGTGGTTGATGAAAGCCCGAGACTCTTTACCTTCAATTTTTACCTGTGCCATAGTTATAACTTGGTCAACTATCCCCGGTAACTCATTGGCGGTTTTGCTGCCGTCTATCTGCAAGCCGAATGTCCGACGATTATATTCGTCTTGCTTCTCTTCCAATATCCCGACAAACCAGGTATTTTTAGCCCTTGCATGCTGTAGATGCGTCAGCCAGGTAATCATTTCTTGACCATGTAAGCCGTACATACTCCGCATGTCCTCCTTGCCGGTTCTCTCGCTAACGGCTTGCGGTTGAGATTTACACCATTGCAAACATAAGCGTCCTGCAACCGTTATGGAGTCAATAAAGATAGTTTCGTATTTATCAATAGCGGCAGAATCCCCGAACCTACGGCAAACATCTTCATAATGTGCTTTGCCATAAATGCCGTTGTCCCTAACAGAAGGATTAGCACCGCCGATAAATACGGCAAAGTCTCTACATTCCTGCCATGTACAGCATAATCCATTAAGATATGGACAGATTATAACAAACAGCATCAAAAAAATGTTCGAAGTCTTTTGCAGTTTTTCTAATTTGATTTTTTAATTTAAACCAATAATGCTCAATTGGATTTAAATCAGGAGAGTAAGTAGGTAAAAATAAAATACTACAACCTACAGATTCTATTAGCTCTTTGACCTTGGAATTCTTATGGAAATTAATATTATCCATAACAACCACTTGACCTTGTTTTAATTCTTTGATCAAAAAATCTTCAACATAACTCTTAAAAATTAGTGTATCACAAGTCCCTTCAAAAACTATTGGAGCTATTATTTTACCATTGCAAAGCCCTGCTATCATACTTACTCTTGTTTTATGTTGGTAAATTTTCTTATCGTAATATCTTTTACCTTTTAGGCTATAACCGTACTCCAAGCATGCATTATCTTCTATTCCGGATTCATCCATAAACACTAAATCTTCTTTTGAAATAGTTTTGATTCTAGCTATAAAATCATTCCTTGCTCCATCGTCCCTTTTGGGGTGCGTAAAAGTTTTTTTTATAACTATATCCTAGTGCTTTTATACCTCGCCAAATTGTCGTTGCTGACCATTTATTTGATATTTTTGCTAATTCTTTTAGGCTTTTATCGGCATTATTATAATGGTACCCAAAAACTAGACAAGAAAATAGAGAAAAGTAGGTATAATATCTCCTAGGAAAAGGAGCAAAAAATGAAAAAACAAGTTAAAAAATATAGCGCAGAAGAAAAAGCAAAAATAGCAATTGAAGCAATATCTGGAGAAATGACTATAGCTCAAATTACCAGCAAATATGGTGTTCACGCTAATCAGATTTATAAATGGAAGAAAGAAGCTTTAGATTTTATGGTTTCTGGATTTAAATCGAAATCTAAACAACAAGATACCGGCCAAGAAGATTTAATTAAATCATTATTTGAGCAAATAGGCCAGTTAACAGTTGAAAGAGACTGGCTCAAAAAAAAATCTAGTATCTTTGGATTTAGAGGTTAGGAAAAAAATGATAAGTTATGCTTCAAAATTAACCATAGCAAGACAATGCGAACTTTTAGATTTAAACCGCTCAAGTTACTATTACCGAACTAGGAATACCTTAGATGATAAGGAGTATAGAGTACTGAACAGAATTGATGAGATTTTTACAGAGCATCCCTATTATGGTACTAGAAGAATGTCTCATGTCCTAAAATCGGAAGGGTTAAATGTTAGTCGTAAGATGATAAGAAAATATTATAAAATACTTGGTATTGAAGCAGTATACCCAAAAATTAATTTAAGCCGTAGGAATCAGGCTCATAAAGTATACCCATATCTATTAAATAATATAGAGGTGGTTTGCTCCAATCAAGTTTACTGTGCAGATATTACTTACATAAGATTAAAGCAAGGTTTTGTATATTTGGTTGCTATAATGGATTGGTATAGTCGTTATATTTTGAGTTGGCGGGTGTCGATTAGTTTAGAAAATGATTTTTGTATTGAAGCTCTAAATGAAGCAATATCTATACATGGCAAGCCTGACATTTTTAATACGGATCAGGGAGTACAGTTTACATCAAAAGATTTTACTCAAATACTTGAGCAACAAGGCATAGCTATTAGTATGGACGGCAAAGGCAGAGCCTTAGATAATGTATTTATTGAACGTTTTTGGAGATCTTTGAAACAAGAGAAGATTTATCGTTTTGATCTTGAAACGGTACGTGAAGCAAAGATAGCTATCAGAGATTATATAGAATTTTATAATAAGCAAAGACCTCATCAATCGCTTGAATATAAGACACCTAAAATGATACATTTTGCAGAAAAACTAGAAAATTACCAAGAGGCTATATGACATAGAAAATGCAAACTTTACTTTGAAAAACCAATACATTAATAAAGGAGAATTACACCTCTAAAATTTAAAAAATTTGTCTAGACAAAGGGTACCACCTCATATTATCTATAAATTCCTTAAACTCCGGCATATTTGTTAGCTTTTTATTATGACCTTTTTGATAGCCTACTCTCGGCTGAATATCTCCTTCTTTCTTTTGAATAGCTTGCCATTTGTATAATGTTTGCCTAGATATATTTAATAACTCCTTAACTTTACTTACTGACTTAACTTTATCTATTAACTCTAATGCTTTTGTTCTTAGTTCGTATGGATATGCTCGGACCATCTCTTTCCTTTTTCGCACATAGATTTACTTATTTTATGCTACTTGTCAATACCTTAATGGATTATGCTATACGAGGTCTAACAGAATCACCTTGCCAGCCTTCTACGGCTAAATCCCCAGCCTCTAAATCAAAGAATAACGTAGTTTCCGCCGGTAGAGTCCAGAGAAGGCTAGTTTTGCCGATGCCGTAACCGCCAAATATACAACCCTTAATCCCTCGTTTTTCTGCTAAACGCTCGTCGGCACTAATAATCGGTAATTTACTCATGGCTTACCCCCCATTCCGACATAAGTTGATCTAGCGTAACTGTTTCAAACTTATCATCATTTAGTTTGGTAAGCTTATAAACAGGGTTGCCGAGTCTAATTATTCTGGCTGGTAGCAGCATTTCCTTAAACACTTGCGGTAAGCTGTTATATTTAGCTTCCGGCACGTGATAATGAACTTCAATATAGTCCGATAACTTTCCACCTCTGGCTAGTATATTGCCGGCAATTTTACTAAGTACGCTTTGCTGCCACTCAACTTTTTTCGGTACGTCGCTAGTTATCTTAAAGCCCTCTTCCTCATAATGAACAACACCGCTATCCTCCTCCAAATAGTTACGTTTATTTTGTATACGCGCTTCATATTTAAGAGCTATTGCCGATTGTAGCCATTGTTTGAGCCGCTTAGCTTTTTCTAGCTCCTCGGTAACTTGTACTAAATGGCGGTGTAAATCTTCAACGTCATATTTTGCTAGTAACCCGATCGGCACCTTTAAAATGTCGATGTCGGTTGTTAGTTCTTTCTTCATGTTTTACCTCTTTTTAAATTAAGTTTTGCAATTACAACATTCCCTAATTTTAAAACCTTTTCAACCCTATTTAACTTTAAGTTAAATTTTAAACCCCGCTTTCCTTAAGGCTTTCAGCGATTCCTCAATACAGAATTTAACTTAAAGTTAAATTTTTCCACAAACCTAAAAATTAGGTGTAACGTAATCATAAATTTAAGTTGTAGACACGTGCGAATATTCAATTTTAGCTCATATTAAAGCTTGCAAAACACGTACCTTGAAAAATATTTTATCTCTGCAATTTATAATTTAAGCAAAGGTATATTTATGAAATTAGAGGAATAGATGTATATAACAGGAACATCACCAAGCAAAATGGCTGAATCAATTGGAGTTTCGCAATCGTACATTCACAAATATTTGCATGAGAAAACAATCCCTAGAGTAGCAATTATGAAAAGAATTTATATAGCTACTTCAGGACTCGTAACTCCAAATGATTTTTATGATTTTGTTTCGGAAAATTCAACTGGAGAATTATTAAAACAATTATTAAAAAAGCTTTATCAAGCATTAAGGATAGAAAGATGAATAACCCAAAGAATCAGAAAACAATATTAGCTCTAGACCTTGGTACAATAACAGGTTGGGCAATAAGTAATAAAGATAGAATTATTAAGTCAGGTACTATAGATTTTAAACCCAACAAATTTGAAGGCGGCGGCATGGTATTTTTACGCTTTAGAAAATGGCTTGTAGATATCAAAAACAGCGAAGACGGCATTGATCTAGTTTTTTTTGAAGCGGTACGGAGTCACAAGGGAATAGATGCCGCTCATAAATACGGCGGCTTTCTTGCTCATCTAACGGCTTTTTGTGAACATCACCAAATAGCTTATAAAGGCGTGCCGGTCGGTACTATCAAGAAACATATCACCGGCAAAGGCAACGCTACTAAATACGCCGTAATCGATGCAAAAGCAAAGGTTTTAGTCCTAATAAAATTTAAGGAGGAAATTATGAAATTATTAACATGGATGAATACTCACAAATTAAAGACGCAGGAAACAGCTAAATTATTTGGCGTAACGTATTCTCATATTTACAAGTACGTATACGATAAATCAATCCCTAAGCC
Organism: Rickettsia endosymbiont of Orchestes rusci; assembly: GCF_964030945.1. Lineage (NCBI taxonomy): Bacteria > Pseudomonadati > Pseudomonadota > Alphaproteobacteria > Rickettsiales > Rickettsiaceae > Rickettsia > Rickettsia endosymbiont of Orchestes rusci. The sequence continues at coordinate 1,602 of NZ_CAXIQG010000001.1, read as the reverse complement.
TCCTATTATGCAAAAAATCGCTTGCATTACTTGTGGGGCGGTTACCGCTAATGATTTCAACAATATTACTACTGAAGGGATAGAAAAATATTGGCAGGAACAAGAGGAAAAAAAGGAAACGACAAATAAGGAGGATTAACAACATGGAAAACTATAAAACAATATTAGCGTTAGACCTCGGCACTGTAGCCGGCTGGGCTTTGCACGATAAAAGCGGCGGGATTACCTCCGGCACTATAGATTTTAAACCCAACAAATTTGAAGGCGGCGGGATGGTATTCTTACGCTTTAGGCAATGGCTGGTAGACCTTAAGAACAGTGAAGACGGCTTTGATGAAGTTTATTTTGAAGCGGTACGCAGTCACAAAGGAATAGATGCCGCTCATAAATACGGCGGTTTCGTTGCTCATCTAATGGCCTTTTGTGAACATCATCAAATACCTTATAGAGGTGTGCCGGTCGGTACTATTAAGAAGCATATCACCGGCAAAGGCAACGCTACTAAATATGACGTAATAGAGGCTATTAAGAAAAAAGGATTTAAACCGATTGACGATAACGAAGCCGATAGCTTGGCTTTAATGGATTATGTTTTAGCGAAATACGGAAAGGGAATAACTTTATGAATAAAGAAACAATGAGAGAAAAATTTAATAAGGTAGTACAGAGTATTTACAATGCTTATAACGGCGAAATTACCGAAGACCAAGCACGCCAAGCAGCAAGGAATTTCATTGCATTTTGCCAAAAGCTTATTGAAGTACAAACGAGACTAGAAAAAGAAAAAAACAACAATAAGCAATAAAGGTTAGTTGACTTTTTCGGGGAGTTGAGTATAAAATCATAACTGGAATAGCTGCAAAGCTTTTCTGGGGTTTCAAAGCCTCTATCCTAAGCGGTAGTATCTGCCGTATAAATGATATAAACCCTCGACCCTACGGTCGGGGCGATTTTGGTCATGTTCAGGGTCTAAAGTGCAAACTTTAAACCTAAAAGCCATTATAACTGTCTTAGGCGGTTCTTTGAACTCCCCGACCACCATAAGTTAAATCTGTGGTGGTTAAAATTAAATAGCTTTAAATTTAATCACAACGGGGTAGCCAATATGACAAACACTAAAAAAGCAATAATCTTTCTTAAGCCTCTTTCAAATTCTGCAAGCCGCAAACACCGCCAAAACCTCATTACTGACTACTGCCACCGACATAATTTTACATTGTTAAAAATCATAGAACATAAAGGATCGTTTGATTATCCTATTTTACATAAATTAATTGATGAGATGATGTGCGAGCCTGTCGGATCGGTTACTGCCCTAGTTGAAGATAAATTATTAAATATCCCTCACAGTATAATACTTTTTACAGTACTCGGTACTTTATCACTGACCAAATTAATAAAGGTCGATATGTACCGAAAATCCAGCCAAGAATTAAAACTTTATAACTCGGATTTTCCTCAAAACGACTTGTTAAGCGTTGCTGCGTTTGTTCTTAAATATACCTTGGAATGTTATAAAGGCAAAAATACAAAACAGGAGGTAAAATAATATGAGTAATAAAGCAATAAAAGCAATAATATTGTCAAGGGTATCGTCTAGAG